>NZ_JBAMME010000241.1:0-5200 GCF_039793925.1 Thermogutta sp. | reverse complement strand
TGATGACGGGGCTGTTGGCGGGTTCTACCGCAATGACCTTAACGCCTGGTTTACGCGCTTTGAGCACCTCTCCGACACCGGTAATGGTCCCGCCCGTACCAACCCCTGCCACAAAAATGTCTACCTGCCCACCGGTGTCCCGCCAGATCTCCTCTGCCGTTGTCCGGCGGTGAATTTCCGGATTCGCTGGATTTTTAAACTGCTGTGGCATGTAGAAGTTCGGGTTTTCCTTGACTAACTCTTCGGCCTTCCTCACTGCTCCCGGCATTCCCTCGGCAGCAGGAGTGAGAATCAGCTCTACTCCGAACGCCTTGAGCAACCGTCGCCGCTCGAGACTCATGCTCTCTGGCATTGTGACTGCGAGCTTATAACCGCGAGCGGCACACACATATGCCAGCCCGATACCCGTGTTACCGCTGGTAGGCTCAATGATGACGGTGTCTTCTTTGATGAGGCCCTGCTTTTCTGCGGCCTCGATCATGGCCCAAGCGATGCGGTCCTTGACGCTCCATAAGGGGTTCATATTCTCCAACTTTGCAGCTACAGTCGCACCGCACCCCGCCGTAATCCTCCGCAGGCGGACCAAAGGCGTATTCCCGATACATTGCGTGATCTGATCAAACACTTTTCCACATGCTGCGGCGTTCATGGAAAATCCCCTCGAAACGTCGGAAAGGCGATGGTTGCTCACAGTCCCGCCATCCAGGACCTGAACATTTCAAACATTTATGATAATGATACTGGTGTTTAGTTTTTCGTTCAAGACCAATGCAATGATCTAGCATGGCCGAGGAGCAACTCCCACAACAAGCTACAATTCGCCAGTGCCCCGAATGGATGGGGCGAACCCCGTCCGCAGACTGGAACGGCCTCGACGAAACACGCTCACGGCCTGACCAACGGTTTTCCGTCCACGTTCGGGAGATCGATGCCCAAAATGGCGGCAATTGTTGGCGCGATATCAACAATCTGCACCTTGCCCAAGTCCGTCCCAGGGGCGATTCCTGGCCCCCAAATGACGCACATGGCCAGCATATCGGGCTGGTCGGGCAAATAGCCATGGGTTCCTCCTATACTGGGTCGGGAAACCACCACGTCATTGCCAGTTGCGGTTTCCGAAAAGGCATAGCCCGACTCAGCCGCCAGCCACAGATCCGGACATCTCGGTTCATTTTCGGGGGAGGCCTGGCCCACTTTTTCGAACTGTTCCGGACCGATGACCGCTTGAATACCTTCCAACTGGCAAAATTCCTTTTCCAGTTGTGCGATCAAGGCCGACCGATTGGCCTCATCCAGGATGTATACACCGGCACTCCCACCCTGGGAAACGCACCACGCTTTCCCCGGACCGATCTTGCCGTCTTTTTCTTCCAGGAGATTCAACCTTCGTAAAAGCACATTGGGCTGAATGACCTTTTGATACGGAAAGAATCCATGATCCGAACAGACGATCAGATAAGTACTTCGGGCGTGGGGTGAGGCGGCGATGGCTTCCACGATGTCGCGAATCCGGTCGTCCGCGTAGCTGGCACACCAGTAGGCATCATCGGAACGCGGCCCGGAGCGATGCTGCACGTGATCCGGCTCCACCAGATGAATCATAATCAAGTTGGGTTGATGCTCCAAAAGGAGCTGGCGTGCCATTCTGGTGTAGAGCCAGTCCCGTGGCACACCACCGCCACTTTCTCGGCACCATCGACCGTGACTATCCACCGGTAGCCCTGTTTTACGGAGTTCCGCGATCCAGGTCGGGGTGCCAAACTGAGTCCACGCGTCGTCGCCCGGCATATCTGGCGCGCTGTAATGCAGCGTCCGGGCGTTTTTCGTCACCGGCCAGAGCACTCCTGCTGTGACCAAACCGGCCTTGTATGCAGCATCGTAAATCGTCGGCACCCGTAAAGCCTGTTCCTTGTCGTACACCGGATCACAAAGCAGAGTGACCTTCTGGCGAGTCTGCCGATCGAGAAAATCGTTGGCAATCACTCCGTGCTTTCCGGGCCAAACCCCTGTCGAAAGCGTTGCGTGGGCAGCCCACGTGACCGACGGGTAAACCGTCACCATTCCCTGGGCGCTTGCGCCTTCTTTTGCCAATCGACGAATGGTGGGCATGTCCGCCCGTGGATCATTGAGGTAGAAATGGGCCAGACCGTCCACGCTGACCAGGATGACCGTTCTGTCCCTTCGCGGCTCGGCAGCCTGCGAATTGATTAAGCCACCCGCCGTGATGGCCACAACCACCAGCAAACACGTCTGGAAAGTACGACGTTTCATAACGCAGGTCTCCGCTTATCGGACCACTGGAGCGCAGAACCCGACAACCCTGATCGGCGGCCCATTCTATGGCCAAAATTTCGCCAAAACAAGTCGCTCGGCAGCTATCTCGGGGTCCCCGACAGGGCAATCCGCATCAATAGCTTGACGTGTGGCCGCAGCTCGGCCCGGTGGGAGCGGGTTCGACACAGAGGCGGGAGCAACCTGTCGGCCAATGGCACCCGTCGAATTGGAACTGATCGAGTCAGTCACTCAGCCGCGGCGTCTCATGCGAAGAGTCTCATCGCCGGTAGGAGTCTCACCAGGTGTCTCACGCCGCCATTCAACGGAGTGCGATCGCCTTGGCAAGCGGTTGGAGGATCGATTCGATGACATACTGCTCGATTACAGCCCTGCCCGTCTTGGCCAGCAGATCGAGCGTTTGGAGAAACCCATTCTGACCCGACAAACACCCATAATAGCGGCATGTTACGTAGACACTTACCTGCTCTTCCGGGTACTCCTGGGTCCGCACATGGTAGTCATTGGTTCGGGTTTCTACACTGATCCGGCACTGCAGGCGGCAGTCACGATCGAACGCCAGGGTAATCGAGGGCTCATAGTGGACCACCTGGGCTGAAGGAATCTCCAAGGATCGCTCAAATGCCAGAGGTACCCCCAGGGCATCCGCCACTAACTGGTTGTGATTTCCCTGATAAGTGAAGTCAAAACCGAAGAGGAGATCGATGGCCTCGCAATCCAGCGGACTGAGGGACAGATGATACGGAGCCACTTCCAGGATGAGGCGGTGAAACTGCAGGGCGGCCTCCACAGATTCCGGGTTCACATGCCCGGCACTGATCCGTCTGGGCTCCAGCGTCAGCCATCGATAAGAGCTCTCCACCTTATCTTCTTCAAGGACGATTTCCGAACGGTCCCGGGCATAAAAGTTTTTCATCCCCGGAAACGAGCGCTGGATCCGCTCAAAAAAATGAATCAGAGTCTCTCGATGCGATGGGAGGGTCAGAGCGGTGTTAAGGGTCAAATTGATGTAATGATCATCGCACAGATGATGATAGGTTTCCATAGTGACCGGGTGCTGTTCCTTCCAAGGGTTCGTGAGAACTTCCTTAATTTCGCGCTCCCAGCAACAGGCACCACACCTTAAAATGCCCGAGTATAAAACGAACGAAGGGAGGCTGTCAAATCCCCTCTACTTGGGGGCAACCAATCGACACTTATCTAGTACAAACCCTGGGTTCCGATTCCATCACTTGTTATTTTAATCTGTTTCGCTGGGTTCCCAGTCTGCTGGGCGCCGACCGACCGGTGACTCCCGAGGAGGGGTTGATGCAAACCGAATGCCAATTCTTATGCTGTGAGAGCTTTTTGGGCTGGTTTGGGTTCGCGTTCAATGCTAAACACGTGATTTGCGGCTGTCTCGGTGCTGCCACGGCCACCGAATTACTGAACGAACTTCGCGCCAAAGCCGCAGACCTGTGCGTTTCAGCCGGTCCCGTCGAGTGGGCCGCGCTGACGAGTTTCGTCGAACGACTACACGCTCGGATGTCGCCTCGGGAATCACGCACCTTCCCAGCGTCAAGGTTCTACGTTCTCGATCCTCGCTTTCCACCGTCACCGGCGGTCGATAACCTGACAGACCTTTCTACCAGCCAACGGCAACTGCCGAACCAGTTAACTAGCCTATTGCAGGAGTATTTAGCCGGTCGTCCGGTGGAGTTCTCCAGCATCCCTGTGGATTTGTCGCGTTGCTCCCCCTTCGTTCGCCGCGTCCTGGAAGCATGTCGCTCGATTCCCTACGGCGAGACGCGAAGCTACAAGCAGCTTGCCGAGTCGGTTGGTCATCCCCTGGCCAGTCGCGCCGTCGGCCAGGCTCTCGGCCGCAATCCCGTGCCGCTGCTAATCCCGTGCCATCGGGTCATTTCCACATCGGGGCGGCTCTGCGGATTCACGGCCCGCGGGGGGCTGGCGATAAAGGCCCGGTTGCTAAAGTGGGAAGCCCAGCACAGACCGTACGGCCAGAGTCTCCCTCCTCGGTCCCCAAATTCACCGGCAACTTGGAACGAAAAGTCTTGACAGGGTGATACAATACCGCGAACAGACCATGCGACGCCCAGGTGGAAGCTTTTTCGCCGCTTTCGCCGCTGGTTTTACCCGTGGTACTCCCGCAGCACTGTCAAATCCGCGGCCCAGGAAGTGCTCGAAACCGCGGTGAGAACTGCTGTGTCTCGGAACTGTTTTGGACTAGGTGAATACGGTTTCAATTTAGACCTACGGAGTTTCCCATGAACGACATCACGCTCAGCGTTGCCCAGAAGGCACTTGAAGCGGCCATCAAAAAGGCCGAGGAACTCGGTACGAAGATGGACATCGCCATTGTGGATGCCGGCGCCAATTTGAAAGCCTTCGTGCGGATGGACGGTGCATGGCTCGGGTCGATCGACATCGCCATCCGCAAGGCGCGAACAGCTCGATTTTTTGACATGGAGACGGGCGAGATCGGGAAACTTTCGCAACCGGGCGGGCCTCTCTACCACATCGAACACTCCAATGGAGGTCTTATCACTTTTCCGGGAGGTATCCCAATTCGCAATTCCCAAGGCGAGGTCATCGGCGGAATCGGTGTGTCGGGGAGCACCGTGGAGAATGACCACGCTGTTGCCCTGGCAGGTGTTGAAGCTATCCGTTCGCTACTCTGAACGGGCAGAATTAGGCCGCGCCCAGGGCAAGCCAACCAGTCCCAAGTCGGACAGCGAACGTGCCGACGGTTTTGAATTGAACGCGCAGACGCCGATGGCGCCGAGTGAATGCCCCCCACCGGGAGACCATCACGCCGGGGTCGGCTGCTTTGGTCTCGCCGGTAAGATTCGGACTCGGCGGCCTTCGACCCGAATGCGATTCTCAGCCAGGAGCTGGAGCGCCTCAATGA
>NZ_JBAMME010000240.1:0-106979 GCF_039793925.1 Thermogutta sp. | reverse complement strand
ACGAAAGTGGGCAAGCACGGCAGTTGTTTAAAGATGGGCAGTTCAAGGAGGCGCTCGAGCTCTTCCAACAAAGGCTTGTGGATCCCAAGACTGATCCTCGGGAAGTCCCTGAAGATCTCTCCCTCGCATGGCAATGTCTGGTGCGGCTCAACCGCGTTCCTGAAATCGACGGTTTGTTGGAAAAAACCGTAGCAGTTCACGGCCGCAACTGGCGTCTGCTTCAGCGGGCGGCGGAACTTTACATGGAATTGCCGCACATCGGAGTGATCATCGACAACGTTTTTACGCGCTCTGGAGATTGGCAACGGGGAAAGGTCGTCAACTGTTGGGAGCGGGACAGAGTTCGGGCACTCCAGCTCATGCGCCAAGCGATGCCGCTGGTTGCGGAGGAGCCCAACCATTCCGATGCTGGACAGTTCTACCGGCGATTTGCGGATGTCATTCTTTTCGGCCGCGATTGGGGCGAGTCCTGGAGGCTACAGGCCCTGACGAATCTTGATGAGCTTCCCGACTACGAGGAAGGATGGGAGCGCGGCGGTGCGCCCCGCCATGCCCCTGTCGATGAGCAGGGCAACCCGATCTTTTACTCCATTCCAAAGACTTTTGCGGATGCCCAAAACGATGGTGAGCGATGGCGGTGGTGCCTTGTCCAGGCCAAGGAAATGGATCCCCGTCTGACGGATGAGGTGGATCTCATTTTCTCCGAGTTCCTCTGGACACAATTCGGCGTGCAAACCTTGGCCGATTATGGTTGGTTTTTCAACCGATTGGACAACGAGGAAACGACCTCGACGGAGACAGGAACATGGGCTCTCCACACGTTGGGTGAGGACGAAACAATTGCTCGGCTAGCCATCGGCATCAAGCGTTTCAAACTGCCGGATGAATTCAACTACATCAAGATATGGCAGCAAATCGCTGACAAGGAAAACAGCAGCTATCGGGTAGAAGTTCTGCGACGTTTGGCACAGGAATTCGAGAATCGCCGGCAGTATCCCAAAGCAGCCGGGTACTGGAAACGCGTAGTCGAGCTAACCACGGGGGACGAGCGAAAGGCCGCCCAGGAACAACTGAATCAAATTGTGGGCAACTGGGGACGGTTCGAACCGATCGGAACGCAGCCGGCAGGCAAAGGAGCCACAGTAGAGTATCGCTTCCGGAACGGCCATGAGGTGACTTTCACTGCCTACGAAATCAAAATCGACCAACTCCTGGCCGATGTCAAAAACTACCTCAAGAGCTTACCCACGGAGTTGAAATGGGAAGATCTTGACGTCCAAAACCTGGGTTACCGGCTCCTCGAGAAACCGCAGGAGAAGTATCTCGGCCCAGTCGTGGCTACCTGGACCCTGCCGCTCAAACCCAGGCCCAACCATTTCGACAGCCGTATCACGGTCGCCACGCCCTTGCAAAAAGCAGGAGCCTATCTTCTCAAAGCGCAGATGAAGGATGGCAACGAGTGCTTTGTGGTGCTCTGGATTGCGGACACCATCATTGCACAAAAACCGCTCGACAAAGGGACATGGTTCTACGTCGCCGACGCCGTCACCGGTCAACCGATTTCCAAAGCTAATGTGGAGTTTTTTGGGTGGCGTCAGGAATGGCCCGGCGGTGGGGCAAACCGTCCTCGCCTGGTAATCAAAAATTTTGCCGAATACACGGATCCACAAGGGCAGATTGTTTTAAGCGCGGATCAACTGCCTGGCGATTTTCAATGGCTGATTATCGCCCGGGCACCCGAAGGCCGCCTGGCTTATCTCGGCTTTACCGGCCTTTGGACCGGTCAGTACTACGACGCCCAATATCGCGCGGTCAAAGTTTATCCAATCACCGATCGTCCTGTGTATCGTCCTGGCCACAAGGTCCACTACAAATTCTGGATCCGCCAGGCCCAGTACGACCAGCCGGACACTTCGGTATTTGCGGGTCAGGAAGTGATTTTGCGGCTGCTTGATCCGAAGGGCCAGAAACTCTGGGAAAAGCGGGCAAAAACCGACGATTACGCTGGCGTGGAAGGCGAGTGGGAAATCCCCTCAGACGCTACTTTAGGTGTCTATCGGATTGAGGTCGTGGATGCCCGGCCAATCAATCGGCGATTCGGGGGCGGGGCAACTTTCCGTGTAGAAGAGTACAAAAAGCCGGAATTCGAGGTGACTGTCCAGGCTCCTGAAAAACCGGTAGCTTTGGGCGAAAAGGTCGAAGCAACCATCCAGGCCAAATACTACTTTGGCGCGCCAGTCACACACGCCCGGGTGAAATATAAGATCGAACGCACCGGGTACACGGAGCGGTGGTATCCACCACGGCCGTTCGACTGGCTCTATGGACCAGGTTATTGGTGGTTTGCCTACGACTATGTGTGGTACCCCGGATGGCATGAATGGGGTTGCGTCCGCCCGCGACCGTTCTGGATCCCATGGGCGCCGGAGCCCCCTGAATTGGTCGGCGAGCAGGAAGTGGCAATTGGCGAAGACGGAACGGTGAAATTCACCATTGACACGGCTCCTGCAAAATTGCTCCATCCGGACGAGGATCACCGGTACACGATCACTGCGGAAGTCACCGATCAATCCCGCCGGACGATTGTCGGCACCGGAGAAATACTCGTCACGCGGAGGCCTTTTAAAGTTTATTTGTGGCTATCCCGCGGGTACTACCGCACCGGTGACGTAATTGCGGTTCACTCCTCCGCACGTACACCGGATGGGCGTCCCGTCCAGGGATCCGGCCGTCTGACACTGTATCGGATCACCTACCCAGAGGCCAAGCCAGTGGAAACGGAAGTGCGCACGTGGGACCTTCCCACCGACGAGCAGGGGATGGCCACGCTCCAGATCAAAGCTGCGGAGCCCGGGCAGTACCGTCTGTCACACAAGGTCACCGATTCTGAAGGGCACACCATTGAAGGCGGTTATGTGTTCACAATCATCGGGGAGTCCCTCCGCGCCAGCGAAGATTTCCGTTTTAACGACCTGGAACTTATTCCCGATAAGGCGGAGTATCGGCCAGGCGAAAAAGTTCAGCTGCAGATCAACGCTAATCAGCGCAATGCCGCCGTGCTTCTGTTCATTCGGCCCGCCAACGGAGTGTATCTCAAACCATCCCTGGTACGGCTCGATGGAAAAACCGCGATCGTTCCCGTAGAGGTACTTCCGAAGGACATGCCCAACTTTTTTGTGGAAGCGATGACGGTCTATGATGGGAAATTATTTACCGAAACACGGGAAATCATTGTCCCGCCGGAAAAGCGCGTGCTGAACGTGGAGCTGACGCCTTCCAAAACCGAGTATTTACCTGATGAGCAGGCCACCGTCCGCATCAAACTGACCGATCTGGAAGGAAATCCCTTCGTCGGTTCCACGGTGGTTGCTGTTTATGACAAATCGGTTGAATACATTTCCGGTGGTAGCAACATACCAGAGATTAAGGCCTTCTTCTGGAAATGGCGCCGTTCTCATCATCCGCAGACGATGCACAGCCTGGCAAAAGGATCAGGCAATCTCGTGCCGCCAAACACACCCGTGATGGAAGACCTCGGTATCTTTGGCGCTACAGTGGTTGAAGAGCTGGCCGCTGCAACAGCGTTGGGCCGGGGCGGCGCGTTCGGTCGACCTGGCGTAGCCTACGAATTGCAACATCGTCGGGCAGCCCCCTTGGCAGAAGGAGTGGCGAGATTTGCTGCACCCATGGCCCCCATGGCAAAGGCTGCCAATGGCATGGCCTTGGAACAAGCGGATCGGGCCGCTGCCGGTGCGCCGGCGGGCGGGGAAACTCCCATGGTGGAACCCACCATACGCAAAGAGTTCGCGGATACGGCACTCTGGATTGGTGCACTCACAACAAGGGAAGACGGCACCGCCGAAGTCACACTCAAAATGCCGCAAAATCTCACCACCTGGCGCGTCAAGGTTTGGGCAATGGGCCACGGCACCAGGGTGGGTGAAGCAGCCACGGATGTCGTCACGCGTAAAAACCTCATCATCCGTCTTCAGGCCCCACGCTTCTTCGTTCAAACTGACGAAGTTGTGCTGTCCGCCAACGTTCACAACTACTTAAAGTCAGAAAAAGCGGCGCAAGTGAAGCTGGAGCTTGAAGGAAACACCCTCGAGCCCCTCGACGAACTCGTTCGCACAGTCAAGATCGCACCCAATGATGAAGTGCGAGTGGACTGGCGAGTGTGCGTGATCCGGGAAGGTGAAGCCGTCATTAGAATGGCCGCACTCACCGACGAAGAATCCGATGCCATGGAAATGCGGTTCCCTGTCTACGTCCATGGCATGGATAAAATGGTGGCCTACTCGGGATGGATTCGGCCAGACCAGGATCGCGTGCAGTTCAAGATCACTGTCCCCGCGCAGCGACGTCCGGAAACCACACGCCTCGAAGTTCACTTCTCCCCCACCCTTGCCGGTGCCATGATCGACGCGCTGCCCTACCTTGTCGACTACCCCTATGGTTGCACAGAACAAACACTCAACCGGTTTCTGCCAGCGGTGATTACCCAAAAGGTGCTTATCGACTTGGGAGTCGATCTCGAAAAAATCCGTCAAAAACGGGTGAATTTGAATGCCCAGGAACTGGGTGATCCCAAGCAAAGGGCTGAGCAGTGGAAACGGTTTGAAAGGAATCCGGTCTTTGACAAGGCTGAGCTCGACCGAATTGTAAAAGAGGGCGTCCAGCGTCTTACCGAAATGCAGCTTTCCGACGGTGGCTGGGGATGGTTCTCTGGATGGGGTGAATGGGCGTCTCCGCATCTGACGGCCCTTGTTGTCCACGGTCTTCAGATCGCTCAGCAAAACGATGTGGCCATTGTTCCCGGCGTCATTGAACGCGGAGTCGAATGGCTCAAGCGTTACCAGGGCAAGCAACTCGAAATGCTCCGCAATGCCGAGCAGAAAGCGAAAGGCGTCCCATGGAAAGGGCAAGCCGATAATCTCGACGCTTTCGTCTACATGGTGCTCGTGGACGCCGGCGCACCAAACCCGGACATGAAGAATTACCTGTATCGTGATCGACTGGACCTCTCCGTCTACGCTCTGGCTATGTTCGGGTTGGCTTTGGAGAAAGAGGGAGACCGTCAAAAGTTGGACATGGTACTCCGTAACATCAGCCAGTACGTGGAAAAGGATGACGAAAATCAGACAGCCTGGCTGAACCTGAGCCGTTGGAGCTGGTGGTACTGGTACGGAAACGACATCGAGGCAATGGCCTACTACCTCAAACTGCTGGCACGAACCGATCCCAAAGGCGAACTGGCTCCGCGGCTGGTGAAGTATCTCCTCAATAATCGCAAGCACGCCACATACTGGAATTCCACCCGAGATACAGCCCTGGTGATTGAGGCGTTTGCTGATTTCCTCCGGGCAAGCGGAGAAATGAAACCCAACATGACGGTCGAGGTGTGGTTTGACGGCGAACTGCGCAAAGCCGTGGAAATCACACCGGAAAATCTCTTCGACTTTGACAATGCATTCGTTTTGACCGCTGATGATCTGAAGGAAGGCGACCACACCGTAGAACTCCGCCGCAAAGGCCAGGGGCCGCTCTATGCCAACGCCTATGTCAGTTACTTCACCCTGGAGGATTTCATCCCCGCTGCCGGACTCGAGATCAAAGTCACGCGGCGCTATTACCGTCTCAAACCGGTGACGAAAACGGCCCAGGTTTCCGGATCGCGGGGCCAGGTCATCGACCAGCGCGTCGCCAAGTACGAGCGCGAGCCACTCGAGAATCTCGCCGAGGTCAAGAGTGGTGAGCTTGTCGAAATCGAGCTCATCCTCGAAACGAAAAACGACTACGAATACCTGGTGTTCGAGGACATGAAACCGGCTGGATTCGAACCGGTGGAACTCCGCTCCGGCTACACTCGCGACGCGCCGGGAACCTACGTGGAATTCCGGGATAACCGCGTAGTGTTCTTCTGCCGGGCGTTGGAGCGTGGCCGATACAGTCTGAGCTACCGCATGCGGGCGGAAATCCCGGGTAAATTCTCCGCCCTTCCCACCCGCGGCTACGCAATGTACGCACCCGAGCTCCGAGCAAATTCGGACGAAATCAAACTCCGCGTCATCGACGTGCCCATCGTCCCGGAACAAAAGTAATCGATTCCACCACGATGATCTGATGAGCAATCGCCGGGTCGATGAAGAGCTCGCTTGGCTCTCGGGGCGTGCGCGCACCCTTGCAAGCTGATGGGCATCAGCTCCTTCATACGAGGCCCACCAGCAAGTCGTACGCTGCATGGGCCCCGGCAACAATGCCAAAACCCCGGTATACAAAAAGGAGGGCAAAAAAGATCCCTGCCACAAACCGGAAAAGAAACGTGAACAACTCGAACGGCTCGCCGAACGTCCCCACGTGGTGGGCAGCGGCGAAAAGCAAACTGCTCACCACCACGCCGGAAAACATGGTGGCTGTGGGTGTCGGGTGAAAGATCCGGGCCATCGCCACCACCAGATTCAGAAGAATCAGGCGGAAAACCAATTCTTCATAAACGCCGGCGCCTACAAAGGCGACCGCTCGCTCAGCCACAGAACGGGACCAGATATTGATCCCCACCGCCATCAGCCCATGCTGAGCAAAATGCTGGAAAACAACAGCCTGGAGTCCGAGCAGGACTCTTAAACAGCCTGCGAGAAAAAGGGATTCCACCAGCATGCCCCACAACGTTACCGACCGCACATACCACGGTCGCCGGGAAAGATAGTGGGCCGCTAGCAAAATTCCAACTGTCAAAGCGGGCAGGAAAAAATATTGTCCCAGGCCGATCGTGAAAAGAATCTGCCGGAGCCAGACCTCAGCCCCGTTGCGGATAGCCTCCGGACCGAGCAGGAGCACTCCCAATTCGTAAAACACCAGTAACGGCGCAACGAACATCAGGCTGGCCAAGGGTACCCGCGATTCTTCCCAGTAGTTGTGAAACTCGCTCGCACGCATCGCTGTCCAAAAGCGCTAGGTCGAGAGCTTTCCAAAGCCCTATGACGATGTTCGTCTCAATTGAGCAATCGAATGCCCGACTTCACCCACACCGTTCTTTCTTCCCTTCTCAATGATTTCGACCTCGAAACGTGTTCCCTCGAAATGAGAAGCCCACCAAACTCTCGCGCGTTTTCTTCCGCAGAATTGTTCCAACCGATGTCACCCTCACAAGTCCAATAACCATCTATCTTGCAATCAATCGGAAAGACCTCACAATACAGGCGGGTGGTTCCTCTAAGATTCATTTTCACGCGTGGGGGACTGAAAAAATGTGGTGGGCACTCCTACTTGCAGTGTGTACGGGTGGTCTTACCGAGATTTCCCACCCGCGGGAGCAAGGGCAACTTCCCGCCTGGGTGGAGCCCATGCGGGAGGTCCACGCCCGATTCACCGGCCAACCCGGAACCCTCGCCCTTTTTGGCGACTCCATCACGGTCAGCCTTGCGTTTTGGGCACCGTTGGCCTACGAATGCCGCAACCTCCCCCCGGAGATGGCCCATGCTTTGGCTGTCGTCAAGGAGTACATGCGACCGGAATGCTGGCGCGACTGGCGAGGTCCCGAATTCGGAAACGAAGGCGGAACCACCGTCCGGTGGGGCAAAGAACATATCCATGAGTGGCTTAAGAAACTCAATCCGGAGACGGCTATCATCATGTGGGGCACGAATGACCTGAATGATCTTTCCGAGGACGAGTACAGGAATAGCCTGAAGGAGGTTGCTCAACAATGCCTCCAGAACGGTACCGTGGTCATTTTGACGACAATTCCCCCGCGACACGGCCGTGTGGAGAAAGCGGCGCGATTTGCCCAAATCGTTCGTGAAATAGCAAATGAGTTGCGAGCTCCGCTCATCGATTATCACGCGGAAATTCTCAAACGTCGCCCAAACGACTGGGATGGGGCCAGCGAGGCATTCCGCGGCTACGAGATTTATGAGGTGCCGACCCTCATCTCCGGTGATGGGGTCCATCCGAGCAATCCACAAAAATTCATGGGCGACTTCTCGCCGGAGGCCCTGCGGTGTTCTGGTTATGGGCTGAGAAATTATTTGACCGTCCTAGCCTACGCCGAGGTAATCGAGAAAGTCCTCCGCCCACCCAATGAACCTTAAGGAGTGGTAGGACTTCTCCTACCAGCGGCTTTCCGCCGAAAGCTCGATTAGGCCGCTGCGGCAATGACACCGTTTAGTAGGGGTTCGGCCACCCTGTCTAGGTTGGACTGGTTCTGTCCAGCCTGAACAGTGTAAGGAAACAGCCCCGCGTGTTCGCGGGGCCGACGGGTGCGTACTCTTAGCCAAGACCGCAAAACTCAGAAAACGTCTAGGATAAAGTGATGGCCCTGGTGGTAGCGGCGGGGTTCTGGATAAAAGTTCTGCCACTTTCGGTTGTAAACCGGAATCCGCATTTCTGGCGGATAGCGGTAGTAGAGATCCTCTGAGCTCTTAAAATAGTCCGGGCCGTAGAAATTCTGCGGATAGTACACGTACGGATAGTGGTAAAACCGCTGCCAGTCCTGGGTGCTGTACGTTCGCGCCCATTGCCGTCCAAATGCCTGCTGGGCCGCGGCCTCTCGAACGCCAACGAACCCCAGCAAAATCCCTAAAGCGCCGAGCAACACGATACGGCGGAACATGTTCTTCCCCCTGTGTTATCGCTGAAACCGTAACAACCAACGGATCTGTGTCAATCGTTGCCAGCACAGAGCCGTCCGGCCCTTCCACCTCCACCAGCCCCTGAGCACCTACCATCGGAGCCGGCAGCCCTGTTCTCTTTCTATTCCATCGGCCGAAAGGGAGCTCGTGTTCAGGGAATATTCGTCATAGCCCATAAGATGCGCAATTTGGGAGGGACCGTGACACTCTGTCCACACGAAGATTCTCGTTTGCACAGCATCGATGGGTCGTGGTGTCTGGCACACCGGTTGCGGGAGCTTTTCTCAGAAATTCGCCACCGGCATAAATCAGTAGTCAGTGTGTTGATATCGCATCACGGGTGGTAGCCGATGCATAATCAGGACATCATTGACCTGGTCATCTTTTTGATGGATTACGGTCCCCAATTATGGGAGAGGCAGAACTTCGAGGTCCCCAAGACGGCGGTCGACAGTTTCTGGCTGGCTGCCCGAGCGCAAATCGACAACTGGACACGCCAGTTGAAGGCCCTCGAGACTCCGCCGCGAAACGATTTGGACTACCCATTCCGTTACCAGCGGGGCGGCCTGGCGGAAGAAATCATCACCCAGGAGTTATTAACCCGCATTTGGACGGCTGTTCTCCACCTCTACGAGCAGAAGACGGGCAACGATTACCCGGCTTCGCTCGTACACAATGTTTACCTTTCCCACCTGGAGCTGCGCGGCCGCATCCTTGGAGCCCTCAATCGCCCCGACTACCTTCCTCGCGCCGACGCCCAGCGACTTCTCCAACTGTGCGAGCGCACAGACCGATGGAACGACCTTTTGTTGGGAATACTCGGATCATTTGGAGATGTCCAGTCACTGGCTGTGGACGCGTACCGGTTGGACGAATTCGCTGAGGATTATCGACACATTAAAACTGAAGCGAGGCGGCGGCAAACGTGGAAGCTGATGAAAGCTTCGCTCAGAGCGGCGTACAACAAGCGGATCTTCCCATATCAGCCCCACTCAGATTGGACACTTGCCCTCTTCGGTCACATCCTCGGATTCTTCCCGCCTGACATTGCCGAACAGAGTGCCCACACACACCTTTTACAGGCGGCTCAGCTTATCGCCCGGTGCCGCAAAACGGAGGAACTCTTGTTTGCCGTGGTCCCCGAAGAGTGTGGTTAATGGTGGGCAACAGGTCTTCAGACCGGCACCCACCCAGCCGAAATCCGCGCAGCTCGACCTAGTCAGGCGTCCAATCTGTCCATGCGACGCCTCATGCGGAGGTACCGGAACGGGGGATCAATCCAGCTTGAAGGCCCGCCACCCGCCGATCGTAGGCCCTCAGAATCACTTCCCGGCGAATCAAACCGATCACCTCTCCGTGATCGTTGGGCGCGACAATGGGAACCTCTTCGAGATGAGATTCCGCAAGCACCTGGAGCACCGTGTGCAAATCATCGCGCGGGGTCACTGGCCTGACTGGTACAGCCAGGTCAATTGCCCGCACGAGATTCCCAGCTCCGTCCCCTGCCAGAACCGTCCGCAAGTCATGCAGCGAAATGACGCCCACAAGCCGTTTCTCGCGATCAACCACCGGAAACGCATGCTGCTGCGTCTCCGCCACAATATGGAGGATTTCGGGCAGCGGCATATCCTCGCGGATGACAACCGGCTTCCGGTCCAGAGGGCACACCTCTTCCACTCGCATTTCTTTCAGAACATCAATCACGAAATCACCAAGATGCGCCGGACTGTCCACAAAGGAAGGCACCTGTTCGCGACAAAGAGAGATTCTTCCGGGGAGGACCGTCATTTCCACTGCCCCCACCAGCATCATCGGGACGAGCAGGTCGTGCGAACCCGTCAACTCCGAGACCATAATCAGCGCCGCCAGGGGAACCTTAAACGTGGCGGCGAGGACGCCTCCCATCCCCACCAGGACGCACGCCGGAACAGGTGGCGCCACATGCGGAAACAGGGCCTGGCATCCCCAACCGAAAGCGGCACCTGTCATGGCCCCCACAAACAATGAAGGCGCGAACAACCCCCCACTTCCGCCCGAGGCCACGGTAAGGCACGTGGCAAGGATCTTCATCAGCACGAGGGTACACGCCAGCCGAAACGGCAAGTCCGGACTCGCCAGAATCGCCTTTTGCATCCAACCGTATCCACCAGCCATCACGTGCGGGAATCCCGCGAGGACAAGGAGCCCCACACCCAATCCGCCAATCGCTGGCCTGGCCCACAAAGGAACCGGTAACTTTCGAAATACACGGTCCTGGATGGTGTAAAAGCCTTCGCTGAATAGGAAGGAGACGCCTACGCAGAGAAGTGCCAGGGCGAAATAAAACGGTAATTCGTGGGCTCCGTGAAACACACAGGGATTCAGCCCGGTCACTGGATCCGGTGTCCGCGGCAAATAAAACATGACCGATTGACCAAAAACACCGGCAAAGACCGTGTAAGCGACCACCGAAGCCACGAAGGCGGGGCCCAGTGCGGAAAATTCAATCGCTGTACCCGAGTACAAAACTTCCACGGCGAACATCGCCCCGCCGAGAGGGGCCCGGAACACCGCCCCCAGTCCGCCGGCCGCTCCCGCCAGCATGAGGATTCGACGATCCCAATCACCCAGTTTGAAGAGCTGAGCTACGGCCGAACCCACGCCAGCACCAATTTGTGTGATGGGCCCCTCGCGCCCTGCCGACCCGCCTGTCCCAATTACGAGCAAACTTGTCACGGCTTTGGCGAGCGGGACCTTGACCGGAATTTTCCCCGCCAGTCGATGAAACGCCTTGATCATCGCATCTGTGCCGTGGCCTTCCGCCTCGGGCTCAAAAAAGCGAATGATCAGGCCGCACACCAACCCCCCTAAAGCTGGGATGAATACCACCAGCCACCCACCACGTGGGGCGATAAACGGGGCGGCCGGATCCCTAGTTGGCTGGGGTGGCATCTGGTAGCCGAGTACGTTCCCGAGCACAAATTTCTGAAAACTTTCCAGAGCCCACGTGAATAGAACTGCAGACAGACCGGTGCACACGCCCACAAGCACGGCGAAACCCAGAGGGCGTCCCCACCTATACCATTCAAGCTTCGTTCGGAAAGGGAGACCCAGACGTTCTCGAAGAATTGCTTTACCCAACTTGTTCACGGCAACTGGCCTGTTTTTTTCAAGTTTCGCACGTACAACCTGTCGAGTATAACCCTCGTTGAAGGTCTTCTAGAAACGCTCGTCTCCAACACGGGCACGCCAAGAAAGATTACCCTTTGACGGACAGACCCCGAGAGAAAGCCGCCAACCGGAGACGTCGCCCCCTCCATCGGTGCCAGCATCAGGCGGGCGGTGCATTAGGAATTGGCCCCTCCGACGCGCTGTCCCCAGAAAAAAATAGCGTATGGAGCACAAGCGCGACTACGCCGCAGACGAGAAGACTGTCTGCGACATTGAAATTCGGCCACGGCCAGGAGCCGATCATCACCAGGATCCAATCCCTGACGGCATAAACCGGCTCACCCGGCGGATGGAGGGGGTTCCCTTCCTGCCATCTCAGCCCGTGGAGCCCCAAGCGATCATAAAGATTTCCGAAAATTCCGGCGGTGACCGCTGCCAAACTGATCAACAGCCACCAGCTCCTGGCGGCTCCGCCGATGAATAGCCAGGCCAGGATTCCCGCCGCAAAAATCACCGAGAGACCGGCAAACCACGGCGCGAAACCCTGTCCCATACCGAAAAGGGCCCCTTCGTTGAGGCTCGTCTGAAAGCCGAACACACCCGGAACAATCCACCACACTGGCTTCTCACCAGGCATGCCCAACTGCCGAAAAATCCACTCCTTCGTAACGAGGTCTACACCCAGACCCACTGCCACAAGCGACAGGAACACGATACCCCGGAAAGCAAGCTGCCTTTTTGTGAGCATCCTATCCACGCTGCGGCTGCTTCATAAACAAAGTCACGTTGCGTTCCGTCACACCACCTGTTCGACCAACAACACTATCTGGGGGCATTCGAGCGCGCCTTCGGTCGGATGAGCAAGAAGTCCCGCCCACGAAGCCCACATTTGTCGATCATGTCAAAGCAACGCGCGAGGGATATCGGTCGGTCATCGAAGTTGTTCGTCCCCAGAGTAAATTTGGCTCCCATCTCTTTAGCAAGACGAATAAACTTCTCGGGCGGATAGCCACTCGCGTTTATTTCAAAGGCCACCCCTCGCTCGACCGCGGTTTGAATAATCAGCCTCATTCGCTCCTCTGTCCATAGTTCGTCGTAAAGATGGGCAATCGGTTTGGGAAGCCAGGTGGGATTGGCTAGAATCGTGATCGGTTCCGAAAGCACACGCAAATTATGCCGAACATATCGCTCCATCCACGCCTTGGGATCGTCGATCGTGTACTGGTCGGTCAGCCAGAGTTTGACAGGGGGGCTGCTGTCGTCCGGCATGGGCATAATCATCGTGTCGGCAAGAACGTAGTCCAATCTACCCAGAAGTTTGGGGTCGATCGCCTCTGCCCAATCCCGATCGTTGACCTGGATCCCTACAAAGACCGGCTTATCCGCCACGCCGTCCAGAAAAGCAGCGAGTTTCTCGTTGGTGTCCAGCGGCCAACCACGACCGTGATTCTCCAGCACACCGGCGTTAATTCCTGTCACGGCCTGCCGTTCGATGGCCTTGTCGACGGTCATACCCCCACGGAGGTGTATATGAAAGTCAGTGGCAGGAATGGCCAGCATCGAAAGCCGGTCAATCAATCCCTCGGTCATGCCGTACGGGGTAACATCTGGGCGCGGTTCCGCGAACGGATTCGCATCATCTGGCAAACGGCGGATGCGGATATTGCGAAAATGAATCCGGCTTCCTGGATCGTGGGCCTGAAGTGCGATTGTTCCTTGGGAAAGTCGCCGCTCCGTACGATTCTTCGCGCGGGGTGGAACGGCAGGCTCCACGTAGTCGACCATGGGAAACTCGTTCACCCACACGCGAATCCGCTTGCCCACCACCAAAATCCGCATCCGAAACCACTGATCATCGGGCAGGAAAGCCTTGAAAACGTCTTGAATGGCGAATAGCCCCCCGGTTCGCCGAAACTCCGGGTTTTCTCCCACCATGGGATATGAATTGTTGATCTGGACTTCGTACCCGGCGGTGGGCGACCCGCTCTCCTGATAACGCGTATGGATGAATACCCCAGAGTTCGCGCCAGGCTTGGTGAGGACTTCCAGGGCGAGCTCAAAGTTTCGGAAATTGTGGTTGCCCACAGGGCCTTCGTAGAAAAGGTGGCTGCGCGGGCCATCTGCAACCAGACAGCCGCCCTCTACCCTCCAGCTTGCCTTGTTTTCGGACGCGCGCCAGCCCTCCAGAGAACGGCCGTCGAACAGGCTGACCCATTCGTCGGGCGACGCCGACACACCATTGCATCCCACAATCCCCACAGCGGTGAGCTGGGCCGTCGCTTTCAGAAGCTCACGTCGGGTCAATCGTCGCCTGTTAGTCCTGATGCTTTCACTCTTCTGCGATTCCATGGAGGTTTACTCCTGGTTTTTCCGCAAGAGGCAGATGCGCGGGCAGCTCTAAAAAAATTCACGCTGGAGGTTTTGCCCCACAGGGTCAGCATAACAGCCCTTGTCAAAAAAGGGAAGATTGAAGCCTCCGTGGGTCATATTTCAAAATCTGAGTTTCAGTCGGAACACGTGTTTTTCCGCCAGGATTAATCCGCACACGTTACGGTTGAGCATCGCCCAAAATTCCCTCATGCGTTCGGCGGTTGACAATTTCCTGCACCAGTCGATGCTTTAGGGTGTCGATCGTGTCCTTGCTGGTGGTGTAGCCTCCTGCTTGCTTAACGGCAGCAATCCATTCCGGCTTACCGAGTTTTGTTTTCTGAACGAGTACGCGTAGCTCGGCTTCCGGCATCCGCCGAAGTTGCTCCACAAATCCCGCGATCTTGGCTTCGTCCACCGTCTTGGCCTGGCTTCGACTTCGCCCGCGCGTGCTACCGGACTCAAAGGCTTTCATAAAGTCCCTGATGCGTTTGAGTCCCTCGGGAATCCCCTCGGAGGCGACTCGCTCCCGGGTAGGAACCCGCGCGATCGCTTCCCTCAGCTCACTCATCACGTTAATCATCCTTTGGAGGACGGTCAAAAACTCGTTCTTTTGCGCCTCCTCCGGCAACATGCCAATAACGGACTGCAAGTCCTGAAGAACCGCGTCAATGGAAGCACCTGACTTCTTGCCCATACCGAATCCTTCGCCTTTACTGACAGCGTTTCAAGAATTCCTCTGTGATCCTCTCGTATTCTCCCAGTTGTGCGGCTTCTCGGGCCGACGGGATTTTAGCTCGCCAAACCGGGCACTGCGCCTCAGCGGCTTCACTGTAGCCGGTTCGCTCGGTCGTTCCACAATTAAACACGTGACGTCGAAAGCGTTCCTCTTCACGAAGTTTCTCAATCGTCCGGTCATGCTGTTTGGTATTTCGCTTTTTGACCCAAATAATACCGCCGAGGCTCGCCGTAGGCACATTTTCGTACCCCGCGAGAGCACCCACATGGGCGATTTTCTTTCTGATATCGTCGATCTTTCGTACCAGAATTTCGAGACCGATTGCGGAAAGAAATTCAGGAATCAGCGTCACCATATAGTAGTGCGATGCCCGAATGGCGTTCTGCGTCATCATGTAGAGATTCGGGGGACAGTCGATGAGAATAAAATCGTAGCTGTTCCCAATCTCCTCGCAGACCTGCTGCAAAAATGCCCACTCGTTGAGTAGCTTTTGGGCGAGCTGGCGGAGAACCTCGTACCCGCTGGCCGCCCGGGCCGCTGAAACCGTCGGCACCAGTCCACCCAGGTCTTCACCCAGCAGATCGATATCACAGGGCAAGAGATCGACTCCTTCGATGGGTTCTCCGCCCCCCTGCACGGCGTTGCGAACGATGAAATCGCGAGCATCCAGCGGATACCGGCCCTCGCGAAACCGTCGGTAAAGATCGCGAATCGTTCCCTGTTGACGGCGAAATTCGTCGTACTTCTCGTAAGCCATGCACAGCAGCGAGAGGTTGGACTGCGGATCAATATCTACGAGTAGCACACGCTTGCCGTGGTGTTCTGCCAAACTGCATCCGATGTGGTACGTGGTCGTCGTCTTGCCCACTCCACCTTTGTAATTGATAAACGACACGATGCGGGGTTGGCTCATCATAGGGCTCCTTGGAACGTGGAACGGATCAATCGGCCCGGGTGGCGGGGACTGGTTGTTTCTTGTTCCATGCCGTCTTCCCAGCGCACGGAAGATTCCCGCAGGGCGTCGAAGGCCCCCTCGGAAAGGTTTCTCCTCAACCAGGCAAACTTTTTATTCGGGTTAATGGTATCCTGGGTTACGCCTGGGGAACTACCCCCGTAAATCTGGCTTCTTCGGCTCGCCAGTTTAAGTCGCTGCGCTTACCGTTCATTTTGTCAAAATCACATAGAGGCAGTCCGGAGGAGCATCGAGAATAACCTCGCCGCCTTGACGCTCCAGAGAGATCTCGTGCCGGGGATATCCATCCACGTCCAGAACAATAGCTCGTCGCAGGGCCGGATTATTCAGTGAGAGCTTGACCCGGTTATCTGCCAACCGCCATGGCGGTCGCCCCGTATCGAGAATCTGCTTGCCTTGGAGCTTCTGCCCTCCCGACTCGAAGGTGGCATCACGTTCAGTCCAGCCGGTCATTCGAGCAGTGGTTCCCAGCTGAACGAGGACCTTCTCCGAATCCCGCAGCGGGCGATTGTCCATCGCTACGACCATGATGGTGGCATAATCGTTGTCCGTGGTGATCGTCACATCATCCAAGCCGAATCGCCCACCCGCACGCTTGAGAAATCCTGTGCACCCCTGGCATTTGGGCGTATCCACTATGCACACCCCGTTGCGGATATCAAGCGTGATTTCCCCCGTCATACTGCGGACGAGACCTTTTTCTCGATCGATATAGCGGGATAGATCAACCACCCGGCTGTTCTTTTCCTCGCCGCCGAACTTAACATGAACCGGTCCCACAAAGAACGCCAGCCGATCCACCTCCTGCTTGATTGGCGATTGGGGCGCGAAATCCCCCGGGTCCCGATTCGGATCAAATTTCCCCGCTTCCGCGATGATGGGCACGCGACGCTCCCACATTCCCTGGAGACTTCGCTCTTCATAAACAGCGGGTCCCTCTGCCGGCCGAATGTATCCCAGCCGATAGGCGAGAGCGGCCGCAGGAAACATTCCCGCCTGAGTTGGAACCGAGCCTTCCCATTTTTTGAGAGAGTTGAGTCCGCCTACCTTCCACCATGGCCAGACGGGATCCGTTGTCCAAAATTCGTCGCCATACGAGAACCAGTAAAAAGCGTCCACCCCTGTCAGCGACATGTATGCTGCGGCCAGGAACGGCCCCTCCGTTTGATACAAACCGGGGTGAACCCAGGCCACTTCGGTGAGGATCATCGGTTGGCCGACGGTTTGCTTGAGAGCGCCGGGAAACTCGTCCGGATTAAGCAGGCATGACTGACTCAAATAAAAGTGGTTGGGATCGATCCGCCAGCCGTCATTGGGACCGATGTGAATGACTCCCGTGTAACGATTAATCGCCGACACATCCATCGCGGTGTAGGTCCAGCGCTCGCAATCTTCGAGCAACACGGGATCGGCGGTCCGCCAGTTAGTTGCGTTGAGAAGCTGCCTGCATCCCAGCGTTTCGCGGTAATACTTCGCCATGTCAGCGTAGAAGTCGTATTGCAGACGGCTCATAAACTCGAGCTGGTCAGCCAGCCGTTTTGCCCAGGCGACGTTTGGCTTTGGCGCCTGAGAGGTCATCCGCCAGATGATTTCCATCCACATTTCACCAGCTTCAGGACGGTCTTTGTCATGTTTAGCTCCACCCCACGCCGCCTGAGCCTTTTCCAGTGAGCCGTACTTCTTTATCAAGAAGCGCGCGAACAGTTGGCGGAGCTTGCCGGCAAACGGCTCCCGAATGTTTTGAGAAGTCCAGAAGAGGATACTATCCTCATTTTGCACTTGAATGATCGCCACCGTGGGATCCTGCGAAAGCGGGATGCCAGTGTAGGGATTGGGACGCGTGTAAAGTTCTTTGACCCAGGTTTTATAAGCGTTTTGAAGCTTTTCTTCAAAGAAGATGAGCCCCTCCGGCCCGGAGTGGCCCGTGTACGTATCGAGTCCCCAACTTGCCGGAATCTTCTGCGTGTGCGACCAGTAGGGAGAGATCGTCACGTAAATGCCGTGCTTTTTACACTCCGCCACATACCGCTGGATCTGATCGATGACCTTTTCATCCACATCTGTTAATCGGGCTCCCTCTTTTTCCACGCATAACTGGGCGTGCACCCGGACCATATTCACGCCCAGTTTGGCCAGCCAGCGGAGATGTCGCTGCATCCTGTCGGGTTCCATTCGCCAGCCGTAATCCACGACTCCCCAGAAACGAATGGGCTGCCCGTCTCCGCGAACAAAACTCATTCCATCAGGAGACAGGCGAATAAAACCTTTTTCGCCGGCGATTGGCTCATTGAGATCCCGAAGGTCGACGAGTGCTCCGGGCCGGATCGGATCTTCATTGGGCTGGAAGGGCCAGGTTCCAGCCTCCGTCACGACATCCGCCTCGGTTTCCGGTGAACCTGGTTTAGCCAGCCCCTTGGGTGAAAACCGCTCGTTGGTGAGAACAAAGGCGTCTAAACCGCCGTGGTGCTGTAATTCTCCATGGAAACGGAAGGCAATAGTGTGTTCACCGCGAGCAAGCGTCACCCGCCCGGCATTGACCCAGCCGATGAACCGCAGATCAATTTTGCCGTCCGCGGCGATGTTCGTGACCTCTAAGGCATTGGAGAGATCGAGTTCCCGCCAACCGGCACCGTCAATGCTCAGCGACACTCGAGTCCGTACCGGATTGATGCGTAGCCACAGTACGTACTCTCCGCCATCTTGCACACCGATTCGGTATTCGACGGTTCCTTCTTTCTCTTCTGAAAAATTGCTGATCCAATCGCCGCCGGAAAGGAAGTCTTTCTTCACCTGATCGTACCACCAAGGGTGGCGATTCATCTTGTGAGAAGTCGGGTGTTCCCCTTCCTGCCAAATACTTTCGCCGCAGGCGCTCGCAAACGTGCCGACAACAAAGACCAAACCCATCACAACTTTCATTCGCATGCTTTGCCTCCTCGTTCCGGAAGGACGATACTTGGAAGGGTAACAACGGAAACCTAGCAGGGTCATTTCTGGGCTGGATGCCAGGCTCGCTCTGGGAGCGATTTGATTCACCCCGGTAATATCCGCATTCGGACGCTGGCTGGCAAGGAGGGAAGAATACGGTTTTCCGCGAATGTATTAATAGAGATGATTACCCGTGTTACGCGGACTGGAAAATTTTTTACCATGGCAAGGCTCAAGTGGCTCACGTAAAGGGAAACGAGCGTACTGGTACAGACGCTTGAGCCAGATTGCCTTTTCCTGCAGACGGTCGATTGCCGATGCGCCTCTGGGGTATTCCATCCTCGTTGGAAGCCACCTCTCGCCCAGTCGGTCGTCCAAACTCCTATGTCGTTTCACTCTGAACTGCGCCGAGATTTACTGGCCCTCGTGCTCCTTGCCATCACACTGTTTTTGGGGGCGAGCTTAATCACCTTCGACCCCGCAGATCCCCCCAGTGATCTCGTTTTCCCCTCTCATACGCAGGTGTCCAACGTCTGTGGTCCGATGGGTGCCACGGTTGCCTTCCACCTCTTGGAGTGGCTGGGACTTGGAGCGTGGTATCTGGTTGTCAGTCTCTGCATTACCAGCATAACCCTGCTAATGCGACAGCCCGTCACGCGCGTTAACACCCGAATCGCTGGCTGGCTCGTGTCGCTGGTGTCTCTCCTGGGGCTGACGGACTGTGTGTTCCACTCATGGAGTCCAGGAAGCATCGCAGGCCCTGGCGGCTACCTTGGTTTCCTTGTCCGCTACGTTGCGGAACAGCGGTTCGGCTATCTGGGAGCAGTGGGAACGTTCTTTGGAATGTTTTCTCTGGGGTTCCTCCTGTGGACCGATCTGTCGCTGGTTCGCGCCGTTGCCGCGGCAGCTTTCTGGCCGGTTAAAGGGATTCTCCGCGGATTGTTGGTGGTTGCGGAAGGCTACGGCGTGTTCCGCAGACCATTCGAGGGGACGGCCCCCTTGGAGAAAGCGAAAACTACAACTTCCGACGAAATACAAACTACTCCCGCTGTTGGGGACGAGCGGAGGAATGTCGAGAGCGAAGGTGACAGTGCCCGCGCCATTGTCGTCAAAAAACCAGCCCAGGTCGCTCCGGTTACTCTGGCACAGGGAACAGAGGAGGAGTCCCCGAGCGGTTCCAAACCGGCGGAACGCAGGGTGAGCGAACCCCGCATCCGCAAACCTACGAAACCTCCTCGCGAGGAGCTCCTTGAAGAGATTGAGTCCGATGCCCGCGCAATGCGACCGGTGCAATATAAGCTCCCATCCATCGATTTACTTCTGGAGCCCGAGCCTTTCCGGTTTGAAGAGCAAGAAAAGGAAGTTCGAGCAAAAGCCCAAATCCTGGAAAAGACGTTCGCCGACTTTGGCTATCACGTGCGAGTAGTAGAGATCCAGACAGGTCCTGTCATCGCCCAATTTGAGGTGGAACTGGAAGCCGGTTTGCGGCTCAGCAAGATTACGGCTCTCGCTGATGATCTGGCCATCGCCCTGCGCGTGCCCAGTGTTCGGATCGTCGCACCCATTCCCGGCAAAAACACGGTGGGGATTGAGGTGCCCAACAACGAGCGGCAAATCGTTCGTCTTCGGGAGGTTATTGAGGAAAGCCACGGCAAATACCAGGCCATGCGGATTCCGATATTTCTCGGCAAGGACGTGGCCGGACACCCCATGGTGGTGGACCTGGCCACAATGCCGCATCTGCTTATTGCCGGTCGCACGGGAACCGGCAAAAGCGTCTGTCTCAATTCGATTATTCTTTCCATCCTGATGACCAAGACACCTGACGAAGTGCGGCTCCTTCTCATCGATCCCAAAATGGTGGAGCTCAGCCCTTACAAACGGGTACCGCATCTCATGCATCCCGTCGTTACGGATATGCGTAAAGCGGAAGCCATCCTGGCCTGGGCCGTAGAAAAAATGGAGGAACGGTACGCCCTTCTCGCGCGAGCCGGAGTTCGTCACCTCAGCGTTTACAACCAGCTCGGCGAGGAAGAATTGATGCGCCGCATGCGCCCGGAAACCGACGAGGAACGCGCCCAAATCCCCACCCATATGCCCTATATTGTCATCATTGCTGACGAGATGGCCGACCTCATGATGACCGCCGCCAAAGAGGTGGAAACCCACATTATTCGGCTGGCACAGAAAAGCCGGGCGGTGGGAATTCACCTCGTGCTGGCCACACAAAAACCAACCGTGGACGTCATCACCGGGTTGATCAAATCTAACCTGCCCGCCCGCATTTGCTTTGAGGTAGCCAGCCGGGTGGACAGTCGCGTTGTGCTCGACGAAATGGGGGCCGAAAAACTGTTGGGTAACGGCGACATGTTGTTCCTGCGACCAGGTACCAGTACCCTCATTCGGGGTCAGGGCACGTACGTCAGCGACGACGAAATCAATCGCGTCATTGATGCGGTGGCCGTCCACGAACCGGAGTACGTCCAGGAGCTCGTTCAGTTGAAACCATCCCTGCCGGAGCAGGGCCAAAAAGGTGCTTTGACAGCCCGCGACGAACTCTATGAAGCCGCCGTAGATATCATCATTCGGGAAGGGCGTGGAAGCGTGTCGCTTCTCCAGCGCGCCCTAGGCATCGGGTACGGACGAGCGGCCAGACTCATCGACTACATGGAGGAAGACGGCATCGTCGGACCGTACAATGGTTCACAAGCTCGGGAAGTTCTCATGACGCTAGAACAATGGGAAGCAATCCGCCAGCAACGGAGCGGTTCGTCGGCACAAACCCTGTTAGGCTCGCCTTCCGGTGCCACTGGTAACCCACGAATGAACCGTATTGTCCTGGTCCCGGAAACGAACCGGCCGTCGGCGGAAAGCCCATTTAACGCTCCTCGGGACGAACCTCCCGCATCCCATACCGAAAGTCCTAGTAGCTCGTCGGGGGCAACCTAACGCAATCCAGTCTACCCGACTGTGGGTTGCCTGTCTTTCATCCGAAGTCAAATGCTTGTGGCGGCCCCGAGCCCCTCCGCGCTTCCGGCGAGCTTCTTTTTCTGGCACAGATCCCCGTGATTAAGGACTTCGTCCAGTTTTACCCTGGTGGATCACACCTCTCGTGTTGACACTTGCGCCCTTTCATGCCTATGCTGATCCGAAAGACGGAGTGGGAAAACGGGAAACAAGTTCCAATAAGGCACAGTCCATGGATGGGTTTTCACTCGGCTTAATCTTGGCGGGTGTCCTGGCTGCCGTTCAACTGGTGCTCCTCGCCCTTCAGGCGTTTGAGCATTATCGTTACGCAGCGCGCCGACTCCAAAAAAAGGCCTATGGTCACCCCACCGGTCAGGCCCTGGTCATCATCCCCTGTCGCGGTCTGGAACACAATCTCGAACAGAATCTGGCCGGTTTTTTCTCTCAAGATTACACCAACTATTCCCTCAGATTCGTCGTGCAATCACAAGATGACCCGGCCCTGGGCGTGATTGAGCGTCTCATCAGTGAACACCCGCACGTTCCGGCCGAACTGGTGGTGGCAGGGCCGGCCACAAACGAGGCTCAAAAAGTTCATAACCTTCGCGCCGCAACCCATGCGATTCCCGAGTCCATCCGATATCTGGTGTTTGCCGATTCAGATGCCTCGCCCTCGCCGAGCTGGTTAAGGGCTCTCGTAAGCCGATTGGAAGAGTCTCGGTCGGCCGCTGTCACCGGCTACCGCTGGTTTGTTCCCACGCAGGGGACCTTCCGCGAGGCGGTCGTCTCTTCCCTCAACGCAGCCTACGCCATGCTGATGGCGGGCAAGACGCCCAATCTTGTTTGGGGAGGAACCTGGGCCACCACCCGAGAAAGTTTTCAAAAGCTTGGCATTCGGGACGCGTGGGAAGGCCAAATCTGTGATGATCTCGTGGTGGCTCGCCTTTTATTGCGTCGCGGCTTGCGAGTGCAGTACGAACCCGCCTGCCTTGTCGCCACCGCGTGCTATTCTTCGATCCGAGAAATGATCGCTTTTATCCATCGCCAGTATTTCCTGCTCCGGCATGTCCTGCCCGCCTGGTGGCTGTTCGACACCTTGGTAGGAAATTACCACATCCTCGTTTTCTGGACAGCTATCAGCGCAACGGTTTTAGGTGGGAATTCTGTTCGATGGACCGGCTTGGCCACAGCTAGCGTCCTTTTCATTCTGAATTGGGTCAGGGCAGAATTCCGTGCGGCAGCAGCCAGCGCTTACTTTCCACAACTCGCCCACCAGCCTCCTTTCCAAAGGATATTCTGGTGGGATCGGGTGGCCAACTCGCTCATTGCTACCCTCGGGTTCGTTCTCAGCATTTCTGCTGGCCTGCGTCGATCGGTCTCCTGGCGCGGCATCACCTACCGCATCGAACGCAACGGACTTGTCCAAGTTTGGCACGGAACTCCCGCTCACGACACGTCGTCCTGTCCGGGCGAGCGGGGATCCGAAAGTGCCGGGCAAAATGCGGCTGTTCTCTTCTCGACGGATGACGCGGGATCTGACCCGCACCGATCGGCGGCTTAATCGCGTCATCGCTCGGACCGTTTGACAGACCTTCTCCCGCGCCTCATGATGAATAGACGATCGCTGGGTACAAGGCGGAACGGCGTCAGGGCCCAAAAATCCGGCGGGCAGACCGGGAATATGGAACGACAGTGAAAGAGGACGAGGATCTGATCCGAGAAACTCTGGCAGGTGTCCCTGCTGCGTTCGGCAAGCTGGTCCAGAAATATCAGGACCGGCTCTACAACACCATGCTGCACGTGGTGGGTGATGCCGATGAAACCCTCGATGTGGTACAGGAGGCCTTCGTGCAGGCCTTCCTAAACCTCCCCTCTTTCCAGGGAAACAGCGCCTTTTACACGTGGCTGTACCGAATTGCATTCAATGTGGCGGCCACTCATCATCGGCGGCGCAAATCCACACAATCGTTCGATCAACTCACCAGTGACCAGGGACATCAACTGGCCGACCCAGACCAATCCCCCATAGAAAAACTTCAGGTTCAGGAACGCTGCGAGCGGGTCAGGCGGGCCATCGCCACCCTGTCGGAAGACCATCGCGCGATCCTTGCATTAAGGGACTTGGAAGGGTACTCCTACGAGGAAATTGCCACGATTCTGGATATTCCGGTGGGAACTGTAAGGAGTCTCCTCCACCGTGCCCGAATGGAACTCTATGAAAGATTAAAGGCATGGGAGAACGAGTTATTCTGACTGGTCGCAGCAGCCAAAGTAATTGAGGTGATTGTCAGGTTTTTCGACGAGCGAATCAGTTACTCGGGTAAGCGCAATCCCGACTACCCGGTCCAGTGAGATTGTTAGGACGGCCTCAGCGGTATCCTTACCAACCGGGCGATCAAAAAGTCGAATTACCCTTGACATCGGATCCAAAACACGGGAACTTACCCGACAGATCATGCGTCAAAGATTCGGCAGTGAAAATTCGGTAAAGATCGAAAGGGTCGGTAAACTGGGTTCCTCGCCCTTGCGGTCAAAGCCGACTAACGATCGAAATCCACCGCTGAACATCCCGATGCATTTTTGACTCACCGATATGGCGGGTACATCAATTTCGGATCGCGCTGGATAAATACCAATGTCGCGCAAGCCTGATCAAGAGCTCCTGAGCGCCTACCTCGACGGGGAGTTAACCCCCCAGGAGTTGCTCCACGTCGAGCAGTGGCTCTCGCGCGATCCGGAAGCCCGTCAGCTTCTTGAGCGGCTTCGCAGGCAGCGGGACCTTCTTGCCAGCCTACCGAGCGTTCGCTGCCCGCAAAATCTTGCCCCCGTCGTTTTGGAGACAGCAGAACAGCGAATTCTGCTCGAAGGAGTCCCCTCCAAAGCAATCGGAAATACACCGATCCGGGGGAAGCGAGGTCAGCTGCAAGAGCTGTCTTCGCTGGCCCGGCGGATTTTCCGTCCACGAAATCTTGGCTGGGCCATTCTGGCGGGTTCTATCGGGCTGGCCATTCTCCTTCTGTACCCTGAAAGGCGCCCCCGCGAGGTGGGTTTCCACCCCATGGCGCCGCAGGAGCAGGAATTCGGAAACGTTCGCTCTCCTGTCTTGGCTCAGAAGGCCGTCCCGGAATTGAAAGCGGCACCCTCTATGGGAGGCGGCCCTTCCGTCGATTCCGCGCCGCGCCGAGCTCAAGAGGCGCTCGAGTTAAGGGAGGAGTTTGGGCCGGCTTCTCAGATGGAAAGGGCGGAACATGCTCCGATTGCTTCGGCTCCCGAAGTCCCCGGAGCGCCGTCAGGCGAATCGATCGCCTCCGTCCCCGCTGGGCGGAGCGACGCTCCCCCCGGGCCTCTGGTGATCGAGGGTATCCGCCCAGTCGGGCCATCTGATCGGAGCGTTCGGCAACCGGCAGCCGATCGGGCGTCACAAGTACAAACGCTGACCGCGGAAATTCGCTGCCGGTTGGTCCCCGATGCGCCCCTGCAGACACTTGTGGAACGCTTGGTGGCGCGGCGTGAAGCGATCCCCGACAACGCTGTGACCGGGAATCCCTGGGAATTCGCCGGTCACCTTCAGCGAGGTTCCGCAAGCGACCAGTTCGTGGCGTCGGACGAGAAGAGCGGCCTCCCACCTGGAATCCATCTCCAGCTAACTCGCGAAGACGATCAGCAGGTCGCCGTACTTGAGTTCTCGGCTACGGAGCCACAGCTCAAGGCGGTCCTCGATGAGCTGGCTGGAAGCCGTTCCTGGGTGAAAGACATCCAGTTGCCCGAGTCGCTCGCTTCACTCGCTCAGGTGAGGGCACCTGCGGTGGGCAAACCATTGGCCCCTGGGGCGATCTCTGAAACGGAATCCCAGGTGAAAACAGGTGCGGTCCCTCCTGGTCCTCAGCAGAGGGCCGTGATTCCCGGAGCCCGACAACTTTCCGCCGGTGTGGACGGAAGCCAACAGGAGAGCCTTCCTGGCCAAGCTGCACCCCTTGCAAAAGTGGCACAACCGGAAGGTAGACCGATGCCGCCACTTGGTGCGCTCCCAAACAAGGAGACGACGACATATCACGTTCGCCTCGTCCTAGTAAGGCCAATCAACAGCGCTAAGCCAGCCGTCCAGGAAAGTACACCAACAGAGGACGAGCCAACCCAACCGCAAGACTCACATCCGGATTCGCGACCTGCCCAATCTTCCCCAGCCAACTAGAAACAAGATGGCGAAAAGCTCGTCGCCAGTCACCCATCGTGGCACCGGCACGCGGGCATCAGTTCCAGCCATCGTTCTTTCGCCCACTTCGGCGTTTTTCAAGGGGCGTAAGACGATCGTTGAGCGGGCTAATGCGCAACTTGATTGCCATCCGTGTGACCAGTGGCAACTTATTAACCCCCAACTTCTTCATTGCGTTTGATTTGTGGTTGTCCACGGTACTCGGCGCCAGTTTAAGGATGGCGGCCGCCTCTTTCACTGAGCAGCCCAAACTGATAAGCCGGATCACCTGTCTTTCCCGCGGCGTTAAATCTTTGGCCGTCACGGCGGCTGCACCTGTTTTTACTTGTGTTTTTTTCTTCGCCATGGTTTTCCCCTCGGCCGATTCTTATGGTGAAACCCCACACCCGCCCATTGACTATCATTCCCATGAGCCTGCCAAAGCCCCGGCGCTTACCACTGCATACCCTCTCTATTGGGTCAGGGCTATGCATCTGACCGCGTGTTCAACCGTTTTCTCCGGTCCGCCTTTCCCGTCACTAATTGGGTGTGACCCACCACACCTCGGCCCCTTGAGATGGTTTGGGTGATGTGTATGAATCACCCACCAATCGCACCAGAAAACTATCGCCTCAGCGGAAACAGTTCCGACAGAATATCGTCTCGGGGATACGCATGTCCTCGATGCTGCACAAAGGCTTCAGCGGCGGCGACGCCCACATCCTTCCCGCGAAACACAGCGTGCCGCCGCATCGATTCGATGTACTCATCCATTCCGTGGTAGGATCGCAACCATTCCCGCTGGCTGGCATGGCATGCCAGCATTTCCGCCTTCTTTTCCAACTGAGCGGAGATATCAACGTAGGTCGTCGGGGCGATAACCTGGCCGTAAGGATCGAGCCCCTCCGGTGGATCGCAATAGTAGAGATATGGGACGGCTGTATTCTCCTTAAGCGGGAAGGCCGAGGCATTGGGAGCACCGTGCAGAAAGCTGGCCGCTCGGGCCACCAGGGCTGTCATTTCATGATCCATCATGTAGTCCCGCAGGGCGTGAGTGAACACCAGACCGGGTGCAATTCGTCGAAACAGATCCACCGCCTTTTGAATGGTGGGCTTGTCGTACACGATGAATCCGTCGTGCTCATCGAGACAATGATAGGTGGCGCCGATCAGTTGGGCAGCGGCCGTGGCTTCTCGCGTCCGGCGACTGGAAATATCCCAGCGATTCTCGGTCATCGTTCCACAATCGCCCGGCGCCAGGCTGGCAATGTGCACCTCCCAGCCCAGCTCCCGCAACCGAATGAGCGTACCGCCACAACAGAACTCTGCATCATCCGGGTGCGCCATCAAAGCAAGCGCCACGCGATTACGACCCGGGGTCATCGTGATGGACTCCTTCCCGCAGAAAAACCGGAGTATCGTATGGTCAATGAGCTCCCGCTTGAATAGCCATTACGTTACTCTACCGTCCTATCTCCCGGCAACCCACCCCCTCCTGTAGACCCCCCAAGTGCCACTTTGGTCACCCTGGTGTGCAAAAGACCTGGCCTCAGAACAAAAGCCATTGTGCGGCTACCCTATACAGAATAGTCCTTTTGCATGCCAAGGAGATTCACTTCTGCCCACAGCCATTTCCGAACTCACACCCATCAAACCGGCAGATCGGGCGTCAAATCGGTATTCTTTTCCCCAATAAAAATGTAATAGGGAGCCCGCGCCAGAGGCAAATACGGCACCTTGGCCCGACGTTCTTCCAGGAAAACCTCCCGAAAGCGATAGCGCAAATACGGGATATGGTCTGGAGATGGAAAAACGTCGTCGTAATTGAACCAGAATGTCCAGAAGAGCCGGGCGCACGTGCCGTGCCGCCGCATTCCGGGGGCGGGATGCTTCCGCGAGACATAAAAATCCACTACCCCAATCCGCCCACCGGGCTTCAGAATACGCCACGCGTTATCCACAGCCGCAAACCAATCGGGAATCATCGTGAGCGAATACGAAAACGTCACGACGTTCACGGACTCCTCAGGGGTGAAAGTCGTGACATCCGCAAGGCGGGTTTCCACATTCCGCCAGCCATGCTGCTGGATGCGTTTCTGAGCCACATCGAGAAGAGATTTTGAGAGATCGACCAGAATCACTTTTCGCAGGCGCTCTATGTTCTCGCCGAAGTATTCAGCATTCGAGCCCGTCCCCGCACCAAAATCAACCCATACTCCTCCTTCAGGAATGCCCAGTTTCGACCAGAGCTCCTCGCGTCCCTGAAGCAATCGCCGACGAAAACTGTCGTATGCCTCGGCCTGAGGCCCATAAAAACTTTCCATCCGCTCGGCATGGTCGCGACCACGTCCCGGGCGGAACACCATGTGATACAGAATCTTCAGATCACTCCACAGACCCATCTCGGAGAGGCTTTCGTGATAATCGGCCGATGACTGTTCAGGTGTTCAAATCGGCAATGTAGAAACTTCCATAAGTGTGAACACGGCACCGGGCGTGCAACTGCTCGGCGAGCTCACGATGATAAGTGAGTTGCTCTCCCAAGCTGACCGTCCGACCATTGATGTGGACCCGCACACGATCCACAAAGTCGGTCCGCAACCCTCCACTCCGCCAGATCGCCCGCGCTCCCGGCCTGGCTCGATCGAATATCGCCTGCCATTCAGCCTCCAAGAGTGGAAAGAACCGTCCAGCCAACCAGTCCATATGATCGAGGAGCACGTATTTGCTGATGGCGACCTCGTTTTCGACGAGAAAACCTTCCACCGTGTTGGTGTGTGTGGTGATGCGATCGACGAGTCCCTCTTTCAATTTGTAGAAATTCTCTTCCTTGAGATATTCTGGACAGCACTCCCGCGTGTAGCTCCCTGTGATGTACACCCGCCAAAAATAGTTGTCTGAAATAGGCAGCTTGGCAAACACCGCTTCCACGCAATCCTGGACGTATTTGGCCACACCCCCTTGATAGTACATTTCGATCTGTTTGCGCTGCGCCCGGGGTACACCCACCAGCGACAGCATGGCGTCCCGGCTGAGCAGAAACCGCAAAAGCGGCGTCCACACCTGTTCTTTCAGATACTTCTCGTAAATCTCGCGCTGCTCTTCGAGGGTCTTGGCCTCGAGGATCCGATCCACCCATGGGCGCACACGAGCCACTTTATTGATGTACGTGTTCATCACCCGGGCAAATGTTCCCGCCGTCCCTCGGAAATAAAAGGAACGCTTCTTTCCAAAAAACCGGTGGATATGACGGTCCCAATAGCGGCGGGCAAAGGTACTCAAGTCCCGTCGCAGATGCTGCTCATAAATCTGCTTGATCCCGCGACAACGTCCCTGACCGAAGATCTGAAAAAACGTGTCAAAATCGAGATGCCGAATCCCCGCCATTTTCAACTCCAAAAGAGCGTTCTGACGGGGATTCATGTCCACAGCGTAAATGTGGCGGGGGCCCAACAGCGCGTAATCCAGGGCGTTACAACCCGCGGAAGTGATCACCAGGATTGTGTCGTCCGGGCCGATGTCGAGGGCCACGCGGTCTAATCGCGGATCCTCCCAGCAGGTGTTATAAACGAGGTTGTGACGATGAACGAGTTTAAAGACTTGACCGCTGACCCACTCGCCGACCGACATCGCTTTGACTCCGGTATTTTTACACGACCCCCAACACGCCCCAACGAATGGCGGGATCACCAGGGTGGCTTGGTGGGCACCATCCCCGCCTGCCAATCCCGTCCAACACGGTATTCCCGACAAAACATAAACCCCAGTATACGCCAAGCCCAGCAGAATACAAGCTTGCCGAGGCCTGGCCAACCCCCACTTTTTCTTTCCGACTGAAAAAACGCCCGAATCTCCACTCCGATGCCGAGAACGGGCGTGACAAGGACGTCCCTCCAATATTGATCGAATGGGGTGAGAACGGACCTGACAAGCAGGTCCCTCCGATGCCACGCCCGCAGTTCCTGGTGAGATGAAGAATCTGTTTGCTCTGAAAAAATGAGGGGTGACTCGCGAGAGTCACCCCCGCAGGTGGGACCGGTGTAAGGGCGGCTTACACCCTTCAGGCGGTGGCTGCCCGTACTTTAAACCGACCGACAAGTTCGCGGAGGGCTGCTGCCTGGGCGGACAGTTCTTCGCTGCTGGAGGCCAGCTCCTCGCTCCCCGCCGCCGATTGCTCGACGACCTGGGCGATGTTCTGCACCGCTTTGCTGACCTCTTCAGCACTCGCCGCCTGCTGCACCGCCGCGCTGGCGATCTCGGCGATCTTCTGACTAGTGACTCCCACGCTCTCGACGATCCGTGCCAGGGACTCCTCGGTCTTCTGACTGAGGTGGGCGCCCTCTTCGACGCGGGCGGTCGATTCCTTGATCAACTTTGTGATCTCACCCGCTGCCTGGTTGGACCGCTCAGCCAACTTTCGGACCTCGTCGGCTACCACGGCGAAGCCCATCCCGTGCTCACCCGCCCGGGCAGCCTCGATCGCCGCATTGAGGGCTAGCAAGTTCGTCTGGCTTGCAATCTCCGAAATGACCTGGATAATCTCGGCGATGCGCTGTGAACTCGCCCGAATGAGCTGCATCGCCTCAGCCGATTTCTGCACTGCCTCGCCTCCCTCGCGGGCAATATTCTGGGCCTGCTGGGCCAAGCGATTTGTCTCGCTGGCGGCCTCCTTCACCTGTTCAATCATCCGCACCATCTGCTGGACTGTCGCGTTCACCTGCTCCACGCTGGCGCTCTGTTCCTGGGCACCGCTGGCGAGTGTCTGCGAGGCTTCGGAGACCACCCGCGAGCCTTCGTTGAATTGCTCCGCACTGGCCGCCACGTCACGAATGATCGCCTCCAGCTTATCGCAGAAGGCATTGAAGTAACGAGCAAGCTGGCCAATTTCGTCGTGGCTCGTGACCTCCAGTCGCTTCGTCAGATCGCCTTCACCCTCAGACACATCCCTGAGCATGGTGACGACCTTGTTCACCGGCCGGATGATGCTTGTCGCCAGGACAAACCCCAGAATGACAGCCACAATCACGCCCACGCCCGTCGCTCCCAGGGCTAGCGTCTTGGCAAATTTGGCCGTGGCGAGGCCCTCCTGGGCCATCCGCTTGGCCTCAGCCTTCCACAAATCGCAGATCTTATTCAGCCGCTGCTGCTGGTCATCCATGTGGATCCGGCAAACGTCCAAGGCCTGGCGCCGCATCTCGGCGGCAAGAGATTCAATCTTGTTGATGTCATTGTGCACGATCTCTTGGAGCTTTTTATAAATGGCCAAACAGTTTTGACCCATTCCCTTCACATCTGCATCGACCTTGTCGGCGAATTGGGGATCATTGCGATCATATTTGGCGAGGGCCTTTTCGTAGGCATCGCACATATCGAGCACCGCTTTCTTAAATGAGTCGAGCGTTTCGGTGCTCAGGCCGACGCGGGGCATCCGCTTGGCCAGCTCGGCAACAGAATTCTCAAACTGCGTTTTTGCCGCAGCATAATCCTCCATTGCTTTTTTGTAGGCCTCTCCGTCGTTGGCACGCAACAAGGCATTCTTCAGGGCCAGCAAAATGCCTTGAAAATCGACCCCTACTCGCATCGTCCAGTAGCGGCATTGATACATTGTTTGAGCAACCAGTTCTCTTTTGCCGCTCTCTTGGGGCTGGACTCTGGCCAGGAGTTCGTCGAACTGCCGTGAGAGGGCGAAGAACTTATCGTTGGCTTGCATAGTTTGATCGAGCTCGGCCTTGAACTCCTGCCAGATTTTGGCTTCTTCGTCGAGCTGCCGCAGCGGCTCGTACTCCTTCATGGCGTTACGGAACGTTTCGCGAGTTTTTTCTAACTGGGCGTAATGGCGCTGGCGGGTTTCCTGGTCCAAATCCAGATTGAGGAGTGTCCGTTGTTGCCGCATTTCCTCTTCAAAACAATGCCCCATTTGGGCCGTCAGCTTCAGTTTGGGAACCGCCTGGTTCGCCAGATCATCAACGCCTTTCGCTGTCTGTGAAAGCCCATAATAGGCCAGCCCGCCCACCACGGCCGTGACACCGGCCACGGCGAGAAACCCACCCAGCAGTTTTGCCTTGAGACTCAAATGCGACAATCTGAGCGTCATACTTAACCCCCGTCTGCTAAATGAGAATGTGAATATAACCATCCCTGCTGACCGACAACCCAACTCTCCTTCTCCCCAAACCGCACCGGTTTGCCAGAGTCTTCCTTGTTCTCGAGCAACCAGGCAAGTTTGGGAAGCTACTGGACCCTAGGTCACGATTCGAGCACAGTCAAGAAAAAACGGCAGAGGGAAAGGACGACCCACTGGAGGACAAATGATTCGCGAGCGGGTTACCCGGCTGATCAAGCCCAAACCCTATCCACGGGGACCGATGAGAGGATGGGGCAAAAGGAAAGAAACGTGACCGGGGAATCACCGGACAGTCCCCGATGCGCACAGCCGAGCAAAACGCGGAAAGACGAGTTCTGCCAGGCGCTGCATCCGCGCGAACTGATGGCGGGTCTGTTCGAGGATCTTCTGTTTCGATACACCGACCTGGTCCAGCTCGCCACTTGCTTCCGCGGAGTCCATCCAGGCTTCCACGAGGGCCGGCGTGACTTCCAGATGAAACTGAAGCCCCCAGGCACAGGACCCGTAGCGAAAGGCCTGGTTGACGCAATCGCTGCCGGTAGCCAGCAAGAAGGCGCCTTCGGGAAGAGTGAAGGTGTCCCCATGCCACTGGAAAACGATTCCCCGCCATGGGACCCCGGAGAAGAGTGCATCACTTGCCGTGGCCGGTGTAAAGCTCACCTCGTACCAGCCGATTTCCTTCACGGGATTGGGATAAACCCGGGCATTCAAGCAACGGGCAAGCAGTTGGGCCCCCAGACAGATCCCCAAAACCGGAATTTCACGCCGCACGGCCTGTGCTAGCCATTCCTTTTCACGGGCAAGATAGGGGAATTTGTCCACCTCATCGACGTTCATCGGACCGCCCAGTGCGACCACGCCGGCCAGGTTATCCCAGTCCAGATCATTGGGCACGTGAGAATAAAGGGGGAGGATTTCGCAATCCACACCAGCCCACATGAGAAAATCGGCAATCTGTCCGGGTGGTTCCCCCGGCGCATTCTGAAAGATCACGACTTTGCGAGTCATAACGATGTTTAAAACGATTCCTAACGATGTTCGAAGCGTTTGGACAGTGTATGGAAATGGGCTGTCCGCACGACTGCCCGGCCATGTTCATCACCCCTCGGCCCGGGCGATTCGGCCACCCATGGTGAACGACCTGGACTTGACCAGGTTGTTGCTGTCGGGAGCAAATCGCGTTCCGCAATCTGGCAGGACTTAGCGGGATGGCAGATCTTGTTGCAGGGGAATAATTTAATACACGTACTGGGATGCGGTCATGGCGAACGGTCGTTGGTTGCAACCGGCTGGTGCACAATGAGAGGCACTTCTGCCTCTTCCTGAGGCACCCATTGCCAGCGCGATCGGATGAGCAGGAACACGGCCGCCAGGATGAGAAACCAGCCCAGAAAACTCGGCCGAAGGAACAACCACCAGATGACACCCACCATTGCGAGGACTGCGTGTGCGAAGCGCATCACCCAAACGGCGAGAGGATGCCACCATCGCAATGTTACGATCAGCAGTCCCACAGACAGCACGAATATTCCAATGGCTGCCCCAATGCTCCACCAGTCCACAGGCGCGGGGATCGGCTCCACACTTATGGCTTTGGGCTCTGATTCCCCGAGGAATGCCTGCCGCCGGTTCTCCCGGGGAGGGGGTGCCGAGAAGATCTGCTCTGCTACCGATTCCCCCGGGGATAAAGATAGTGCCTCCACTCCGACCAGGGACTGCAGCGTATCGGTGGTTTGAAGTTCCATGTTGCGGAGGCGGATTTCGGCAGAATTCACGCCAGAGCCCGCGGGACTCAGAGAAATCGACCGCCGTGCGCGATCCCGTAGCCACAAAAAACGTCTTGCCACCCGGGGCAAACCAGCCAGCGCTAGCGATGTCGTGTGCGAGGACGCCTCGGTGAGCTCGTCGGCCAGCCCACGAGCTCGCGTGAATTCGTACTCTCGGAGGCCCAGCTCGGAAAGTCCATCTCCGTATAGGCGATATGCGGACGGGCTCTCCACCCACATGAAGGTTCGCTCCGGACCGGCCAGTTTTTCGAAATGGACCACGGGGAGTGTTGCCCGCGTGGAAGCGGATTCCCAACGCTGATAAAAGAGGCACTCCAGATAGCGGGTTGGCTGAGCCGCGTCGATCGGGATGTGCCACCGGCCTTTGTCGTCCACAAAGGCGGGGATGGGAATTCCATCCACCCACGCGGCGATAAGTTCGCAGCCTGGGAGCGGTGCAGTCGTGATTTCGCCTTCGGGAACGTTTTCCAGTTGCGCTTGCAGCCAACCCAGCAGTTCCCGTTGGGTGTTAATCGCCAGGAGGATCTCCACGGTATTCAGTTTTCCGGGGTCTTTTGGTGGCACCTTGAGGGGGGGCCAAAATCCCGGCCTCTCCGTCTGGTAAGCTATCCATTCTTCACCCGCTGGATGGCCCGCCGGTATTTCGGACGGCGGCAGGGAGCGAAGTCCCCAAACGGCTGCCAGACGACTGTCCCATGCCAATCTTTTCGGGAGCAAAACGGTGACGCTTTGTAACCGCACCTGAGGGCTTGTCATCTGCGGGACAGCCAGCCAGCCATTCTTCGGCTGGATTTCCCCTGCGATCCGGAGGCGCACCCGTCCCTTCTGTGGCTCTGCAAAGGTGAGGATGCCAGAAGTGGATGCGGGATGGGAAGCGTGTGCGGCCGCTTCCGGGTTAACCGAGGGAGTTGCACCAAACATGGCGGTTGGAGAAACGGTGAGCGACCCCCACTCTCCCGGGCTAAATGCGATGGGAAGTTCCTGAACTGTGGCGTCTCCGAAATCGAGGTCCCAGAGCACCTCGCCGAACCACCGGGCGTTTTGCTGCCAAACTCGAACGGTGGCCTCAGCAGGCCAGAAATGTTCCTGCACGCGAACCCGCAGGTCAATGTCAGCCGTCGACGGGCTTTGGGAGACGTACGCTCCCACCTGTGAATCGTCAGCGGGTGGCAAGATCAAACCGGAGGCCACAGAAAGGGGTTCGAATTGCTTGGTGCGGACAACTTCTGCCTTCACTCCCGACGACTGAAAGACCACAACGGTGAGACTTCGGGAGTCGGCCTCCTGAAGCTCGAACCGCGGGCAGGACCACTCTACGTCTGGGAGAAGGGGAATCGTTCCTCCCACCACCAGCCGCATCTCACCCGCCGGAACCGCGCCAATTAAAAGGAGCAATTCACCCTGCTTGCCCTGCGAGGCCACAATGGGGATTTCCACAGCCCCCCTGTAAAGAGCAATGCTGTCTAAATGGAAATCGCGTGGCAACCTCACATGAAGTACCCCAGGAATTGGTTGATCCTTGGGGAAAAGCACCTGCCATGCGAGACGGGCTACGGCTTCACCGACCGTGACCTGCAAGGTGTCGTCCGTTTGCAATCGCGGGCGGTCCGAAATGATCCAGGCTCCCCAAAACTCGGACTTCTCGGAACAGGTGTAGGCGAGGGCGCCTTCGGGGACCTGAAGTTGCCAGCGTCCCTGGATTTCATCCAAATTGACGGATTGCCATCGCGGCGAGTGCGACGCGATGACCTTCAAACCCGTGCCTACGTTCACTACCAGGTCCTGCCGGCCGACTCCTATGTCGGTGAAATGCACGGTGGGGAGCCGGATTCCGCCCGGTGCTTCGCGCATCGCCTGAGAAAACTCGGCCGTGACGATCTGATCCGAGGGCACTGGGCCCGAAAAGGTGACGTTAAACACCTGTTGATCCACACCGGCGAGAAGCGGCTGGACCTGCACAGGCGACCCCGCAGTGAGCGATACCAAAGTGAGATCGGGATCACACACCAGTTGCAGTTGATTGCGTGCCAAACTGAACGAATGAAGTTTCCAACGGACCGTCCAGTGGAATCCTTCGGGCCGAAGATCCAAAACGTAGAGCACATCGCTTTCCAGCGAGGCATCGCCGAAGAGCGGTTGTCCGGTTGTCCAGCGGATGACCAGTTGATTTGCGGGTCCGAGTTCGGCCGCCCAGGCTCCGCTTTCCGGATCGCGTTCCACACGTCCCAGCGCAGAAGGTACCTCTACGCGGAGAAGATCAGGAGAAGCTGCAAGTTCCAGCCGGGCATTGACGATGGGCGGGATCGCTCCCGTCAACTCTGTCACGGAACCTTGCTGAGACGGTTGGATTGTGAATGGAATGCGCAGTCGATGTCGCCCGGGGTCATTGATCGTCACACGGAGGCGCCCCGAGTTCCATGTGGCTGCGGTGGGCCGACCGTCTACGAGGACCTCATTCACGCCGGGCAGCAAGACGTCGCTGCCGAGGGGAAATTCTAAGGTAACCGGCGCGTCACTCAGGAGACACTCCAATGTCGCATTAAAATCAGTGATTTCCCAACGATCGCCAGTATTCGCTGGAGAAAACGTACCCCTATAAACCGCTCCGATAAATTGCCAGCCGGGTGGCGTTTCGTTGACGGGGCTTACCCGCCGCTGGAGTTGTTTGTATAACTCCTCCGGCACGTAGACTTCCTGCCCCACCGGACGCCCGTTCTCGTCCACTGGGATGAAAACGCGATAAACGGGCGGCACCGGCGCGGGCTGAGCGCCCCCCGTCCTGTTCTCGGGAACAGCTCCGGGCGGCTGCTGGGCGAAGGAGGGCCCAGCTTTTCCACCAACCGAGAGAATCACAAGTGATGCCATCAGGAACACAACCATTCCGGCTGTGCTCCACCTCGTGTCGCCTCGATTTTGAGGAGCGACCGCGTGTGGGGAGGGCTGTTCCGTAGATGCAAGCCGGAACTGCGAAAGGGGAACTGTGTCACCCGACTGCTTTACGGCCTCCCAGCCTGCCTGCGTGAGAGAAACGACGAAAGCCAGGAGTGTTCCGAGAAAAGCCCCCGAGAAAACCGGTGCGAACAGGTCGGGGACAAACGCCACCACAACCGCGGCAGTGAGGGCCAGTCCCAGCAGCACGCGCCGGGGTACTCGAAATGCCACCACGGCAAGGAACACAAGGCACGTGCCCAGCCACCGCGATCCTGTAATAAGGTCCACCGGTATGAGGAGCACCATCGAAGGTTGGGGCTCTGCCAATTGTTTTTCTGGCAACGCCGTGGCGTTCCACCCCTGACGGGCAAATGCCAGACCGGTTTCCACGGCAGTGCCCAGCGGGGTGAGCGGTCCCACGCTGGGCAAATCGTTCCATACCCGGACACGGCAGAAACCCTCACCGCCTTCATTCAACCGGGAGATTTCAATTTCTTGCGCCCAGTCACTTTCTGCGGCCAGCTTGTAAAGGGGTGGTCTCTCCCATGTGACGTCCTTGCGATGACGTGCCACCTCCGTAAGTGAAGTCAGGACTACCGCTCGGGGTGTAATAACGAGGACCAGGCCTGCCGATTCCAGGAGTGCTGTGGCCAATGCTGCGGGAGTATTATCTTTCAGGACGCCGCTGGGTAAACGCTGCGGATCCCATTCTGTCCCCGGGGTCAGATCGAGCTCCTGAAAAGCTCTTCGGTCGACCAGGAAAATCACCGTACGGAGTCGCGGCGGAGAGTCGTAGACTTTCTCCACAACCGCATCAGAAAGCAGGTCTCGCCAAAAAATGGGACGTCCCTTTCTGCCAGAAGGCTGAACCGCGGGAGTATCCCGCGCCTCCCGTTTTCCGGCGGTTGCAGCAGAAGCAGACACCTGTCCCGGCGACGCCGCGGGCTGAGAATTCCCTTCGGCGGACACAGACAGGAGCGCGGCCACGTTTTCCCCAAAGGATTCCAAAAATTGCTGTGCTCGCTGAAAAGACAAATCCGGCGGCGGTAATGTGGGGTCAAACAGGGCACGGTTCAAACGATCAGGAATAAATAGGGGTTGCTCCGGAGGACGCCACAACGGCCCAAAGAGCTTGCTGGCCCAGGCACTTGGGTGAAAACCCCAACTGAGAAACTCACGGTCACATAGCGGCTGATAGGCCGGTGGTGTCCAGACCGTGGCCCGCCAGTGGTAGACCGGAAAATCAGGAAACAGACGAGTCAAATGGGCCAAATCAGCGATGAAGCCTTTCCCATCTGCAAATCGCTCCCAGATGACGAGTCGGCGTTCGCCTCCTTGTGGAGGCACGACCACCTCAAATTCTGAACCGGCCTCCTTGGGTCGCGTCTGCCACGTCACCGCCTGGCCGTCGAGTGTTACCGCCATCTCCAGCGGATTCCCTTCGTTCGCGGATCGCGTGAAAATGGCACGACCTCCTTGCGGACACGAAATCTTGAAAACGTGCCATCGCTCGAGCGTGCCATGACAGTCCAGGCGAAACGCAACGTTTGCACTGATCGCCCAAACGGGAAGAGGCACCTTTCCCCGCTCGAGAAACAGACACAACTCGGGCAGCTCGTTGATCCCCAGGGTGGTGCCGCCCTCGTAGCGGTAACTGGCAAAAACGGGCAAAGCTGGCGGCTTGCCCTGCTCGTCGGCGACCGTCCGCAAACCCTTTGTTGTCCAGCGGAGGCCAGTAAGGTCCTCCCCACTAGTCGTCCCCACCAAATGGAGCACCCCTTGAAAACGAACGGCTTCAGGAAGAATCGGCAACGGGACGGGACCGGGCTCAAGGGGCCAGTCTCGCTCGGCGACCAGGGTAACCGGTTCGCGAATGGCGCGAGGAAGCAATACCTCGCACACCTCCGCAGTATTTTTCAGGCGAGCGTCGTTAGCTGGTTCAGTTCGCAGAGCAACTTCGCGGCCGTCGTTATCCCGCCACTTCCAGTGCCAGGTTGATCGCCCGGAAGGGGCAGTCCAAAAAACGCGGATGCGATCCACATCGGTTTGGTCAGGTTGAATCGAGACCTCGTATCTGACGCTTAGTTCTTTACCCCGGAAACCAAGAGTGCCCGAAATCTGAGCCAGAAACCGCCGGGGCCGCGCTATTCGGTGAAACTCACACTTTGGTGGAGGCAAGCCAATTTCGAATATGGTCGCATTTCCGGGTAGGACCGCCCACGTCCGAAGAAAATCCACCACAGCTTGGGGAACGAGGGGGAGCTGCGGATGAGCATCAATTTGAAAATTTTCGCGCAACGAGGTCGCCAGACGGATCGCCCCATACATCTGATGTTTCGCAAATCCTCCCTGGGAAGCGACCGGCATGATCTCACGCAGGTCGAGCCGCTCGCAATTTTCCAGCAATTTTGAGGAAAGAACCACATTGAAAACAGCGGATGACTCCGACGCAAGGGGCTTTCGCAGGCAGATCGTCAAAGTCCCGTTACCGGAGTCGTCCGCAGGAGGATCCCATCGCCAATCGTCCACAATATCCTCGGGCGCTGCCGTTACCTCCTCGACACTCCAACCATGCCGAATGGGGAGGCAAAACTGAAATATTTCGCCAGCTCTGCTGCGAACGGCCGTTGTCATCTGGGCCTTCAGAGTTTCCTGGTCCCAGATCCAGTTCACCAGAGTGGTGGCCTCCAATTCTCCCGTCCCAATTTTGCAGTGCACGCGAATTTCCGAGGTGGGTGCCTCTCCAACAATTTCCAGCCCCATATCACCTGGCGCAGTGGGTAAGGTGACCACCTGTTTCAGACGCGCCCCGCTCAGTTGGAGGTCATAAAGGCGAAGCGGACGACGAAGCACCACGGTGGCGTGGCGCGATAGCCAGAACGCATTTTCCGGCAGAAGGGAGGGAAGCGTCACCGTTTGATCAAGTGGTAGACCCTGGATCCCGCGGAGCGTAAGTGTGCGTCCGTGGCCGCGAAGAGGCTCGGGAAATTGCAGGCGAACTCCGTGCGGCCGACCATCGTCCGTCATTCCCACAGTCCAGGAGAGCGGCGTGTCACCGAGCTTCGCCTCTGCGATTTGGAGGCTGCTTGGCAACTCAAGGTAGAGGGCCTCAACGCCGTCATTGAGCACGTCCACATCCCACACCCAGGTCGCTTCCAACCCGTGGAGGGCTAAATCGTATGCCACCTTTTCACGGTAAACCAATCGCGGCTTATTCCTTTCTTCACTCTCTGGTCGGGTAAGAAGAAGGGAAATCGGTTGATTCCCGCTGAACATGAGGCGGTAGCCCGGCAATTCTCCGGGGACAGCCCCCATCGGTAAAAGAAGCGCATTCTCGACAGAGACCTGCCATTGTTCCGTCATAATGAGACGGAGTTCGCTCGTGACAGCGTGGGGAAAAACGAGGGTGAACCTTGTTGCCGATGTGTCGGCCGTGGGCGATACTCGGCGTGCCGACCATCGAAAATGAATCTTGCCCGACCGATTGACGAGCATCCCGAGCCGCCCCTGCGAATCGGTGAGGATGGGAACGTTCACACCTCCGGTATCGGACCAAGTGGCGTCGCCAATCGCGATATTCGGCTGCCCCAGCGGAATAAAAGCCTGCTCAACAGCAGAAGATAGCTCCACCACCCACTCGCCTTCCAGTCCCACCAAACTGTCCTGCCTGAAGACTGCCTGATAAACCGCAGAGACAATTTCCCCGTTTTGGCCGCGGATCGCAGCTTGACTATTGGCCCGGGAAATCATCTGTTCGAATTCAGCAGCATTAAGCGGGAAATATGGCACCGGATCTCGAATCTCGTTGAGTCGATCTTGGGGAACGAACACACGCCGGAAGCGCAGAGGAGTAATCGGTCCCAAAACCTTTTCAGGGTTTGGAGTCCTAGAAACGACAGCCTCTTCGGCAAGCGCTCCAAAAGAACAAATTGTTAGCCAGAAGACCAGGAGTGCGCAACACCATCGCCCCAGGTGTGACCTTCCTGCCTGTGACGACCTCAGTGAACTCGCGCTGCGCATGGCCTCTCGTTCCTCCCGGCTATGCGTGACTGTGGGTGGCACTCTCCCCGGAAGGTACGGTGCACGCGTTATCGTCGAGACTCCGCTGGCAAACGACCGTGTCCATCGAGGTTCGCTCTCCCCAACCGCTCATCGCCACTCGAGATGGTTGAGGAGGTGTCACGGCACGATAAAGAAACCAGGAGAGGATGGCCAGTCCGATCCCCAAAGCAGATGCTTCGGCCATTAGAAGGGCCACATCTGGCCGCAGGAACCCAAGGCCGATCAGAAAACCAATCACTCCCAACGTAACCAGACGCTTCCAGGACCGGCTGAGATAAATCCAGCCCCATCCGAGCAAGACAACGGCCCCTGAGCAAACGGCCACGATCCATGACCGTCGAAATGTCCACACATCTGCAGCACTCACGGTGCGAAGACTGCTGAAAAGATAGCGATTAGCCTGCACGGGCACATGGAGCCAGCCTTCGCTCACCCCCGCCCATTGCTCCAGTTGTTCTTCTGTAAGGGAAGGGACCCGTCCCCAAAAATACCCCAACCAGCTCCAGCGATATTCCATCGTCAACGGCGACGAAGTCCACACAATATGCTCATCCGGCAAAAGGACAATTTCCCAATACATCCACCGCAAAAGTACGGGATCTTCAATCTGTGGTAATTCCAGACGCGTCCGCCCCCAATCGCTGCGAAACCGGGGTAGTTCGTACCATATCTCTAGATGATGCACCGTGTCCTGACCGGAGCCTGCTTCTCCCTCCGTGCCTGTAAGAGGTATTATCACTTCGGAACGCCCCGAAACCCGCGACTGAACCGCCCGTCCGTCCAGCCAAATTTGTGCCACATCTCCACGAACGGTACGGGGCAGCCGGATCAGCAGATTGGATCGGGCGGTGCGGAATTCCATCACGCAGCGGTCCTGCCGCATATTACGGTCCATTCGTGATTGGATGAGAAGTCTTTCCACAACAACTGAGCGCGTGCCCGCGATCTCCGAAGCCCTCAGCAAAATAGCGGCCTCGCCCACGGGCGCATTCGTCTCGAATTCCAATGTCGCGGACTTGATTCCCACTGGCACGATGTCAGATCGCGCCTCCCACGGCGAATTAATGCGCTCCACCCGCCATCCTGACGGGAGAGTCACCGTCAAACGATGCCGCAAGAGGTGGCCGTCACGCGGCTCAATCAGGGGTAACCGCCAGCTCAAGGATTCCGCCTCAGCCGTGGGAAAAGGATACGAGTACCGAAGCACGAGTTCAACAACGCCCAATACTGGGGTGAGCGGAGTCACCAGGTATTCCGAAGCGCCATCGTCCTGCAATGCCCCGAGTGAAGAATTCGCAGATGGGGATCCCACAGCCTTTTTGATTTCCACCGGCCGACCATCGAGAAGAGCCACCACTTTACCATCCAGATCCCGTGGTATGGTCAACCGCCACGGCTCGGCCCACGGCTGATAGGCCACCTGAAACCGCAGCCGCTGTTCTATCTCCGCCTGATTCCCCTGCACCTGGACTCGTGTTTCCATTTCCACGGTTATTTCTCGGGGCCGACTATCCCACTCCGCGACCAGGGTCGCACCGGGGCTCGTCAGCCGCCATGCAAACACGTTGGGGACGGCAAGATTGCTTTCAGATACTGCCGCCGTCATGACTCCTTCACTTTCCTGCGGATGAGGTCGGAGATCAATGTTCGGTGCAGCCACTAGGATCAGCTCCGCCGGCTGAATGCGGGAAGCTTTCACGCGCGGAAAGGCCAACCGAAAAACCTCGCCTCGTGGCGGCGCATCTTGGCGCGCTTTGAAGCTGATTTCGAATTTGCCCGACATCCGCCGGGGTAAGGCAATGGTGGTGACAGAGCCTTCCGACTGCGAGAGAACGAGCGGGAGATCTTCCCCTCGAAGCGTCACTTCAGAAATCTGCCATCCAGAGCTGTCCAAGTCGATCGTGGACACTTCTCCCCCGCGGACTTCACAACTCAGCGTACCCTGCAGCAGCAGTTCCGTGGATGAGAAGTCAACCCGGTATTGGGGCGAAACGGACAACGTGCTCAAACGCGGTACCACCTTGATGGCGAGTGTGTAGGGCTGGGAATAATACTCAAAACTCCCTGTGGCTTCGATCGCTTCTTGAGTGTTGGGCAGACGCGCAATCTGACGGACACCCACTAAGTTGCCCCAAATAATTGTCTGGTCGGCCGTTACCACCACTGCCAGGTATCCCCACTGGCGCACGGCATTCTCGACGGAGAACCCGCCCAGATTCATCCAATCGTGGGAATCCACGGGCCGCCGGGCATTCAGTCGGACTTCCACAGGCCCAGTCACCTTTTTTGGAAAACTCACTTCCACCACTCGGCCGAAGCCCCCTTCCTCTGAATTCCCACTGACTTCCGTGACCGTATAGCCGGAAGTGTTCGTGGGCAGCAAAGCCGCTCCCTGCGGCAAACGGATGCGCACTCGATCAAACGGCGTGGTGTAAGTGCGAAGGGTCAGTCGCGCGTCGAACTCGAGATTTGTCCCGCTCGTGCGGATGAGGACCAGCCCAGCACTTTCCAGGATGGGCGGTTTTTCCTTCTCTGGCGTCGCTTCGCCATGCCACGCCAATTCGAATCCTGGTCCCAAACCAGCAACTTTCACCCGGGTGGTCTTAGCAGCCGTCGTTTCTGTTCCCACCAGCGTCGTCCCGGGGCCGACCGTCAGGCCTGGGTTTTCGACAGGAAGCTCGAGCTCCAACTCGGAGACGGGGGTTTCCGGTACAGTGAGCACAAGTCGACGATCGTTCCCGTTTTGAACCACAGGGACCCAGGCTTGGAGTGTGATGTCTTCAAGAGAGTCCTTCTTCCCCTGAAGAAACACGACATAACCGCCATCATTTTGGTTGCGAAAAATGAGTAACTGGCTTCCATCCGCCCGACGCGGAATCTCTCGAAGGATAATCTGCTCCAGTCCCAAGGGAACCCGCACCGGCGTGTCTGTGAGAATACGGACTTTACACTCGATGAAAAGCTCTGCGTAGTGATCGAAAGCTTTGCCCGTGATGTTCACCCCTTCCAGAGCATAGGCAGGCGGACGAGACCGTTGTTCGAGGGCGTCACGAAGGCGAACCAGTTCCTCGAATTGGGCCATTGTCCAACCCAGCATGAGCTTCAGGCTGCCGTCCGAGTCACGCAGGTAAATTTGCTCTGGCTTCACTTCTTCGACTGCGGGCGGGCTTGGCTGGGAAACCGGTGGCGATGTTCCCGCCGCGGCCCCGGGTTGGCCGGTTTCTGTTGCCGAAGTGCTCTGGGGTGCATTCGCCGAGGAAGGAGCGCCGCTCTGGCCAGTCTGACTGGTTGCTGGTGGCGGCACCTGCTGTGGGATCTCCATCGGAGGTTCCGTCATCCAACCCGATAAGACACTACTCGTCGATTGTTGCGCGACGGCTGCACGCAAACCCGCTGCCAGGGCCAACACGCCCATCGCCACAAAGAAAACAACAGGCCACAACCCAAGCCTGCGGAGGGCCCACTCCGCTGCCACATGTTGGCCGCAAACGCGTCTCGCCTGGTTTACGGGAATAGGAAATCCCACCAAAACGGCTGGCCCTTCCTCAGCTTGATCTTGTTGGTTCACCCGGCACTCAGAAACCAGGATGAGGGTGGACAATCACTTCTTGTAACCATGAGAATAGCTGGTTACTTTTCTAGTTTACCCAATCGACAAGATTTGATCAAAGAACGGCCGTTTCCGATTCATATTGCGAGGCGATGCTGCCCACGCTTTGGACGCGGTCGCACCAGCAGAGTGTGTCCGATCAGCGACGGTGTACCGTTCCTCCGGCTGGGGCGGCCTCTGCCGTATGGTCGGGCCCCGACCTGGCGGCTGGCTGGTCCAGTTTCGCGAGAACCTCCGAAGTTCCCAACAGTAGGATCTCCTCGTGCTTTTTGAGGAAGTAGGGAACCCCAGCGATGGGGACGAGATCTCTCCCCAATTTTTCACAGATTTGCTCGTAGCGCTTTCGGGTTACGAGCAAGCAGAAATCCCCGCTCTTAGCCAAATCCCTAATTCGGTCTGGTCCCTGTGAGGCGGGTAGGAACTGGATAGGCTGTCCCAGGTAAAACACCCAGCTTGGCTCCAGTGAATCATAGGCGGCCACCGTGACCGGCTCCTGCGAAGAGGTTCGGAGTTCGCGCAGAATGTCGGCGAGATAATCAAACCGCTGATGGCAGGACACTCGTACGGCCGCGACTCCAAAAAGCCCCACAACAAACACCCATGCCGCCGTAGCCAGCGCCACCATGAAGCCCAGCCTTTGCCCGCGACGCAGTGCCAGCAAGCAGGCAACTCCTCCTGCCAACCAGACCAGCCCAAGAATTCCCAGGATCTCCTCGCCGGGTAGAAAAATGTGGGCCGCTATGGGAATAGCCACTGCTATGACGAGCCCAGACCCAGTCAGGATCCACGCCACTGCATAAGGGGAACGACGATTGCTCTCGGATCCTCTCAGCCATGCATCGAGCCACCACGCGGTCACAAGCGCGAAAGCCGGCAAAGAAGGCGTGATGTAATTGGGAAGCTTGGTCCCCGCTAAAGAGAAAAAGACGATGTAAACAGCGGCCCAAATCAACAGAAATCTCATAAACCTTCCCGGCGGCTTTGTGGATTGGGCCGTCTTGATTCCCTGCGCCAAAGCTGAAATCAAAAAAAGTGCCCACGGAAAAAAACAGGCAAATAGGACCAAGGGATAGTAGAAAATTGGCCCTGAATGGTCTTCCATGGGATGAAGAAATCGGCCGACGTTGTGCGTTAAGAAAAACCCTTTCAACCATTCTCCGTTGGTTCGCATTCCGACCCAAATATACCACGGCATGGCCACCGCGAGCGTCACGAGAAGTCCCGGAAGGAGAAACATCTTCCGTACCGCAGCAAGAATGCGCGCAGGATGCAGCAACTCCCGGATTCCAGCCAGCCATCGTGCAAAACGAGGCAGCCCGTCCCCGCGCGGCAGTGGCTCTTCGACCATGTGATACAGGCCGATGATCCCCGCCGGAAGCAGAAAACCGATGGGCCCCTTGGCGAGTACCGCTAACCCCATCGAAGCATAACTAGCCAACACCAGGCCAGTTCCCGAGCGGCTTGCCCCGGCGCCCGACGGTGCCAGCACGTATCCCTGAGCGTAGAGCCACAAGGCCGCCGTGGAAAAGAAAATGAGCACTGAGTCCGGAGTGGCAGCACGGGCGGCTACCGGAAACATCATACAGGTAGCCAGCATGAGAGCGGCCCAAAACCCGACCTCTGGTCGAAACGCACGCCGTCCCAGATCGTACGTGATGGCCACCGTCCCCAGTCCAAAAAGGGCTGAAAAAAATCGGGCGGCAAACTCATTGATTCCGAAAACGCTGTACGCCAGCATCATGAACCAGTAGAGCAGCACCGGCTTATGGTCCCTCAATTCTCCGTTGAAAACCGGGACCACCCAGTCATGCCTTTCTAGCATCTCTCGGGCACAGCCGGCATTGCGGGGCTCATCCCGATCCCACAATCGAGCCTGACCCAGATTTACGAAGAAAACGCTGCCCGCCAGAACAAGAGCGAGTCCGAAATAGATGCGAGAACTCGTCAACACTCCACCCTCCGTGGCATGTGCAGATAATCACACCCAGTGCTACCAGAGCACCGTTTTGCAAAAAAACTAACATTGGAGGCAATTCTAGCCCCTTTTTGGAAACCCCACAAGGCAAAAACTATCCACGCAATCCGCATAAAAGACGAGACTTAGGACAGTTGCACAAAGTAGCAGATTTAATCGCCTTCGATTTGGGCCATCTTTTGCTTGTAGAGTTGCTTCAGTCGCTTTTTTTCTTCCTTTGTCAACCGTCGGGCTGGCAGTTGGGGCACAGAAGTCGACGTACCCGAAGTTTCTCGGGAACCCGATTGGCCCGTCATGCCCTGGCTCGTCGGGGATGTACTCGTGCCACTGCCGGACGATGATGCGGGGTCAATCGGCTGCGAGTATGTTTGATGAGCGGCCTTCCCCATAATCGGGGACGAAACGGACGGTGCACCCCCGCCAAGGGGTCCGGACGCTGAAATTGCTCGGGCATCAACCTGGCCGGGGCGTTTCTGTGCCACCGTAGCGGTTGTGTTCGGCAGAGTCGAGCCGGTCGGTGAAGGAGTCACCACTCCTGCCTGCCGTGCTTCTGCATACGCCATCCCGGCCAGAAAGGCATTCATCGGGCCATTGGTCGAACCTGGGGATATCGTGGAAGGCATCGCCGCGCGTGGGTCTGAAGCATCCCCAGATTGGAATTGCGTCGGCGGAGAAGGTGACACTTCGGCAGGCGAGGTGCGGCTGCTCGGCGAGGATCGCGGAAGCGGTCCCGCTAATGGCCGCGGCAGGTCCAGATCGGATCGACGGCCGGAACAGGAGCTGGTTGTTCGAGCTCTTCTCCGCGTGACTCGTTTCACTTCTCGAGGTACTGCAACAGGTGGCCCCTGACCGTGAGGGGGATGGATGATTAGGTAATCCGACGGCGTTCTGTTGTCGGCTCCCGGCAGGCTTTGAGGGCTTCGAGCAACACTCACAGCGGCCTCCGGCGATTCGTCACGGGGGGCTTCATCAATGGAATCACTGATTTGATCGACGTCATTGCATTCCTCGAGGATGCGGCACAATGTGTCTCGGCCGAAGCTCAGCACGGCCAACAGCAGGCACCAGTGTCCCAGCAACTCCCCCACTTCTTCAGCAATGACTCCCTCGACAGGGACCGCATTATCGGGAATGAGCCCCGTTTGAATGAGCCCCGAGCAGCCGTACAGCGCCACCGCAAGTGTCATCCAGAAACTAGCCCACCCGGAGTATCGCAAATCCATCGTCAAACGGGTCAAAAGGGCACAGAAGACGAAACAGTACGGAACGACCCACCACCACGGGGATGCGGGGTTATTCACTCCAAACAGTTCATGGAGAATAGGTCCAACAGTTAGATGAATGCCCGCCGACTCGTCTAGTCCAAGATAGAACCACCAGACAGCCGCGAGCAGCCAGCTCCCTCCCCGGGGTGTTTCACTGGCATGAAGGGTCCACCAAATGAGCAAACTGGCCACCGCCGTCCATGTGAGGACCAGCGTGGAAACCCAACTGGCAAGATTCCCTGGTCCTTCCAGCCCAAACGCCGGTAAGGGCTGCGAAATCCAAAGTGGTTGGGAACATCCCAATCCCCGGTAAGCAGCCACAAGAAGCCCCGTGAGCCCCGCTCCCATGGCCACCACACTCCAAGATGGATTTTTTTTGGGGAACAGATCAGCGAAAGTGGGAAACCACAAGTCTCCCGAGGAATATTCCTCCGACGAATTTTGTGAAGGCACCCCTTCCTGCCACCGGTCTGAATCACGCAAATCGGAGGAGAGCGGGGGCCGCACCATGGGATTTCATCCAAGAATTCGCACAACCATCAATCACTCCAGCGATGACGCTCGCCGCACTTCGACACGCACTACCCGCCCAGGGATGCTGGCGCTCCTGGTCATCCGGCATCCCACGGCGGCAAATTTTGACACTGCCCCACCACTTACCCGGTGGTGCCGACAATCCTCGCTAGTTCACCTCTCGGCGTGTGCACTTATTGACCTTCAACAAGTCTCGAAGAATACCGCCCGGCACGGACATCACGGCGGTGAGCCTTGTACGAGTCATATCGCCAACTGAAGAGGAAAGCACAAAGACCGGGCTTTTTCGGACAGCGCACCGAGCGGCAACCTGATGGACGTTCTGAACTTGCTGCTGCGCACTCGGGATAAACCGGTTTTATCAAACAAACCAGTAAGACCACTTTTTTCCGCTCTGCAACCGGCCCTGGAACCACCGGGACGACAAACCTCAACCGGCGCAAGATCAGGGACTCAGAGCAACGTTGCTCGTCCCATCGCAATAAAGAGTCGTGAATTGGCTAGCGCGCTTTCCCGGATAGAAATTGCTGATTGCTGTTTCTGTTGCCCGAACACCCAACACGTGATCCAGACCTGGCATCAAGGAGGTCGTCTTGGCACCCGCAGGCGGCACTTGAATAACTCGAATTCTCCCTCGATGCTCGACCTCCAGCGTCATCGAGAGCGTGGCTTCCTGAATCATTTCTTCGAATCGATCCGGGTCAACAGGATCCCCGTTGACACTGTAAATATAGTCGCCCGGCTCCAATCCCGCCCAATCGGCGGGGGTACCTTTGAGGACATGGGTAATCATGACCGCGTTAGGCACCGCCTCGTCCTTCATCCACTGCACGCCCAGTTTGATTGGTGGCCCTTCCACGGTTACCGTTTTCTCAATGGGTGGATCTTCCCCGTGATGCGATCGCAGAGTTAGACGAATTTCCCGGTGGGAAGTCAGCAGCGTGGCAGTGAGAAAATCCTCCACCTCTGTGATCGGTTGCCCGTTGACCGCCAGAATCCAATCCCCCGGCTCAATTCCAGCTTTTGCCGCGGGGCTATCGAACAAAACCTTCGACACCCGCAGGACTACCGGCGTTACATCGTTGCCCGGCAAGGGATAGCGTTCCACAGAGAGGCCTAAGCGATTCCGCCAGTTGGGTGGAGATTCCAAAATCTCACGGCGCCTCGTTTCGGACTCTTCGGTAACCCCAGAGCGAAAACACGGCAGGTTGTCCGCATTCGCCAGGTCGTAGGTCATCTGGAACACCCACCGTGCAATGCGCTCCATGCCCTCCAAATTGAGCTTATCCACGTCATCACTCGCCTTGTGATAATCCTCGTGCAGACCGGTGTGAAAAAGGAGCACGGGAATTGACCGCCAGAAAAAGGGCGCATGATCGGAATCGGAACGGTTCATCCAGGAAAACTCAAGATCGAAGCCATACGCGCGGTTGGCACGGCTTACAATCGGACGCAATCCCGGCGCACTGCGCCACCCATATACCTCCACGCGATCCATCCGCAGGCGTCCGATCATGTCCATGTTCACCATCAGTTTGAGCTGCTCGAGAGGCCGGGTAGGATGGGCCACCCAGTGTTTGGACCCCAGCAAGCCTTTCTCTTCCGCGTCGAAGAACACAAACAGGAGCGAACGTCGCGGAGATTGTGGAAGAAGGGTGCACGCTTGCGCGATTTCCAGGAGCGCACACGTCCCACTTGCGTTATCATCAGCCCCGTTATGGACCTGCCCCGGCTGGTCCCGCACGTTTCGCCGCGTTCCGTAGCCCACGTGGTCATAGTGCGCACCTAAAATGATGTACTCACTTCGTCGCGACGGATCGCTTCCAGGCAGCTCCCCGATCACGTTATGAAACCCGTCACCAAACGGCTGATAGAAGCCTTCGGTACCGGCAGGCCGCAGCCCATAATGTTCCAGCGCCGAGACGATGTACTGGGCCGCCATCTCATTGCCCGGTGTTCCCGCCTCTCGCCCCTCCAGCTCATCGCTGGCCAGGATTGCCTCATGAGTGAGCAATTCATCCCGGGTGATGGAGTGCAACGAGGCGACGAATCCCGCATCGTGCGCCCCACTGCCCTGAACTATTCCACCTGCCGAGATGCCAAACGCAAAGAGGAGAAGAAGGCACCAAAACCGCAAGCATTCTCTCGTGCCAATTCTGGAAAAATGAATCATAGCATTCTACCCGGAATCTCAAACTAAAAACGGATGCCATCAGCCACCACGAACCGAAGCCCGGTCAGCCTTCATTATAGAGATGACGGCGATTGGCGTGTGGCCTGGCTTTCACGGTGAGACTTCGCCCCGATCCAGTAATGGACCATAACTCGGAATGACGCGATGGCGTGGCCCGATACTTCGCCACCATCCCACCCAGGGCAGCCTTTCCCGTTTGTTCAGGTCGATTTCTGCCCAGACCAACCCCTCTTTGCCGGCGCTGGAGGCGAGGATACGTCCCATTGGATCAATGATCATGCTATTGCCATCATAGACCGATGGTACCAGATAGACACCCGCGTCCCGTGCTCGAACACGAAATACGGTTTCTCCCTCGGCACGGCCATCCTGGTCGGGGAAAGTCGTACCCCAGGTGGGCGCGAAGACGATTTCGGCCCCCTTCAACCGCCAAATTGTGGCCACCTCAGGAAAGAACCAGTCGTAACAGATCTGGATGGCAATCCTGCCGAATTCCGTGTCGAAGACGGGATAATCCATCCCCGGCGTAAAACCTTTCGTCCATTCCTCACGGGGCAGATGAACCTTGCGGTACTTGCCCACCACCTCTCCCTGCCTGTTAATGAGGACGGCCGTATTGTACGGCGTTTGGCCGTCGATCTCGTACAGCCCCGCCACAACCCAAAGATGGTTCCGCCGGGCAGCTTCCCCCAACCGTTGAGTGGACGGCCCCGGGATAGGCTCAAGCACATCGGCGGCCGACTTACTGGTGCCCACCAGCGTGATCGCTTCCCCCAGGCATACGATATCCAGCCCCAGTTTTCCCGCTTCATCCAGCTGGGCGCAGAACAGATCGAGGTTTTTCTCCGGCGTGCTGCTGCGGGGACGGAGATAGACCGTCCCCACCTTCACTTTGCGCGGAGGCGGCGGGGCGGTAGGGCGCATGGTCACGCTTTGCCAAAGGACCTCGGCTCCCCGCGGCCATTTGACATCCAGAGAGATGACCGCTCCGTCCGCCCCTCCATCCGCTTCCAAGACATCCGCAAACCGAAACCGCCAGCTACCGGATGCAGCTCCCAGAGGCGTTAAAAAAGGACCGGCAACCAGCCAGCCAGCTGGATGGGTCGGTTGGCCTTTCTTTGTGAAGGTCACCCTCACCAGCACAATTTGCCAAGGTGCTTCACAACGACGGATCTGGCCAGTAGCCTCCACCGCGTAATACTGACCGGCTTCGATTCCGGAGATCACCTGTTTCAAACCGCCCACCGCGAATGGCCGCTCTGGCGCATCAACCAGAACACCATCGCTGTCCGGGCGAAATCGGCAAGCTGTGCCAGGCAGACTCGGCTCCCAAACCTCCCAGTGCGGCGGTCCTTTCTCACTCCATCCGGTAAAACCGGAATTGACCACCAGATTCTGACACGGAAGACATGCCGGCACTCCAGATGGGGATTCCGCAGCCGCTCCGGTAGCCCCGAAAACTGCCACAAAGACGCCAAGCACCAGTTTCTTCACGTCTTTCCTCCCATGCCGAGAGTTCCCGGCTTGACTGAGGATCTGACCCAGGCCGGTCATCAGGATAGCGGACTACGGTTCAGACTGCCTCTTCGGAGCTAGGAAACCAATCTCCACCAGGAATTTATCTGCCAGTTCCAGTGTTTTCTGATAGGCCGAGTTGTCACCCCGTCCGAAATTAAAGAACCCATGGCCGGCCCCCTCGAACGGCACCAGCTCGCATCGATTGCCTGCCTTTTTCATGGCCTCCGCAAAAAGCCGGATGGTCTCGAATGGAACAGTGGTGTCAGCAGTTCCATGGAAAATGATCATGGGAGGCAGGCCCGGATGGATGTGATGATAGGGTGACACAGCTTTGGGCTCAGTACCGAACCTTTCCCGCAGTCGTTCCTCCAAATCCTGGCGCGGCACACGGTCCGACAAACCTTCTCGACTGAGAATCAGCACCGGATTGAACAAGATCGCGGCATTGGCCTGTGAGCTTATCGTGTGATCCTCGTCAGGAGCTTCCAGATCCGGAACCATAACCGTACACGCCGCCAGATGTCCTCCGGCAGATCCTCCGGAAGCCACGATCTTCTGCGAGTCCACCCCCAACTCGGCGGCGTGCTGCCGGACCCACCGAATCGCAGATTTGGCGTCTGCCACGCAGTCCGCCACCTTCGCGTTATGGCGACTGCCCACGCGATAGTCGGCAGCCATGGCTACCATACCCCGGGACGCAAAATACTCACATTGCGGGCGAAATTGTGCGGGGCTTCCACTCTGCCAGCCGCCCCCAAAAAAGAACACAATGGCTGAGCGACGGTCAGTGGGTTTCCAGTCCGCAGGCTTGTAGATGTAGAGCTTCAACTCGACATTATTAACTTTTTTGTAAACCTTGGCCTCTGCACCCGGCATTTCCGGTGGATAGCGCAGCCGTCCCATTTCCGCCGACGAGGCGCTGCCGGGAATCAACACACAGAAGACCAAAATAACGGCAAAGGTCATTTGGTTGCGCATTGTTGGCTCGCCTCCCACGCCTATGACAAACAGGCACTAAATAAGTGCTCAACTCAGGTGAAGACATACTACAGAATTGTAGAACTGCGATGTTCATTGCTATGACTAGGTACCTTTTTCCTAATCAGCGGTTGTCACGAGTCACTGGCAACTGCTGCACCGCCAATCCTAGTCGCCAGGGGATTTCCCCGTACACCTTTCCTCGCATTTCCTCATCGCTCACCCCCTGAAACAGCATTTCCAGCCGATTGGGATTCACTTCCATCCGCTCGTCAATCCCCTCGCGGATCAATTCGCCATGACTAAACGAGTCGCACCAGTGCTCTCCGCGGAACATCACGTTCTGCGGTCCCAGGAAGGGCTTTTCACGCTCGGCTGCCAGGGGACGCCATTCACCATCCAATCGATCAGCCAAATAGGCCTTATAGTATCGGCGGCTACCATTTTGGGCCTCGATGATCGCAAGGTAGAGCGGCAAGCCCTTCAGACGATACACATGCGCGGCTTCGAAAATATCCGCCCGAAGTACCACTTTTGGTTGGCTCCACCCGTGGGGAAATTCCCCCAGTGAAGTTTCGGAACGCCAGAATTGCCCGTCCAATGACGTGAAAAATAAGTAGGCATTTTTCTCATCGCAGATGACCCAAAAGTCGATCCACCGTTGGACGCCCTCCGGGCCGGTCGGGAAGAGCAAAATTGGTGGAGTCCATCCCTCCACGGCGTCCAACCGCTCGTTTATGGAAAACGCTGGCTGAAGCGCCGGTTTGCGATTCGGGTCTGAAGTTTGATAGATCAGGTACCACTTCTTGTGCGGCCGAAAATAGAACACCTGCGGTGCACAGTAGTAGCCGTCTGTGATTTCGAGAAACTTCCGCCGAGGTTGCTTGTCCTGCCAGTCCCGCAAAGCCAGATACTCCACCTGGTGCGTCCTCGGCCTGCCCCGCACTGTGCAGAACAAATGCCAACGATCCTCGAAGCGTACCACCGAAGGATCCTTGATCGAAAAATAAGTCATCTGGGGCGTGCTTTCTCTCGCGGCCACAATGGGCGATCCCACAACCCAGTGAAAACGACCCGTTTCGAATGCTGACGGCCATAGCTTTTCACTTGGGGACTCCGCTCTGGCAAAGTCCCCAAGAAGAACTCCCGCAATCACAAAAACCGCCATTTGCGACGCACAGGATGCCGTTCTCATAATCACCTGACTCCCGGAAGCATCAGCGTGCGTTTTCATCAAGGCGTGTTGGGTAATGTCTTGTCTTCAAAATCATGTTGGACTCCCCGCAGGTGCGCATCGAAAAATGCATGCACGATGCGTTCTATTTCCGGATTCTTAAAGCCCCCATGACCTCCATCTTCAACAGTGATCAGGTACGCGGGCACACCCGCTTTTCGCAGAGCATCCCGCAATATGACGGACTGCTGATGCGGCACTAAAGGGTCCTTGGTCCCATGAACCAACAGGAACGGCGGGTCGTCCTCAGACACGAACGTGATGGGGGATGCCTGACGGGCTTTGTCAGGATTATCGGGAATGGCACCACCGATCAGGCGCGCTTCCGGCGAATCTGGGGCGTTGTGCTTGATCTGACTCGGATGGTCGCCAATTGTAAGAAAATCGGTCGGTCCGAAGAAATCCACCACGCAGGCGACGCCGCTGCTCTCGCTGGTAAACTCTCCAAGATTCCCCTCCAGTTCCTTCACACCGCCGCTGGTTCCAAGCATGGCCACAAGATGTCCACCTGCGGACCATCCGATGACTCCGATTTTCTCTCGATCCAGGTTGTACTTTTTGGCGTTTCCCCGAATCCACCGAAGAGCGGCCTTGCAGTCATAAATTTGGGCCGGCCAGGTGGCATCCTGGCTCAATCGATAACCCACAGACACCCCAGCATATTGCCCACTGGCCACAAATGGGATAAGCCACCCAACAACCTGACGCTTATCACCGCCCATCCAGGCGCCGCCGTGAATCGCCACCACCACGGGAAGCGGCTTATCACTTGCCCGCTTCTTGGGCAGGAGCAAGTCGAGCCGCTGTCTGGGATGGTCGGTTTGGGCATAGGGAATGTCCCAGATGGCATCGATTGAATCAGGAACTCGCGGAGGTTGACCAGGTTGGTTTTGTACTCGCGCAGCCTGGACCACACGCTGGCGAAACGCCGCAATCTCGTCAGGATCCACCAGGCCGTCGTTATTGGAGTCGATTCGCGCAAAGTTTTGTGCAATCGGTGGCGGCGCTTCTTCCCGAGTGAGTTTGCCGTCCTTGTCTCGATCAAAGCGAGAAATAAAATCGGCCGGTGACGGTTCACCCACAGCGACGGCTGCAAAAACTCCCCAAGCTAGCCAAACAAGGGCGGGAAAAATCTTCCGGATACGACGCATCGGCGAGCCTCCCACGAACCAGCATCACAACAGAACTTGGGTACAACCGGGCAGGGGGCGAGGACCATCCGGCCCGCCCGTTTCCCAATCTCAGGTTGCAAGGTCGAGCCAAACAGTCGCGAAGTCCAGGCCGCCGTTATTTTGACGCAGGTCCTCCCGGCTGTCCAGCATGGGTCGGGGACATCCTGCGTGCCTGTCGTCCCAAAAAGAAAACCCCGCGTCGAAGGCGGGGTGCTGCAGACCACTCAATTTCGACGGCGAACAGAGTTTAATTTTGCAACGCCGTCTTGCTGCGTTTTCGGCCAGCCCAGATAAGGCCAAATGCCCCCAGTAATGCTAAAGTCACAGAGGCCGGCTCAGGAATGCATTCCGTCGCCACGTGGAATCGATCGACGAGAAAGTACTGCCCGACGGGTACAAAGGGCAACACCAGAGTAATTTCCTCCCACAGGGGATTCGGCTCCAATTGGAACCACAAATTCTGTCGCCACACACCGTTGACTTGGCGCGCCTGACTCACCCATTGCTGAGCAGGCAAATGACCGAGCGAATCCGCAATAAAGAAACTCGATGGGATATTCTGCGCGGACACGACATAGTCCCATTCAATCCAGATCCGCTTTTGGCCAGTAAGCGAGGGAATGTTGTCCAAATGGATGACCATCTGGCCATTACGTGGCGCAACCCCTCCTCGGTTGTCGATGCCAACCAGACCGGTCAAAGGTAAGCCAGCGACTGAACTGTACCACTGGAATGAACCGGAGAAAGTGACAAAATCACTCGCCGAAAGCCAGGCGTCGGCTGAGCCCTCGTAGTGGGCACCCGGAATTCCAGAGCCACTGGGACCGGGTGGATCAACTGGAGAGACGTCAAACGTAAGATCAACGTTGCGTTGATATGGAAAACCGCTCGACCACGGCTGATATTCTTCCGGGGCCCATTCAAAAGGACTTGCCCAAACGAGCCCTGACGCCGCAAGAGCTGCCACAACCGCGCCCAGAATCGACCACCGCATGATGCAACTCCTCTGCAGACAGGCGACCCACCAGGCACATCGCACAATTTCAGCGCAATCCCTCAAACCTGCAAGGTCACCTTATTTATAACTACGTTTTTCAAGAAGTCAACAAAGCCAACGACTGAGAAAAACGTATATGCTACTCATTGGTTAGACTCTACCACTCCATAGTGGTATAAACGGGCTCGGTGCGAGATGTTGTTCCTCTTCTCATGTCGGGCAGGGCGAATGTCAGCGAGCCCAGTCTTGCAAAATTGTTGCGGGCTACGAAGCGCCAAAACAGAATAAATTGTGAACTTGCAAAGCGCGACGACTTTGCTACATTGACGAATTTACGTTCGCATTGTGTTAAATCATTTCGAGGTAATTGGAGGACCAATCATGAGGAACAGGAGATCCGCATTCACACTCGTGGAACTATTAGTAGTCATTGCCATTATTGGAATTTTAATCGCCCTGCTTTTGCCCGCCGTGCAGGCGGCGAGAGAAGCAGCCCGCAGAAGCCAGTGCACTAACAATATGAAGCAGGTTGCGTTGGGAATTCACAACTACCACGATACGTACAAAGTCTTCCCAGCTCTTGGTGTTCGCACCTGCCGTGGTCGCTATTACGCCTGGTCGATGATGATCCTCCCGTACATTGAAGAAAAGCCTCTCTACGACGCGATCATGACACAAGCAAAATCTCCGGCGATGCTGCCCGAGCCTTGGACCACTGACCCCAACCATCCCACTTGGGGACCGTTTGTCCGTGATTGGTGGCGGAAAGACATAGCAAGCTACACCTGCCCTTCCGATCAGCCCATCCCCAACCGTGCGGAGAGCCCGGCACGGTTGAATTACAAGGCATGTGTGGGGGACGACTACCATCAGAATCATTTTCGGCCGGACCAGAACTATCGCCAGAATCGAGGAATTTTCCAGTGTGAACGCTGGATCGGCACGGAGTACGTCACCGACGGAACTTCCAACACGGTGATGCTGGGCGAGATGGTAGCGGGTGGTTACCCGGACGACGTGTTGGGTGGCGTGGCATTACTCATGCAATCCTGGAACCCAGCCGCCTGCTTGGCTCGAATCGATCCTACTAATCCGAAAAAGATCACACCGCCGGTGCGTGCCGACTTTCGGCCAACGGGTGGTCGGGCCTGGGATGGTCGGCCCTATTTCTGCGGTTTTGCTACCATGGTGGCCCCGAACGGCCCAAGCTGTCACTGGGGAAGCGTCGATGGTAACGAACATATGGGAACGGCCTCCAGCTACCATCCCGGTGGAGTGAACGTCGCCATGGCAGATGGCGCGGTGCGATTCATCAGCCAGACGATCGACGTGGGGAATCAGGCCATCGATGACGTGCCTGATCCAGGCAATCGGCCATCGCCCTGGGGTGTTTGGGGAGCGCTGGGCAGTTGCGGCGGTGGAGAGGCCGTCGCGGTACCGTGATGGGGGCCGTCGCCACAGGGGAAGTATTCTCGAACTTTTCCCCGGGTACGTGGGATGAGGAGATTTTCAGTTTCTGGGAGGTCATTCTTATGGCGCGATTCGCGTGGACAACGGCGTGCGTCCTAACGATGCTCTTCCTTGCAGGGTGCGGGGCTAAAGGTCCCCGACTGGCCTCGGTCAAGGGCAAAGTGACGCTGGATGGTCAACCGCTGGCCAATGCCATTGTGACGTTTACACCGGTTGCGGGCGGCCCTGCCTCGACCGGCGTCACAAACGCCAATGGCGAGTACGAGCTGGCCTGTCAGCTCGGAAAGGGCGCGGTAGTGGGACAACATAAAGTTTCCGTAAGGTCCCAACCTCCGACCCAAACGGGAGCTGGCGCCGTTTCTTCGGATGACCCCTCATACCAGTACGGCGGGGAGGATAGCAGCCGCGCACCTGTTTTCCAAGAAAAAATCCCCGCCAAGTACAATACGAACACCACGCTCGTCCGGGAAGTCAAACCTGGATCCAACGAGATCAACTTGGATCTCACCACATCTCCATGAGGTGAATTGGCATCAAAAGTATTGCACGCCAAGAGCAGTTGTGGGGCGGTCGTCATCTGGATGGCCGCCCTTTTTTGTTTGCACTTTCTGCGACGTACCCAGTAGTCTGCGGTCCATTTGCGCCGTGAGCCGCCCCGCTTCATTGGAAAGTTTTTCGCTGCATCCGATCCAGGCCGATCCGGTTGTGTGAGCGGTGCTGACTTTTCGCGTTCGGAAGAGTTTGTGGGCAAGTCCCGACCAGAAAAACAGCCGTCAGGCTTTTCCCGTTCCGCACACTCAACGCCTGTGTGTTATATTTCCCTGACGGAAAACTTTGCCAGGCCCGATGAGAGGCAGCGGCCGCGACAGAGCGGCACCGCGCGGCGGTTGCCTTTTTAACCCTTCCGTTTTTGGCCGAGCACGAACATGCCGGCCAGCCATCCCAGTTTTGGCCCGCCCGATCTGCCCCTGTGACCAGCGAGAACTCACTTCCGGACCGGTGCAGGGCCGCTGAAGGACAGACTACTGACGGTGCCGCTGTTTGAGTTCTGAATTTGTACTGCATTTGTTGTCAACCATCTTGCGGCAACTTGAGTCTTTCCACACAAGAATCCGAGTTAAGGAGGTCGCAACAGTGGTCAAGACAAAGCATTCGAAGGATTCGAAGGCGCGAAAAACCATTGGGAAAAAGAGCCCATCTGTCAAGCGAACTACAGCCAACAAGACGCAGTCGAGTTCTGAAGTTGTCTCTTCCTCCAGAAAACGCAAATCAGGTCCCGGCCCCACCAAAGCGGACGATCCCACGGAACAACCACCTGCTACGAGCAGTTCCACGCCAAAAAGTCACGGGGTCACGGCACAGCCCGAAACAACCTCGGATCAATCCCCGAGCGATCCGATGATCGTGACCATCGATCGGCGTCGATTGCCCGATCGGCGAAGCGGCACGGATCGCCGTCAGCAGAACATCCCTGTTCCCGTGGAGCGGCGGCAACTGGAACGTCGTGCGAAAGTTCCTCGCAGGCGCCAGATCGACCCCACCACCTGCGAGCGAGATTACACCCCGGAAGAAATCGAGTTCATGCGGGCCCTCGACGAATACAAACGGGCCAGCGGAAGGATGTTTCCCACTTGCAGCGAAATTCTCGAGGTGCTCAAAAAACTTGGGTACGAAAAGCGCCCGCGGCCACCGGTCCAACCCACTCGTGCTTCTGAGGGCAGTCCGGAAGAGCCTGATACTCCATCGGCACTAAGTACCACTGCTCCGATCGCGACGGTGGCCTCTTCTGCCGGTGATGGTGGAGGCGCCATGGAAGATGATTCCAAAATGCCAACGTGCTCCAAATCTCCAGAAGAGCCATCCACCTGCGTTGAGGGCAATGCCGATGTTACTAGCCCTCAGTTACCGACTCAGAATTGATGTGAACACAAGCCTTTAAAAATTAATTTTTGGCCCCGGCACACGGCCGGGTTTTTTCTTGCCGAAAGTCCCTTTTGCCCGATTCCAACTTGCGGTTTCAGCACTTTTAGATTGGTCCGGGCTTAATCAACGGGCCCGCTTACGTGGTCCGTACGCCCAACGCAATCGCTACCTGGCCAGGTCGCGCTGCCTGTCCACCAACTCTGTAACGAGGGCACGAAGCTGCTTCATCGTGACGGGAAGCGATACCACCCGGCGGTGGTCGGCGCGATTTGTCATGGCCAGCATGTCGCGCTGGGGCTCGTCAAGAAGCAGGATAGCGGGGATAAGGTAGGTCCGCGGATCATCTCCAATTTGATTGAAAGCCGTCACTGCGGCTTCTCCCAATTCCGTGGCATTGATGATAACGCAATCGATTTCGTCATTTTCCTCTTTGATCCGGTCGAGGGCCCGCTGCGGATTGGAGATAATGAGGACCCGATATCCTAGTTTCTTCAGGCCCTCCCGTAGTATATTCTGCATTTCGACATTTGGTTCCACCACCAGAACAGTGGCAGACGTCTTATCGTCATTGGTTTTTTTCGCCGTCAGGAGGTCCACATCGGTATCGCCCTGGGCCAGTCGCTTCGCCGCCAGCTTGAGATCAAAAAGCATATCTGCCGGGGTTTGATAGCGTGCTGAGGCATCCAGTGCCATAGCCTTGTTGATGATCCCCGCCACAATTTTGGGAACCGTGGGATCACGCTCCTGAATGGGCACCACTTCAAAAAATCGCGAACGGCTCAGCCGCTTCATTCGGTCCTTGGTTTCCGAAAGCGGTGGATCACCCGTCAACATGTGGTAATACATGCACCCGGCAAAGTAGATGTCGCTCCGAGGATCGTTGCGCGGTACGCCAGTGGCTTTCTCAAGGGCCGCATAATCAATGGCTCTGGCATTCGCGGGAACCTCCGGCAAAGTAGCCTCAAGATACTCGTCCACTGCCGCCAGACCAAAATCCACTAGCTTGGCCGTCCCGTCGCTGCTGATGAGTACGTTGCTCAGTTTGAGGTCCCGATGCGTGCTCCCCTGCCGAAAGGCATAGTCCAACCCCGACATGATGTCCACCATGATGCGGGTGGCCACAATGGGATCGAGCTTCTTGCGGACCTTCACAAACTCGCGGAGATTCTGCCCTTCGACGAATTCCATCACAAGAAAATGCGTGTGGTCGTACGAGCAGACGTCATAGACGGGGACGATGTTGGGATGCTTGAGAGCCATTCCCAACCGTCCCTCACGGATGAACTGCTGGTAACACTGGGGATTGTCACTGTACCGTCTGCGGAGCACCTTGAGCGCTACGACGTTCGACTTATCGTCTTTATGCACGGCTCGAAACACTCGAGCGAAGGTCCCCGCTCCAACCAAATAGAGGACCTTATACGGGCCATAGAAGAACCCCTCGCGTTCTCCATTAAGGAGCTTCTCCACCTGATAGTTGGTGAGGTATTCACGCCGAACCAGGAATTGAATGAATTCGTCGACACTGATGCTTTTTCGCCCCAGCTCGGACCAGATCTGACGCAATTCCCAGTCGGTGATCAGCCCCACGTCATGTGCCCGCTCAGCCAGTGCTTCAGCGTTGATTTCCGGCATACCTCTTCCTCTGTTCCAAACAGCCGCAATCTCACAGTGTCCAGACGTTCGAATGCCCCAATTTGGGACTGTAATGCCCCCCCTATAAAGCGGCCCCACTTCAGGCAGCCTCACTTAAAGCTTCCAAGCATTTATGTTAGCTTTGAACTTACGACGTGGCAACAAATCGGCCGAAATGCGGCCTTCCCGCGGGGACACGGTCTGCCTGGATGTTTCACCGGCCGGGGCCGAGGACACCCTCTTGCAATGCCTCAAGTCGAACCTATAATGCCAATTGAGAAGGTGAATCAAACACCGGAATAAAGAATGCGGGTGTAGCTCAGGTGGTAGAGCACGACGTTGCCAACGTCGTTGTCGTGGGTTCGAGTCCCATCACCCGCTCTTTTTTATTAGGTGAAGGCCGAGTGCCCCCATAGAAAGCGGCGCAGGCACCCTCGATCGTCTGCGGGCGACTCACACGTCTTGGTATGGAGTCTGGCGGCCGGCTAGGGCACTCTGATCTTTCTGCGTCTGCACCCGTAAACATTTCCTCCAAAACGGATTCAGGCATGGTTGCTTCCGACATTCCCGAACGTGATGCGTTAAGTGCGAATCAGCCTCAGACAGAGGCTGGTCCCTCTGGTGAGGCCGCCCAGGAATCCCTTGGGACGGCGGTGCAGGAAGAGGCCAAGCCGAAGCTCAGGTTCGAATACGACGTCGAATCGGTCGGGGCTTGTAAGCGCAGAATCATTGTCACGATTCCGCGTGAAGAAGTCGATCGTTATTTCGATGAAGAACTGGATAAGATTCGAAACGAGGCAAGTGTCCCGGGCTTCCGTCCGGGCCGCGTACCCCGGCGGCTTTTGGAGAAACGCTTCCGCAGTGAGCTTGAGGAGCCGGTAAAATCCCGACTGATGCTTGATTCATTCTGGTCTCTGATAGAAGAGGCCAAACTTGCCCCGATTGGTGACCCCGACTTGGATCCCGACGACGTCGAGCTGCCCGACGAAGGGGATTTCGCATTTGAATTTACCGTTGAGGTGCGACCCGAGTTTGAGCTCCCGCAGTGGCGTGGTCTCAAACTGCAGCGAAAGGTATTCGAGCTCACCCCCGAATACCTTGACCGCGCAATGCAAGATTTACTGCAAAGGTTCACCGAGCTTGCCGAGGTGGACGGACCGGCCGAGATGGGCGACTACCTCGAATGCGAAATCACTTTGCGGCACGAGGGACGGGTCCTTAACTCCGCAGATGATGAACGCATTCAAATTCGACCGACGCTGACGTTCCTCGACGGGATCATCCGCGACTTCGGCGAAAAAATGGTGGGTGTTCGCCACGGCGAATCCCGGTTTTGCGATGTTGAAGTGTCGGCAAGTTGCGCCGATCCCAATCTGGCCGGAAAGACCGTCCAGGCGCATTTTAAGGTCCACAGGGTGCTTCGGCCACAAACCGCGCAGAGCGTTGAAGAAATCGCACGTGTTGCGGGGTACGATTCACCCGATCTGTTCCGCAAATCTTTTGAAGACCAGATCCGTGCTCGCCTGGAATTGAGAGTCTATGAAGATTTGCGGAAACAAATCCTGGATCAGCTCCTTGATGTGGTTCCGTTCGATCTTCCGGAAGACCTAGTCCGCAGACAGACAGAGCGCGAGATTCGGCGTCGCGCTGTGGAGTTGACCCGGTCGGGATACACGGCCGAGGAAATCCGCCGGGAGTTAAACCACATCGCTCGGGAGGCTCGAGAGGTCGTCGTTCGGCTGTTGCGGGAACATTTCCTCCTCGAACGGCTGGCTGAAGAAGAGAAAATCGAAGCGTCGGAACAAGATATTGAAGACGAAATCCAGCGAATCGCCCGAATGACCATGCGGTCACCCCGCCAGGTCCGTGCCGAGTACGAACAGGAAAATGCCTGGGACGTGCTGCGCAATGCGATTGTCGAGCGGAAGGTGATCGACAGGATCGTCAGCGAAGCAGAAGTTACCGAGGTGCAGGTGCCGCTTCCGGTGGAAGAACCTGCGCAGGAAACGGCGCTGGGTATGGAGGTGGTTCGCCCGGTCCCGGAAAGGGAGGAAGAAGCCACAAGTTGAAAAGCGATGCGTTCCGCCACATCATCAAAGGTGGAAAAACCGCCCTTCGGGGCGGTTTTTTGTTGCCCAACTTGTCGCTATCCATCAATGCGGACGGAGGGAGTCGAACCCTCACCCCTTGCGGGACAGGATCCTAAGTCCTGCGTGTCTGCCAGTTCCACCACGTCCGCAGCCGCGATGAACGAACCGGCGCTCACTCGCCATCGTATCCACTGTTGATTGTACGGTTAAATCGGCGATCGACCAAGCACTGGGAGCGACAAAACCGCGACTTTTGTTTGAGTTTTGCTTGCCCATGAGGGAAAGACTTACGGAGGAGGCACGCTGATTGTCTCCGACGGAGTGAAATGGATTATCCGCGGTTGACAAGCAGACGTGACGAGCATGCCCACCAGAAAGGTCGCAAGGGCACGCTTATCCTAACCTACTAAAAAGAATGCTTCATCCAGGGTTGATCGGTAGTCCTGACGAGCAGGCCCCTTCGATAATAGGTCCCTGCCAAGGTGGACGGGCGTTCAGCGGTCGCGTGCTATGACGAACGCGGCAAGCTGACGGAGGGACTCGGAAGCAGGGCTCACGGGCAAGTCGTCCAGCCGCTCCACAGCATCGCTGATGAACATCGCCGCCTTCTCCCGGGCATAGTCAATCGAGCCCGTCTCCAGCATCACCTGTCGCACCTGGTGGCGAAAACCGGGCGGTTGCTCCCGCAAGAGGCCGATGATTCGCTCCCGAGAAGGCTCCGAGAGGTGCCTTAACATGTGAATGATGGGCAGTGTCGGCTTCTGCTTGGCCAAATCACTCCCCAGCGATTTGCCGGTCTTTTCCTCATCGCCGAGGATATCCAGGATATCATCGATAATTTGAAAAGCCACCCCCACAAGCAGTCCAAATTCGCCCAGGTCCTCGATGAAGGAGGGCGGGGCATCGGCATAATAGGCTCCCAACCTACAGCACGCCTGGCAGAGTGCCGCTGTCTTTTCGGCGATGATCTCCAGGTACTCCTCCTCCGACATATCGAAACGACCGCAGGCCGCGATCTGCCGTAGCTCCCCCTGGCACATGCGGTGACTGGCCTGGGCAATCTCCCGACAGGCCACGACTGAGTCCAGCGAGCTGGCGAGGCAGAGTGCTCGAGCCAGCAGATAATCACCGAGAAGCACGCTGGCAGAGTTGTCCCAACGGGCATTCATCGTCTCCATGTGGCGGCGGAGCTGTGCCTCGTCGAGGACATCGTCATGCACCAGACTGGCCGTGTGCACAAGTTCCAGCGCCGTGGCGAGAAGAAGATGCGTTTGCGTTACTTTCCCACACAGCTTGCCAGAAAGCAGAACCAGCGCTGGCCGAAGTCGCTTTCCCCCAAGTTGCAGCCCGTGTTTGAGCATCCCATCGATGAAAGGGGAGGAATTCTGAAGTTCCTGCCTGAGCAGTCGATCCACCTCCGCCATTTCGTCTGCAATGACCTCGTACACTTCCTGCAGCGATTTGACTGAGGCAGGAACTCTCTCACTGACATCGGCCATTCGGTTCGTCCTCCAGCCGGGAGGTGCAATAAATTCCCGCGACGGTGCTTCGTTCTGCTCGAATTGGGAACAAGAACTCCCCGTGCTCAAACATCATTTTGCTGAGAGAAACCACCGCCGCTCAGCGGTGAACAACCTTCGCCAAGCTTTTTCCGGAGCCTGGCATTGTATCAAGTGTAACTGCTGGCCTGTCGCTTCGGCAACCTCCGGAGCTTCATCAGGCTACGCAATTCATGCCCTTTTCTTTCTACTCTTTGAACAACATTAAGGTTTCCGAAAACTAGTGACGTTGCAATCCCAGCGGGAATTGTTATTCTGATAGTCAGCATTCACCTGTTCATTCAGGGGTGGGGTATAGCTCCGGAGACCATTCCATGTTGCCGAGACGATTCCCTCGCATCTGGCGAGTGGGCATACATGCTGTGACATGGATTATCCTCCCGCACCTGCTGTTCGTTTTTGGCCCGAGGACGGTCTCGCTTTCACCGGGTTTGGCGATCACCGTGGAATCTCTTCCCGAGGGTCTCCAACTTCTTAAAGTCTGCGATAAGAACAACCGGCCCATCCCATGTTCCAGCGCCACCGCGTTCGGTTTCTTTGTTTTCGCCAAGGATGATCGAACGCAACTGGCCGTGATGCCCTCCTGCGGAGAATTGGTGGGCGTTCTTGGTCCCAAAGAGCAGTTGATCATTCATGTCGGTTGTCCCACAGCGGTTGCGGCATCAGTTCACATAGAGAACCTCGGGCAAACCGACCTCGAGATTGGCGGCGACACTAACACGCCGCCGCGGGAAGTTTTTCTTGCCAGCGGCAATCAAGAGGTGTGGGAGTTCACCGTGACGGGCGAGGGCTTCCCCATTTGCGAAAAGACACTCATATTCAAGAATCCCAGCGACACGGCTTCTGCGGTCTGGAAAGCACAGCTTCGTTACAAAGCAAGCCTTCCTCCAGGGCAGCTTCTAACGTTGACGCCTGGTGATCCGCACGTCACGCCGCCACCGGAGCTTCCACCCCTGGCCCCACCGATCGAAGTCGCGATGATTGAATGGGATTGGCGTCTACAGGATGGCCTCAACCATCCGCATGTACTTTCCTCCCAATACGGTGCCGCTCTGAACAAGATTTTTGATCGGGGACAACGCGCTATCGAAAGCTATTCGCAGCAGGGCTTAAAGGATGTGGAATGGCTTCAACTGGTCGCCAAATGGAACGAACTGCAGAAAGAATGGCACTCTCTGCAATTGCAATTTGGGGAGGAGAAAGCGTCCGATGGCGAGGCTCAGGAAGCGCTGTATGCTCTCTGGTTGCAAGCTCGCCGGGTCAAGCGCCAGCTTTCTCTTCGTGACCCCGCCCTCCGTGAGAAGAAAGTCGCCTTTATCAAGCACGTCCCCAGTATTTTCAGTCACCAGTTGACCCAATACACAGGCAACTGCGCTCGGCCGGGTGGCGGGGTGTACCTTCTCGACTCCCCCGACAAATCAATGGCGTGTACAGATCTTACTACCGGGCAGCTCCCACGGGGGAGCTTCGAGTTCTGCGACGTCTCTCCGGACGGCACGCGTCTACTCTTCTCTTTTTGTGCGGTCGAGAGCGCACCGGCCAATCGGGAACAGGCCCTGGATCGATTTTTTCATCTTTACGAAATCGTGCTTCCCCAGCGGACAATTCGTCAACTGACGAGCGATCCTTATGACGATTTTGGTGCGAAGTACTTACCAGACGGCCGGATCATCTTTGTTTCCACTCGACGGGGCGGCTTTCACCGGTGCGGACAGGGGCCCTGCCCGGTTCACACGCTCACGTTGGGCGATGCCGACGGCCGTAACATCCGCGTCATATCTTTCCACGAGACTCACGAATGGGATCCTGTGCCCTTGTTGGACGGCCGAATTCTGTACACCCGATGGGATTACGTGGATCGAAACGCCGTCTTCTATCAACAACTGTGGACGGTCCGCAGTAATGGCGAGTTCGTCCAGGCTTATTACGGAAACAACACGTTCAATCCAGTGGGAATCTGGGAAGCACGCCCCATTCCCGGGACGAACGCGGTCATCGCCACCGCGGCGCCCCACCACGCCATGACAGCCGGTTCGATCATTCGGGTCGACATCAGGGATGGCCAGGATGGCCCTCAAGCCATCACTCGCCTGACCCCTGACGCCCTGTTTCCGGAAAGCGAGGTCCCCGTTCCTAACCGTTCCGGTGGTCGATGGTTCAACCCGGTCGGCGTGGAGCCCCCGCCTGCTCTTCCACCCGAGCAGGCGCGATTTCCCGGCCATTGCTACCGCACCCCATACCCTCTTTCCGAAACCACATTTCTCGCAGCGTACAGTTACGACAGTCTAATCGGTGAACCGGACGCCAATCAGGTTAACATGTTCGGACTCTATTGGATGGATATTTTCGGAAATAAGGAGCTGCTCTATCGCGACTTAAATGTATCGAGCCTCTGGCCCGTGGCGTTTACCCCATCGCGAGTCACTATGGCTGAACGGGTTCACGTCGCTTCGAAGATGACTGCCGCGGAAGCGATCACCACGCCGGTAGGATCCACTTGGTCCAACGCAGCGTCCGAAACTCACTTGCCTGCAAATTCAGAAACGCCAACGGCCTATACGCCCGTCGAAGAATCACAAGACGAAGGGATCATCTTCTTGGCCAATGTGTATGCCGCCTGGCCGCATCTCCCCAAGGAGCGAATCACCCGGTTGCGAATCATTCAGGTGTTGCCTAAGTCAACCTGGCATGCAAATCAGCCGATGTTGGGAGTGCCCAATATTTCGCCTGGCAAACAGGTACTGGGCACGGTTCCGGTGGAGGCCGACGGCTCAGCGCTGTTTCGCGTGCCAGCTCGTAAGCCCCTGTCCTTTCAAGCGCTGGACGAACAGGGCCGCGCCGTACAGATGATGCGGAGCGTCACTTATGTTCAGCCGGGGGAAATCACTTCCTGTGTTGGATGTCATGAGCCGCGTCATCTCGCTCCTTCGCTAAAAGGCTTCCCACTGGCCCTTCGGCGTCCGCCATCGCCAATCACCCCTGGTCCGCCCGGTTCCCGACCGTTCAGCTATCCGTTGCTCGTTCAACCGGTCCTCGACCGGCACTGCGTCGCCTGTCACAATCCGACCAAAAGTGAGGGAGGAATTGTTTTAACGGGCGAACCGGCGGGACGATACAGCGTTTCCTATAACGCGCTTGCCAAATACGTACCGTATTCAGATTGGGCCGGGAAACCGGGCGACTTTCGGGTGGTCAACTGCGAACCCACGACAAAGCCGGACTTTTTCGGAGCGCGAGCGTCACGCTTGACCCACCTCTTGCTTCAGGGGCACCACGGCGTCCATTTAAGCCAGGAAGACTGGGAACGTTTATACACCTGGATGGATTGTAATGTCCTGTTTTACGGAACGTTCAACTTAGCCGATCAACAAAGGCAACAACGAGGCGAAGCCATCGCCGGGCCAGATCTCGAATGATTTCCCGCCCCGCGAATTTCCAGTTCGCCGTGCGCTGAGCCCCGGATGCGCCATGGTAGTTACGGAGAAGAGCGTCGCCTTCGACTGCCATGAGCAACGGTGGAATCGAAAGCCGTTCAACCCGCCGTAACTTTCCATCCTGCATTGGAAATGTGCCCTTCAGATACCTCCGCGGGCGCGCTCATCTCGTTTGCCTGAAGGGTGAAGAGTTCGTTCATGACGAGGAGAATTGTAAAGAAAGTGTTGCGTGACCTGTATACCAATAGGTGGAAAGATCGGGTTGGATAGAATTTTGGTCGGGTTCTAAAGCTGAAGTTTTTGCCTCTAGGGCAAGTACTCGCGATGGTGTTTGGACCAAACTCAGACGGGCTGAGAGCGTTTTCACTCGAGAAGGAACGGGTCGTAACGCTGAAGCGAATTGAGTCTCAATCTCGATTGATGCCGACTCTGCGCAATTAAATTGACAAACAAGGGTGTCTTCGTCCATGCTAAGAGTAATATCACCCCCGAAAAAGGTTGCCCGCCTATGATTCGTAAGGTCTGCAGCGACGGCGTTGGGTATTCTGTGGTGGATCTCACCGACGTGCGGCACGTTTTTGCGGCGGCGGTGCCGCGAGTTTCCGGTGACCTAGCCACGCAAACCTGGGACGCCTTGCGCACAATCGAGTCCGTCATGAAAGAGGAAAGCACGCTCGGTTCGATTGTGCATCAGGTCGTGTTTCTGGCCGACGACTCCAAATTTGCCGAATGTCGCCAAGTGATGCGGGAGTTTTACGGACCGGAATTCCCTGCCACCACTTATGTCCCTCAAAAGCCGTGCCACGGCGCCCTCGTGTCAATCGAGGCGCTGGGTGTGGGTCGGAAAAAAGGCGATGTGACTATTGATCGCAAGAGCGAACAGCTCGTGATCGCGTCGCACAACGGTGTCTCATGGATCCACTGTGCTCATGTCACTCCCGATCCAGAAGTGGACGGGGTTTACCACCAGGCACTCAACGCATTCAGCAAGATGCGGGGAATTCTGGGGTCTGTGGGAGTCGATTTTGCCCAGGTCATTCGGACCTGGCTTTATTTGGGAGGAATCGTCGAGGGCGAAGGTGACAAACAGCGGTACAAGGAATTGAATCGCGCTCGGGCTGACTTCTACCAAAACATCCGGTTCCTCACCAAGTATCTGCCAGTCGAAAAAGGAGCAGTGTACCCGGCTAGTACGGGAATCGGCGTGGATGGGCATCACCTCATCATGAGCTGCATTGCCATGAAAACGGACCGTCGGGACATTGTGGCCATGCCCCTCGAAAACCCCCGGCAAACTCCGGCGTTCGGCTACGGCTGCGAGTACGGTCCGAAAAGCCCCAAGTTCTCTCGGGCGATGGCGCTCTCATGTGGCTCGTATGCGACGATTTTTATCTCCGGTACGGCAAGCATCACCAATTCTGAAACGCGTCACATAGGGGATGTGGAAAAACAAACGGAGGAAACGCTTGACAACATTGCAGCGCTCGTCAGCGAGGAAAACCTTGCCCGCCACAATCTCCCACGATTGGGCACGACGCTCGATCAGTTGGCCCTTGTTCGCGTGTACGTCAAGAACCCGGAAGACTATATCAAAGTGAAAGCGATCTGCGACCGCCGCCTCGGTGAGGTACCCACCATTTATGCCATTGCCGACGTGTGCCGTCCCGAGCTTCTCGTCGAAATCGAGGGCGTGGCATTCTCACACCTCAGTTGTGATGACGGCCACTGTTGAGTGCGACAAGCTCAAACCCCTCTTCTTCGGAATCAGGCCTCCGGTTACATGTGCAGGAGGTCGTCACTGCTACAGAAAGAGCACCGGGACCGTCGCGATTGCTGATCGATCATCCCGAGGCGCCACCCACGGCATGCCGCAAAGCTTCGCGCAGGTCCGAAAATCTCCATTGAAACCCGGCTTCTTTCAGCCGTTCCGGAAATACGCGGGCGCTGGCAAGGAGGACTTCCCGGGCCATCTCTCCGAACAACGCTCGCAAGAACATAGCCGGGACCGGGAAAATGGCAGGTCGGCGAAGCACACGTCCCAACGTGTGCGCAAATTCTCTGTTGCGCACCGGATTTGGGCTCACAATGTTGAACGCACCCGCACAATCCTCACGCTCCAGCAGAAACAAGATAGCCTCAATGGCATCCTCAAGCAGAATCCAGCTCCACCACATCCTGCCGGTGCCAATCGGCCCCCCTAACCCCCATTTAAAAATCGGCAACAGCCGTTGGAGGGCCCCACCTTCGGGCGAAAGGACCTGACCAAATCGAAGACAGACCGTCCGAATGCCATGTGCCTGTGCTTCCTGAGCCGCAGTCTCCCATTCCAGGCAGGTTTGGGCCAGAAAACCACTCCCGGGAGGAGACTGCTCGGTGAGCGGCTCTTCCCCTCGATCACCGTAAAAACCGATCGCCGAAGCACAGAGGAAAGTGTGCGGCTTCTTTTGAAGACCTGCCAGCGCATTCACCAATAATCGCGTGCTGGCGAGGCGGCTGGAACGAATTTCTTCCTTGACCGCTGCATTCCACCGACAGGCCACCGATCTTCCCGCCAGATGAATCGCTGCGTCGATGCCCTCCAACTGCGAGACGTTGTCAATTCGCGTCCGGGCATCCCAGTAAACTTCGCTCTCCCCGGCGGGAGGTCGTCGCACAAGCACGACGAGATCATGTCCGCGGCTGCGCAGTTCACGCACGACCGCCCGCCCAATCAGACCTGAACATCCAGAGAGCAGAATTCTCATGATGTGCGGTTAATATTATTGCCACCCGGGACACGGAGCCGACCACGTTGCCCCCACGCCAGGCAACCAACATCTGGAAGCAGATTTGTGTGTTCTCGCCTCAATCGGTGTGGAACACCTCGGGAATCGGCTTCCACCATTTACCCTCAGGCGTTCCGGGTAATCGAATTTGACAGGGATCGGTTTCTTTCCACCAGCGCTGAGTCTCGGGGTCTGCAGCGATTTTGGCCATGTCCGCTTCGTAGTCATCCCCGATGTATTCGTAGTAACTGAAAAGATAGAGCTTTCCATCCAGTTCCGCCAAATAGATTGAGTAGTTTCGGATGTTGGAATCGTGAATGCGTTTGAGTACCCCCGGCCAGGTGTTGGCGTGGAGTTGGATGTAATAATCTTTTTTCTCCGGGCGCAGTCCGATAACCTGTCCCACCCGCATGACCTTCTTAGCAGCCACCTCCTTGTTCCCTTCCGATGCCTGGAGATTTTCCCATTGCGAATGCGCGGCAAGTCCGAGAACAAACCCTACCGCCACGAGAACAAAACCCGCGCCAATCCGAATCGCACGCTGTTTGAGCATACCAGGACCTCCCACGCATCATCTGTTGTCTAACACCCAGAACCCTTGCCTGAAGTGCGATTATTCACGAAACAGAAGGTGTGTCAAGTAAGCGACGGCTCAATCAACACCATTGGGGTGTAGCAAGTTTTTGGATACTCATTAGCTGTCCGAACGGCGAAAGGTGATGCGCCGGTTTTGCCAATCTGGCTTCGGCTCGGGAAAATCAAGGCGGTAGTGGCATCCGCGCGATTCTTCCCGCTGGATGGCCGCTCGAACCATCAGCCTGGCAATGGTGAGCATGTTCTGCAATTCCCAGCCCTGGGGGTGCGTGAACTGACGGAGAAGCGCATAACTGCACCATCGCTCCATGTCCTCGAGAGCTTCTCGCATCTTGTCACCCACGCGTCGAACGCCCATGCTCCGCCACATGAGACTTTTCAGAGAATTCCGAATATCGACAAGGTCTAGGGGTTCATGAGGAGCGGGGGTAGTCGGATTGGCCAAAGGCAAGACGGTGTACTGGTCAGGCATTTCCAGGGCTTCTCTTGAAGCACCCTGCCCTGCTCTGCGTCCATACACCAGCGCTTCCAGAAGGCTGTTGGAGGCCAGCCGATTCGCCCCATGAAGGCCCGACGATGTCACCTCGCCCGCTGCCCACAAACCCGGCACCGTGGTCCGGCCTTCGAGATCCACGGTAACCCCGCCCATCATGTAGTGAGCGCCGGGACGAACCGGGATCCGGTCCCGTGACAAATCGAGACGGAATTCCTCGCAGATTTTTGTGATCCCAGGGAACCGTGCTCTAATCTGGGCAGCATCCAAGTGGGTTAAGTCGAGATACACACAAGGATGCCGCGTTTTTTCCATTTGGGCCACAATGGCACTGCTCACCACATCTCGCGGAGCCAGCTCGCCACGAGGGTCATAGTCGAACATGAACCGATGACCATGTCGATCGACCAGTCGCGCACCTTCTCCCCGCATGGCCTCCGTAATCAGGTGACGGGCACTTCCCGCAATATAGAGGACCGTGGGATGAAACTGCATGAACTCCAGGTCACGCAGTTCTGCTCCGGCGCGAAACGCCATGGCCATTCCGTCTCCCGTGGCCGTTTCCGGATTGGTTGTCTCCCGATAGAGCTGGCCACAGCCGCCCGAGGCGAGAATCGTCTGTTTGGCCCAGACGAGCGTTCGACCATGGCGGTGATTCCAGACCATGGCCCCTCGGCAGCGTCCCTCCCAGGTCAGCAGATCGAGCGTGAAAGTGTCCTCCCAGACATCCACATTCGGCTGCTGGCGGACACGGTCGTATAGGACGCGGACAACTTCTCGCCCGGTCGCATCCCCATTCGCGTGCACGATCCGATTATGGCTGTGCCCACCTTCACGTCCCAAAGCCAGCCGATCGCCAGCACGATCGAACTGAGCTCCCCACGCCATTAACTCGCGAATACGCTCCGGACCTTCGTAGATAACACTACGAACGACCACTTCATCACACAGGCCGCCCCCCGCCTCGAGCGTGTCCCGCACATGATTTTCCAGGTCATCTTCTGGATCGAGAACGGCTGCAATTCCGCCCTGAGCGTGCCAGCTATTGGATCCTTCACGGCCGTCCTTGCACGTGATGAGTACGTTAAGCCGCGGATCGACGGCCAGCGCCGCCCGCAGTCCCCCCAAACCGGCTCCCACAATCAAAATGTCCGTAAAAAAGTGGGGAATTTGGCGCGGATTAAACGGGGTTAAGTACCGTGGTTCTGGAGTTTCTATTCCGAACACCTTTGCTGACTCCACTTCTCGACCCACCGATCTTTTCCATCATCCGGGCGGGGAGCCTAAACCGTGCTTCAACCGGGAACTCGGCGTCATAAAATCCTGGGAAACAACGGGTAGACCTTGCCGCAGCAAGATTCTACCGGCCACCCTATGGTTGAGCGCGGTCAATTTCCCGAGCTCCGAAACTATTTAGCATACCCGCTAGTGTTCGGCGCCCCAATTCAAAACACAGTATTTGAGAGATGATTCGCAGGGAAGCAACGGGATTACTGAGCCGCACCGAGAGATTTGAGATATTCTCGGAAGTAATCACTCCACTGGGGAGGGGGCGGGATGTCTCGACCGGCTTCCAGCCCGTGCACGGTGTCTCTAAGTTCGTCGTTGCGTCGGATCTCAGTACCACTCGGCCTCAAACCAAGACTGCGGAGGATCTCGTTCAACCGCTTTTTCGCATCTTTCCCCTGGGGTGTATCGGCTTCCGCTGCCTTCTTCAACTCCTGCCAACGCCTCACGAACTGGGCCATTTCTTCCTTCGTCCAGCCTAGCTCTTTAAGAAGGTTTTCATCCGGGTTTTGCCGCGCTATTTGCTCCTCCAGATACCGGAGAACGAGATCCGTCTGCTGTCGGGCAAACTCCAGGTTGGGATCGTCAACAGGTGTTTCGGTGCCAGGCCAGGCCCCTCCACCGCCTGAACCACCGCCGGGAAGTCCACCACCGCGTGAGGCATTGCCCGGCTGAAAGCCGTTCGGCGCCCTCCGACCACCACCCGCGGAAGACCCTTGAGCGGAACTTTGCTGCCCCCCCTGACCGCTCTGGCCCGAGTCGCCGGTCGCACCTCCCCCCTGCGAACTCCCGCCCGAACTGCTCGCCTGATTTCCCGATGAGGCGGACGCCTCCGGGCCGGCTCCTGGGGAAGGATTCCCGCTTTGAGAGTCAGCAGGCGATTGACTTCCCGCCGCGCCGCTTCCCTGGCCCGGCGTCTGCTGACCACCTCCCTGACCTCCCAAGCCAGATTGATCTCCGCTTTCCCCTTCACGATTGCTTGTCCCGTGCCGCTCGTTCGATCGAGGCGGATTGGCAACCGTATCGGGAGCACCAACGTTCTGCTGTGGTGCCCGATCGGCTTGCGGCGGTGCCATTCCCGAACTCGCTGGAGGCGACTCGCCGCCCCCCGCGTGGTTGTGAGAGTCAGCAGTTTGCGCGGCGTTTCCACCGGGAGGTGCTTGTCCGGGTGAGACAGCGCGGGCATCCCGATCCGGCGGAGCCTGACCGTTTGACGGTGTCCCTGCCGAGCTATTTGGCGACTCCTGCTGGCTGCCTGGTCGTTGCCCCGGTGGCGGCGTCGGAGTCGCGCCTTGATTTCCCGAGCCGGGTTGCTGGTCATTTGAGTTTGCCGTTTGCGAACTGTTATTCTGAGCTTTCGACGCCGACCCGTCGGGTTTTGCCGCACCGCTGCGTTCCAGGTATTTCAGGATCCTTTCGATGGCATCTCCCGGATTTGATATCCCGTCAATCTTGTCCCGCCGCTGGCCGTCTCCTGGGACGTTTCCACCGGACGACTGCTCGCCCTCGGTGCCACCAGCTTTGGAGGTTCCACCGTGGAGCGGCTTTTCCCCCTGTTGCATACCTTCCGTCGCCCCCTGACTGGACGAAGCTGTCCCCTCCTGCGAGTTACTTTCCCCTGTGCCAGATCCACCGGTGCCAGACGAACTGGACTGCTGCTTTTCTCCTGACAAACCTGACTTACCAGAACCGCTCTGTTGGGCCTCGTTTCCTTGCGACCAGCGTGCTCCGTCTGTGCCAGATGGCCCCTGGTCGCTCGCCTCTTTTCCACCGGCCCCCATTGAATCGGTCCTGTCAGGACTGCTTCCCTCGCGAGCCCCCTGTTGCCCCTGCCCAGTGCTTCCCTGCGACTGATCTTGATTTGCCGCGGCAGCCTGTTCGCCAGCGTGGTGGCGGTCCAGCCCAGCAGGTGTCCCTTCCTCCGCGTGCGATCTCTGATCGCCCTGTTGCGGCGATTCACCCGATTTATGGGTGTCAGAACCTTCCGCTTGTCTTCCCGGTGTATCGTTCATGCTACCTGCCTGGCCCTGCCCACCTTTCGTTCCGGGTGGCTGTTTGCCAGGACCACCTTGCGAACCGGTCTGAGACTCACCCGATCCGGAATCCTCCGTTTTTCCGTGCTGTTCCTGAGCGGTCGGATTGCCGCTCATTTGCGGTTCGGGCGAGCTTGACTGCTGACCCTGGGATGACTTCTCGGCATTTGTCTGGTTCGCCGGCTGACCAGATTCGGCCGAGGGCGGCGTCCCCGAAGAGTCACCCGCTGATTGCTGAGGTGTTGACGACTGCGGAGTCGATCCGCTTGTTGACTTTTGGGACGACTCCATTTGATTGCGTTGGTTCGACTGGTTCTGTTGATTCGGTTGATCGGGGCTCTCCGGCTGGCGAGCTGCGCCCGGCGATCGGGACTGTTCTGGTTGCCGACCAGGTTGATTCGGTTTGGCCGACGGCTGCTCTCCTAGCGGGCTAGGCGGTTGCGTTTGTCCAGAACTTTTATCCGGGGGTGATTCACCGGGTTTTCCGTTTTGCCCCTTCAACGCTTTTTGCTGGGATTCCTCGGACCTCGACTCCTCACCCCTCTCCGCCGGTCCGATGTGGATCTCCAACTCGGGCAGCTTGACAAGATTGGACGTAGGCTCTCGATTGTCCGCGACCTCGACACGACACAGAGCGACATCCCCGGTGGCCAAACCGAGTTTGCTCGGAACAAAAAGATACTCGCCGCTGAACTCCCCGATATGGGCGTCCCCCTTGGGTCTGTCCAGCAGTACTTCCTGCGCAACCTTCTTTCCCAACGATTCGACGGTGAGCACAATCTGCTGCAGTCCAAAGTCAGGATCCTCCGCCTTTATCCTGAGCGGGAGACTTCCATTCACCGGCACATTCACCCGGTTCTCAGAGGGCGACTCCCAGCGCGCGGTGGGTGGCATATCGGGCACGACTTCGATCGTGTATTTGACGGGGTCCACGCTCGGCCGACCGTCCTGACTCTCCGCTCGGATGGAATAAACAGAGTACTCATGCAAAGTGCTTCCCACTTTGTTCAGTTTCAATCGCATTGTCGCTCGGGCGTGCTTCCCTTCCACAACCATCCGAAGCGTTCCTCGTCGGTCCCCTTCGATGGTGATCTCGGCATTCCGGAGAGATTCCGGAGCCTCCGCATGGATGGTCACTTCCGTTCCCTCTATCGCCTGGATGTCACCCAGGTGTTCGACCACACGCGGCTCGAGCTTGGTGTAAGCCGGAAACCGGTATTCGACCTTTTGGATTTTGACGCGAAGGGGGGTTACGACCGTGAGATGAAAGTCCGGAGTGACGGCATCCCCCGCCACCAAGCGATAAGTCGTATTCTGCTGAATGGAAGGTGACAGTTCACATTCGTAATGACCCGACTTACCCGGAACCGGCTGAAGAGGGACGGACTGATCGACCGCCTGGCCGTCGGCCGTCGAGTACACAACGCGAGCTTCCTCACCTTCCCACAGTCCCTGGATAAAAGCCGAGACAACAACTCTGTCACCCTGAAGAACTTCCGTGGTGCCGGGCTGAACCACATCAATTTTGACTCGGCTCGGGGGTGCAATGCGGCTCCAGGGAAGAATGGCCCGGGCGGCTGAAACTAGAGGATTTTTGGGCGACAGCAGTACCACTAAAGCGAAGACTGCGAGCAATGCGATGAGAACATAACCCGTGCGCAGGATCGCTGACCGATCCACCACGATCTCTGGCGATACCTGCGACACCTGCTGGGCGGTGTTCCGCTCCAGACCGCGAAACACATTGAGCTTGAGCGGATCGCTCCGCAGAGCGTCCTTCTCCCCACGCAATAAAAGAAAACTGATCAGGGAATGTTTGAGAGTGGGAACCGCTTGTTCCACCTGATAGGCGGCGAAGACAGGATGAATTCTGCGGATCAGATAAGGCCCCAGGGACAGGACAATCCACCCACCACTGGCCAGGATAAAAACAATCCACAACAGCCATCGTACCGCGGCGGGCATCCCATGTGGATAAATCCACTGATCTACCACGGCGGCCAGAAGGCCGTAGGCAATCATCCCGGCCACGAGCGCCAGCGATCGCCAGACGATCTCAACCGTTGCGATCTTTCGACGCATCGCTTCCACCTGTCTGAGGATCAGCACCTCCTCATCCTCAGGCGGTGAACCCGATTCCGGAGGTGGCGGTGGTAACGGTCGGACGTCAGCAACCGCACGGCTCATCACTGCACTGTTCCCTCATGTTCGACCCACCCCAAGTCGCGTTGTCCCTGCCCCTCAATCCCAAGACTCCGCGATGGCCACTCCCCACACCTTAAGCCTGGACAAGCTTAACACCGATGGCCTCACTACTAAAGGATCTCTCCAACCTTGAATCGCGGGTGTCTCACGAGCTTTTCCAAGGATATTATAGCACCCCGGGGTTTGCATCGACCAGTTGTGACCGCGGTCGAACGAGAGTCAAAACAGCATGTCGACGGGCACGAAACGATTCAGCGCTCGGAACTATCCATGAATCGTCCTTGCAAGGTGGATGGCCAATCGACTGCGTTTTTGTGGGGGCGATTCGAATTGCCTTTGGAACGGGGATGGGAATCCATTATTCGCGGTGGGGGCAATAAATGAATTGGCCCTACCGAGGCTGGTGACAAGACGCGTACAAGTAACATCGAACATGACAGGCGTGCCGGTCCAACCTTTCCGCGTTTACTGGGCAGGCAACTTGACTGGCAAAAGGTGGCCATCAGGGAAGAGACTTTGGAAGACCAGCCAGGTTATCAACCGGACAGCCTATCTTCCCGGCGATCTCAGCGGCCACGTCATCGACCGAAGGATCTGCGAGGCGGTAATCGGAGGGCTGATGGAGATAAGCTGGCTTGGTCAACGGGAGCGGGTTGCGCCATGGAATCGCCCCGTATGCAGGGTTCTGTTCATGCTCTGACCGCCAGTAACTCATCCACGACTCAAAAGAGACATAGAAGACGTTAGAACCCGGCTCCCCGGGCGTGATGGACCAGAATCGGGTAAACATTTCGTAGAAGTTATCCTGTCCGAACCACGAAAACGATCGCAGCGCTTTTTCCAACGACATCCCCACCTGCTCGATAAAACTGGCATCCCGGGCAGCTATAAAAATGCTTGCCTGGCTTTCCACCCGCACTGGAAGGAGATGCCACTGATAGGCTGTAAGACTCTGGCGACAGAGCCCCTGACGGCAGAAGGCCGTTACCCGTTGCAATGCAACTTTCCATTGCGTTCCAGTTTCGGGAGTGCGGTCTGTTCCCGCGACATCTAACAACCTCCCGTCAATGGCGATCAGCGACTCGCTGATTCGCAATTCTCCTCCCTGAACGCCCAGACTGCGAAGGACTCCGCCCCGGCCACGGATGACGGACTGTTTCACCTCGATTATATTGCCGGCCATTGACTGGTTCAGGTCAGAGGCCAGAGCCTTCACCAGAATCTCGCTTTGCGGATCATCCGTGGATTCAAAGACGACGGGTGCTGCCGCGGTGGCCATCATCGATGATCGGTTTTCGTCCACAATGAGTGTCACAACACAGTTCGTGAAGGTAACCCGAGAACTTCGAACCATCTGAAAACATGCGAATTCCCGGGCAGCGTTCTGCCCTTGCACCTCGAATCGCAGCCCCACATTCTCGAAGCTGATCTCTGAGGCGGCCAGCAACACAAAGCTCTCAGAAGTTACCCCTTGCCGATCGTCCATACGAAAGACAAGCTCTGGCCAGCGCCCCCGTTCACCGACAATTTTCAACCGACGGCCTCTTAGATCCAGCGATCGTTCGAGCAGTGTTCCGTCGAAATCCAAACGGATTTCATCGCCGGGCAAAGCCGCTCGGCAGGCGGCCTGCAAAGTCGGGAAGCTCCCCTCCCGGCGGCCCGTCGGATCAACCCACCTGATCCATGCAGTGGGTGTGGTGAATTTCTGGTCCGGAAGGGTCCCCTGCTGGGCATTCACGGCGGCTGAAAACGGCAGAAGATTTCCCCGAGTCGGGCTCTCAGCGGACAGGTCCGACGACCGATTTGTCGGCGGAACAAAGAGCGGTGTATCCGGCGGAACGGCCTGGGGAAGTCCCAAGCCACTCCCTGGCAAAGATGACATTCCCAAAGGCTTGCGAGCATCACCACCTAGCACCCCCGGCACAGGAATAATGCTGGCGGGGCTAAAATCGGAGGGCTGCCTCGATGAACTTGATTCCGAACCATCGTTTGCAGGATCAGTTGGACCACTTCCCGACACCCCTTTCTTCCACGCACCCGACGTGGGCGTCGCCGAGTCTGTACCGGACGAAGGTTCTGTTAATTCCCGACGATTTGCGTTACCTGGAGAATTTTGCGATGCACGCACCGGAGGAATCGACGTCGCGGAAGCGTTCCCCGGAGCTGGTTTCGACGTCTCTCCCATCGGTGATCCTGTATCGACTCCAAACGCGGGCGCAGGCGGCGAGAAAAGCTCGACCTGCGTCATCATCTCATCGCCAGACAGATCCAGCTCTTCAGCTCCATGGGAAAACCACTTGTCGATAAACAGCGTGGTGAGAAGGAGAGTCACCAGGGGCACTGCCCACGGCAGATGCCGCCGCCAGCGATGCTCCTTCCCATTCTTGAGTGCCTTGCCATTTCCAAATCGGACAGAACGTTCACCTTCGCCGATCAATTCGCGAAGTGCCGCAGCCAGTTCCGCCGCCGATTGAAAACGCTGACGAGGAGATTTGGCCATCATCCGCCGCAGAACCCGCGTGAGGGCTTCCGGAACATCTCCGCGGATCCTGCGAATATCGACTGGTTCTTCTGTTTGATGCTGAAGGAGCTTCTGAAGGACCGTGCCACCGGGGAATGGAGGCTGTCCCGAAAGCAGGTAGTAAAGCGTGCACCCCAGAGAATAAATGTCGCTCCGGACATCTGCCAACCGAGGGTCCCGCGCCTGTTCCGGCGCAATGTAGTCGAATGTCCCCAAAGTTGTACCACTGCTGGTTAAATCCTGCGCTGGCCCTCGGGGTTGATAAACTCGGGCCAACCCCAAGTCGATCAATTTGGCCTGACCATCGTGCGTGACAATGATATTGGACGGTTTGATATCCCGATGGATGACCCCTCGCTTGCTCGCATGATCGAGGGCCTCAGCAACCTGGAGAATGTATCGCACGGCATCCATCCAGGGGAGCGGCCCCTTTTCTTCCACGAGCTTCCGAAGGTTCGTGCCCTCGATAAACTCGAAGGCGATGTAATGAATCCCATCCTGCTCGCCCGCCGCGTAGACCTGCACGATACCCGGATGGTTCAATCGCGCAGCAGATCGGGCTTCGTTTTGGAATCTTGCCAGTGTTTGAGGGTCTGCGGCCTGCTCCGGTGTGAGTACCTTCAAGGCCACCACCCGGGAAAGACGGGCATCAAACGCCCGAAATACCCGCCCCATCCCCCCGCCACCAATATATTCCAGGATCTCGTAAGAGCCGAGGGTCGCTCCCGGGCTGACTTTGGGTGTAAGAATCTCAACACCGATTTCGGGCGAGGAGACCGGTACCAGTGCCTCGGGCGGAGTGATCACCGTGGGCTGTTCTTCCAGCCGAACGGGCTTCGCCGCTGGGAGCTGTCGCGAAGGCGTACCGGTTCTCTCATTTCCCTCGATCATGCCAGTCGATCTACACTCACCGGACGGCGGACGGGTTCGTAGTCCGACTGACCGACGTTAGGCCTTCATTCAATGAGCCTCTGGCCAGTCGTCTGCCAAGTTATCGTCAGCGACCTGGAGAAGTTACCTTAGCTCATCCCCTATCTGGACTAGAGTAGACCACCCATTAGGCGAGGAATAGTCTCACCAGATGCTTGCACCCTCACCGAGCATGCTCGCTGCCAATACCGCCGCAGCGTTATTGTCATTTTAACCGTCCGTGCGTCAATCAGTCAAACGCATTCTCGCTTCCGCTTGGCAGAGACTTGAAACTCATGGACCAGATGTGGGCCCAGCAGCAGATTACGGTCTGACCGGCGGCCGTCCGATGCTGTAATAAGTGAAACCAAGATCCTTCATACGATGAGGGTTGTAGATATTTCGTCCGTCGAAAATGACCGGCCGTTTCAATCGGCGTTTCATCTCATCGAAGTCAGGGTGGATGAACTGCTTCCATTCCGTCACGATCACTAGGGCGTCGGCACCATCCAGTGCTTCGTCCCGCTGCTGACAGTACGTGAGTCGGTTTCCGTAACGTTTGCGGACGTTTTCCATGGCCTCTGGATCGTACACCCGAAGCGCCGCCCCGTGTTGGAGCAGGCCGTCGATCAAAACCAGCGATGGTGCCTCACGAATGTCGTCCGTTCCCGGCTTGAAGGAAAGGCCCCAGATAGCAATCGTTTTGTCGGAAAGCGCGCCACCGAAATGCTCACGGATCTTGCGGAGGAGAATCCCTTTTTGATGTTCGTTAACCTGATGCGTGGCTTCCAGAATTCGCGGTGTGACATCGTGCGCACGGGCAACGGCTGCCAGGGCGCGAACGTCTTTCGGAAAACAACTGCCTCCGTATCCAACACCTGGAAAAAGAAACGCGAAACCGATCCGACTGTCGTGCCCAATTCCCCGGCGAACATCGTTGATATCGGCGCCCGTGCGCTCACAGATGGCGGCAATTTCGTTGATGAAGCTGATCTTCGTGGCCAACATCGCGTTGGCCGCGTATTTGGTCATCTCAGCGCTTTCCGGGGACATGAAGAGCAGGGGCTTATCCGTGCGCAAATAAGGTTGGTAGAGATCCCACAGGATTTCCAGGACTTCTTCTCGCCGTGCCCCAACAACCACGCGATCGGGTTTCATAAAATCTTCCACAGCAGCCCCCTCTTTGAGAAACTCAGGATTGGTGGCCACATCCACGGGGCGGCCGGTGAGCTCGCGAAGCCTGGCGGTAACCGCGGCATTCGTGCCCACGGGCGCCGTGCTCTTGATCACCACGATGGCGTCCTCGGCCAGATGGGGGGCCATCTCCTCGACGACCGCCCAAAGGGCCGACAAATCGACCGAGCCGTCATCCCGCGGCGGCGTTCCCACCGCAATGAAAATCAGTTTTGCCCAGCGGACGGCGCTCGGCAAATCGGTGGTAAATCGGAGACGGCCAGCCGCAATATTGCGATGAAGGAGTTCTTCCAAACCCGGCTCGTAAATTGGGCATTCCCCTGCTTGCAGAAGCCGAATTTTTTCAGCGTCGCAGTCCACGCAGATGACGTCGTTACCGGTCTCGGCAAAACACGTCCCCGTCACAAGTCCTACATACCCTGTTCCAATCACCGCGATTTTCACGGCTGACCTCCTTCCTCTTTCGGTTCCTCACCGAAGTCCCGTGCTGGACGTCAACTTTTGGAGTGCCCACCGAAACAAGGCAAAGGGGCTGAACCCCACCAACGAGGGAAAACCTTATTTTTTGCTGCACCCAAAAACTTAGCACACAGCTAGATAGAAAGTGTGGTCACAATTAAGCACAGTCAAAAACTTTGACAATTGTCGCCCCTTATATGGGTTATTGACACACAAAATTGGGGGGCTATAGTAGTCATAGCCTCCCCACCATAAGGACCTTACCCCTTCCGGCCGAAGAGACAATCATTCATGGTGGTCGGGGTCAATGCCTTGGGGGGCGACGTGGTTAGAAGCTCACAACGGCGGCAACACCATCCGTGCACCCTGGCGTTCGATGGGCCGTACTCCAAATAGTGGGTCGTTTTAAGGGTTTGAACAAGTGTCCTTTTCTAGCAGCCAGCACGGATTTTAGATGTTTGTCCTCATTGTGGTCGTTGTGTCGCTCTTATGCCAGGCCGCGGCCGCCTGGGTTGCGCTGCGGATCGCCAGCCGATTTCGGCCGGGCTGGGGTTGGCTGCTTCTTGCGCTTGCTATGGTTTTAATGGTGGTTCGGAGTCTCAGCGTTCTGGGCGAAATCTACCTGGGAATTCCTCGGGACCTCATTTCCGAATCGGTGGCATTACTGATTTCTCTGACATGCCTCGCCGGCGTCTTGCTCATCGAGCCGGTTCTTAAAGCCGCCTATCGATACCAAACGTTCGTGGAACTGGAGACACACCGCCTCAGCGGGCTTCTGCAATGTCTGCCAGGGGCGGTGTATCAGTGTCGTAATGATCCCCAATGGACTATGCAATACATTAATGATGGCTGCCGAGAGTTGACGGGTTACGCGCCGGAGGACCTGATTGGAAACCGACGTAGGGCCTACGCGGAACTCATCGTTCCAGAGGACCGTGAAAAAGTGTGGCAGGAAGTCCAAAAGGCGGTCAACGAGCGCCGACCGTATCGTCTGGTCTACCGCATACGCACGGCTTCTGGCGACGTTAAATGGGTTTGGGAACAAGGAATGGCGGTGTTTGACGAGGAAGGCGAGGTGGCCTTTCTCACCGGATATATCACCGACGTGACAACGTGGCGGCGGATTGAAGAGGAACTCGAGCAGGCCCGCCAGGAGTGGCATTCGGAGAAAGAAGTGTGGCGGCGAACAGAAAAACGGCTACTCAACGAAGTCTGGGAGCTTCAGGAGCGACAGAACGAAGCGATCGCGTACGAAATCCACGACGGATTTATTCAGCAGGCAACCGGGGCGCTGATGAGCCTTGAAACGTACCGTCACCTGCGGAGTACAGCTCCGCAGGAAGCGGAAAGTTTTCTCGATCGCGCCATGCATCTCATCCGCAATGCCATCGCCGAAGCTCGGCGGTTGATTCGGGGACTTCGCCCGGACCTTCTCGAAGAAGGGGGGCTGATCCCGGCTTTGCAGAGTTTCTTTCAGGAAATCCGAGCGCGCCATAACGTGGAAATCGAGTTCCACAACCAAACACAATTCATTCAGCTGGCTGCGCCGGTGGAAACCCATATTTTCCGCATCATCCAGGAAGCGGTGCTCAATGCCGTGCGGCACAGTGGAAGTTCCCGGGTGGCCGTCTCACTCCGGCAGCAGAATTCCACACTGGAAATCGAGGTGCGCGATTGGGGAACTGGCTTTGATGTTGAGCGAATCCCCGCGGGACACTTCGGTCTCCATTCCATCCGCGATCGCGCGAAGCTTCTCGGCGGCTGGGCGGAAATCACGTCGCAGCGACAGCGGGGCACCACTGTGCGTGTGACGGTACCTTTGGATGTACTACCCACCAATGGGATCGACTTCGACCCCTACACCGGGAATCCTCTGGTCCCTACTCCTTCTTCCAACGGTTGAACTGGCTTACCAGGGGCGAGATTCCTGCGCCGGTTCCCTACTCCATTTTGAGGGATGAAACTCGATAATCAACTCGCCCCAGCAGGGATCATCTCGATCTGCCTGACCGCCGCCCGATGAGCCGCTCTCATCGAAACAAGCGTTGTTAGCGTCCATCGTAGAACGCTTGCGCCGGCTAAAAAAGAAAAGTATTTTGCGCCCCCAAAACCACACGTCGCGAAGCTACCGCAACTTTTCAACCGCCACCGCGCGGATTAGATTAAGGGGGGCCAGAGAATTAACGCTGCGTGATGCTCGCTGACAGCACAAACTTTACAGTCGGGTTATTCGGTTTGTTTCCATTGATCCATTTGGTTTATTCTCTGGCAGAAGGAGGTGGCGCATGACGAAGACAGCGATCATTCAGGCGCAGCAGCGGTGGGAGTACATGTTCCTCACGCGGCGCTCCGAGCTCGCCCTCCAGGACGAGCTCAATGCCGTAGGCCAGCAAGGCTGGGAGCTCGTGGCAGTAGAGTATTACAAGGATGCCAAAGGCATCATGGGCTGGATCGCCTTTCTGAAGCGTCCTTGCGCGGGTTCCAAGGTGAGCGGGTCGGGGGGCGAGGGACATATCCAACACACAAGCGGCACGGAGGGCCATCACGCCCCCTCGCTGTCTCCCGACGATGTGTTCGACATCAAAGACAGTGGTTGACGACTCGTATCAATCGCCGTATAAGCGCGGCAAAAGTGTGCCCGCTAGGAGGTCGCCGGTACTCGGCCGTTTTTATTTATCAGTCCAAAGTTGTCACGGTCGGCTTTTCGCGGAGTTCGTAACCGTCCGGTGGTCCGACGCTTTCCTGCTTGCTACGGCATCTTCGGGCAATGATTGACGGAGCAACCCAATCAAAACGATTCTCTTGGGCCACTAAAAGCTGTATATTGAGGCTACCGGAAAGAACACTTGTGTCATCTGTCGTATTTCGCAAAGGGAGGGCCAGTCATGTCGGATCGTCGCCATTCTCCTTACGCCGCTGAGGCACCCGACTTCTCATCCGTCAGTCGCCGTCATTTCATCGGAAGCTCCGCAGCCTTTGTGGGCCTGTTCAGCGCGACGAAGGTTGGCCGTGCTGAAGAGAGTGTTTCAGATCAGTCGGTCCCGCTCAGACCGATCGGGCAGGGTAAAGGTATTTTCCCCGGCCGTGTGGTCTGGGCGCACGATCCCGGGGTAGTGGCGTGGAAAGGGCCCGATGACGGCCGATGGTGGGAGGGCAACCGCATCAAGCAGGACCGCGTCAATCAGATGATGGACCAAGCGGTGTGCCATCTCACCGGAGCGAATACGGTTAAAGAAGCATGGGACAAGCTTTTCCGGCATTTCAACACAAGCCGCAAAGGTCTCGCGCAGGGATATCAGGCGGGTCAGAAGATCGCGATCAAGCCAAACTGGGTGGGGATGATCTTCCGAGAAAACGTCGTCGATCCAGAAACCTACCGTTTTATCAGACGCGAGAATTACATGAACACCTCACCGCAAATGATTCTTGCGCTCCTCCGGCAATTGGTGGATGAAGTGGGCGTAAGACCCGCCGATATCACTATTTGCGATACCCTTGCTTATCTCGTCCATGAGTACTATGACATCCTTCATGGCCATTATAAAGACGTTCAATACGTGGACTATGCTGGGAAGTTTGGACGGATTAAGGTTGAAGCATCAGAAGTGCCCCTTTACTGGAGCTCACGGCCGCAGGGCGTAACACAGGACATGATCCCCAAATGCTTTGCCGAAGCCGATTATTTGATTAATTTTGCCAACTTCAAGGCACACAGTGGGGCGGGCGTTACGCTTTGCGCTAAGAATCACTACGGATCGCTCATCCGCTGGCCGGTACAAGAAAATTACTACGACATGCATCCCCATTGCTTCTCGAATACTCCGCGAATTTATCGTCCATTGGTGGATTTGATGGGGCACGCTCATCTCGGTGGCAAGACAGTGTTGTACCTCATTGACGGTCTATTTTCCGGGGTTCATCCACGTGATCCGGTACCGCAAAAAATGCACATTCCGCCAATGGAAGATCAATGGTCATGCAGTTTATTCGCGTCTCAGGACCCCGTGGCCATCGACTCGGTGGCCTTCGACTTTTTGTATGCAGAAGGCACGCCATTCCCGCGCAAAGGCGGGGTGGACGATTACCTCCACGAGGCTGCTCTCGCCGACAGGCCGCCTTCGGGAACATTCTACGATCCCAACCATCCTGAACCCACGGAACGCCTGGCAAGCTTGGGTGTTCACGAACACTGGAATAATCCGCGCGAAAAGAAATACTCGCGTAATCTCGGTGCGGGAGAAGGAATCGAGCTGATAGCCATTACGTTGTGAATCCCAGCACTTCACTCCGGAGTGCCGCGTTGAGCGTTTTCGGACACACGTCCGCTGGCGCTTTACTCCGTCACGGCGATGATGCCTCGCTCCACGGCCTGGCAAATGTGGTCGATTTCTTCCAGGCTGATCGCTAGCGGCGGAAAGATGACGATCACATCTCCTAAAGGCCGAAGGAAGACGCCCTCTTGTCGGGCATACTGGCACACCTGCCAACCGCGGCGTTCCGTCCAGGGGTAGGCCCGTTTGGTAGCCTTGTCTTGAACCAACTCGATGCCAGCGATCAGCCCACGCTGCCGCACGTGGCCCACATGGGACCGTTCTGCGATCCTGCGCAAATGACTCGCCAGCCGCTCAATCTTGGGGGGCAGTTGTTCCAGGGTGCGTTCTTCCTCGAACACATCAAGATTTGCCAATGCCACGGCTGCCCCCAGCGGATTCCCGCCATAGGTGTGACCGTGAAAGAATGTCCGCAACGATGCGTAGTCGCCCAGAAATGCGTTGTAGATCTCATCGGTGACGAGCGTGGCAGCGACGGGCAGATACCCGCCCGTGATCCCCTTCCCCAAACAGAGCAAATCCGGCGTCACCCCCTCATGTTCGCAGGCAAACATCCGACCCGTTCGGCCGAATCCCACCGCTACCTCGTCGGCGATCAGTAACACTCCATATTTCCGGGTCAGTTCTCGAACCCCCCGTAAATACCCCGGTGGGTGAACAACCATCCCTGCGGCACATTGAACCAACGGCTCGATGATCATGCCGACAATCCGTTGATGTTCGCGGCGCAAGACGTCTTCCAACTGCGCGAGATAGTACTCGGTGAGCTTCTCTGAAGGTACTCCATCGGGCGTTCGATAGGTATCCGGACAAGGCAGTCGAATTGTGGGAAACATGAGCGGCTGGAACACGGCGTTGAACCGGTCCACTCCCCCCACACTGACCGCGCCAAGCGTGTCTCCGTGGTACGCCTCGCCGAGCGCCAGAAAGAGCGTCTTCTGCGGTTGAGGTTCAGGAATCTGCCGCCAGTACTGAAACGCCACCTTGAGAGCCACCTCGACAGCCCCGGCACCACTGTCCGCAAAGAACACGTGATTCAGCCCGGGCGGAGCAATTTCGGTCAACCGTTTCGCCAGGCGAACGGTGGTCGGATTCGAGCAACCCAGCGAAGTCACGTGCGCCACCCTATCCAACTGCTCCCGAATGGCCCGGTCCAGCCGAGGATGGCGATGCCCATGCACGTTACACCACAGACTGGCAACCCCGTCTATGTATTCCCGGCCATCAATATCGAAGAGTCGACATCCCTGGGCACGCTCGATAATGAATGGCTCATACTCCGCCATTTGAGTAAAGGCATGCCAATAAATAGTGCGATCCCACTCGCGGAGTAATTCTTTTTCTTTCTCTTCCATAAACCTCGTTTACCATGTTACCAACACAGGTGTGCCGACAGTGAGCTTCGTCCGCTCCGCTGCGCTTCCGTTGACCACAGCGATTTCTAAGTATCCCTGAGAGCCAAACAGGGCAATCAGATCACCTGGCCGATGCTCGCCATACGTGCGACTGACCTCGGCAAATTGATGATCGCCCACCTTAATTACGGGCGTGGCGTGCTTGGGCCAGGAGTTTTTCTCAATATTCGTGATTAAATTGCCAAAGCGATCGACAAACACGACTCGGCCCTCAATTTCGCGATCGGTAATCCGAGGCCGCCAGTCACCGGCAAGCTGGACCCATTCTCCTGTGAGCGGGCCAAGTTCCTCCAGCGGTACACCCTGGGTCAACCACGCGAGGGCCGGACCCATTATGTCCCGAGCATGGAACGTGCTGCTGACTTCAGCTCGAAAATACGCACGGTTTTCTATCCAAACGATCTTTCGAGGAAGTGAGAGCTGGCAGAGAAACGTCACCAAACCATTGTCAGGGGCCACGACATAGCGGCTTTCCCAATCCACCGCCAGACAACGTCGCGCGGTCCCCACGCCTGGATCGACCACCGCCAGATGAAAACTGCCTTCCGGGAAGTACGGTACTGTGTGACGCAAAATCCATGCACCGCTGACCACATCTTGGGGTGGGATCTCGTGGGTGACATCGACTAATGTGAGCCGAGGATTGATCGACAAAAGGACCGCTTTTAGCTGGGCAACGTAAATACTGTCCCGACCAAAATCCGTTGTAAGTGTCACAAGAGGTGCCATACCGCCGTTTTGTACTCCACCGATCGAAACACTCGATGTAAACTTTCCGTCTGGAAGAGTTCCTCTGAACCAGGCTGCATTTACCGAGGTAAAGGCGGTTTTTCAGGATTGCCCCTGGATCAATTCGAGACAGATTTCTTTCACCCGAGCAGGGTTGACATTCGGATTGCGTTTTTTCGCCTGACCGACCAGGCTGCCGATTGCCTTATCTTTTCCCGCTTTCACTTCGGCTACCACCCGTGGATTGGTAGCGATCAGTTCCTCACACAGCCGGCGCAATTCGCCTTCGTCCACCTGCACAATTCCCAACCGTTGGATGGCATCCGCCGCCGAGCAACGTCGTTCCACCATCTCCGCAAAGACCATCCTGGCTTTAGCGGTGTCCAACTCACCCGCTCGCACTTTCCGAAGAAGCTCCGCGAGGTTATCCGCACTGACAGGAAACTGCGCGATTGTCCATTGACGCTCATTAAGCGTTCGCAGCACATCCTGCTGGGCCCAGTTGGCAGCCATTTTTCCGTCCCCGCATCCTTCCGCCAAAGAGCAGTAGTAGTCCACGAACGCCCGCCCCTGATTGACAATCACATCGCTGTCGTATGCTGTGATCCGGTAGGTTGCCTGCAGGCGGCGCCGGATCTCCGCCGGCAATTCGCCGAGAGTCGCGCGGATGCGTTCCAATTCTTCCTCCGTGATCGTGACTGGTACCAGATCCGGCTCTGGAAAATATCGATAATCGCTGGACTCTTCCTTGGAGCGCTGCGGTCGCGTTATCTGGGCATCCTCATCCCAGCCACGTGTCTGCTTGGGCACGTCTCCCAATTTATGGCCAGTTTCCAGAAAGGCTTCGTACTGCCGCTGCGCTTCGTAGGTGAGGGCCCGCTCCACCGCACGAAAGCTGTTCATGTTTTTCACTTCCACGATCGGAGTAGCAACATACTTTCCGTCACCGGTGGGGATATGGAGATTGATGTTCGCATCTACCCGCAGACTGCCCTCCTGCATGTTGCAGTCGGAAACTTCCAGGTAGTTCAGCAGCAATTTCAGCTCGGTGAGAAACGTTTTTGCCTCTGTTGGTGAACGCAGATCAGGTTTGGTGACGATTTCCAAAAGAGGCGTGCCAGCCCGATTTAAATCGATGCGGCTGTCCGCCCGGCCGGCTTTTTCGTCGTGCATACTCTTGCCGGCATCTTCTTCCAGATGGACGCGGATAATTCCGATCCGCCGCGTTTCCTCGCCATTCTCAGTGGGAATTTCCAGGTACCCGCCCCGACAGATGGGCAGGTCATACTGACTGATCTGGTAGCCCTTGGGCAAATCGGGATAGTAGTAGTTTTTTCTGTCCCACTTGCTGAATCGCGCAATCTCGCAATTGAGCGCCAGTCCGGTCTTAACTGCCAGTTCTAAGGCCTTCCGATTCATGACCGGCAGAACCCCCGGCATCCCGATGCACACAGGACAGGTCTGCGTGTTCGGCGGGGCCCCGAATTTCGTGGAACATCCACAAAAAAGTTTGCTCTCCGTGAGCAACTGCACGTGAACTTCCAAACCGATCACAATCCTGTAGGGTGTATCGCTGGTGTTCATCTGATCTTTGCAATTCGTTCCTGCACAATCCCGTCTCGCCTGACGATTCTGTCCCGACTCATTCCAGGCAGCCAAGGAACGTTTTCAAGACAGCGGTCCATTGTTTTCGATCAATGGGGGACGACGCCGATGCCAATCCGTCACCCGCTGAAACATGTGTCCCACCTGCAGCAAACGCTCCTCGGAAAGCGGCGGTCCCTGAAGCTGCAAACCGATGGGGAGGCCTTCCGCACTCAATCCGGCAGGAAAAGCCAACGCCGGGATCCCGGCCAGGTTCGCACTTACCGTAAACAGGTCGAAAAGGTACATCGCCAACGGATCATTGATTTTCTCACCAATCCGGAAAGCCGGTCCCGGTGTCACCGGTCCGAGAATCATATCCACCGTTTCAAACGCCCGGTCGTAATCCTGGCGGATCAGCCGTCGAACCTTGAGCGCCTTCAAATAATAGGCATCATAATACCCGGCACTCAGCGCGTATGTCCCGAGCATGATCCGCCGTTTGACCTCCGCTCCAAACCCTTCCGCCCGGGTCTTCCGATAGAGCCTAACCAGAGCTGTGTCGAGATCTTCCAGGGCAGCCAAATTACCCTCTTGCTGCAAGCGACGGCGTTCTTCAGCCAGCTCCGCCAGCATCGCCTTTTCGTCGGTCCGATATCCGTAATGCACGCCGTCATACCGCGCAAGATTACTGGAGGCTTCACTGCACGCGATGATGTAGTACGTGGCTACGGCGTATCGGGCATGAGGCAGTGAAACCTCCTGTATTGCCGCACCCAATGACCGAAACACATCGATCGCTTCTTCCATGGTCCGAACAACGTCGGGGGAAATCCCGTCGCTGAGCATTTCCGGAACGTATCCAATTCTGACCTTTTCTGGCTGCTGCAAAAGCAGCTCCCGATAAGGAGGCACGGGTCTGTTAATCGAAGTTGCATCCCGAGAGTCATGGCCGGCCAAGACCTCCAGCAATAGCGCGCAATCCTCCACGGTCTGAGCCAGCGGCCCGATCTGATCGAGACTGCTGGCAAATGCGACAAGACCGAAACGACTCACCCGGCCGTAGGTAGGCTTCAATCCCGTCACTCCACAGAGAGCCGCTGGCTGCCGGATGGAACCACCCGTATCGCTTCCCACCGAGAGAGGCACCATCCGGGCAGCGACACAGGCCGCCGCGCCGCCGCTCGAGCCGCCAGGAATCCGCTCCAGATCCCAGGGATTGCGCGTTTTCTGAAAGGCGGACGTTTCCGTCGATCCGCCCATCGCAAATTCGTCAAGGTTGGTCTTGCCGATGATGATGGCATCCGCCGCCTTGAGCCGCGCCACCACCGTAGCATCGTACGGCGGGATGAAATTGGCCAGCATCCGCGAGGCACACGTGGTAGGCTCTCCCTGCGTGCAAAGATTGTCTTTAACTGCCACAGGAAGCCCCGCCAGTGGACCAAGCTTGTCTCCCTGGGTTCGCCGCCGATCAATCTCCCTAGCTTCGTCCAGCGCCTTTTCACCCCGAATGGAAAGGAATGCCCCCACATGCCGGTCGTATGTCTGAATCTGAGCCAGTGCTGCTGTCACCAAATCTTCCGAAGTGATATCCCCCTTACGGAGAGCCACTAGTAACTCAGCAGCAGAACTGGCGAACGGGAATCTATTGAGACTCGTCATTGCAAATCGGATTGATTCCAGAAGACACCTGAGAACTCACACGTCACCCAAAACCGCCGGAACGAGGTAACACTCCTCATCTCGATGGGGGGCATTTGCCAGCGCTACTTCACGATCCAGGCTTTTTTCTACCTGATCGTCGCGAAAAACATTGGCAAATTCCACGGCGTGGGCCAGTGGTTCCACTCCTTCGGTCTTGACCTCGTTCAACAAAGCCATGTATTCCAGCACCCGACCGAGCTGCCCGGTCATCTCCTCGACTTCCTCGGGCGTGAGAATCAGCCTGGCCAAAAGAGCCACCTTTTCAATTTCCTGGCGAGTGAGGGTCATCGCGTCCTCAGTCAATTCTCAGCTTGAAGCAGTCCACTTTGTGGGGGCGATAGCCCCGTCACACTTACGCCATGGCAACCATTTTTCAGGATCGCACCAGAACTATCCAGTATACAGCGAGTACCATCGCACTGGGCGGCTCCCCAGCTCCTTTATGGCCAACCATTTCAGGCCGTTGACGCGATTTCGTCGCACGAATCTGGGTAAATTCTGGCGATTGAGCGAAACTTATTCAGATTTTCTGATCCTCTTGACGATGCCACACCCGGAGCGACGCGCAAAGCATCTGTGAATACGACTCCGCGGCGAAAAGAGTGCCGTTCGCTTCGATTGATGACTGACGGATTCCCCGAACCAATCGGCCAACAATGCGGGCAGAACCGCGGACATGATAACTCCAGCCCAAATTTCTCATCGTCGTTCGTCCAGCACGACGCGGATGTGGCGTCCCTTTTCGCCGTGGACAGCGTGGACCATCGCCGCTTTGGCAGGTTTATTCGGGAGTCTAACACCGGGCCCATCCTGCCCGCAAGCGATCGCAGTTGCTGGTGGGAATTCTTCTGAAATGGCCGCCCCACCATCTGCCATCACCTCCGACGGTTCACCCAATTTGGGCGACCCTCCCTCCGTTATTCAGAACCAAGAGGACGTTCATGACATTTTCAAACTGGATGTGGAGCAACTCACACAGATCGATGTGGTTGCTCCATCTTTTCAAATGGAAGTGACAACCGTAACCCGGCAGGAAAGCAACGTCGGAAGATCGCCCGCAGCGGTCTATGTGATCACGTCTGAAATGATTCGCCAATCGGGAGCCCGCACTCTTCCCGATATTCTGCGGCTTGTGCCCGGATTCCATGTGGCCCGCATGGACGCCAACAAATGGGCCATCTCGTGCCGGGGCTTCACCGACCGTTTTGCCGATAAACTCCTGGTGCAAATCGATGGGCGCACCGTTTACACCCCGCTTTTCTCCGGCGTGTACTGGGACGTCCAGGACCTTCTCCTTGAGGACATCGAGCGGATCGAAGTCATTCGCGGTCCCGGCGCCAGCGTCTGGGGTGCCAATGCTGTTAACGGTGTTGTCAATATCATCACGAAAAACTCCCAAAAAACACAGGGGTCATTCTTTCAGGCGGGAGCAGGAACGGAAGAAAAGGGTTTTGCCGAAGCACGCTACGGCGGAAAACTCAACGAACACACTACGTTCCGAATCTACGGCAAATGGTTTGAAAGAGACGGTGGCTACTTGCCACCCACACATTCGCTTTCAAGAAACGAGCCAGATGACTGGCGCCAAGCGCGGACCGGATTCCGCGTTGACCATATTCCCACGCAAGACGATCTCCTGACGCTGCAGGGTGACTACTACAACGGCTATTCTGGAGAGGGAATCCGTCTCCCCGGTTCATTCCCACCAGATTTCCGCACGACTCTCCGTAATGACGCCCACGTGGAGGGCGGTAACCTTTTGTGGCGATGGTCGCGGCAAGTGGACGAAGATTCCAATTGGTCCATCCAAATTTACTATGATCGGACCGAGCGTCACAACATCAGGTACCTGTATGCCGAAGACCGTGACATATTCGACATCGACTTCCAGCACAGCTTTCTCTTGGGGGATCGTCATACGCTGACGTGGGGATTTGGATACAGGTACACGGAAGATTTTGTGAATTCCCAGCCCTGGTACCTGGCATTCAACCCGGCTAAGCGCGCCGATGATCTTTTCAGTTACTTCATCCAAGATGAAATTGAAGTGATCGACGAGCGGCTATTCTTCCTCGTTGGATCGAAGTTTGAACATAACGATTATTCCGGTTTTGAATATCAGCCCACAGGACGGGTCGTCTGGCAACCGAATCCACGAACAGCCGTGTGGGGGGCCGTCTCCCGTGCGGTGCGAAGCCCCTCTCGAGCTGACTCGGATTTAGAATTAACTCTACTCTACGACATTCTTCCCGGCCCGCTTCCGGAATTCGCCCTTGTCCGGGGAAATCCTGACTTCGAGAGTGAAACTCTCCTCAGTTACGAAATCGGCCTGCGCCGTCAACCTGTCAAAACCATCTATTGGGACCTCTCTGTGTTTTATAACGACTATGATGATCTGCGCGGTTTCCTGCCATTGACACCCATCGCCGGAACTACTCCCGGTGGCTGGCCTGCTGTCATAGTCCCAGTCACGTGGGCTAACGGCGTCAGGGCACAGACGTACGGCTTCGAATGGTCAGGGTCCTGGGAACTCACCGAAACCTGGTCCCTGCGCGGGGGCTATAGTTTTATTAGGCTGAATATTGAACCGGCACCGAATGTCGTCCGCGCAGTGGAGGAAGGAGGTACACCTCGAAATATCTTTTTTATCTGGTTGATGGGACGCCCATGGAAACAGTGGCAGACAGATTTTATTCTTCGCTATGTTGATAAGGTTGATAGTCCGAACGTACCCCGTTATCTCGTAGGAGACATCCGGCTTGCACGACAATTGTCAAACCATGCAGAAGTGTTCGTGGTAGGGCGCAACATGTTTGACGGTGCCCATCGTGAGTGGTCGCGACAGGATTCCCTCGCCATCATCGGCACGGAAGTTCAAAGCGAAGTATACGGCGGCATCACATTACGTTATTAAGCGAGAATCTTGGTGAAGACCTAATGGATCGGTCCAACGTCCGGCATGACGAACTGCCAATCACTTTTAAACGGGGCGCGGACCCCTTAAACGCCCTGGTTTCCGCTGCTGCACTTATTCTCTTGCTTGTATCCCGGCCATCATACTCGCAAGAAGTGATCAACCGTGAATATCTGATAAAGGCAGCATTTCTCATAAACTTCGTTCGATACATCGAATGGCCCGACCCTGCCGAGGCCCCCAGCCAGCCGGTGATTATTGGCGTTTATAAACCCGATTCGATCAGCCCCTACCTCCGTCAGGCTATTGAGACTGACGCGGTCCCCCGCCCAATACAACTTCGGATACTTAATCCGGATGATCCGGTTCCGCGCTGCCATATCCTATACTTTCCTAGAGCTGTCCCCCCAGAAACGCAACGGAACATTTTGCAGACCATCCCAGTCAAAGGCGTTCTCCTGGTTGGCGAAACAGAGGGATTTTTGGAATGGGGTGGCACAATCAATTTTGTCATCGTGGAAAACAAGGTACGCCTGGAGATCAACGCCTCGCAGGCTCAGGCTCAGGGACTGAAAATCAGTTCCAAACTCATTCAAATTGCGAGAGCAGTAAGATAGATTGTTCCCCGGAGCATCCGTCGGGGATTGCCCTGATCTTCGCCCGACTCATCAAGCCGATTATTAATCTCCCACTTCATCGCAAAAATCTGCAGTGGTTTCTGGATCGTCCTCTGCGCACGAAGCTCCGGCTGATTTTCGCTGTTACCCTGGGAAGTGCGTTCGTAATCGTGAGTCTTGCCGTCGTCGGACTCCAGGTGCATCTGACGCTCCGCCATGAAGCCGCACAACTCCGGGCGCTGGCCGGCGTGGTGGCCGCAAACGCATCCGCCGCTGTCGAATTCGAAGACCGAGAAACGGCGGCCGAACTTCTGAAGAGCACATTTTGTAAAAAGGATGTCCTGCAGGCGGCGATTTACGATGCCCACGGCCGATTATTCGTCTCCACCTTTTCTCCCACCCCCACATCCGGGCTCCAACCTCTTCCCGATGATCTATCGGATCTGAATGCTCGACGCACTGCGCCGCTCAGCCGACTCACCGCTGTTGTACCCATCGTTCATCGCAATCATCCCGCAGGTCACGTGGTGGTGGAATCCTCACTCCGCGGAGCATGGCACAACTTGGCTCTGTACCTTGCTGTGATGATCGGGGTTTTCGCCCTGGCCGGCGCATTTTCCGCCAGGGCAACGGTTTATTTCCAACAGGCGTTCCTGATGCACGTCACACGTCTCCAGAAAACAATGGAAGAAATCGTTCGGACGGGGGACTATTCCATGCGGGTCGATGTGAGTTCGCGGGATGAGCTCGGACAATTGGCCCGCCAGTTCAATATCATGCTAGGCCATATCGAGCAGGCCGAAGCCGCACTTCGGGAAACCAACGAAAAGCTCGAAGAACGCGTTCGGGAGCGTACCGAACAACTCCAACAGGCATGTCATGCTGCCGAAGCCGCCAACCATGCTAAAAGCATCTTCCTGGCGAATATGAGCCACGAAATTCGCACGCCCATGTCCGCGATTTTGGGATACCTCGATTTCCTCGCAGACGACGATACAACCCCGGAACAGCGGGCGAATTATCTGGCCATTATCCGCCGGAATGGCGAACATCTGCTCAACCTGATCAATGATATTTTGGATTTGTCAAAAATTGAGTCTGGAAAATTCTCAGTCGCACGTCAGCCCTGCCATCCTATTGAAATCGCTCATGATGTGGTTTCTCTCATGGAAGTGAAGGCGGCCGCTAAAAGCCTCAAGCTGGTCTTCGAAGTCGCCGGCCCAGTTCCCCAGCAAATTTACAGTGATCCGATACGATTAAAGCAGATTCTCGTTAATCTAATGAATAACGCCGTTAAGTTCACGAAGCAGGGCAAAGTCACGTTAAAACTCTATTTACAGAATAAACAGAATAAACCTCGAATGTGCTTTGCCGTTGTGGATACCGGCCCAGGAATCGCAGAATCCGATCGGGAGCGCATTTTCGAAGCGTTTGTCCAGGGTGAGGAATCACTCTCCCGACGACACGGCGGAACAGGTTTGGGACTGACAATCAGTCGCAAACTCGCTGAATTATTAGGTGGCGATATTACAGTTTCGAGCACACCCGGCCAGGGAAGCACCTTTGTCCTCACCGTCGATCCCGGCCCTCTCGAAGGGATTCCGATGATAACCACATGGGCGCCCCCGGCCGAAGCCGAGGTTCAGAACCAAAACCGAGCATCGTGTCAGCAGCTTGACGGTCACGTCCTGTTAGCGGAAGACGGTCTGGATAATCAGCGGTTGATCAGCTTTATCCTTCGCAAGGCGGGCTTTCAGGTAGCCGTCGCCAGTAATGGTGAAGAGGCCATCCGCATGGTAGAACTGGCCGAACACCACGGTACGCCGTTTGAATGCATCCTGATGGATATGCAAATGCCCATTGTTGATGGATACACCGCGGTGCGTGTACTGCGCAGTCGGGGATGCCGTACCCCGATCATCGCACTAACGGCTCACGCCATGGTCGGCGACCGGGAAGCGTGCCTGGCTGCCGGGTGCGACGATTATCTCTCCAAACCGGTGGATCGAAAAACGCTGGTCAAGATTGTCGCCCGCCATGTCGCTGCCTATCGAGATAGCGTGAAGCCGGAGGTAGCGTGCGCTTCTCATTCCCAATCCGAAAAATGAATTGGCTCTTAACGGATCCCCTTGAAATCTCGTTCGCTCCTTTTCACGATGGAAAGGCTCCAAAAAGGGACGAAAACACCACCACGCAACCTGTAACCAACAGATCCTCCTGACTCAGAGTGGCGCCTCGGCCCATGGAAAACTCCGTGAACCAGACACCGCTGATCCTCAGCACATGGCGTTTCGGCCAAATAGCCAACCGTGCCGGCTGGGCGATTCTCAGCCAGGGTGGGAACGCCCTGGACGCTGCAGAGGCGGGCTGTCGGGCCGTTGAGGAAGACCCTTCCGTCACGAGCGTAGGTTTCGGGGGTTATCCCGATGCCGCAGGCGAAGTAACTCTCGACGCCCTAATCATGGCTGCTCCTCATCGGTGTGGTGCCGTGGCATGTGTCCGCAATTATTTACCCGCCATTTCTATCGCTAGGCGTGTGATGGAAAAAACTCCCCACGTCCTTCTCGTTGGACCGGGGGCCGAAGCATTCGCCGCTGCCGAAGGTTTTCCCCAACGCTCTCTTCTCACCCGAGAGGCTCGAGAAGCCTGGCAACGCTGGAAGCAGGAACACGGAGGGAATATTTTTGACAAACACTCGGGGGACAATTCGTTGGCCCAAGATGCTCATGACACTATCGGGGTGCTCGCCCTCGACGTTGAAGGTCGCATCGCGGGGGGATGCTCGACCAGCGGTCTGCCTTTTAAGTTGCCGGGCCGGGTAGGCGACTCACCGCTTGTTGGCCACGGTCTCTATGTAGACCCCGAGGTGGGTGGGGCCGTGGGCACAGGTCATGGCGAGCTGATCATGCGTGTCTGTGGAACGTTCCTGATCGTGGAGGAAATGCGAAAAGGCTCAAGTCCCACCGCGGCAATTAAGACGGCTCTGGAGCGAATCAACCGCCAGTGCCGGCCTAATCCCCGACAGCAGGCAGCCTTCATTGCGCTCCGTCGCGATGGCGAATGGAGCGCCGGATGTCTGCGGAAAGGCTTTCAGGTAGCTGTACGCTCGGCCAAAGTCGATACTCTTATGGAGCCGCCGCTGGTGCTCATGGATGGCGAGTGAAGCACTCTGATCCCGCCATCCTCTCGGGGAACGTGAGATCACGATAAACGGCCGCTACACCCGCTGCCATACTCTCCAAGGAGAACCGTTCCCGCTGGCGCTCGTACGCTGCGCGACGCATGCTCTCCCAATCCGCAGCACCTTCCAGAAAACGGGCGATAGCGCTCGCAAGGGAGGAAGGAGATCCGGGCTGCACCAGGAAACCCTCACGGCCATCGCGAATGATCTCCGGCACCCCTTCGACGGCCGAAGCCACCACGGGAAGGCCCGCGGCCATGGCCTCAAGGAGCACCATCGGCATCCCCTCACCGAAAAGGCTGGGCAGAACGAACAGGTCCATGGCCATAAACATCTCCCGAGTATCCTCGACAAAACCTGTCCATGTCACGATTTCGTCGAGTCCAAGATGGTGTGTCATGTGCCTGAGGTGCCGCTCATACGCCTCGCTTTCAAACGGCCCAACTGCTAGCACCCGTATCTTATAGCCCTTCAAAACGAGTTCCCGGACCGCTTTCAAGAGAACCTCCGCACCCTTTCTGGGACGAAAAAGCGCCATGGTTCCTAACACCCAGGCTCCCACAGGAGGCTTCCGCACCGTGAGAGAATCCCAGGCAGCGACACCATTGGGGACTGTAACCACCCGCTGCGCCGGGATCCCAAGGCGAATCCAGTATCTGCGAAGGCTCTCTGCTACCGCGATGATTCGGTCGGCCTGTCGAGCCGCCCACCAATCGACAATTGTCACAACAATGTTTTTTAGATACCGTGCACTATCCCACAGCGTCGGGCTGTGCGCATGGTACACCCAAGGGAGCCCCGTTCGTCCATGCACTCCTGCGCAAAGCACCGCGGTCCGTGGTGTGTGGGCATGCAGAAGGGAAATCCTCTCCTGGGCACAGACCTTCGATAGTTGACCCATTGTCTGGCGCCAACCCATTTCCCGCATCGGAACGCGGTATAAAGGCGACTTTTTCGCGCGACGACTCGCTTCAAACCTTCCATCCTTGACACAGGCGAAAACCACTTCAAACCCAAATCGGTCTAGTGTCAGCGCCAGATTATCCTGCACGCGTTCGGCGCCGGAATAATACTCTCCGTTGATGACATGGAGCACCCTCAATAGCTCCCGTTTATTCTCTCCCTCACCATCGGATGCCAGTCCCGTCGCCGCTCGATAACCTACATCGAGGCCGGACCGGCTGAGTCCGTCTAAGGCCGATATTTCACATATAGTCTCCATTAGCTATTTCCTATTCACTACAATCGTAAAATGTTACACTCGTACGATCCATTAATATGCATTTTGACCTTTCAAAACAACAAATATTGTTTGGAATAGAATTTTGATATCCATCCACAACGACCATTCGCGAATATACTGCAAATCCCATTCAACTCGTTTCTGCATTTTTTCCACCGTTTCGGTCTCGCCGCGGCACCCGTGAACTTGAGCCAATCCTGTCATCCCCGGCTTCACTTTGTGCCGCAGCATATATCCCTGAATAATGCGTCGATATTCCTCATTGTGCGCGGTTGCGTGGGGCCGCGGCCCTACCAATGACATTTCACCCCGCAGAACATTGAAGAGTTGCGGCAATTCATCCAGTGAGGTTCGCCGCAAAAACGCACCGATCTTGGTCACCCGCGGATCGTTCCTTTTCGCCTGCGTCACCTGGTCTCCATCCTCGGTGACCGTCATCGTGCGAAACTTCCAAACACGAATTTCGCGCCCGTCCAGACCATATCGACGCTGCCGAAAGAACACGGGACCTGGGGACGTCGCCTTAATCAGTATGGCAATTGCGATCATCAGCGGTGCAAAGAGGATCAGCAAAACCGAAGCGAGCACAACATCCATGGCCCGTTTCACAAAACCGTCAATTCCATAAAACGGATTTTCATAAACGCTAACAACAGGCAATCCGCCGATATTCGTCCATCGTGAATGAAGTAACTGAAACACGAAAAAGTCCGGAACGATATAAACCGACGCGGTTGTATCGGCGAGTTGTGCCAGGATGCCGCGAATGCGCTCTTCAGCACGCATTGGAAAAGTAATGTAAATCATATCCACGCGATGTTGGCGCGCGTGCTCAACCAGTTCCTGAATATTCCCAAGTTTATGCCCTATTTCCGGGGGAACTGCGCCTGTGCGCTCTTCAGGCCGATCGTCATAGAAACCAAGGAGTTTGAGTCCCAAATCCGGAGCATTTTCGAGAGCTTCGATCAGGCGAAAAGCCAATTCATTTATCCCCACCACCGCGTAATAGCGAGTGTTGTAACCTTTCGCCCGAAGAATGCTCAGCACCCCGCGAACTAATCCCCTGTCAACCGCCAGGATCACCGCCGTCAACACCACCCACAAAGTTAGGGTATTCCGCGAGAGATCCCACAGCTCTCCGAGGACAAAGCCCAAAGTGAGGAACCCAGGCACCGTGAACAACCACGTCGAGACAGCGCACCACAATTCGCGTTCCACCGAGATGCCGCGCCAATTACGGTAAAGGCCGGTGATCTCTGCCACAAAGTGAAAAACCAGAACAGTCAGCACAGCGGCGAGTAAGTCAGATTGTCGAAAATCGCGCTGTAAAACAACCGCCCCCCATAACCCAATAACCACAGCGGCCCCATCCAACAAGCGGTAGAATAACTCCCGAACTGACCAGTACTGATGGATGCGACGTATCGTAGCCATGGCGAGAACCCGTCGCCGCGTTGTGTTTTATTGCTCAAACATCCCAAGCAACGCTGTGGACAAAGGCAGCCGGTGCTTGAAGTCCCTGTACAATAATAGGACAAACCTCGAAAATACAAACCGACGGTTCTATCGGTGTTGCTCCTCGTGGACTGGAAACTCTCAGAATACAGCTACATGTCGCGCATCGCAGCATAATATGAAAAAGTGATACGACCCCGATATTCATTACACTTCTGTTGTTAGCTTTAGTCGCGTGGCACAAGTGTGTCGATTACCGCTTAGTCAAGCCCTAACGACACGGCGGCGCCTCCGCGGGACATTTTTCAGGTTGTCGAGAGCTTCTCAGAGGCTACGAACACGTTATGTTTGTTGTGTTTGAGATCGTCACAGAAAGAGCGCACCGGCCGTTTTCGCTGGGATGCACTCAAAGGGATGTTCATCCCAACGCCTTGACCGTCGGCTTTGGCGTGCTGTCAAACAACGGCCGAAGCAGCCCGGGCCAAAGTGTGAACGCACCTCAGCCGAGCATGAGTTAATCCGGAATGGGCATGAACTCAATTCCATTTGGAGAGTTCAGGGATTAATTAAAAACTGGGGCCAGCGGGAGTCAATTGCGTCAACGATTTGACCGCAAAACATCCTGCAGGTTCACCTGCCCCGCCGTCTTGAGGAGGTGAGTATGTCCGTCGAGATTACTCCGAAAACCGACGCGGGATTTCTTTCCTTCAAACCCAGGGTTTTTGTCGCAAGCGGACTAGACGACGAGCTTTCAACGCTCATTAAAGATTTAAAAGACGAATTCGAAGTTATCGTTCAACCGATCGAGGAGGCACAGTTACACACGATCGCCCAATCAAATCCAGACGTCGTTCTCCTGGCCGCTACCGAAAGATGTTTCGACTTGTCCCGCAAAATCAAAGACGGTCCCATTGGTCCGTTCACTCAGGTCATTATTGTTGGTAAACCGGATACCATCGCCACACCTGAGCAGTTTTGCGAATCTCAGGCGGACGACTTCATCAAACTGCCGCTGAGCTGCGACTGTCTGCGCCTCAAACTTTGGGCCCAGGTGCGATTACAACAACGATTGCGGGCAGCCGTGGAACGTGTCTGGACGCTCAACGCAGAGATTCAGCGGATCAACCAAGAACTCGAAGTGCTCGCAGAAATCCGTTTCCAGGAAATCATCGAGGTCCGCGACCTCGCCATTTTTGCCCTTGCCAAACTCGCCGAGTCGCGCGATCCTGAAACCGGCGAACATTTGGAGCGGATGCGTTGGTATTCTCGGATCATCGCCGAAGAATTGTTTGCTGGTCCAGTGAGAAACGAAGACATGTCCCCTCGATTCGCCGAGGAAATCTTCCGCTCCGCACCCCTGCACGACATTGGAAAGGTCGGGATCCCCGATTCCATCCTTCTCAAACCCGGACGCCTCACCCCGCAGGAATTCGAAGTAATGAAACAGCACACGATCATCGGTTATCAGGCCCTGCAGGAGGCGCTTAAGAAGAATCCGGCGGGATCATTTCTTGCCAGGGCAGCAGAAATTGCCCGATCCCACCACGAGCGGTTCGACGGGACCGGTTATCCCGACGGATTGGCGGGAAAGTCGATTCCTCTCGCTGCCCGGGTGGTCACAGTTGCCGACGTCTTCGACGCATTGACGTCGCCACGGGTTTACAAAAAAGCCATCGATCCCCACTTCGCGAAGAGCATTATTTTGCGGGAGGCGGGAACCCAATTCGACCCCGAAATCGTCGCAGCCTTTGAACGTCGCTGGAAAGACATCTGTGCGGTGGGCGAACCCTACTGGCGACAAATTCCTGAGGAAAGGCTGGAGCGGTCATTCGCGGAATTTAAAGGCATTGTTGGCCAGTCGTTCACAACTGAGACGGTACTTCTTACCCGGCAAGCTGTTCCCTGTTGAACGGCAATTCAAAGATGCTCCACGCGCCGATCGGCAACGCCCGGGATCATTCTGAGCTGGTACTTCTCTCAGGTCCAGTGAATGCTCTGATCTGCGGGGAAGATGCTCTTCGAGAAAACTCAGTAACACACATGACGTCCAGACCAAGCGACGGGACGCGGAACTTTAACCACACAGCCTTTTCGCAGCTTTAGCCGGCTGCACCGTCAGGGGTTATCCGCGTCGGTACCCCTGGGATAACCTCCTGCTTGCCGTTTTTATGACATTCTTCACACGGCGGCTGTTCGACGATCATAGAACGAGCGACTGGACGAGCGGCAGGTGCCCCAATCCAATGTCCGTATTCGTCGCACGCTTCACACCCTGCCCGTTCCCCACCCCAATCACCCCAGTAGCGTGGGCCACAACCGTCACAGGGGTATCCCCGGCCGATGCCCAACAGATGGAACAGACCGGCGAGTGGCCCGGAATGATAAACAGTGGGCGCAACCTCCGGATAAACCGCTCCGGGTCGTGCCATCCCCAGCAGCGGACCAGTTCGATGTGAGCATGTAGCGCAACAGCCGGCTAAGAAAACGAGGCCGATCGCGGCGGCCACTAATCCGCCCACACTCGCTGATTTGACAGTTGTCCCAGCCATTTCCTCTTTCCTGAATCGGGCACTTTCCTAGGTTGGACAAACACCCTAGCGCACACGCGTCCGCGTTGTATTAATCGGCCGACGCACCCTGCAAAATCCACAAAATCGTTAAACTTTCCCTAACCGAGATTGGCACATTGTGCATGAGAATCATTGGGACTATACTGGCACCCACAATTTGAGAGGTGCGCTGTCCGCGACGGGTGTCTCCCGTCAATTCATCCATGAAACTTTCCGAAGAAAAAGCGAATCATTCTACGACGCAAGCTTCAGGAGGGATTTGACCATGAACCGAAGAATGTGGCGTCCGTTGCCCTGCTTACTTGCGGCGATAAGCGTAGTCGGAGCTTCGCAGGTTCTCGGAAGCACGACTCTGCCCGACTCGCCCCAGACCGAAAGGACTTACCCCCCGGCGCGAGTGATCAAACATTCCGATGTCGTTTTTATGTACGACAATCCACAGATGTACGAGCCTTATGGATGTACCGTTCTGGGCTGGGCAGGCAGTCAATCTTCCGATCGCATCCACCTGGCTCACCAGCGCGGAGTACGCCTCTTCGCGGTGAGCATCGGGTTCCGAACAGAATTTGCCCGGATGATTGACTTCACTCCGCACTTTCTGGAAGCCACCTGCCGAAATTTCGCAGGCGATCCTTTCATCGTCCCTTGGCTTTGGGATCACAAACACAAAGATCAACCCGCCTGGTGGTTCTGCACCAATAGTCCGCTTTATCGGGAGTACCTCTACTCTCGACTGCGGGAAGTTATCGCTTGCGGCGCGGATGCACTTCATATCGATGATTACACAGGGACAGCCGGTGCCGTTACCTGGTTGGACGCGTGTTTTTGCGCCAGTTGCATGTCGGGTTTCCGTGAGTATCTCAAGAACAACGTTTCGCAAAAACGGTTGGAGGAACTTAAACTGGCCGATCTCAACAAATTCGACTACCGTCAGTATTTGATGGAACAGGGTATTACACCCGAAAAGTACCACGCGCAACGGGCCCAGTTACCCCTGGCCGCCGAATTTCTGGACTTTCAGGTCAAGTCCGCAACGAAGTTTGTGGCGGAATTCCGCGAGAAGGCAAACGAATGGAAAGGCTCCCATATGCCGCTCGCCGTCAATTCCAGCCTGGTGGGCCCCATGAACCTTGCGATTACGCCTCACCTGGACTATTTTTGCTGCGAAGTGGATCACCAGGCAGGAAAGCGGCAGGTACCTCTCCATCCCATCTACGTTTATAAACTTGCTGACGGCCTGGACCGTCCTGTTACTTCGACGGCCAGCGGTGGTGACTGGGCCGATGTGGCCGCCAACAACCTCACCGCCCTGGTCCGCACGTGGATCGCCCTTTCGTATGCTTTTGGCCACAACTTCATGGCGCCCCACCGCCAGTGGTGCTACACTCAGGAAAAGGGAACCCACTGGTACAGCGGACCGACCGAGGAATATGCCCCCATTTACCAATTCGTCCGCGCCAATGCCGAGCTCCTCGATAATTTTGAACCGGTAGCCAAAGTCGCCGTCATCTACGACAATCACTCTCACCGGCAGGGAAAAGGACAGATTGAGCCGGTCTGTACGGTTCTTGCCGAACTCAATGTGCCTTTCACTATCCTCGTTCAGGGCGACGATTGGTTGCCGGGGTACAACATCCGTGAATCCGACCTGGCCCAGTATGCGGCGGTGCTCATTCCAGAAAACATCGTTCCTTCCGCAGACCTGGAACAGGTTCTGGCCAGCGCTCCAGTTCAGAAAAAGCTCGTGCGCTGCAAATCACCTCAGGACGCGGCAGCGCTGGCCGATCGCTGGATTCGCGTGAATCCGGAGAAACAGCTTTTTGTCACTCTCCGCCGAAATTTGCGGGAAAAGCGTGTTGCGATCCACATCGTGAATCGCCAGTACGACCCCACCCACGATGGTATGACCCCGGTGAAAAACGTGGGAATCACGCTTGACAGGGATATTTTGCCAGGCTCACCCGAAAACTGCCAATTGGGAACGGTCCGAACCTTCTCTCAGGGGGCCGATGACGCGGCAATTCGTACTTACGAGGAGCGTGTCGAGGTAACCGTACCGGCCGTGGACCTGTGGACCATCGTCGAGTTGCGCTGGCCCTGAGCACCACTGGACGGCAACCACCGATCGGCGTTCCACCCAGGTGGATCTGGGTGGTCTTCGCGGGCCAAAGCAGCAGACGTATAATATCAAATGATGGGCGAGAATCGATCGCCCGACGTTCGGAGGGTATGCGAATTGGTGAGCAGCCACACTGGAGATGTGGTGCCCCGAAAGGGGTTGCGGGTTCGAGTCCCGTGCCCTCCGCTCCCTTTCACTCGTCTCGCAGGCGGTCTTATC
>NZ_JBAMME010000239.1:0-5270 GCF_039793925.1 Thermogutta sp. | reverse complement strand
TCGCAACGCGGTCTAGATCCGATTTCATGCTTCCTAAAAAAGCGCCGGGGCGGGTCCAGCCAGCTCCGCGGTTGGTGCTCGAGACGCTCGCGGGCCGCGTGACGAAGACGCCGCAAATGCTAGTCGAACGGGCACAGCACCGACAGATCGCTTAACACAGCCGCACTGGCAAATGCTATCGCCGACGTCACGATCCAGTGATTCGGAGGCCAGTTCGGAGTCTCCTCGGCAGCGAGGTCCGGTTGCAGGGGTCGACCCCGACGAGCGGGTTTTGGCTCACCAGGGATTAAGTCTTGCGCCGTTGCGGTGTATCAATGGCGGGCTGAGATGTTCCGCACCCTTCCAAGTCGACTCCAAGCGATCCGCCAAATCCAGACCGCCTGGAACCTGAGGAACACCCCTTATGACTCAAGTACCTTGCGATCAAACACTCGGGCGAATTCGCGACCAACCGCGGCTTTCACGCGTACACAATGCCATAAAGCGCTTCGCTGGTGACCCAGGTCGCTCGAGTATTCGTGCCAACACCGCGTCCCATGATCTTGGACATCGTCATGCGGCAGGCAGCCCAGTCAGGGAAAGGAAAGCGCACCGGGCAACAGTCGCTAGCCACAGCCTTGATGGGCACCGCGCACGTGGATCCACATTTTCAAGCTTGCCTGACTACCCCCGAGCGGGTGCGATGCACGTCGGTGGCAAGCATTAGTCGCGTCGGTTGTTTCCTTGACTGCTCCTTAGTTTGGCCCAACGCGATTGAAGGTCATCAAGTCGCACTTCTTAGAAAGGGTTGACTTTATCGGTTGTCTCCGCGGGTTCCGCTCGCGCCAAGAATGCGCTCGGAGCCCGCAGAACCTGGAAGCTGTGCGGCAGATTCCTGCCATGCCTACCTCGATCCCGAGCCGGTTGGTCCCGAGCTCGCGGGGACTCAGGTTCTGCCGGGGCCTTTGTGCCCGAGCCACCGTCGGTAGCTGTGCCGGCGAAGTCACCGTCGGTTGGCTCCATGTTGTAGTGTGGGTGTGCCTGGTGTTTTCGCAGCCCAGAGTTGCCAGTCCGACTACTACCGCGAGGCTGCATGCCAAGATTCGATGCGTCATGGTAATCGCCACTCCGTTTCAATTGGTTGTGCTAAATTCACTGCGGTGCTGATATCTGGCGGGACGGCGCGCCGATGAGCCGCTTCCCACGCTAGCCAAACTAGCCAAGGTCAGAATTCAATCCACGTGACCACAAGGCCAAAGAAAACGGCACAAGAGTATGGCGTGCCGGGGACAGGCCAATCGGGCCAGTGGTGGATAAGCCAGAAACGGAGATAGTAAATCATCGCCAGTCCACTAACGGCTAACCAGGCCTTGCTGCGCGCGAACATCACCAGCGGCAAGGCCCAGGTCCAGTACCAAGGATTCTGAGTTGGGGAAAGAAGCCAGAACCAGGCCAAAACGAGAAACGCGACTCGGAGCCAGGCTGCTGGGGATTCGGAAAGCCTCGTCCGCCAAACGAGAACGGCCAGGATCGTCAGAAAGGCCAGTGCCGTGAGGAAGCGGGCTACCAGAAAGGCCGTCCGCGCCAGGTCGGTTTCAAGCCAACGCGAAGGGATCGCCAGCAGCCCGGCCTTCCAGGCATCGGGCATTATGGAGAACCACGGCCGCTGCTCCGGTTTCACCTCCGCCGACGGTTTGAGGTTCTCAACGATCAGCAAGAACAAGAAATCGTTCATCTCCCAGTGCCGGAAGAATGCGGTAAGGCCGCTAGTCGGGGCTTGGGGAGTCGTTGCCGTATCGACTGGCGGTGGGGGAAGCGACCCGTCTGCGCCCGCGACCATGCTGCTGGAATAGCCGGGTGGCGAGGCTTCTTTCGAGGGAATCATCGGCCACAGGACGACTGTTGCGGCCGTCACAAATGCGAGGGCCGCGGCCGAGGCCCAGCGCCAACCGACCGATCGCATCCAGACTGCGGCGAACACCGGAGCGAGCACAACTGGATACAACTTAGACCCGACTGCCAGAGCCAGAAACACGGCGCAGAGAAAGGTGTATGTTCGACCCCACGCCGCCGAGTTGCGGCTGGCCAACGGTCTCACCGCGAAAAACAAAGCCAGAATCGTGAGAAAGACCGCCAAGGAATCCAGATGGCCTGTATTGGCAATCTCCTTGATGACCAGCGGACACCATCCATAGGCGACCGACCAACCAACATGTGTTCCTGTCAGACGGAGAAGCGCGACAACGCCTGCCAGCGTCCCCAGGTCGAACAGCACGAAAGCCGCCTTCATGCCCACGATGCGTTCCAACACACTGGAACTCTTCGGCGTGAGATAGACAGCCGCACCAAATACCGCTTGACTGACCGGCGGATAAATCGTAGGTAGCTCACTGAAGTGGACACGGGAAAGAATTGTCTCCAGGACTGGATCGATAGATCGCAACCTCACCAGACGATCGAGGTCGTCGGGAATACTTGTTTGAGGCGTCGCCGCATAAACTTGCTGTGGGCTATAGCGGTACGGGCTGATGCCCTCCGTCGTGACCGTTCCGTCCCAGATATAGCGGTAGATGTCAATCTCCAGGATCGGCCAGGAGTATAGCGAAACAGCACGGAACACAACGCTCGCCAGGACAACAACAGTCGATAGCAACTTGCAATCCCTGAATCGTAACGCGACGAAGATTGCAGCCAGGTATAGAGCAAACGCGAATGCCAACAAGGCGAGTACTGTGAGGACCGGCCGTTCAGTGCCCGGTATGTCCGGTGTGAAGCGAAAACTGAGGACCGCCAGCCCGGTGTACACACCTGTCAGCAAAAGCGCTAAAACGACAAGGATCCGAATCCAAAATCCTTCACGCACCGATCCGGGAGTCAGTTCCAAGTTGTGGCTCACGGCGTTACCCTGGGTTCGGAATCGAATTCTGCTGGTCGGACAGGCACAAATGCGTACTTGGCAATTGTGTAGAGGATTTTGACGCCAGCCTTCAGGGACCCCGAAAAAGTCCCACTGATCTTCCTCTGCCCGACACGGCGACGATACGGTACCGCAATCTCGACGGTGCGCAGGCCAAGCCGCGCGGCCTTAATTTGCATCTCGATCGTCCACCCGAAGCCGCGGCCACTCATACCGAGGTTGCACAGGGCCCGGTACTCGATCGCACGAAAGGGGCCCAGGTCGGTGTAATGAAAACCGAAGAGGCACCGCAAGAGAAAGCACGCGAGGCGGTTACGAAGCACACTTTGCAGCGGCATTGCCCCCGGCTCTCGCTGGCCTTGCAGACGAGAGCCGAGCACGAACTGAGCACGCCCGCTGAAGATTGGCTCCACCAGGTCGGGCAATAACTCTGGGTGGTCGCTGAAGTCCGCATCAAGGAATACGACCACCCGTGGCGGTGGCTCGCCAGCGTCGATGAACTCACGGATGGCAGCAAAACCTCGCAAGCAGGCTGCCCCGTAACCCCGCGTCGGCTCGTGCACGACGGTCGCCCCGTGGGCAGAGGCGTCGGCGGCAGTCGCATCGGTAGACGCGTTGTCGACCACGATTACCCGCTGCACCTTGGGGACGTCCCTCAACACCAACGGAAGCGAAACCTCTTCGTTGAAAGCGGGAATCACGACCATGACTTCATGGAGCATTGGCAGCCCTCGTGCAGCGGCTGGAACCTCCTCCGCTCCCGTTATAGCGGGGTGCATCTCACTGCTCCTGCTGCATCGCAGACAAACAGCGAATGCTTTACTGAACCCACGATCTTTCGCAAAGGTGGCGAATCAACGCGAAATAGCTTCGCTCTGTCCCTCAACGATGGGCCGGATTTCGGTCCGAGCAGTCGAGCCGAAGAACCAGTCGCTTACCCGCCAGGCCAGGCGACCAAGGGGAGTCGATATGGGATTGACGCCACGATCGTTCGACCCTTACATAGGTGTCTGGGATTTTTTTGCCATCACATCAGTGATCTTTTCATCTGCGGGCGTTTTGCCTGGTTACCGCAACAGCGACTCTTGCCGTCGGTACGGGCCGATCATTTCTTTGGTATCTGAGGCAGTCTGGCTCGGCTAGGCCGAGAACCCGATGGCGTGGGAAGAGAAGAGCATGGACGTGGTTTCTCGCGAAGGACGAGGCATCGCGGGAATGTCTGCCGAAAGTGGTCCCCTGGTGATCAGGGAGCGGCAAGCTGCGAGTGCGGCCTCACTCGGACAATGCTACGAACTACGCGGGGACCCCTTCAGCGTGGGGAGCCACACCTCGTTGCCAATATCGTATAAGACGGCCCGTACGAGTGTGGTATGGAGCGAAAATGGCAATGTCGGAAAAGGGATTGCAGGCTGTCCCAAACGGACGATTTTTCTCCAGCTTCCGTACACCATCCACAACAACGAATAGCAAAGCTTCTCCACCTTGCCCAGGAGGACGCCCAGCATCATCAACACGGCGAACACCACCAACAGGTTCCGCCGGCCGACTGTTCCAAATACCGTGGTCTACTCGCTCCGCAGATCCGCTCACTCGCGATGGGACCTGCTGGCAACGTTCCCGGGTCGCTCTGCAGCCCTTGGCAGAAGACGATCCCGGCTGATCACTTCCGAGTCCAATCGACCAGGGGCGGAAACCGCTCCATGGGCGGCTAGCGGTCCATCCTGTTGCAGGGCGCTACCTGCACCTGCGGCAAATGGCAGTTCCTACTCGCTGTAGGCGAAGCGAAACATGCCGCTGCCGCTGGAGCCGGGGGAAGAGCCGCCGCTAAAGCCGTCGTGAAGGTAGGCCAAGTAGTGCTATGGGCTACCCCCGCCCCGACATAACAGAGCCATCATTTCTCGCTGCATGAAGCCGTCATCAGAGGCACTGCCGCTCCTTCACTTCCCTGCGCACCGAGCATTGCACGATCTCCCTGACTGCTAACCCCTCCACAGAAGCTTTGCAGAATTATCTCAAAAGGCGCTCGGCGAAGCACGGATTCGACGATACTGATCGAGATCGAAGAGTCATAGTTTTCGAACATTGGCAAGGGATTCAAACCGGTATTGGCCAGTATATAGCCGTAAATCTCGCTCTTCGCACGATTCACATTGCGCACTTTGGTGCGAGGTTGTTCCGTCTTCAGCCCCAGCACCCACAGATTGCCGCCGTTATTGATTGTGTTCGGGCGAGGGCATTCGTCGTTCTGAAAATCCACTCCGTGCTCCATGTTCAATCCTCTTGCCCAAACGTTTTGACCGTTGATGTCCAGGAAATGGGTGTACACGTCGTCCAAAAACAAATCGCCTGCCCCGCGGGCCGCAGTGATTTGGTC
>NZ_JBAMME010000238.1:4547-35544 GCF_039793925.1 Thermogutta sp. | reverse complement strand
TGTCCCTGCCTGCGGTGCCTTTTAAGAAAAAACCTTATTTCAGCATTTTATCGGCATTTTATCGGCGTCTTATAAATTGACCCGGTCTTTGAAACACAAGAATTATTCAGATTGCGACCTCATTGTTCTGGGACGAAGGACAAAAATTTTTTATCCATATCGATAGGACAGTTTATAACGGAGTTTGCCGCGATGCGAAATCTTGTTGGGTGGGTGTTACTTTGCCTGGGCTTTGGAATAAGCGCGGTTTGTCTGGGTGCAGAGAGAGTCCCGTCCCATCCCTTGGTTTTGTGGTATCGTCAGCCAGCACAGAATTGGGAACGCGAGGCCCTGCCGATTGGAAATGGACGCTTGGGAGCCATGGTCTTTGGCGGAGTCGAGGAAGAGCATCTCCAGTTCAACGAAGACAGCCTTTGGATTGGTGATGAGCACGACACTGGCGCATACCAGGCATTCGGGGATATTTTCATCGAGCTGGAACATCCCGCGGAAAAAGTGACCGATTACGTACGGTCATTGGATATTTCCCGCGGTGTCCACGAAGTTATATATCAAATTGGGGACGTGACCTGGCGGAGAGTAGCGTTTGCCAGCCATCCGGCACAGGTTCTTGCCGTGCGGTTGGAAGCGAATCAACCAGGTCAATACAACGGCCGCGTCCGTCTCCGGGATGCCCATCGGGGAAGGATGGAGTTAAACGGGCATTGCTTCACAGTCCGTGGCTCGTTGGCGAGCTACATTTATAACCAAGGGAGTACACCCGGGCGAAAGGAGCCCTATGCCATCGCCTTGGATTACGAGGCGAAGCTGCTTGTGCAAGGGCAGGGAGGACGCCTGGAAGACACCGCAGAGGGGATTGTGTTCCGAAACTGCGATTCGTTGACACTATTCCTGGTTGCGGGAACGAACTACCTCAAAGATCGCAAGAAAGGTTGGCGCGGTGAGCTTCCATCAGAAAAACTCAACCAACAGTTGAATACTGCGGTGGCGCGGGGATTTGCCGCTCTCCTCGATGAGCATATTGCCGACTACCAAACGCTTTTCCGGCGAATGACGGTTGACTTGGGGGCAAGCCCTGACGCAGTTCGCACGCTTCCCACCGACATCCGTCTGAAAAGATATGGAGAAGGCGGCAGCGATCCAGATTTAGAAGAACTCCTCTTCCAGTATGCCCGTTATTTGATGATCAGCTCTTCCCGCCCTGGAGACCTTCCCGCGAATCTTCAAGGTCTCTGGAACAACAGCAACCTGCCTCCTTGGCGGTGTGACTATCATACGGATGTCAACGTTGAAATGAATTACTGGTTTGTGGATGCCGCCAATCTTTCCGAATGCTTCTTGCCGCTGGCGGATTGGGTTAATGCTATCAGAGAGGTGCGAAGAGAAGAAACCCGAAAGGTTTTCGGCGTTCGCGGTTGGGCGTGTCACGCTGAAAACGGCATTTTCGGCGGATCCACCTGGGAGTGGTCAAAAGGGGATGCGGCCTGGGTGGCGCAGAACCTCTGGGACCATTTTGCCTTCACGAAGGATGTCGAATATCTCCGCACAAAAGCTTTTCCGGTCATGAGAGAGCTTTGTGAGTTCTGGGTCGATCACCTGAAGGAATTGCCGGACGGAACGCTTGTCTCGCCCAACGGCTTTTCGCCCGAACATGGACCGCGGGAAGATGGAGTTTCTTATGAACAGCAGTTGGTGTGGGATCTTTTCACAAATTCTCTGGAAGCCGCTGCCATCCTTGGTGAGAACGACTCTTTCTGGAAGGAAGTTCGCGACAAGCGAGCCCGATTGCTCGGCCCCAAAATCGGTCGCTGGGGACAGCTCCAGGAGTGGATGGTGGACCGGGATGATCCGAAAGACGAGCATCGGCATCTCTCTCATCTGGTCGCCGTGTTTCCCGGTCGCCAGATTTCGCCGCGCAAGACCCCAGAATTGGCGAAGGCTGCCGCTGTATCGCTCAATGCCCGTGGTGATGGGGGACCCGGCTGGAGCAGAGCATGGAAGATCGCGCTCTGGGCCCGACTGGGTGACGGCGAGCGGAGTTATCGAATCCTGCGCGAGATGATCGGTACGTGTATCATGCCGAATCTGCTCAATACGCATCCGCCCTTCCAGATCGACGGCAATTTCGGCTATGCGGCGGGAGTCTGCGAGATGCTGGTGCAGTCGCATTTGGGGACAATAGACTTGCTGCCTGCCCTTCCGGCAGCCTGGAAGGACGGAACAGTCAAAGGAATCCGCACGCGGGGCGGCGTGGAACTGGACTTAACATGGCGAGATGGGCGGTTGACACAGGTTACATTGCGTCCTTCACAGAGCGGAACGTTCACGCTGACGTTACCCGCACAACAACAGCAAAATGGGCCTTTAACCCTTCAATTGACGGCCGGCGAAGCCCGCGTCCTGAATTTTCCATGAGCGTCACAATCTGACATGGGTCGGTCAGGTTCGAATCAAAAGGCCGTTCAGCTTTTCCGCTGGGCAGGACGGCAGAAGTGAACGCCGATCATTTGAGGAAATCCCGTTGGCGCCGGTGGGCTAGCGTTAACTTCCTAGCAACCTGAATGGCAGAGTATGTGAATGCAGACGGGGAGGATAACAGCATCCTGCGAGCTGCCATCAGCCCACGTGGTGAATGAATTCATGAAAGGCTCGGCGGGGCGTGGGAGGTGGATTCTCTGCCGGAAAACCGAGCGGCAGAATAGCCACCGGCTTCAGGCCTTCCGGAGCGCCAATGGCATGCCAGACAGCTTCGTCATGGAAAGCCCCCACCCACACACTCCCTAGTCCTAATGCAGCAGCCGCAAGGTGAGCATGGGCACAAGCAATGGTGGCATCTTGAAGGGCATAGAGCCGTTGTCCGCGATTGCCGTACCGCGCACCCGACTGGGCGGGGTTGGCACAGAAAACCAGGGCAACGGGGGCCTCTTCGATGAACCCTTGTCCCAGGGCTGCCTCGGCAAGTCGATGGAGGATCTTTTTGTCTTCCACCACGAAAACCTCGTAGGCTTGGAGGTTTCCGGCAGAAGGTGCCCAGCGAATTGCCTCGAAGATTTTTTCCATCATTTCGGCTGGAATGCTTCGGGGCTGAAACTTCCGGATGGACCGCCGGCGGCGTATCAGTTCAAAAAAATCCATGGCCACACCTTTGTGAATCCAGTTCCTGATTATAGTTAAGTTTCTCTGTTAAGTTTCTCTGGAAGCGGCGGACGATGGAAGAGAGACAGGTTTCCATCCGCAGTGTTGCTGACCCAGCCCAATTTGTAACGATCTGTGAAAGTCCAACGGCTCACAACCTCGCACGGTCGACTCATGAATCGCCCTTCCCGGAATCTGCCCTCTTCCGTTCCACTTTGTGTCTGCTGCCAGGAAGGTCCCAGGCCTTGGCAAACCCCAGTGCGGGAGTGCGATTCGGCTCAGGAAAACTGGGGGTCAGCTTCGTAACGGGAGGAGCCTGCTTATCACGACCGCTTGTCCCGAAAGATAAGTGACGCAAGGGTCTGGGGTATCAAGGGGCGGCAATATGTTGCCCGGATTTAAAAGCGACGCCTGATCACTTCTGGAAGAAATCCACACGCGGCTCTCCCGGCCTTATCTTCCGTTCGACGATCGGACCTAGGCGATAAGGCGTGTTCTGTTATGGGATACGTGACGGCATTCGCAGGGATTTGCCCACAATGATGAAGTGGCGATCCAGGATGTGACGTGGGGTTTGGACCGCCGTTCGCGCGGCCGCTTGGTGGGATCAATCCTGGCGGGCAGCATCCGTTCGGTCCAGGCTGCCGACCAACCGGAAGGTTCTCTTTCGGAGCTTTGGTGCTTTGTGCTGGCCGCCGATGCAATTCCTGAACCGGGAGGGGGACTCATCGGAAAAATCTCGAACCGCGAAGTGGATGGGGAAGCCGTTCGTTCTTCTTGGCCAAGTGGCTATGCTGACTTTTTCTCCTGAGCGGGGCTTTAATCCCGATTAGGGAGGCATTTCTTTCTCTGGCCTGGAAATGTCAAGCATGCGCACTCTGTTTGGCACATGGCAGATGGCCCCTGTCATGTGGCGAGCTTCAAGGCCTATATGAAGTGTTGGGGGTCACCTGTCGGAGATGGGAAGATCTGACCTCCGCCTGTGCCCTTGATGGGAGCGACGGGGAGCCGGCCTTGGTCTGGGCTGCTGGCAGGAGCTCCGCGTGCCCCTGGTAAAACTTGGCGGTCAGACGGTCGTCCCGGTATTCCGCACAAATGAAGGACCCGAGAGAAAATCGAACGCCGATTGGGCCGTCTGGGCGGCTCCGCGCATGGTGATCGGTATCGATACCGGGGAGCGTGTCATCTGGCGACTGATGGACCACTTGGATACCGCCCTTGCCGGCGCTCATCGAGCCGCTCGATCCTTGGTTTGTGACGATCAAACGATCGCCCGTTCCGATGGTCTTCTGCTCCCGGGTGGCAAATTGGGGGAGCTGCGGGCAAGAAGACTGGCATCCATGGGTTTAGCTTGGCGATTCGGATGCCTTTTCGCAATTTGTCTTAATAGCCATTGTCCGAGCTCTTGCTAGCACCCGTTAGGAGCAAACACCGATCGGTCAGGACATCGGAGAAAGAGGGATACGAACGCGTCACTGAGCCGGTGTATCGCGATTCAACAGCCGCAGCATAGCCCGGCCCATGGCTTCCCCAATCAAATAATATGTTTCCGCGTTGGTATTCCAGTGATAACCCTGGGCGGACGGTGATTCCTCCGGCGGACGCCAAAACTCTCGTGTACTGACAAAGGCCACGTTCCCTTTGAATTCAGGTCGCTCGGCCACAGCAGCCTGGGCCTTCATCAGAGCGAGTGCCCGGGGATGTTTTTCTTCCAGGCCACCCATACCCGTTTCGGCAATCACAAACGGAAGGCTGGGAGCGCCGAGATCCCTGCGAATGTCCTTAATAAAATGGGCCATGTTACTTTCGTATTCAGCGGTGAAATTGTCGTTGATGCGGTCATTCCAGCCCTGGTGCCAGGCAAACCCCGCCAGTTCGTATCGGCCGTCACTGCCGGGGACCAATTCTCGGATATTGGCGAGAGTTGTTTTCACGCTTGTCAGAAGTTCGCGGTAGTACTTGCCGACGATACTGGGGTCCTGTGCGATGGCGGCATCGGTATTAGCGCCCAGTGAGTAGGGTGGCTTACCCGCGCTGGGCGGCCGAAAGTCCACGGCCAGGCTCTTACCACCCCAGGCACATTTGATGAGCAGCACAGGCTCTTCAAAGGCATCACCGACAACCCAGCCGAACCCCAGTTCCGGACCGATCGTGTCCTGGCTGCCGCCGTAGCCCACGGTGAGAGGCCCCTTCCGGTCGAAGAAGACAATCCACACGTCATCCCGGGTCCGCCAGCGACCTTGATCGTCCACCAGATGACCGAAGCGCTGTGCGGTAGTGGGAGACTTCACGAGGTACTCCAGGGACCCCTTACCGCCATTCCGTTTGGGATCCGCTTTTATCACACCAGTACCGACCATGTTCGATTGGCCAGCCAGGATAAAAACCTTCACTGGAGGTGTTTCTGCCCTGGCAAATCCGGTGATCAACATAAGCAACGCGAGACACAGGGTGAGTCGCTTCACAGTCATGGCTCCTTCGGCAAGTCTCATCAAGTTGAAGATACGCCTGCAAGTTTATTCGCTCTGCGGTGGAATGGCCAACGTCGGACAAAAAATTTCGCTCTTATTTGCGGCGTGGGATCCGGTAGGGTTGGTCTTCATTATCGAACGCGGAAAATCTTTGAAAAGGGTGGGGTCTTCATCGTGTGAGGAAGCATCAAACACCTTAAAAAGTGAAAAGCCCAAATCTTGTCTTTCGCTCGTACCACATGGGATACTCAAGCGATCCGTGACTCGCGCTTACCCTTTAACCAGCCACCGAGCCGAGCGGATGGAGCCCGGTCGGTGAAATGGATTATCCAAACGTTGGAATGTGGGCCTGACAGGCGGGTCCCTGCGGACTGAATCTCGCTCCCAGGGGAGCCCGTGTGGACATCCGCGTTGCCCTAGGTGGAGGAAAGGGAGCGATGTATCAGGACTGGTGACAGCTTGAAGTGAGAAATCAACCAAAGATAATTTGAAACCGGCAGATGTGGGGTTGCTTGAGGGTTCTAAAATAAAGAGCGCCCGCGCTCGGTTAAAACGGGAGAGTTACGCTCCATCCTAATAAAAAAGTGGCTCCAAAAGACGACCAAGGTATGGCCGTGTCCTGAAATTCGGAGTCAAAAAACAATGACCGGCAAATTCGGAGTGCTTTTAAAGTCTTTTCCATCAGTTTTACTGGTTGCGGCAGTTCTGCTGGCGGGACCCAACCGCATCGGGCGGCTAATCGCTAGTGAGTCGTTTGCGGTGACAGCCTCGCGGAATCTCATTGTTAATGGGGATCTGGAACGTGATGACGACCGCAAACCGCCGTTCGGCTGGGTCATGTGGGGTGCCCAGCAATTTAAAAATCCCGAAAATTACACGCGGGATACACAGATTCGCCGAAGTGGCAAAGCCAGTCTGCGGATTTTTCATCCCAAGGATACAGCAGGCTACATTGTGACTGATCCCCAGTTGGCGATTCGGCCGGAACCGGGCCTGGCCTACGATATCAGCTTCTTTGCCCGGGCGGACAGGCCCTGCCAGGGACGTTTTATGGTGATAGGGTATGAGTCGATCCGGCCTTTCGTTGACGCGGAATCGCCCTTGAACGTTGCCATTTCGCTGGACACCCAGTGGCGGCAGTATCGCTTCGAAATTCGCGAGAGTATGGATTTCTTTGCTGAATCATCCCGCTATCTGATACTTGGATTTCAGGCCGCGGGCGATTCTCGCGTGGAGTGCACGATGTGGGTGGATGATGTCGTGGTTATTCCGCGGAAAATGCCGGCAGGAGCACGACTGATCAACCCTGCCACTTTGTCAATCCCTCCTCTTCCCCACCGACTGACACCGGGAGATACGTTGGACGTCACCGCCGATGTCCTGCAGAGCGGGCGACCCACTCTGAAGACGGCCTGTGGCCTGTCATTCCACAGATTGGTGGGTTTCACCGGTTTTCCGTTCGATGCCAAAGGCCAGTACAACCTGCCGGGCGAGTTGGAAATGGCAATCCGCGAACTCAAGCTCCCGTTGAGTCGGGTGTACGGGGTGGGGCATGAGCCACCGCAAAAAGATCAGCCTCCCTGGTCGATTGAAATGGCCATCGATCGGCTCGCGCTGCTCTGCCGGAGAATCAACCTGCCTTACGAGATGATGGTCGTTGAGCTGGAGGAGCAAAGTGCCAGGCGCAAACTGCCACCAGAGGTATGGGCTGAAGCCGTCCGTTATGCCAGGTCGAAGGGCTACGGTTTTCGCTACTGGGAGGTGTCCAACGAACCTTATTCACGATCGTTGAGCGACAGCCCTGGGGAAGGCGAGGCCTTTCCCACTTCCGATGATTATGTCGCACATGTCCGAGTTGTCTCGGCTGCCATCCGCAGGGCGGATCCCACGGCGCAGGTGGGGGTGGCTATCCACATCGGCCGGCCGCGCTGGGGGAATTACGTCCTGAAAAACGCGGCGGGCTCTTATGACTTTGCGGTTGCGCACTACTATGGTTTTGAGAATGCCTACAAAAGTTCATTCGAGGAGCTAGTGCTGGGGCAGAATTATCGAATTCTTCATCGCATCCAGCAGACGCAGGCCCTCCTCAATGCGTACAACCCCAATCGGCGGGTCTTTCAATTGGACACCGAATGGGGGATGCACTCTCCCGGTCCAAATGGAGAACGCCCTGACTATGCCAATCGGAATGGAAACATCATTGGCGTCCTCCATCGCGCGGTACGCATGATCTATTATGTGCGAGAGCAACCGTTGGCAGGTGCTTCCGGCTGGCAAATGCTGGGCAACTCGCGAGGGTTGGGATTCGACATTCTCGTGACAGATCGACCCTCCGCCCGCACCATGCTGTACTGGCTGTATTATCACTTCATTCGCCATGTGGGGGACTCTGTGGTGGACTTTCAGGGAACAGCTCCTTTTGTAACAACACGTGGCATCACCAGTGATCAACAGTGTGAAGGCCCTATGACTCCCCTCCTGCTAACCATGGATGCCCAGAAGCGCCAGTTATTTTGCGTGCTGGCCAATGGGTCCTGGACACGAGAAGTTCCCTGCCGTCTGTTCTTCAAAAACTTCCAGGGCCGACTGGCCTTTGCAAAACTCCTCTCCGATGATGACCTGGATCGCTCGCCGCTTTTAACGGCGTCCCAGAGCTTTGTGCGCGATATCCCGGAAAATTGGAAAGTCGAAATCGGGAACGGTGCCACGCAAGTGCGGGGCACATTGCCGGCACACAGCGTGGTGTTTCTCACTTTGGAGCAGTCGCCCTGAACACGACGCCGGGCTTTCTGCTCCCCGGCACCCTGTTGCTCGATTGAGGCTCCACGGGACCCACCGGGAGGGCGTGAAAACTGGGAATGCTGACCTCTCCCGGATGTGGTAAGAATCTGTGAGATGCCCAGGCCTCGACGTGTTGCGGGACAATTCGTGAACGGCCCCTCCCGGGGTTTCAGCCACCGCGCAAAAACACGACGCATCGAAGCGATTCTTGAAACACTCTGACCCTTCAACCAAGCACCGAACCGAGCAGGTGGAGCCCGGTCGGTGAAATGGATCGGCCCCAGCGCTGGAAAGCGGACAGGACACGCACGTTCTCCCTGCGTTGTATCTGACTTTCGCAAAAGCCCCACCGAGGTTCGCACGCCTTCCAAGCGGCAACGACAAGGTGAGGATGAGTCGCAGCAGCCGGTCCTTGAGGGGACTTAGGTTTGCCATTAGCATGAAAGTTTTCCCCACGCGCATGGACCCAATGCAGGAACGTTTTTCGCAAGAAATGCTCTGCAAATGAAAAGGATGGAGGCACCGGGAATGGAACGCACCCTCGTGTTGCTCAAGCCAGACTGTGTGCAGCGCCGGCTCATGGGGCGGATCATCAGCCGCTTTGAAGACAAAGGCCTGAACATCATCGCCATGAAGATGATTCGTGTCACTCAAGAGCTAGCGCGAAAGCACTATGCAGAGCACGTTCAAAAGGCCTGGTATCCATCGCTGGAGGAATTCATCACGGCGGCGCCTGTGGTGGCGATGGTGGTGGAGGGGCCCGAGGCCATTCGGGTGGTGCGGGACATGGTGGGCGCTACGAACGGCCTCAATGCAACGCCTGGCACCATCCGCGGCGATTTTGGCTGTTCCCGGCAGATGAATCTCGTCCACGCGTCGGACGGGCCAGAGTCTGCAGCACGCGAGCTGGCCATCTTCTTCCGCGAAGAGGAACTCTGCCCCTATACCCCCACGATCCAGAACTGGTTGCGGGCGAAGGACGAGTGAAGCTACCATAGCAGTTATGAATATCTGCGAGTTTTAATACCGTGGCCTTTTGGCTTCTGGAACTCCCCCCGTCCTTCCAGATCATCGAGCGGCTCCATGTCAGACTGGTATTGGCTATCCTCCAGGTTACACCCGTTTTCTTATGCGCTCCCCTGGCAACTTAGGGCATTTGCGCAAGTTGGATGTTTGTTGGCGGCTATTTTTCCGACCGTGCTCTGGGCAGACAACTGGCCTGCTTGGCGGGGGCCGGAGGGAACGGGCATCTGTCGCGAGACGGGTCTGCCGCTGACGTGGTCGGAAGAGACGGGCGAAGGGATCGTTTGGAAAACAGAGATTCCAGAATGGGGAAACAGCACTCCCGTCATTTGGGGTGACGCGATTTTTCTGACCACTCAGGCTGAGGATCGCCTGCTCGTCCTTCGCATTGATAAAGCAACCGGCCGAATTGTGTGGACACGCCAGGTGGGAACCGCGGACACGCCAAGGGAGGCGCCAAGGGGTTACCAGAAATTTCATAACCTCAATAACAACGCGAGTCCGTCGGTGGTGACGGACGGCGAGCACGTCGTGGCCCATTTTGGAAATGGAGACCTCGCGGTCTTGAACTTCGCCGGAGATCTGCTTTGGCGAAGAAACCTGCAAAAAGATTACGGCCGATATACGATCTGGTGGGGGCATGCGAATAGTCCGGTCATCGTGGATGGGTTGGTCATTTCGGTCTGCATGCAGGACTCCCTGGCCGACCTTGAAGAGAAGCCGCATCCCAGTTACGTTGTGGCGCACGATTTGAAGTCCGGGAGGGAAGTTTGGTACACGCCACGAATGACCGGAGCCGAAAAGGAGAGTTGCGATGCCTACACGACACCGCTTGTGCGCCGGGTGGGCAATCGTGCCGAGATCATCGTGATGGGGGCGGAGTGGCTTGACGGTTACGACGCCCAAACCGGCCAGCGCCTGTGGTATTTGCCCGGTCTGAAAGGAAACAGGACAATCACCGGACCGACTATCGTCGGGGATATTGTGTACGCGACGATCGGGATGCGAGGAGCCACCTTTGCTGCCCGCATTGGTGGCACTGGAGAGCTGCCCGCCGATCGGATTCTCTGGCGATACGAAGGAAATAACCCCGATTCGCCGAGCCCTGTGTATTATGAAGGTCTGCTTTATCTCGCAGCAGATAATGGAGTGGTCCAGTGCCTCGATGCGAGGACGGGGGAACTGAAGTGGCGAGAGCGTGTGGGCCGTGATATTAAGGCTTCGCCGATTGCCGCCGAAGGCAGGATTTATTTCCTGGATACCGCTGGTCAGTGCACGGTTGTGCGAGCGGGGGAAAAATACGAGGTTTTGGCCATCAATCGGGTCAACGATCGCACCATCGCGTCGCCCGCTGTGTCTGACGGTCAAATATTCATTCGAGGGCGAAAATACTTGTATTGTCTTGGTCAAAAAAATCAGTGAGAGCGGCGAGAAATAAAAACTTATTTGCAGACGATTGTTTTTCTATCCGAACCAGCCGGCTTGTTCAAAGCTCTATATCTTTCTGGCCAGATGCACGGAGAGTACGCCACGGAAGCAGTGTTGGCGGCCGATTGTGTCCGAAATCGGTGGTATCCCTGGGTCGCCCTGCGGACGGTGTCTTCTTAACACTGCTGCCTTTCCCCGCCTCTTTGGCCGCCCTTCCGCAATTAACTTCGTTTAACTTGGAAAGCTGAAGCCTCCCGCATACAATGCGGGGATGGGATATAGGGAGCAACAGTGTAGAAACAGGATTTAAGACCAATGAAGCAGGTATTCGATCGGCTGCACCCCAAACCGTACGGGCTTTATGATCCCCAATATGAGCATGACGCCTGTGGTATTGGGGCGGTGGTGAATATATCCGGACGGCGCGACCATCAGATTATCGAGTATGGGAAGCAGATCCTGCTGAATCTGATGCATCGCGGTGCGTCTGTGGCGGACGAAGTGACCGGTGACGGTGCGGGGATCCTCTTTCAGATTCCGCACGAATTCTTCGAGGAAGAGCTTGCCCGGGATGATGTGGCTCTTCCCCCTCCCAAACACTACGGCGTGGCGGTGGTCTTCTTCCCAAGGGACGACGCGATTCGCATCCGCTGCGAAGCGATTTTGGAGGCAGAGATTGCCCGGGCGGGCTTGAAACTTCTTGGTCGGCGGGAAGTACCCAGTGACAATAGCTGCCTTGGGGAAATTGCCCGAGCGTGTGAACCGCGAATTTTTCAGTTCTTCATTGATGGCGCGGGACTCGTCGAGGAGGAGTTAGAACGCCGCTTGTTTGTCGCACGGAAGAAACTAGAGCATCGCATACGGCGGGAACTCGGCGATGCGGCGGTCGATTTTTACGTCCCCTCGATGTCGTGTTACACGATCGTATACAAGGGAATGTTCCTGGCGCCGCAGTTGGCGGCCTACTACCCGGACCTCTCTGATCCCCGGGTGGTTTCCGCGCTGGCCATTGTCCACCAGCGGTACAGCACCAACACATTTCCAAGCTGGAAGCTGGCCCAGCCTTTCCGCATGATTGCCCACAACGGGGAAATCAACACCCTGCGGGGCAACATCAATCATTTGGCGGCTTACGAGAAAGGAATGTCCTCGCCGCTTTTCGGGGACGACATCAAAGAGATCTGCCCGATCATCGAGCCCGGCGTGAGCGACTCTGCAGCGTTCGACAATTGCATGGAGTTGCTCGTGCGTGGTGGGCGGTCGGCTCCTCACGCGCTGATGATGATGATTCCCGAGGCCTTTGGGCCCAAGTATCACATCAGCACCGACAAACGCGCGTTCTATGAGTATCACGCGGCGATCATGGAACCATGGGATGGTCCGGCGGCGATCGTTTTCACAGACGGCCGGCTGGTTGGCGGCACGCTCGACCGCAACGGTCTTCGTCCGTGTCGTTATCTCGTCACCGACGACGGGCTCGTGATTCTGGCGAGCGAGACGGGCGTGATCGAGTTCCCGCCGGAAAAGATCCGCCAGAAAGGGCGTCTGCAGCCCGGTAAAATGTTCCTCGTGGACACCGTGGAACAGCGGATTATCTCCGACAATGAAGTTAAGGGGAAACTCAGCCGCCAGCGGCCGTACAGGCGCTGGTTGGAACAGAACCGGATCGAGCTGCGGGGGCTTTTCCTGCCCTCTACCAATGCGGATGGTGATCCGGGCACGCTTTTCGAGCGATTGCGGGCCTTTGGATACACAGGTGAGGACCTCACGTTGATTCTGGCTCCCATGGCCCGGGATGGTCAGGAGCCGGTCGGATCGATGGGGAATGATGCGGCACTTCCTGTGCTCTCCGAGAAGCCTAAGTTGCTCTTTAACTACTTCAAGCAACTGTTTGCTCAGGTGACCAATCCTCCGATCGATCCGCTGCGGGAGGGATTGGTCATGTCTTTGATGACGTTCACTGGCAAGCACGGGAACCTGCTGGATGAGCAGCCGGAACACTGCCGGCAATTGAAACTCCCGCATCCGATTCTGACGAACGACGACATGCGGCGGCTTAGGGAAGCCAACCATCCGCATCTGAAGGTCGCAACGCTGAGCATGCTCTTTCCGGCAGAGACGGATGATCCTGAAGGCGCGTTGCGGGAGGCGGTGGAAAGCCTGATCGCTTCCGCCGAAAAGGCGATCCACGAGGGAGCTTCCCTGCTCATTCTCAGCGATCGTGGAGTGAATGGAGCCTGGGCGGCCATCCCCAGCCTCCTGGCCACAGCGGCCGTTCACCATGGGCTGCTTCAACGGGGTTTGCGGGGTGAAGCCGGTCTGGTCATCGAAAGCGGTGAACCTCGTGAGGTTATGCATTTCTGCCTGCTGCTGGGTTATGGTGCCAACGCGATCAATCCTTATCTGGCGTACGAAGCGATCTACCACCTTTATCGCAATAAAGACTTGCCGCCCGATTTGACTCTTGAGGAGGCCATCGATCAGTACATCAACGCGGTGAAGAAGGGCATCCTCAAGACGATGTCCAAGATGGGGATTTCCACACTGCGAAGTTACCACGCTGCCCAGCAGTTCGAAGCGGTGGGGCTGGATCGCTCGGTGGTCGACAAATACTTCTGCGGCACGGCTTCGCGAATCGGGGGGGTGGACCTCAAGGTCATTGCGGAGGAGGCTCTCGCACGCCACCGCAGCGGTTTTGGACCGCGAGAACCATGGGCGTTGCCTCTCGATTTTGGCGGTGAGTATCACGAGCGGCTGGATGGGGAACGTCACCTGTGGAACGCCGAGACGGTCACCCTCCTCCAGCATGCTGTCATGAACAATGACTGGAACAAATATCTGGAATTTGCGGACCGTGTGAACAAACAGAATGAAGCGCTGTGCACACTCCGCGGACTGTTCGACTTTGAATACGGAGAACCGGTTCCCCTGGAGGAGGTAGAGCCTGCCAGCTCGATTGTTAAGCGGTTTTATACCGGTGCGATGTCCCACGGTTCGATTAGCAAGGAGGCTCATGAAACGCTGGCCATTGCGATGAACCGATTGGGGGCTTTGGCGAACACGGGCGAGGGCGGCGAGGATCCCAGCCGGTATCGACAGTTGCCTAACGGAGATTCGCTGAACTGCGGTATCAAGCAGGTGGCCAGCGGCCGATTCGGGGTGACGATTGAGTATCTGGCCAACGCCAAGATGCTGCAGATCAAAATGGCACAGGGTGCCAAGCCGGGAGAGGGTGGCCAGCTTCCCGGACATAAAGTCACGGAAGAAATTGCTCGGTTGCGTCACTCTACGCCGGGCGTATCTCTCATTTCGCCTCCGCCGCACCACGACATTTACTCGATTGAAGACCTGGCTCAGTTGATTTACGACCTTAAGGCGGCCAACCCAGAGGCCCTCGTCTCGGTGAAACTGGTGGCGGAGGTGGGGGTCGGTACCGTAGCCGCCGGTGTGGCCAAGGCCAATGCCGATGAGGTTCTCATCAGTGGTCACGATGGAGGCACGGGCGCCAGTCCTTGGTCTTCCATCAAGCATGCAGGGATTCCCTGGGAAATCGGCCTGGCGGAAACACAGCAGACCCTGGTCGCCAACGGTTTGCGGGACCGAATCCTCGTGCAGGTGGACGGGCAGATGCGGACCGGCCGCGACGTGGTCATCGGGGCTTTATTGGGTGCAGAACGCTTTGGTTTTGGGACAGCGGCGCTTGTTTCGCTGGGCTGCATCCTCATGCGGAAATGCCATCTCGGTACCTGTCCGGTCGGAATTGCCACGCAGAAACCCGAGCTGAGGGAGCGTTTTGCCGGTCGGGCAGAATATCTCATCAGATATCTGCTGTTCGTCGCTGAGGAAGTTCGCCACTGGATGGCCAAGCTCGGCTTCCGGCGGTTTGACGAGATGGTCGGTCGGGTGGATCGGCTGAAGGTGCAGCGAGCTCTCAACCACTGGAAGGCCAAGGGGCTGGATTTTTCCGCTCTCCTGACACCGCCCCCGGGCTTCCCCGATGTGCCCCTGCGGCGCATCCGTCCCCAGACCAACAAGCATCTGGATCATCTCGACCGGCAGATTTTGCCGCAGATTCAGAGTGCTCTGGAAGAAAAAAAGCCGGTGGTCCTGGAGATGCCGATTCGCAATATCCACCGTGCCGTGGGGACCACCATCAGTTATTACGTGACTAAGAAATACGGCAGCGCTGGCTTGCCCGACAGCACCATTCACCTCGTTTTCCGCGGTTCCGCTGGCCAAAGTTTCGGGGCCTTTCTGGCACCGGGCATCACTTTGGAGCTCATCGGCGACGCGAATGACTATCTCGGAAAGGGACTCTCTGGTGGTCGGATCGTCGTGCGTACTCCCCCAGGAAGTCCCTTTGATCCTACGGAAAACGTCATCGTGGGAAACACGCTTCTGTACGGAGCGACGTCTGGCGAGGTGTTCATCAATGGGCTGGCGGGCGAGCGTTTCGCCGTCCGTAACAGTGGTGCCGTGGCCGTGGTGGAAGGCGTCGGTGACCACGGCTGCGAGTACATGACCGGCGGAATTGTGGTCGTGCTGGGACGGACTGGCCGAAACTTCGCCGCCGGTATGAGTGGAGGCGTGGCCTACGTCCTCGACGAGCATCAACTGTTCGACACCCTCTGCAATCTCGACATGGTGGATTTGGAGTCGGTCTGGCAACCGGAGGATCAGAAGCTGCTCCGTAACCTCATCGAGCGGCACTACGTTTGGACAGGGAGCGCCCAGGCCAAACGGCTCCTGGATCAGTGGCCGGAAGCAGTGGGCAAATTCGTTAAGGTGATGCCCATCGAGTACCGGGCAGCGCTGGAAAGGATGAGAGAGCAGGAACAGGTTCGGGCAGATCAAACGCCGGCAACAGAGGAGGTGTTCAGTGGGTAATCCAACCGGTTTTTTGAAATATCCGCGGGTGGACGTGGGTCACCGGCCTGTGGAGGAAAGAATCCACGATTGGCGGGAGATCGATCTGCCACTTGCCGAACGGATTCTCAACGAGCAGGCGGCACGCTGCATGGACTGTGGCATACCCTTCTGCCATATGTCGGGCTGTCCTGTCAAAAATCGGATCCCGGAGTTCAATGATCTGGTGTATCGCGGAAAGTGGCGGGAGGCAGCCGATAACCTCCATTCCACGAACAACTTTCCCGAGATCACCGGGCGTGTGTGTCCTGCCCCGTGTGAGGCGGCCTGCACCCTCTCCATCAACTCGCAACCGGTGACGATCAAGCACATTGAATATCAAATTGCCGAGCGCGCGTTTGCCGAGAAATGGGTGCGTCCCATCAAGCCGGCACAGCGAACCGGCAAGCGGGTGGCCATCATCGGCTCCGGCCCGGCAGGATTGGCTGCCGCCCAACAGCTTTGCCGTCTTGGGCACGAGGTGATTGTGTTCGAGAAGTCCGACCGAATTGGCGGTTTGCTCCGCTATGGAATTCCCGATTTCAAGTTGGAAAAGCACATCATCGACCGACGTCTGGAGCAAATGGTGGCTGAGGGAGTGCATTTCGAGCCGAACGTCTGGGTGGGGCGGGACATCACGGCCGACGAATTACGACGAAGTTTCCACGCGATCCTCTTGGCAATGGGCGCCGGCAAGCCACGACCGCTGACAGTTCCCGGTGCGGATGCAAAAGGGGTCCACTTCGCGATGGACTACCTCACCCAGCAAAATCGCCGAATCGCGGGCGATCCTGTTCCCACCACTGGTCCAGAGGCCATCTACGCCAAAGACAAGCACGTGGTCGTCATCGGTGGTGGGGATACCGGGAGCGACTGTGTGGGTACGGCCATCCGCCAGGGGGCCAAGTCGGTTCTGCAAATCGAAATTCTTCCCAAACCGCCCGAGGGCAAAAATCCGGAAACCCCCTGGCCACTCTGGCCGCGGATCATGCGGACTTCCACCTCTCACGAAGAAGGATGCGTCCGCCGCTGGAGCGTCCTCACCAAAGCCTTGAGTGTTAAAGACGGTCACGTTACGCATCTTCACGCCTGTGAGGTGGAATGGATCCGCGGGCCGAAAGGCTGGGAAATGCGGGAAAAACCCGGCACGGACTTCACGGTCCCCGCAGACCTCGTGCTCCTCGCCATGGGCTTTTTACACGTCGAGCATGATGGGCTCGTGCAGCAATTTGGCCTTCAGCTCGACCAGCGGGGCAATGTGGTCGTTAAGAAATGGATGACTTCGGTACCCGGCGTATTTGCGGCGGGTGATGCCGTCAAGGGAGCGTCACTGGTGGTGCATGCCATTAACCAGGGACGGGAAGCTGCCCGAGCAATTCATGAATGGCTGTGCACAGAACCGTCCTTGCCCCGGGAAACGGTGCTGTCGGTTGCCACGGCACGCTGAATCTTACCCACCTTTGCTCAGAGGCGTTCAGAGTCAGACGCTATTAGGGGCTGGGCGTCCAGACTGCCCGAGCGGTCATTGATCGAGGGCCTCGCTGAGCACCTCTTCTGCGACATAAATGGGCAGGGGAGGTTTCCATCGTACGGCTATGGCGATGGCATCCGATGGACGGGCATCGACCTCCACGAGCGAGCCGTTCTGTCGAAACCGGAGGCGCGCAAAGTATGTGTGTTCACGAAGTTCGCTGATCAGCACGTCCTGCGGCTCGATGGAAAGCTCTTGCAGGATATTGATGATAAGATCGTGCGTCATCGGCCGTGGAAGCACGACATTCCTCACCGCTCGATAAATGCTCTGGGCTTCGAAGACGCCGATGACAATGGGAAATGCCCGGTCTCCGTCAACCTCTTTGAGATAAATGATTTGCTCTTCTGCGATGTCGCTGAGGACAATTCGGGCAAGTTGCATCTGGACTGGCATCAGTCCCCTCCAGGTTGTCTCTCCAAATGTGCTCCAACCGAGTCCGCCCGCGTGCCCGGCCGGGCACACGACCAGCAGAGTGCGTGGTGGCCGCATCTATCATAAGGCCGGTCACGGGCGGCAAGTTGGATTTGCTCGTTGGCTGTGCGCCGTCGCACCAGTATGAAAACGTGGGGGCGACCGCGCACAGGAACACCCTTTGTGTATTCTAGCCCCCCGAGCAGGTCTCTCACCAGTGGCCGACCCGCGCTTCTTTCAGCGGACGGTATCGGCTTCGATTCGGTACACGATGCCACCGAACTGCTGTTGGAGGACGTCCGGGTTAGACGTGAACACCCCACCCACCCCAATTCGCTTAGTGGAATAATCCACCGAGAGACCATTTTTGAAGTGGACTTCAATCATCTGGGTCGGCCGAAGCTGGGACTGGCAAAACTGGCAGTGAGAAAGCTGTTCCACGAGCACGAAGTCTGTGATGCCGTACTGTTTGTCGCCCGGCACCATATATCCCCAAACGAACACTTTTTTCTCTTCTAGATCGCGCGCAAACTGCGGGATGAGCTTGGGTTCGCTGGGATCGGGTTGAAGTTCCGCAAACGTGATCAGTTTATAACCAGGCGGAGCCTCCGCCAGGTACGTGTACATCACCCAGCCGCATCCCAACACACCGAAAACGAGGGAAAGGACCATGCCTGTTTGGGCCATTCCCAGGCCCAGCCGTTCTTTGGGAGATTTGGCGATTTCTTTCCGGGCAATCCAGCCAAAAATCAAACCGCCCAGCGGGATCCAGAACAAGTACACTGTGAAAAAGCAAAAAATCGAAAGCACACCCAGCACCAGGCTGAGCACGGCCTGAGCCTGAATGACCTTGTAATCATCAGTCGGCCGGAAGCCGATCCGGGTTCGCCGTCGAACGACCGGCTGCTCACTGCGAAAGATGGGCTTTTGACCATCGATAACGCTCATTGTCTTCACCATTCGTATTGAAAGATCCCCGACACAGCCAGATGAGCCATAAACCTCGGATTTGCACTCTCCACATTACGGGAATTGCGCTCGGCGACCAGGTAGTTTCTCTCTTATGTTATTGTTGCCGCTGGAAAAGTGTTCGGCGAGCCCTGACTGAGAACCAGGAATTTCGGCGAGAGGAAACTGTGGCCCGATTATTCATGCCGGAGGGCCTCGATCGGGTCCATATTGGCAGCCCGCCGGGCGGGGTAGAGACCGAAAATGATGCCCACCGCCACCGCAATTCCGAAAGCCAGGGGAACGGAACTGGGAACGATCACCGGTCGCATGGTCCGGACAATCTCCGGAAGTGAGCCGTAAACCCGTGGCATCAGAATCTGGAGTGCGCCCATAATGGCCTCGCTGAGCAGCGGGCAGGTGAAACCGACGAGGATGCCCGTGATCCCGCCGAGGGTGGAGAGCACGACCGTTTCCACCAGGAATTGGCGAATGATATCCCGGCGCTTGGCGCCCAGGGCACGCCGGATACCGATTTCGCGGGTCCTCTCGGTGACGGTCGCAAGCATGATGTTCATGATGCCAATCCCACCGACCACCAGCGAAATGCCCGCGATCAGCCCCATGAAGATCATGAACATCATCCGGGTGATCCGGGCCTGCTCGAGAAGTTCCAACGGGACGGTGACGCCGTAGTCTTCTGTGGGATGGTAGCGGGCAAGAGTGGCCTTCACGACATCGGCTGTGGAAATGACGTTTTCTGTTTTATCGACCTGGAGGGTGATTTGGCTCAGCTCCACCTGCTCCGCTTCCAGGGACCCCGCCCGCCGCGTGAAAATGACGTCCCCAATACGCCACCACAGTGTCGTGATGGGAATGTATACGTCGCTGGAGAAGTCCTGGGCGGCAAACGAACCACCAATGCCAGCGGACGGCATTTTTGGTTTGCACACTCCCACAACCACGTAGTATTGCTCTTCGATCCGGATGACCTTCCCGATAGGATCTTCAAAAGGGAACAACCGTTCGGCCGTTCCCGCCGCCAGAACACAGTAATTTTTGAGGTCTTCCAGATCGGCGTCCTCGATAAATCGGCCGCGGTCTATTTCCAGCCGGACGATGTCCTTATACTCAGGCGTGCAGCCCACCAGCCGTCCATCGACCATCCGCCCGCCGTAGCTGAAACGCTGCCGCAGTTCGCGAATTCGGACGGCACGGGTGATGGTGGGGATTGTGCTGACCAGCCGTTCATAATCCGCCCGCGTGATCCCGTATTGGAGGAGCAGACCCGAGCTCTGAATCTGCTCGGATGGCGGCTTAATGGACCGAATGATGATGTTGGTCGCCCCCAGACTTTCGATTTGCTCCTGGGCCTTGCGACTGATACCTTCCCCGATAGCCAGCAGCCAGATCACGCTCGCCACGCCGATGAAGATCCCCAGCACGGTCAGCAGGGACCGCAAGGGGTGAAGCATCAGGCTCTTGACGCCCAGTTGGAATGTGCGAATCCAGAGAACAAGCATGGCTGTTTATCGGCAGATGTTATCGTCATTTGCCATCGATGAAACCTTTATATGCTCAACGCTGTGGTTTAATTGGTTACGGTATCCATCCGGAGGGACCTACTGGTGGGATTATCCGTGATGGATTCGATTTTTCCGTCTCGAAGGCGAATAATCCTTCTGGCACGTCGCCCCACATCCGGCTCGTGCGTCACAAGAATGATCGTCTTTCCCTGACGGTTGAGTTCGTCGAAGAGGGTCATGATCTCCTCGGTGGTGACCGAATCGAGGTTCCCGGTCGGTTCGTCGGCTAAGATGAAAATGGGGTCATTGACCAGCGCCCGGGCAATGGCCACCCGCTGCTGCTGACCGCCGGACAGTTGGGTGGGCCTGTGATTGAGACGTTCTCCGAGCCCCACCATTGCCGCCAGTTCTTTGCAGCGCGCTCGCTCTTTGGGCGAAAGCCGACGCTGATAATAGAGGGGCACCTCGATATTCTCCAGCACAGTGAGCTGGGGAATGAGATTGAAAGACTGGAACACAAAGCCGATCTTTGATGCGCGGAGTTCGGCGAGCCGATCATCACTGGCTTCAGCGACATTTTCACCATCCAGCAGGATCTTGCCGGAAGTGGGATGGTCGAGGCAGCCGAGGAGGTTGAGCAAAGTACTCTTCCCGGAGCCGGACGCCCCCATGATCGCCACGTAATCTCCCTCGGGGACGTCGAAAGAGACCCCCCGTAGGGCGCGGACGACTTCGCTCCCCATGTAGTAATCTTTGGTGACGTTCTGAACGGAAACGCCGATGTTCATTGTGCCTCCGCATTACCAGGCCGTGGGGGCCCTCCATCCGGTCCGCCACGACGACCGAATCCGCCTGGGAACCCACCGGCTGCCCGCATCCTCTCAAAGCCAGCCAGCAGTTCTTGCTTGTCGATGGCTCCGTCGCCGTTGGTATCGGACTGCATGAATTCTGTCCGCCGATCCTCTGGGATTTCCGAGGGATCAAGTTTGCCGTCTTTATTGGTGTCCATTCGTTCAAAGATGCGGTCCACGATCATCGCGGGATTGAAGCCGCCAGGCGGCCGCATGCCACCGGGTCCCTCTCCGCCTGGTCCTCCACTAAAGGGAGGTCGTCCCGCTGCTCCTCCCGAAGTCGCTTCACCTGGGCCTTCACCAGGACTCCGCTGAGCTTGCGCGTCGGGACTTGCCGGGAAGCGCATTTTTCTGGCCTCGGCGTCTTTGGCTGCGGCCTCCTGCGCAGCGGTTGCCTGCTCACCTTGCGAGCGGCTCCAGCTTGCGAGAACGGGTTCGTTCTTTTCCGCCAGTCCCACCTTTTCACGATAGGCCGCTGCGTTGAGGATCACCTCTTGGTTTTCATTGAGCCCCTTGCGAATGACCACGAATTTCTCGTTGCTGGGACCGATTTCCACCTTTACCGGCTGCAAGCTCCCGTCGGGGTTGAGTGTGATGCAGTAGAATTCGCCCGCCACTTCAAAGACCGATTGCACCGGAACCTGCAGCACATTCGGCTCGCGTTGGGCGAGGATGGTGACCTGAGCCGTCAAACCGCTTCGCAGGTCTTCGGTCGGATTGTTGATCTTGACGACGACCTGATAGTCCTTGACGTTGGAATTGAAGAACGAAGTGGGCAGCGGGTATTCGCCCACTTCGGTCACCTCGCCATCGAACTCCACACCTGCCAGGGCATCCACGCGAATCTTGGCCGGCAGCCCTACCCGCACCAGACCGATCTTCGACTCGTTGACTTTCGTTTTCACCTGCATTCGTTTGGGATCAGGGAGCCGGATGATCGTCTGATACTGCCTGACGCGGACACCTTCCTGGATGATGACATCTGTTTGACCCCGCACACCGACCTGATTGGCGTAAACGACTTGTCCCGCCACAGGAGCGGTGATGACGCATTTCTTGATCTGCTCCTCGATCTTCTTGAGTTCCTGGACCTGAAGCTCGTAGGAATGCTGCTGGGCTTCCAACTTGGCCCGGGCCGTCTCGATGTCCGCATCGAGCTGCTTGAGCGATTTCACCTTCGTGAAACGCTCCAGAACATCGAGCTTGGTGCGAGCGGACTCTAACTCTTTGATGGCCTTGTTAAGGGCGAATTGGTCGGCCTCCAATTGTGCCTGGGTAATGTACCCTTTCTGAGCGAGGCTCTGACTGTATTTGAGATAGTCTTCCGCGCGGCGTCGGTTCTCCTCGGCAATGAAGTTTTCAATCTGGATCTCGAGCAACTGTTGCCGATACTGACCTTCGAGATACTCCTGCTTGGCGATCAACGCCGTATCCAGTGCCCGCTGCGCTTGAATGAGCAAAGCCTGCTCGTTGGCTACCTTAATCTGCTGCTGAACGTACTGGTCACGAAGAGCCGAGGAATCGAGTTCCACCAGAAAATCGCCAGGCTGAACATAGGTTCCCTCGGGGACGATACGGATGATCATCACCCCACTGCCCTGGCTTTCCACTTCGCAGCGGACTTCCACGTTGCTGGCGCTCTCCACGTCGCCGCGCTCCGTGACTTCATTGATAAAGTCGCCGCGGATGACTTTGGTGGTCAACGGCCTGTCGTGGTTTCCGTGCCAAAGCGCTCGGGGCAGGAAAGACCAAACAAGGGGAACACCTATCATTAGGAGGCCGAGGACAACCAGGGGACCTTTGACAACCCAACCCCGCCGGGGATGACTGGTGGCAGATACGGAATTTCGTATCATGATTCGTACTCCCCCCAAAATAGCGATGCCGAACCGCCGCCCGGCAAATGGTCAGCTTCCGTTTACCTTACCCTAGCCCTCGTTGTTTCTTCTGCAGGTGGGAAACACATCTCCCAGTCAAGCTGGACTCGCGCTTTACGCGTCAGAGGTGAGAGATTTCTTCCTTTTTCCGTCGCCTGGCGCTGCTTTTACGTCAAAATCTTGGCTTCTCTTTTCCGGGTCGTGTGTTATCGCGGTGACTGTTTCGTTGCGGGTTCTGGAATTGACTCCCTCTCAATCGGATGGCTTGACGACTGGAAGCGGTTTTGCTGCTCAAAGTGGGCCGTGGTTTTCCAACGCCTCGTTCGAGAGTTCGGGGTCAGCCTCGTCGCTCCGGATCTGGAAGGTTCCGGACCGCACGGTCGCTTCCGGCACCAGCCGGAACGCGCTCTCCAAAGCCGATCGCGTTGCCCTTATTAGCTGGAAATTCCGTCGCAGATCTCCCCCTCTCCGGTAGTTTGCGCCAAGGCGATCCGGACGACGCTGCCCCCTACACCTACTATTTTAAACGCTTGAAAGAGCAAAGGTTACCGAGAACTATTGAAATCGCAATAGCGTACATATATGCTAGAATCAACTGATATAATTGTCGCTACGCTTTGTTGTCGGCGCTGGCGGCGTGTGCAGCAGAAAAAACTCTCCCAGATGTTAAGGCCGGATATTCCGTACCGATCTGGCCGTTCTAAACCGCGAGGTGCGAGGGGCCTATGCGTGAGGAAAAGGAACAAATTGCGGCGAGAAGATCTCGCCGGATCGAGCGGGAGCGACGCACGATCGAGGCAATGATTCGCATTTTCTGTCGAAAGAAGCACGGCCAGAGGACTTTGTGTCGCGAGTGCCAGGAGCTCTTCGCGTACGCCGTGTGCCGGCTCGATAAATGTCCCTTTGGGGAGAATAAGACCACCTGTGCGCGGTGTCCTGTCCACTGCTATAAGCCTGACATGCGGGAACGGGTGCGGCAAGTGATGCGATTTTCTGGGCCGTGGATGCTGCTCTACCACCCATACTTGACACTTCGGCATTACCTCGACGAGTGGTTCATTGAACCTCAGCCGCTTCAACGAAGAGTGGGCGGCTAAAGGGGGCTTGGTTTCATTGGTTCTTTTCGGGCGCGACGAGCCTGCCCGCCAACATGCCCTTGATAAGCTGGGGAACTGCGGGTTTAATGAGGGTTTACCCGCCGGAGGCTGGTGGTGAGCAAAAAAGTGAGGGTGGTCCAAAAAGAAAGTGCGAAATCGGTGGGCGAGAACATTTGGACCCGCCATGGCATGATTTGAGGATTTCGGGGCAACCCTTTTGAGGCGACTCCGAGGCAGGGCATTATTCCAACGACAGCGAGGTTGTGCGAGATGTACGCGATCATTCAGGACGGCGGACGACAGTACAAGGTAGAGGTTGGCCAGGTGCTCGACGTGGACTATCGCTTGAGCGCTGAAAAGTCTAAAGACGGCGCCGAGTTTGCTCCTAAAGAGATCCGCTTCGAACGGGTGCTGGCCATTCGCGATGGTTCGACATTCCTCCTTGGTCGGCCGACTATCGATTCAGCCTACGTGGTGGCGGAAGTGCAGGAGACCCTTCTCGGCCCCAAGATCTACATTCAGAAGTTCCGGCGGCGGAAGAATTATCGTCGTCGCAAAGGACATCGGCAGTTGTACCTTCGGGTGCGGATCAAAGAGATCAACCCTGGCAGTGCGCTGCCCGAAAAGCGTCAGGAAGCGGCAGTTGGTCAGCCGGAATCGACATCCGCTGAACCGTCGAGCCAGCCTGAGCAGGCCGAGGCACTGGCCGTTTGAGCCAGCTGCACAACCTTTCCTGAACCCTTGCAATCTGTGCAGACGAGGGCGTGAGGGGCACGGTTGCCCCGGCTCTGAGCCGCGGTTCTTTCCGAGCTTCCGTGGAGAATGGGCGAACGGGAATTTGCTCTGCGCCCCGAGTTCTTTTTCTGAGGGGCGATTCCGACGCCACGGTAATTGTTCGTTTTGTTTGAGGATCAAAGGGTTATGACGAAAGATTTGATTCCCGCCCATGGCGATCTTCCGGAGCCGCTCGATTTGACTGTTCCTGAGGAAGCGCGGGAGGATTTTCTGGCTGAAGCCGGGCGGCTCAAGAAAATCCCGGTCTCGGACGCTGACCTCTCCACTGTGTATCGTTTTGGGGATGGGGCCCTCAGTCCGCTCACTGGACCGATGGATCGCGAGGTTTACGATCGAGTTCTGGAGGAGGAGGTCATCGAGTACAACGGGCGGCTGTACGCCTGGACCATTCCCTTGGCTTTTCCGGTGACGGCCGAACTCGCCAAGCAGTTGAGCCCAGGGGAGAAAGTTGCTTTGGTGAACTCCCGGGGAGAGATTGTCGCCACGCTCGAGCTTCACGATGTCTTTCCGTGGGATAAACGAAAGTACCTGACGCGGGTGTATCTGACCGAGCGGTTCGACCATCCCGGCGGCGATATGGTGCTGAAGGTGGATGGGGAGAAAGATTATCTCATCGGCGGAAAAATTCAGGTGTTGCCGCAGCCGAAGCATCCCCGGTTCGGCAAGTATGTTCTGCGTCCGAAGGAAGTGCGGGAGCTGATTCGGCAAAAGGGTTGGGAGCGTGTGGTGGCTTTTCAAACCCGCAACCCACTCCATCGAGCCCATGAGTATGCCCTCGTGTATGGGTTGGAGACTTTGCTTCGGCAGGGTTACAACGCGGGGGCATGTCTCAATCCGTTGATCGGCGAAACCAAAGGGGACGACGTGCCTGCCGACGTTCGCATGCGGACGTACGAAGCGCTCATCGAGCAGCGTGCCCTCGGAGATGGCGATAGTGACCCGACTCTCTGGGGGCCGCGGGGAGAATCCGTCCCCGACCGCGTGATTCTGGTGGGCCTGGACATCAAGATGTTCTACGCCGGTCCCAAAGAAGCGGTGATGCACGCCATTTACCGGCAGAATTTTGGATTCACGGACATCATCATTGGGCGCAAGCACGCCGATGCCCCGTACCACGATGGAACCCCCATCTGGGGCGATTTCGATGCCCAGGAAATCTTCAAACGTTTGCGAGGTGATCTCAAGATTAAGCCGCTGTGCGTGGGGTTTGCGGCTTACTATGAGTCGGTGGGACGGGTCGATCTGATGGAGAATCACCCCAACGAGAAGCCTGTCTCGATCTCCGGGAAGGAGATTCGGGCAGCACTCCGTGAAGGGCGCCCTGTCGATCCACGCATCATGCGGGAAAGCACGGCCCGAATCCTGGCCGAGGCCATGGCACAAAAATAACCCGAGAATGGGGAGTGGCGGATGTCCGGGGGGGTTGCACGACTGGTGTGGGGAGGTCTGTCGGCTGTCTGCATGGGATTTTCCAAGACAGGCGTGCCGGGGGCTTCCATTCTCGCCGTGGTGCTGATGGCCCAGGCTTATCATGAAGACGCGGCACTTTCCGTTGGAGCACTCGTGCCGGTTTTGCTTGTGGGTGACCTGTTCGCCGTGTATCTCTATGCGAAATACACGGCCTGGGATCGACTGATCAAATTGTTTCCCTCTGTGGCCCTGGGGTTGATGGGGGGAGTTGTGCTTTTGCATTATGTGCGGGGAAACGCGCTTCGACCGATCCTGGGAGTGCTTGTCGTGGCCATGTTCGTTCTGGAGGTTTATCGCCGGGCATCCGCGGACGGACACTATGGCCAGAAGTGGTGGTACGTGTGGCTAACAGGCATTCTAGCGGGCTTTGCGACGATGGTGGGAAATGCCGCCGGACCTGTTATGACCATGTACCTCCTCAGTCAGAATCTCCCCAAGGACAAGTTCATGGGAACCACCGCTGTGTTCTTTTTTACGGTCAATCTTTTGAAAATTGCGCCCTTGGCGGTAGAAGGGATGATCACCCCCGAGACCATGCATTTTGCCACCTTTACCGTCCCCATGACGCTGGTGGGTGTGGGGTTGGGACGGTGGGTGTTCCGACTAATGTCCCAAAACACATTCGACATGGTAGCCCTCATGCTGGGGGGCATCGGCGGAGTGTGGCTGCTCGTGGGGTAAAATGGATGCGATCGAAACGAAAATTGTGGCGCTTGACAATGGTTCCCGCTCGGAATCTGGCAGCCCAGTCTGTGAAGCTGGTCCAAATGGAGCGCCAACCCCCGCTGATTCGGCTCTCAGGAATAAATGGTGATCACGGGACCTGTGAGGAGAACAAATCTTGCGATGTCCAATGTCCTTCCGGAATTTGTTGTGGGCAATCCAGGCGAAAGGCGGTGTTGCATCACTTGCGGCTTTGCTCGTTCTCATCATCACGGCGATAGCACTTGCGGCGGGGTGCTCGCGGGAGCGTTCCCAAACTTCTGGCACAAACACGGAGAGGCAGGCGGTGGGCAGTGATGACAAAACACACTCGGAGGGAAAAGTTCCTGCAGAGGGCAACCCGCAAGTGTGGGGATTTCCGCCGGAGCAGGGGGAACCATGGCCGATCCGCATGAGTTCTGATCCGCTTTCACCGACGCGGGACACCAGCACGGGAGAACCGAATGTCCGTTGGCCGGATTACCGAGTGCCCCGCGAAATCATCTTCACCGCTCCACCCGTGCCGTCCGAGATTGTTGGACCGGGCGGGACTCGCAAAAATCCTGAGGCGGCCGAGTGAGTTCGCTGCTCTGGTATCGGAGACCGCGTGTCGTCGTCCAGGGCCGGAAAAGGCCAGCAAATGGCCGGGTACGTTGCCTTTTTTTGCTGTGAAAGGAGGTTACTGTTCGTAGCACGGGGTGGGCGGACGGTATTGTGAAAGGTCAATCGAGCGGAACCACTCGATCGTCCGCATGAGGCCCTCGCGGAGTGGGGTTCGGGGTTCCCACCCAAGTTTCTGTTTGGCCAGGGTGATATCCGGACGACGCCGAACGGGATCATCGGCGGGCAATGGTCGGAAAACGATTTTGGATTTGGAGCCGGTGAGCTCGATGACGAGTTTGGCCAGTTCCAGAATGGTGAACTCTTCGGGATTGCCGAGATTGACCGGGCCGGTGAAATCTTCCGGATTCTCCATCATCCGGATAATGCCTTCCACCATATCGTCGCGATAGCAGAAGGATCGCGTTTGTGAGCCGTCTCCGTAGACGGTGATGTCTTCGCCGCACAGCGCTTGGCGAATGAAGTTGGACACCACACGGCCGTCATAGGGGTGCATCCGTGGACCATACGTGTTGAATATCCGGACAATGCGGATGTTCACCTTGTTCATGCGGTGGTAATCCATGAAGAGCGTCTCCGCCGCCCGTTTACCCTCGTCATAGCAGGCGCGGGGTCCGATTGGGTTGACCGCTCCACGGTAACTTTCCGGTTGCGGATGGACTTCTGGGTCTCCATAGACTTCGCTGGTGGAAGCCTGAAGGACTTTGGCGCGACATCGTTTGGCCATCCCCAAAACATTGATGGCCCCCATTAGGGAGGTCTTCATCGTCTTGATGGGGTTGTACTGATAATGCCCAGGAGCTGCTGGACACGCGAGGTTATAAATCTCATCTACTTCCAGCCAAATGGGCAGCGTGATGTCGTGACGAATGAGCTCGAAATTGGGCTTGTTGAGTAAATGGGCGACGTTGGATTTCTGACTGGTGAAGAAATTGTCCAGACAGATCACGTCATGGCCCATTTCCACCAAACGTTCGCACAGATGGGAACCGAGAAAACCGGCTCCGCCTGTAACTAGGATGCGTTTGACGAGCGACATCGTACCTCCTTACACCGATTGCTGTGGTTCACTCCCTTTTTAACTCGCCACAGTTCCGAGCTTTTGCTCTGATACTTGCACTAGCTCCATTGTCGTTGGGAAGTATCCCCTGGCAGCGGAACACACACAGCCACGGGGGTTCCTGGCTGTCCCTCTTTCAGTAAAAAGCTGTCAAGTTTGGACAATCGTGAGAAACGGCCTTTTCGACCTGCCATGGTTCTTTGCAGTTTGACGGTATTGGAGCGATTCGTGAATCACCTGTGCCTTTTTCGACCTGCCACGATTCTTTCCAGTTTGATGAGGAATCGCTGAATTGGGAATACGACTTCCCGAGGAACTGAGCCACCGCTTCCAGAAGCTGCTCGCGATGAACCGGCTTAGGGACATACCCTGAAAACCCTGATTCCAGGAATTGTTCCACGCATCGGGGATCATTGTGGGCGGTAAGGGCCAGAATGGGGATGGTGCATCCAGCTTTGCGCAGTTCACGGACGGCGGTGATTCCGTCCATCTCGGGCATTTCCACGTCCATAAGGATGAGGTCGAAAGGTCGGTGGCGATGGCGGGCCTGGTGGTACTGGGCAATGGCATCTCGGCCATTGTCAACGGCTGTGACACTGAGGCCGGCCTTTTGCAAAATCCGCTGCACGAGCCGTCGATTATCCAGAAAGTCTTCCGCGACGAGCACGCGGCCTCTCAACGGACCGGGAAGGGCTCGGGAGCTCCGCAATGCTTGCAAGCCCAACACCCCTTCCTGTTTCGTTCGCATGAGTTGGTTCCGGACGGTGATTCCTTCTTTGACCAGATCCTGGCCGTCGACCAGGGGTACGTTCTCCAGCGAGCCGGTGGCCACCCGAACGTGAAAGACTGTGCCTTTTCCTGGCGTGCTTTCCACCGAGATATCTCCCCCGAGCAACCGCGCTAACCGGCGACTGATGAGCAGTCCCAGGCCGGTGCCACCGTATTGGCGGTAGGTTCCAGGTTTACCCTGCCGAAACGGTTGGAAGAGGCGGCCGATCTGGTCGGGGGACATTCCCACACCTGTGTCGCAAACGCGAAATTCTAAGAGGGGGCGATCGACAGGCGTTCGGTCGAGTTCGATTTCGATCCACACGCGACCCTCGCGCGTGAATTTGATCGCGTTGTCCGTAAGGTTGACCAGAATCTGCCGCAACCGTGTAGGGTCGCTCTGAATCGTCTGCGGAATAAGGCCTTTGACTTCCAGGTCCAGGCGGAGATTTTTTTCACGTGCTTTCCCGGCCAGCATGTGCACCACGTCCTGCGCAATTGCAATCGGATTTGTGGGAATGTGCTCCACTTCCATCCGACCTGATTCCAGCTTGGAGAAATCGAGGATCGTGTTGATCATATCCAGAAGATGCTCTGAGTTGCGGACGAGACCTTCGGTGGCTTCCAAAATGAGCGGGTCGGGCTGCGGAGACGGTTGCTCCGCGGCCGAGGAAGTGCTTTCCGCAATGGCAGTCGCATCCTGCCCGCGACTGTCGTCCGAACAGCTAGCCGAAAAGCAGCGGCGAATCTCCTCGCTGAGAAGCCGCGTGTAGCCAAGAATGGCGCTCAACGGCGTGCGGATTTCATGGCTCATGCTGGCGAGGAAGGTGATTTTTGCCCGAGCCGAATTCTCAATTTCCTGAGAATACGCGCGAAGCCGGATATTGGCGGCTTGAAGAGACCGCGCGTTCTCTTCGAGCTGGCGCTGGACGGCCTTCTGTTGGGTCATGTCGAGAAGAGAGATCACATAGCTGGTCCCCTGCGCCAAGTCCATGCGTGAGACCAACCCCACAACTTCGCGGGTTTGCTCCCCGCTCAATTGGACGGACGTTTCGATCAACCAGGACTCGTTATCTCCGGAAGAAGTCTTCAGCCAGCGGCAACGGGAGGGTTTTTCTTCCGGACCGCATGCTGCAGGACAAAAGTCACACAATGATCGGCCCACCACCGACTGGCCCAAGAACGTTACTGCGGCGGGGTTGCATTCCTGGATTCTCAGCTTTTGATCGACAATCAAGAGGGGGTAGTGCACGTGCTCAAAGACCTTTTGATAGCGACGCTCCGCGTTGTTCAGGAGGCCAACCAAACGCTGTTGGACGCGTGCAAAGCGGATGCGCAGCCGATCGAACTGAGTTACCACCAGAACAGCCACACCGGTCCCCAGAACTCCCAGAAGTACTGTAAACCACGGAAGCCACTCATGAAGGATATCAGCCCGAATGTCCGTCGGATAAAACCCCAAACGAATCACCTGGCCGTGCCAGGATAGTTCTTCCCAGAAGCCGCTAGTACCTGGGCCATATGCGGAACGTGAGGAGATGGAGGCCCCGTGAGCGTGGCCCCACTGTTGCTCCGCGACTTGAAACATCAAATT
>NZ_JBAMME010000238.1:0-4537 GCF_039793925.1 Thermogutta sp. | reverse complement strand
GCCTGCGGGTCAAACGCGAGAATGATCCAGTCCTCACTGTCATGGTCCGGCGATACCAATGGTGTTTCCGCATGTATTGCCGCTACCAGGTGCCTCTCCATCGGAATCAGACAGCGGCCAGCTCCGCTGCGGCTGCACAGGCCATTACACACGCGCTCTAGGCGAGAGGCAAAGCTCTGGTGGTGATCCGATGGAACATCGAAGAAGGAGAGATGAATGAACTTTCGTTCACGGCAAGTTTGGGCGTCATCAACGTTGGAGCGTAGCGCCTCGCGCTTTTTGAATAGCCGGACGACGCCCACGGCTTTCACTTCAGGGAATTTGTAGAGTTTGAGATTGCGGAGCGCAACCTCCCACTCGGAGGGTTCAACCTTTTGGCTTGCTGACCAGAGAACCCGCAGAGCCGCCAGTTTTTCTTCGAGGGCCTCCAGGCGAGAAGCCAGGTTGACAACCACGGGCTGCGCGGCGAGTTGGGTTTTTTCGCGCCGCTCATATTGGCGATGCTGAAGGGCCAACCAGTATGTTGGCACGGTGACGGTTATCCCTATTACGAGGCACAGGACAATACCCCAGCGGTATCCCCTGCGCCATTTCTGAAATAGTTGCACACCAGACATGTCAGCAAAACTCACCCAAGTTGCCAAAAAACATCGTTTCCCGCGTCTGGCGCCCTAGAAAAAGCCCGAAAATTTTGCCGCAGGCTTTGCGCTACGGATAAACCCTACGTTGAATTTCAGGGCAAAGGGGTCGATTACGCCAGAAAGTGGGGAAAACCAACTGGGAGGATTCTCCGGTAAATTCAGTGTGATCGTTACACTTGTTGGGGGGAAAGATTGGGGGCACCGCGGGTGTTAGCTGCATCGGCTGGCAAGTTCTTTCCCACGGAAGGAATTGCCGTCCCTAATGGAAGATGCCCGTTCGTGGAAAGGAAAAGTTCATGGCTAATCATCGCGTGAATCGGCGGAGATTTCTGACGCAAACACTTGGGGCGAGCGTTTTGGGTTTAAGGGCTTCCGCTGTTGGCAGCATTTGTTCAGACGGTGAGGTGCGCGAACCATCTCGCGAATGCGGAGAGGAAGGAGTGCCTGCCGATTTTCTCGACGGCTCCGCCGAGGCCACGCGGTGGTGGGAACGGAACGTGGGTCCGGCAATAGGGCGTATTACGGGGCGACCCTCACGGGAGATCGCAAGGTCACCGTTCTCCGTGGGGTTGGAAACGCTCGATAGGTCCATGTATGACCCACAGCGGGTCTATCGCCCACTGGGGGAATTGGGGGTCAAATGGGCGCGGCTGCAAACCGGTTGGGCGCGATGTGAAACCTCGCCCGGTGTATATGATTTCGGCTGGCTGGAGTCGGTTGTGGACGCGGTCCGTGCCGAGGGTGTCACGCCGTGGTTCAATCTCGGCTACGGGAATCGGCTGTATATCCCGGAGGCTCCCGATGTTTCGGCAGTAGGTTGGATTCCCGTTTACAATCCTGAAGCACAGAGGGCCTGGCTGCGGTTTGTGGGCGCACTGGCCGCACATTTTCGCGATCGGGTGAAGCACTGGGAAATCTGGAACGAGCCAAACATCAAGAACTTCTGGAAGCCCGGTGAGCCGTCGCCGGAGCTGTACTGTCGATTTGTGGCAGCCACGAGTGCTGTGCTCCGCCAAATAATCCCGGAGGTCGTGATTATTGGTGGGGCTTTGGCCGGCATGCCCATCGATTATCTCCGCCAGCTTCTGGCCCACGGAATTCTGGATCATGTGGACAAAGTCTCCTATCATCCTTACCGCCCCGTGCCGGAGGAGGGTTATCGAGAAACACTGGAAACCTGGCGGACGCTTCTTCGGCAAAGCAGTCCAACTGGAAAACCCGTGCCATTATGGCAGGGGGAAAACGGCTGTCCTTCGCAACCGGCAAGTGCCGGCGCTCTGTCCGAGTACGATTGGACCGAAACACGCCAGGCAAAATGGCTCTTGCGAAGAATGCTCTACGACAGGGTCCTTGAAGTGGAGCTGACCTCCTACTTCCACATGGTCGATCTGGTCAATTACAACTGGGGGACAGGGCCGAGCGGAAAAACGAACTTCAAAGGCCTTTTACGGGGAGAAAACTACTCCCCCAAACCCGCTTACTATGCCTATCAACGCGTTTGCGCCCTGTTCGATGGGGAGACGCGACGGGAAACTTCTCTCGATGCGATGCTGACGGTAAGCAATGTTTCGGCGCCGCCGAAAGTGGATTCCCCGGCCAACGGCATAGCCTCGCGGGTTGAGCGCTACGTGATGGCCGGTTTCCTACGGAAGAATCGGCCGCTCTGGGTGCTGTGGTCTGTGGACCCACCGCACAAACCGGGGCCAATTCGTCGGGGAAAATTGCAGGTCAATGGCGCGCCACAAATAGATTTCCCGGTGTTGATTGATCTTTTGAGCGGCCACGTTTTTCGAATCGATCGTCGTATGGGTGATTTTAAGGCCTGGACGATCGCGTCGCTCCCGATTCCCGACTACCCTGTGGTGATCGGCGATCTGGAGGCGATCCATGATCTGGTGATCAGCCCTCCTCAGCAAAAGGGTTAAATCACACCAGCCGCTAGGTACCTCCTTTGCCGACGGGGGCGCGGTGCCGATCGTCGTTCAGTTCTAGGACGGCGATTCTCATATCAGAGAAAACCGGACATAAGTCTCGCGGGCACCTCATTGCGTGGCGGTGCTTCAGGCGTTATCCATGGGTAGATTTTGTGTCCATATTGTCCGACAATCAGGGGGTTGGCACCGCCGGGCCAGAATCCGGGGAACAGCAGGAAGCCTGTCAATTTCTGGTGTCGTAGCCTGTGTGTTTCTGTTCCCTCGAAACGATTCCTGAAGCGGACGGGGATTGTGTTCGCCTGGAGGTGGTCACGCATCTTTGAGGAATCGCGACTCTGGGAGCGCCAAGATGAAGATCAATGGTTATCTCGTCCTGTGTGTGGTCGTGGCATCGTTGGGTGGTCTCCTTTTCGGCTTCGATACGGCCGTCATTTCGGGGACGGAGAAAGCGCTCCAGAATCTTTTCCACTTGTCCGGTTTCTGGCATGGATTTACGGTAGCGAGCGCGCTCATCGGGACGGTCATCGGATCGCTGGGGGCAGGGTATCCGGCCGATCGCTGGGGGCGACGAGAAACGCTCATCCTCATTGCCGTCCTTTATTTCGTTTCGGCGGTGGGAAGTGCCCTGGCGTGGGACTGGTATTCGCTGGTCTTTTTCCGGTTCATCGGTGGGCTGGGAGTGGGCGGCTCCTCCGTTGTGGCGCCGATGTACATCGCCGAGATCTCACCGCCCAAGTGGCGAGGGAGGTTGGTGGCCGTCGTGCAGTTCAATATCGTTTTCGGCATCCTACTGGCGTTTTTCTCCAATTACTGCATTGCGCTGCTTAACCTGGGCGACGTGGAATGGCGGTGGATGCTGGGTGTGGAGGCATTTCCCGCCGGATTGTTCTGGCTCCTTCTTTACTTCACTCCCCAGAGTCCGCGGTGGTCGGTGGCTCGCGGACGCCACACAGAAGCCCGGACTGTGTTTGAAAAGCTCGGTGCTTCCCCCGCTGAGGCTGAGGAGCTTGTGCGGGAGGTGCAGGCTTCACTGCGCGACGCTGCTCTTAACGAACCGCTGTTTTGTCGTCGGTATCTTCGGCCGGTGCTTCTGGCAATTGCCATTGCCGCTTTCAATCAGCTCTCTGGGATTAACGCCGTGCTCTACTACGCCCCGCGGATTTTCGAGATGGCAGGGGCTGAGAAGGACGCGGCTTTTCTTCAGGCCGTAGTGGTCGGTGGGACGAATCTCATCTTCACGCTGCTGGCCATGAGTGTCATTGATTATTTCGGCAGAAAATTTCTCATGCTGGTGGGCTCGATCGGCTACATTCTCAGTTTGGCGACCACGGCGGCAGCCTTCTACATTTACGGCACAAGCTTCGATCGTTTAGGAAACCTCATAGTACTGGTCAGTCTAGTGGTTTTTATCGCGTCGCATGCTTTTGGCCAGGGGGCAGTCATTTGGGTGTTTATCAGCGAGATCTTTCCCAACACCGTCCGTGCGAAGGGACAGGCGCTGGGAAGTTTCACCCACTGGTTCATGTGCGCCTTGATCTCGTGGACCTTTCCGGTCATTGCCGCGGCATCCGGGGGTCATGCGTTCGCGTTTTATGCGTCGATGATGGTGCTGCAACTTCTGTGGGTGATCTTTATCATGCCCGAGACGAAAGGAATCCCTCTGGAGGAGATTGAGCGCCGGCTTTTGGGGATGGAATCCGCACCGGTGGCAACCGATCCCACCAGGCCATGCTCCTAAAGGAGGAAATGTGCTGTGAAACCAGTGGCGATCCTCGGGTTGTTATTGGCGATCTGTTCGGCTGCCGGGATGGCGGCCGCGGATAAAGCTGGAGAGCCGCCGCGTCGTCCGGATATTCTGCTGGATGATTTTGAACGTGATTCGTACGCACCATGGGTGGCCGAAGGAAAAGCTTTTGGACCCGGCCCCGCCAGCGGCACGCTGCCGCAGCAAATGGAAGTGAC
>NZ_JBAMME010000237.1:0-35596 GCF_039793925.1 Thermogutta sp. | reverse complement strand
GAAACTTGTTGACAACGTTAATCCCTGCCCCTCGCAGCATATTGGTTTGAATCGCACCAAGTTGGGATTGAAAGCTGCGGGGTTTCAACCAAAGCAATGCCGAAGGTTTCATCGTTTGAATCGCACCAAGTTGGGATTGAAATCGGATTAACTTGGAGATACTCCGGAAGCTCATTAAGCCGTTTGAATCGCACCAAGTTGGGATTGAAATCGTTTCTCGCCCCACGCAGGAATATAGGGGCACGTGATGTTTGAATCGCACCAAGTTGGGATTGAAATATGAGAGACAAGATGATAGCAAGCCAAAGCCACGAAAGTTTGAATCGCACCAAGTTGGGATTGAAATCGGTTCTTTCCCTTTTGACTGATCTGCAATGGCGGGGCAGTTTGAATCGCACCAAGTTGGGATTGAAACCCAGGGTTCCTTCGGAACCGTCGTATGCGATGCCTGTGTTTGAATCGCACCAAGTTGGGATTGAAACGTCCGAACACGACAGTGCCAGAGCTGTTCGTGGTACGTTTGAATCGCACCAAGTTGGGATTGAAACCGATCAAGCGAGTGGCCCTCGGGGAGCAGCGAGCGGAGCTTTATTCCCACGCACACCGGATGGGAACTCGCGGCAGCGAATAGCGAATGGCGAATAGTTTTTTCTAGGCGCACCCGGTTCAGATTGAAAACCCAAAAGAGGGCAGGCACATGGGCCTCCCCCTACGGTGGCCCTTAATTGCTCTGGGTTCGAATTGAAACGCTTGTCGAGATCGACGAATTTTTCTGAGCTATTGGCGGTAGCCTCAATTCCAACAAGTTGAGATTAAAACACGGGTTGCGGTAGGGGCGCACTGCCGTGCCCCCTACGGTCTTAATCGCAGCCAGTTGCGATGGAAGCACCCACCAACCATTCGCCATTCGCTCTTCGCCATTCGCGAGGTCTGAATTGCACGCTCGGGAAATGCAAACACACGAGCCGTTAGTAAAGTGCCTTTTCCCGATGCGCGGCTCAATGGCGCAATGTGGGGATGGGAACTCTCCGGCACGGCCGCGCATGCCCCGGCTGTGTGCTCTCCGTTCAATTCGTCAATCCCTTCTAACCAAGCCGATCAGTTCGCCGGCCCCGCTGGTCCGCACGTACCGTTCACAGAATTGACCATGACCTCGGACCCGACACGCTGAGCATCTGCGTCCCGCATGCCGCCCCTCACCCAGTGACTCCTCCGGGAGACTCTATCAAGACGCGGACCAACTCCAAGGTTCTCCGCAACGGACGTTTTCCTTCTGCGTTCTGACGAGAGGCGGAATGGGGCATCGCGCGGAGCACTCGCGAAATCCGTTGGCCGGCGTAAATGAGCACAAACGTGCGAGAACGGAGAGAACAAGGATGTCGGGCAACCGGCACTTCCTGCAAAAGTGTGGGCTTTTGAAGTAAGCCGAAAACGCCGGCCGCGGCGGGCGACCGGCGTTTGCCAGCAGCGTGCCTGAGTATCACAGTGGTGATCGACTGCGCTGGGAGGTCACGAAGCGAAGTCGCTCAGAAACTGAAGATGGCATCCATGGCGAAAGTCAATTGGGAATCGCTGGAGCCCCCGTCGAACGGCAAGCCGGTGGGACCGGCAGGGCCGTCGTACCAATCCCAGCGGATTTCTGGCCGGACGAGCCAGTTGCCGTTGGGCCGCCAGTTGAGTCCCCACGTGATTTCGTAGAAGTCTCCGGCAAATCCGCGTCCGCTCCAGGCACGAATTCCCGGGATATTGCCGGGGCCGGCGATCCGCACGCCGTCGTCATCGCGGAGCCACTCTACTCGCATGCCGGCGGACCAGCAGGGATTGATGGTGTAGAGGAAATACTGGTTGAGGCCGTACCATTCGGCGTCTTGGCCACCGGGAGCCGCCCGATTTTCGGTCCCCAAGTTATGGACGAGCACGTATTTGAATCGCTCTGTCATCTGCCACTGGACGACCAGACTGTACACGAAGCGATCCTGATTGGCTGCATCGTCCTGGGGACCGGCCGAGACCGCGTAGGCGATGCTCAGACGGTTATCCTCTGAGTGCCACTTCACCCCACCCATGAAATCCAGGCGATCGTTGTTATCTTCGAACTGCATCCAACCGCGGTGAAACCCAGCCTGGAATGAGAGCAGCGGAGTCCATCGGTAATCGAACAACATGCCAGTGACCAATTGCGGTACGGTGTAGCCGTAGGAATACGAGTGGCTGTAAAAGGGATTCATGGGTGCGGGGACGGCTTCATAATCGAGGATAGCCGCGAAGTGGCCCATCTTCACGGAAAGGCGGTTATAGGCCAGCTCGAGGTAGAACTGCGGGAGCACGAGTCCGTACGTTTGCAAACCGTTGATACGGTCTTCCAGACCGTTGTTGATGCCGAATCGCCAATCGGTGCCGTATGTCATGTCCACGTGACCACCCCAGGCCCAGCCGCAACCGCCGTTGTCTGCCGGACGGTCAAAATACAACCACAATTGATTCATCTGATATTCGTGGTCCAGGTCGTTGGTGGCCACGGGACCGTTGAACTGGTCGGGCGGCTCCTGTGCGTTGAATGTGATGCCCTGCTCCAGCCAACCGCCCATGCGAATTCCTAACCGCTGAAGGAACCAGGGTTGGGGGATCGTCCAGCGGTCTGGGCAGGAGGCAGGACACGGCCTGGCGACGGGCGCTGACTCCTCCGCCGGGGTCGATTCCGGGACTGGCGCTAGGGGAGCGGCCGCCGCCTCCTCCAATCCTGAAACCAGTTGCGCAAAATCCCGTTGCGGTATTTTGTCCGGTTCGCTGAGCGACACAACGGGCTGAAGCTCGGAAGCAGGTGCTGAAACGTTTGGGTCAGATAATACGGGCCCCTGCTCATCTGGCCAGCGGGGTGGCCATTCCGGCAACTCCCGAGCGAAAATCACGGGGGCGAGAAGCGCTCCCATCGCGGCCGCCATCCAAAAACCTCGCCAACTTTCCATGGGTATCCTCCCTTCAGCCACACAAAGGCACACAGATCAGAAAGCCGGCTGGGAGACAGCGCTTTTTCGGTGTACCGGCTTCCTGGCGGGACGACGCAGTTAATCTTTTCGCTAGGGCTGATCGTGCTGAGTGGTTGGGTCGACCACTTCAGCGATGGAAGAAACGCCTTCCTTTACTACCTGTCGGCATAAGCTCGGTTGGTGCGTTTTTGTGTTTTCTGCGGAGCGTGCCAAAAACGCGTTAACTTCCGGAAGTGTGGTTCTGGTGGTGCTAGCTAGGCAAAATAAATCGCCTCCATGTTGGGTGGAAAGCGACAATTTTGGGTAAGGTACCGCGGGTGTGCGATTTGCTTGCTGTGTGGCTTTTCCTGTCCGTCACACTTTGGTACGCTGCTAAGGCTTACCCGATCGAGCAATGCAGCTTTGCGCGTGCTGTATGAGTTCAGCAGGAGACAGAAGATGTCGGCGGCCAATGGCAGGAAGTTTTTGGTTTGGGTAGGTTGTATCGCGGTCCTGGCCTGTGGGGTTGCGGCGCACAGTGAAGATGTTCAGAACTGGCAGGTCATTCACCCCGTCGACAACGGCGCTGCCCTGGAGAATCCCGGAATGGGCTGGGTTCTGCATTATTACGACAACGTCCCCGCCAACTACGGCTCGCGGCTGGAACCATCCGACACGGTGGACGAATTTCCCGGGCTCACCGTGGTCTACCTCCGCATCCCGTGGTCGTACCTCGAACCTGCAGAAGGTCGGTACTGCTGGTCGGTACTGGACACCCCTGCTCAGCGCTGGGTTTCGCGGGGTAAGAAAATCGCCCTCCGCATCAGTTGTTCAGAGTCCTGGATGCGTTACGCCACGCCCGAATGGGTCGAGAAAGCCGGGGCCAAAGGTTACAACTTTCGCGTGGGACAGGGCGTGACAGAGGACGGACCGTTCTGGGAACCGGATTACAACGATCCGGTGTTCCTGGAAAAGCTTGATCATTTTTTGTCGGCCCTGGCGGCCCGTTATGACGGCAATCCCGAAGTCGCCTTCATCGACGTGGGTTCGTTCGGCGTCTGGGGGGAGGGGCATACGTTCAGCAGCACGCGGATCAAATATCCCGCCGAAACCGTCATTCGGCACATCGACCTGTATCGCAAACATTTCAAACACACGCTGCTGGCCGCCAACGATGATTTTGTCATGACTGAAAGCGGCGAACGGGCGATCGCCCATGCTCTCGAGCATGGTCTGACACTTCGAGATGACAGCATCCTTGTGCAGAAACGGCCGAACAGTTATTTCCATGCTGCGATGGCCCAGGACTTCTGGCCGCGCCTACCCGTCATTCTGGAGTCCGAACACTACGGTCCATCACGGGATCGCGGCGCGTGGGAGGATGGCACGCTCTATTTTCGGGCCATGCTGGAGTATCATGCGAGTTACGTTTCCATCCATTGGTGGCCGCACGAATTCCTCAAGGAAAACAAATCCCTCGTGGATCGCATGAATCGCTATCTGGGTTATCGGCTGGTGCCCACGGAGGTGCGTTTTCCCCAGACGGCAACTTTGGGAAAACCGTTCACCTGGAGCGTCACATTAGAAAACCGCGGTGTCGCGCCGTGTTACTGCGGGGGTTTTCCCGCCCTCACGTTGAAAGACGCCCAAGACGGTATCGTCGCGGTACTCGTCAACACACAGGCGAATGTCAGGGACCTCAGGGTGCGGGATGTGGCCATCAAAGGTCCGAAGGCGGAAGGTGATCCGGAGGCCGATTTGGGGCCGCCCATTGCGACCACATGGGAAACCGCAAGCTGCCTGCCGTTCCAGCTTCGACCGGGGCGTTACCGCGTGTTTCTCTCGGTTGGAACGGCGACCGGCACACCGCAGATCGCGCTGCCTATCGACGGGGACGACGACCAGCACCGCTACTTTCTGGGCGAGGTGGAAATCACTTCCGATGCGGAGCTTCCGGCAGGAAAATAGTTTGTTTCAAAAGCATATCCGAGACACGCAAGCAAGGGTTTCAAACAACGCTGCAAATGGGAAACTATGGACGAAAGTCGGTTACGAGAACTCATTTGGGCCCCCTGGCGCATGGCGTACATCGAGGGGTGTGATCGGCCGGCCGAGCGGTCTATTCCCGCTGAGCGATTACTTCCGGACGCCGATCCGGGCTGTTTTCTGTGCCAGGCGGTGGCTGACCCGGACAGCCCGGAACGCTACGTCGTGTATCGAGATGATCAAACCATCGTGGTGCTCAATCGCTATCCGTACAACAACGGACATCTGCTCATTGCACCGCTACGGCACGTGGGACATCCGTCCCGATTGACTCCCGAGGAACACACCGCCTTGATGCTCACGTTGACCCGCATGATCCAGCTTCTGGAAAGTGCGATGCAGCCGGACGGATTCAACGTGGGGTTGAACCTGGGACGGGTGGCAGGGGCAGGGTTGCCAGGCCATCTCCATTGGCACGTGGTTCCCCGGTGGAATGGCGACACGAACTTTATGCCCGTCCTGGCGAATGTGAAGGTCATTCCCCAGTCCCTGGAAGCCTTGTGGGAATTGCTCCGTCAAAAATTAACCCAGCAGCCTCAGGGGATCGCCGCACAGTGAAAAAACTGGCGTTCCACCGCCGACTAGCGCGGGAACCACCCATATGGGTGGAAGCGTGCGGCGAGTGCAGAGAGCCGACCATTCTTTGGAAAATACCCCAGAAAACGAGGTGTCTTTTCTGTCGATGCTGGGTTTCAACTGGGTTACCGTGGGCGAAACTCGGTCCGTTGTGGGATTGAGTGGCGGAGTAATCTAAGTTACAATAAATATTAACTCGCAACGGTGGCCTTCGAAAAACAGTCCTTCCATCTCCGGCCGAATTCCTCCCCCATGCTTGTTCGCCTTCACGTCATCCGCGGTAAGGCCAACAAAGACAGCGTGGCCATCACACTCCCGGCGGTCATTGGGCGAAGTCGCGAAGCGGATCTCACCGTTATTCACCCGATGATCAGCCGTCGCCACTGCGAATTGTTTGAGGACGGTGGACTGGTCAAGATCCGCGATCTCGGTTCGCTCAATGGCACCTACGTGGCAGGCGAACAGATCCAGGAAGCGTTTCTGCCCCCCGGGGCGGTCTTCAGTCTGGGGCCGCTCACCTTTCGGGTAGATTATGATACCTCTCCGAAGGCGGTTTCCCACGAGCCCTCCGTCATAACTGGCGAAGGTGTTTCGCAATCGCCCTCTGACATTGTTGTCACCGATGAACCAGCAACCGGGAAGAAGTCATTACCGGAAGCGGGATCCGGCCAACCGAGCTCCCCGGAACCGGCCACCGAACCGGAACCTTTCCTGGGAGCCGCTTCGACCTCTGGTGAATTCAATGATCGAGGGAGCACTCCGCCCGCCATTGCCCCGTCTGACGGTGTTCTGCCAGATTTCAGCGCCTGGCAACCCGGGGGAGAGTCGCCCCCGGCCCCGCCGGCAGAAAAGGGACCTGTAGAGAATCGCGATCCCTCCGATCTCGCGAAAAAGCCCTGTCCTCCCGAAGCGGCAGCGGACGATGCATGGTCGGATCAGCCTCCCCCGTTTACCACTGTCATGTCGCGAAGTGACACTGAGCCCGTCGCACCAATCGTGCTCAACGGGAGTGACGAAGATCTCTCGGGAAAAGCTGGAGTGAATGGGAGAGCGAGTTCACCTTCGGCAAAGGAAATCGCGGAGCCTGCTCGTGCCCCCAAGACTGCCAAGTCACGCACGGGGTGGTGGCCCTTCAGACGCTGAAACATCTCTCGCAGGAGCGGGGCACAGCAAATAGGGACGCACAGCCCGGAAAGAAGATCTTCGGCAACTATTCTTCTATTCTTCCAGCCCGCGGAAAAACAACTGGACGGGAGGTCGGACCATCTCGCGATATCTTGCCCGATAGACCTCTGCAAGCTGGAGGAGGATCTCAATGACCAGCAGATCCGCCCGCGTGATCACGTGTCGTGTGCTCCGCGAGCCCAATCCCTTTAGTAGGTCGGCCGTCACATAGAGATGGAGCTGCATCACTTCGCGGGCTGAAAGTCCGGCTGTTGCAAAGACCTCTGCTAAGTGACGGAGTTCGCTGCCGAGATGCCCGCTTCCCATGATCACATAAGCCCGGAGAAGTTCCCGATAATGGACAATGAGCGTCTGCGGGACCTGAGGAGGATCGTCGTCTGCCAGGTCAGAAGATAGGGGAGAAATCGCCTCGACTGTCTGGCGAGGCCGTCGCGAGAGCCTTTCCAGCTCGCGAAGGACGGCTTTCTGATGCTGGAGGATGCGAAAAGCCTCTTCACGTTCCCGCTGGACTCGCTGCCGTTCAGCCTGAACAAACCGGCGATTCTGGCGAAGCAGTTGGCACCGCTGGACAGCCCGGACGGTGGCCCAGATGAGGGCCTGTGTGGTTGCGGTGCTCACACACAGGTAGGCGTCGGCCCCGGCTTCATAGCATGCCACAGCGAGCTCCTGTTCGCTGGGTCGCCCCAGGACGATGAGAGGGTCGTCTGTGCCGCCAGTACGATAGCCGGCGACGAGTTCGATGGCGTCGAGTTCTGGCGGCGCATGCGCGATAAAAATGGCCTCAAAGACTTCGTCGCGCAATCGAGCAAGGCCCGAGACGCTTCCCGTCGCTTCATGGATTTCAATTTCCACGGGGGCTTCGCCGGCCAGGCCTTCCACCAGCCACCCCCCGGTTCGCTGCCGGTCGCAGATGTAAAGAACTCTCCACTGGAGGGGAACCCCCTGCCAGGAAGGTCCTTTAGTGATATCACTGGGTTTAAGACCGGCGCCCATCGATCTCCGCCACAACTTTTAGTCCAATGATCGCCCTACTCCATTTGTCTTTTGGCGCTGCCAGAGGGTCCACAGTTTCCGCGGTTGTGGGACGGTAGCCAAATGGCCGTGACCCGTCAAGAGGAGTTTCCGAACAACAGCGGACGTGACGAGCACGTCCCTCCGAACGTGGAGCTGAGAATGAGGTCCCACCGAAGATCCGTGGCCCGGCTGGAACCGGGTCCAATGTCGCCTGTAGCGGAGACCGGTTGCTGGGCGTCCGGTGAGCTCTCTCCGCTGTCGCTTTTCCATCGGTTAATATTTTGCTAACGGCTTGACTTCATTCGGCGGCCGATAAAAATGAAGCGTTCGCTGTCCGGCGCTCGGAGTTAATGAGCGGCGGCGGAAACGAAGAGCGGAACCGCGTCGTGTGGCACATCAAGAGAGGATTCCTTCGCGAGATCCTGAAGCTGAGGAACAAACGCGAATCCCCGAAGGGAAAGAGCGAATCGCTCGGAGAAACGTATGCTTCCCAAGGAGCCTGCCATGCAATTGCTGCTCAATTTTGCGAAGCGTTTGGCCGCGGCTACCGTTGTGGTGTGGTGTGTTTCTCTCGCCGCCAATCTGCCTGCGGAGGAAGCTGGACCGTCCGTGGTGCGGGCGAAAAACGTCATCATCATGGTGGCGGACGGTGCCGGTTTCAACACCTGGCGGGCGACAAGTATGTATCGGGGCCAGCTGGGAAACGAGATTTACGATAAGCCGGGATGGGTTCATCTGGCCGTTGCTACCTATCCCCTGTCAACGAGCACCAAACCCGAAGGCAAGGACAAACAGAATGAAAACCTCGTGTACTCCCCGCAAAAGGCATGGGATCCAGATAAGGGTTATGCCTGGCTGAGAAGTTCGGCCACGGATTCGGCGGCGGCTGCCACCGCCATGGCGACGGGCATCAAAACCTATAACAACGCCATCAATTGGGACGATCTCGACCGGCCATTAACAGGGAAAACGTTGCCCGAGATCGCCCATCAATTGGGAAAGTCAGCGGGGGTCGTCACATCTGTGCAGTGGTCTCATGCCACACCGGCCGGCTTTGGTGGCGCTCATAATCGGGAGCGCGATAACTACGCAGAGATCGCCCAGGAAATGCTGGCAGCTCCTTATCTCCAAGTCATCATGGGGGCGGGGCATCCGGAGTACGATACCAACGGCCGTCGAAAGTCCGGCGCACCCACGGATAAAGACTGCCGGTATGTGGGTGGACTGGCCGCTTGGCAGTCACTCACAGCGGGTAAGCATCCCGCGGGATGGACGCTCATTCAGACCAAGGAGGAATTCGAAAAACTGACGCAGGGATCTACACCGGCCAAGGTCGTGGGGACTGCCCAGGTGGCCACGACTCTCCAGCAGGCTCGGGGAGGCATTCTGGGAATCGTCGTCCGGGATGAACCGTTTGCCACTCCGTTCAACGATAACGTGCCGACCCTGGCCACGATGGCCCTCGGAGCCATCAATGTCCTTGATGACAACCCCCAGGGATTTTACCTGATGATCGAAGGCGGGGCCGTGGATTGGGCCAACCATGCCAATCAGCTCCACCGAATGATTGAAGAACAGAGCGACTTCCTGGCCGCCGTGGAGGCTGTTGTCCAGTGGATCGAGAAAAACAGCTCCTGGGATCAGACGTTGCTGATTCTGACCGCGGATCACGAATGCGGGCTGCTGTGGGGTCCCGATTCCAACAAGACGCCGTTTGCTGCCATCCGTGATCAGGGGCCTGGTAAGATGCCAGCGGCGCGGTACAATGCCACCGGTCATACCAACTCGCTGGTGCCCCTTTATGCCCGAGGTGCCGGTGCTGAATTGTTCCGCAAACTCATCCGCGGAAAGGATTCGCACGCCGCCGAAGTGTGGGGGATATCCGGCGAATTTGTGGACAATACCGATATTTTTCGGGTCGCTCGGGCGGTGCTCACCGGCCAGAATCTCGCCCCATGACGAGGCCCCGTGCTCTTGCTTCGTTTCTCCTGAATATCGGGAGGTAGCGGAATGAAGTGCACACGCCGTCGATTCCTGCAAGCAGCGGGCTTAATCGCGGGTGGCGTGATGAGCGGTGTGGGCAGATGGAGTGCGCCTGCCGCGTCATTGGCCGGAGAATCTCTTCCCCCTGATGTTGAGAAGATTCCCATCGTAGACACCCACCAGCATCTGTGGGACCTGTCCAAACTTCGTCTCCCCTGGTTGGCCGGGGATAGCCGACTCAACCGGGATTACCTGCCTGGCGACTATCGGGAGGCTGTCGCTGGCCTGCCGGTTGTGAAAGCTGTGTACATGGAAGTCGCGGTCGTCGATGACGACCTCGTCAAAGAAGCGGAATGGATTATCGACATCTGTCGTCGGGGCGATGGTCCGACCGCGGCCGCTGTCATTGGGGGTCGACCCGCCAGCGAAGAGTTTCCCACCTATCTTGCCCGGTTCCGTGATAACCCAATCGTCAAGGGAGTGCGGTGGATTCCTCCCGGGAGCAAGCTTGGCCACAAGCTGTACTTCAGTCCCCAGATGCGGGCGAATTTGCGACTGCTGGGCGAGTGGGGAATGCGTTTCGACATCTGCATTCCTGCCGATTGGCTGGCCGATGCCGTGGAGATTGTGGATGCCTGTCCGGAAACGCGGTTTGTCCTCGACCATTGCGGTAATGCTGATCCCCAGCAGTTTGGACGATGGGGAAAAGAACGGGGCGAAGAGGCCGCTCAATACGTGGAACGGTGGAAACGCGGGATCGACGCGTTGGCTGCCCGGCAGAACGTGGTGTGCAAAATATCGGGGATTATAGCTCGGGTCAAACCGGAGGACTGGGGACCCGAAGACTTGGCGCCGATTGTGAACCACTGTTTGGCGGCGTTTGGTCCCGAGCGCGTCATGTTTGCGGGAGATTGGCCCGTCTGTACAAAAGGGGCTCCGCTCCGCGAGTGGATTCTCGCACTTCACCAAATTGTGGCTGATCGTCCGCTGGAAGAGCGGCGGAAGCTCTTCCACGACAATGCCGTCCGCTTTTACCAGTTAGGGTGATGTCAGCTCAGAACGCCTGCGACGCTTCCACGCCTTTGCGCTTCTGGCGATACATCCGTTGCAGGTTTTCCAACTGCTGCTGCTGGAAGAGCTGGTTGCTTTCTCTGAGTCCTCGCAGGAGTTCATCTTCCGCTCGGCGGCGCGGCGGTTCGCCTGGTTTGGCTGCCTGACCCGGGGCCGGCGCCGCGGCCTGAGGAGCCTGGGCAGCCGGTGGGGCCTCCGGCAGAAGTTCGACTTTTCCGCGATAGAAAGCGTACTTGTCATCCTCGTAGCGTGCGATCACCGTCACCTTTCCGCGGATGCCATCCGCCACAAACACTCCGCGCAAATCGGTCTCGCCGGAGACGAAATCCCCATTGCGACTGCCGATGACTTTCACTTGCACACCCTTGATGAATTTGTCAGAACGATCCTTGATGGTCACCCGGACACGACCGGAGGCTGGGTCTTCCTGCACCTCCAGGGTTAGCGGGGAGACGACAACCATTCCACTGGTGTAGAGGGATTCGCCACGGCACACGACGAGGTAGGCCCCCTCTTTCTGGAACGGCAACTTCAGATCGCGTTCCCGATCGCGGTAGTCCCGGCCGTCGCCGAGAGTAAGCGTTTCTTCGTGCTCCGGTCGGATGCCCGCCAGATTGATTTCCGCGATCCCAGCGAGATCTCGTTTGAGCAGGGCGAATTTAAACAGATCCACGCGGTACGCCCGCACTTCACACGTAGCCAGGTTGCGGAAATGAAGCGGTATCGTGACCGGTTTGCCCGGCGGGATGGTCGTCACTTCGGGAATCTGGATGGCTTTGCGGGTGAAATACTCGATGGCCTCCTTGGCGTCCGAGAATCGCTGGGCAACCATGCCGTAGTACTGGATGGCCTGCCCCGGTTGCCCGAGACTGTGGTAGATTTGCCCCAGAATATAGAGCGCCTGCCATTTGTTGGGACTTTCCACGGTTCGGCCAGTGGTGGGATCTGTTCGCTGCGTCTCCGCGACCTTCTTGCACATGTCGATAGCCTGCTGGTACTGTCCCATCGCGTACTGGCAATAGCCGATCATGTACCAGAAGCTGTCCACGAGAGGACTCTTGGGATAACGCTCGGCATAGCGGGCGGCGGAAGCGGCAGCTTGCCCATAAAACTGCCCCTCCAGCAGTGCATTGGCTGCGGCAAAGGCCGCCTGATCGGCCGCCGGATCCTCTGGGAACGCAGTCAAGAAGCGATCAAGCATTTCCCACGCCAGATGGACCAGGTGGATGCGGTTGATTCGCGCCTTGCGGAGCCGAGGATCGTCTTCCCCTGCCTTGGCGTAAATTCGCTGGGCCAGTGCATACCGGGCGGCCGCCGTGTACGGTTCCGGCGGATATTCCGCGAGAAGGCGGTTCATCACCTCCACGCTGCGGAGAAATTCTTTCTGCTCGTCAAGGAATCCCGCCACGTTGCTGTCGGCCACAAACCGGTTTTCCACAGTGGCGCGGAAGATGAGAAAACTCCGCTCGTATTCGCCCATCCGCTCATAACAGGCCGCGATTTTGAGGATTTTTTCAAACGGGATTTCAAAATCTGGCCATTTGACTTTGAGGATTTCAAAATACTGGACCACCTCATGCGGCTTGTCGAGCTGGAGATAAATGTCCACCATCATCGGGGCCAGCTCTTTGAGGACCTCGTCCCGCACCCGCCAATTTGTACTCCTCAGGAGCTGGCTGAGATACTTTTCCGCCTCCTGCCAGTTCTGTTTGTTGAAAGCAATCTTCCCCAGTTCATACATCTCCTGGGGCGAGAGGACGTACTGATCCTTACTGGGATTTCCCGGGGGAAGGACTTCGAGCTTCAGATTCTCTTCAGAAGAGCGGCTAGGACGAATGACGCCGTAACCTGCAGGATCGTTGGCATCTCGCACGACCACGGCATCGAGGTCGTATTTGCCCGGCACCAATCCCACGATGCGGAAGCTGAATGAAACGCCGGCCGCAGGGTCCCGACGGCTGACGTAAAACACGACTTCTCCCGGCCGGATCTCATAGCGCTCGGAGGTTGTCTGAATGGATTGCGGCACCACAGCCGCCCCGCCGGGAATTGGCACACTGACGATGAGCTGGGTGATCTGGTTGCTCTTTTGATCCCACCCGGGGAAGACATCCACCGATACAATCGCCTGCTTGCCCACGGGAAGCTGAGTGACAGGGTTCACGGGCATCGACCAGCCTGGCTGGGGAATTACCACCCCGGTCCCTGCCAGAATCTCACGTCCCTCCACCTCCAGCGGTGCCGCCCGCAACATGTAACGGTAGGGTGTTTCTCGGGCAACGGTTGTGGCCACGAAATGACTGGCGATGCACTGATAGGTGTAACGGGCTCGCCCTTCCACACGAAACTGAATCCGCTGTTTTCCTTTGACGAGGAATTTCGGTGGAACCAGCAACGACTGTGTGGCAGACAGCGGATCGAGCGAAAGACTGGCCACCTGAAAATCGTTGACAAACACTGTGATCTGGCAACTTTCATTCTGAAATCCCTGGTTGCCGAACCACTGGGTAAGGGCGAAGGCAGCCGGACCGGTAGCCCGATCCGGAATCCAGCGGTTTCCCACACGGTGTGCCAACAGCCAATCGATCTGCCGGGGCAATTCAGGCGATTGGGGAAGGACCGCTTCCAGGGCGAGGGCGTACAGGGCGTGGGCCTCAGCCGGGGACAGTGCTCCAAAGACAATCCGCTCCTCCGGCTTCGGTTCAGCCAGGACGGTGGGGTCGATCAATTGAAGGACTTCCTCCGCCATCGGCTTCCGATCCATGGCAGCCAGGGTCAAGGTCAGGTACAACTTGCCTTCCAGGGAGAGATTCTGTCTTTCCCGATGGAGCCGATTGAGGAGCGCAAAATCAGCCTGTTTCATTTGAGCCAGTGCATGGACAAGGACCGCACGGATTTCATTGTCCTCGGCCGGTGCGCTGGCAATAGCTTGGTTGAGGAAGGCCGTCGCACGATCCATGGCCGGTTGTGCGATTCCATAGCCCGCCGAGCGTGCCAGGCACAGGGCCCAGAAGGCCAGGGCAGACATCCGCGGATCGGAAGCGACTTTTCTTTTGGCTCTTTCTTCCGGCAACACACATCCGATCCAGGCCCATCCCCCGTCCTCCTGCTGGCTGGCAACCAATCCGGCAATGGCAGTACGAATCCGCGCATCGATGACCGGTATCATGGAAACCTCCTGCGGAGCCACTTTGCGTAAATAATCTTGGACGACTACCGCCGTCATCAAATCCGCCACGAGCCTTTCCGCAGGAGTTGACGTTTCCACAAGCGGCAACTTCACCTTTTGGGGTGAACCTGTCACCAGGTCGAGCAGGCTCCGTTCGATGCTCGGTCCAACAACGATCTCCAGCAACCAGGGCGAGCTTCCCGCGACATCTGGCAATTCCAGCCAGGTGGTGGTGTCTCCGATTGCGGACCCACCGCTGGTTTGATATTCCATCACTCCCTGCGGTCGAAGCGGGACGGTATGCGTCACGCTCTCGAGTACCTCCCGGGAGTCTGCGTCAAGGACGGCCAGATGAAACTCCACATTTTGCCGCAGGAGGTCCTCCATCTGTTTTGGATTCTCGGCCCCCTGAAGAGCGTCGTTCCATTCGCCAGGCAGTTCTGTCGCCACGCTGAACGTCACCGAAGCAGGTCCCTTTTTCTGGAGAGTCACCCGCTGCGTATCGGTGCTTCGGCGGGTGCCGACGACCCGCGTTAGCTGAACTTCCACGGTCCCCGAGTCGAAACGGCCGTTGTGGAGCACGACGGGAATTTCGGCTGTATCGCCCAGCCGCAATACCTCGGGCCATTTGATCTCGGCGAAGAAATCTTTCCCGGCTTGGACTGTGATATCGTCTTCGCCCACCAGCGTATCGACTGTGACTCCCTGCGCGATGAGCCGCCAGGTGGTAGCCCGATCGGGAATGGGGATCGTCAGCGTGGCTTTGCCGTCCGGGCCGGTTTCCACAGCGGGATCCCAGAAAGCTGTTTCTGCTGCGGACGAGAGCGGATAAAGCAGGGATCCTTGCTTATTGAGTTGCTCGGCGAGTGCGGCGAGATCAGCTTTTTCCAGTTGCCCGGGCCCTAGGAATTGGAGCCGTCCCTGGGCGTCCAGGACAAGGAATTCCCGCGCCGACATCGTGCTCACTTGCTGGAGATTGGCCTGGGTAGGGAGAAGAAATCGGCCTGCCGCCGAGGCTTTCTCTTCTTCCGCGCGAGCGAAATATTTATCCATCGCGAGCTTCAGTTGGCGCTCACCCGCCGCATTGACAGCGGGAAGTTCCGTCATTCCTCCTTCGAATATCTGTTTTGCCTCGGCCGATTTGCCATCTGTTGGCCGTCCGCTGCGAGCAAGCGCATTGGCCTTCTTTTCCTGTTCCGCTTCGGCCAGTTGCTCCTGTTTCCTTTTTCTCAGCGCCTCCATTGCCGGGATGCCTGGCTGCGCAGCCATTGCGGCGGCATCCCTGTTGGATTCTGCGAAACCACCTCCCATGCCACCGAGGGTGCCCAGAGCCAGACGCGTGGCGGCCTCGTCTGCCTCGAGCTGTTCTCGCTCTTCTTCAGCAAGGAGCAGGCGGTTAATCGGGCGGGTGATTGGTTGGTAGCGGAACTCAATGGTGCTGAGCGTCCGAAATGCCCCCTCCCGCGTTTCGCCGCGGAACCATTCGACCAGCGACGGTCCTCGACCAAATCGCTCCAGCAGCAGCGATTCGACCAGCGCCACACTGACTTGCGCGGGGATCGGTTGTCCCTGGGCATCGGTGGTAATCAGCGTGACCTCCAACTCGTCGCCGGGACTGGGTGTTTTTTTTGCCGGTTGGCCCTTGATTTTCCACTCCACCTTCACCCGCAGGTCGCGCTGGACATCAAATCCGCTTACGGCTTCAAAAAACCGTCGTGGGGGCGGCGTCAGCTCGGCCACGGTATCGCCGGAATCGGCCGACGGTCTCCCTACGAGAGCTCGCTCATCGCGTACATCTCGCATGACGGCCACACTCAGATCGAAGCGTGGTGCCATTTCCCCTGAAATCGGAATATCCAACTCGTTGTCACCGGTCTTTAAAGATACGAGTCGATGTCCCAGAATATGTGCCCCCTGGAAACACACCACAGCCAGGGTAGGCTGCTCTTTCCAGTGGATCCGCACGCGCGCTGTATCCCCCACCCGGAACGTGTGCCGGTCGGCAAATATATGGAGGCGGTCTGAATCTTTGTCATCAGAAACTTTGACAGCGATCTCTCCCCAAATGGGATGCCCAAAGCGATCGGTACCTTCTGCCCGCAGAATGTATTCGCCACCTTCTTCCAGCCGCAGGACAATTCGTCCCGTTCCGTCGCTGTCGGTTTCCACGGGCGTCTCGCTGACTGTCACGCTTCCCTGGATCCGGCCTGCGCGGGTGCGACGCATCGCCTTCAGCACGAGCTTCTCCGCGCATGGTTTTCCTGCTGCATCTTTGGTCTCTACACGCACTTCAAAGCTTTCTCCCGGCAGATAGACCTCACGGGGTGTGCTGAGATGGATAGAAAACCCCTGGATCGCCAGGACAAAATTGACACCGCTTGTGAGGTTCCGCCGGGGCAACACCACCTGGAAGGGAAGCACCTGCGCTTCTGAGTAATCTCGGGTGTCAAAACTGAATCGCACCTCGCCGTTTTCATCGGTGATCGCCGTTTGCACCGGCTCACCCGCCAACTGATAGCGGACCTCTTCCCGCCCCAGTGGCGTGCCAAAACTGAACGCCACGCGAATCGTTCCCTCGATCTTTTCGCCCCGATAGTACACCTGCCGTGGCGTGTCGATGGTAATCTGAACGGGATCGACCTCGAATGAGGTTACCTGAAAGCCACCCTGGAAAACATGACCTTCTCCATCGTCGGCCACGACTCGATACTGGCCGAGTGGGGCCGCCTCGGGCAGGAAGAACTGGTCGTGGAGACAGCCGTAAGAATCAAGCGTCACGTCGATGGCCCGCAACGGACGATTGGCGGAGTCCAAGACCTGAAGGTGAAACTTGCGCCCGACAGGTGCAATCAGCCGGTCTGCTGATCCTTGGGGACTTTCGCTCTGATTCTCGGCCGTCGCGCCGGGAGCTTCCTGGGGTGTTTCCGCCTTTTGGCTACTCGCCAGCCGGATAATTCCCCGCACATTAACGACCTGCCCGGGACGATAAATCGGGCGATCTGTGTAGATCAGTCCCCGGTCTGTCAATCCGCGTGCAGTTGAAACCCCTTCGAGGCTCCACTCGTTACTGGTGACATGCCCGTCCGCGATCGCCAGAACGCTCACCTCCTCGGAGGAGTTTCCGGGCAGTTTTCCCAGATAGATTCCTTCCTCGTTGGTTCGTACTTCCTGAAGCTGGCCGTCACCGGCCGCAACAAGTAAGCGGACACCTGCCCAGGGCTTCGTTTCTCGCATATTCTCAGCGAACACGAAAAGCTCCTCGCGGGATGATTTGACGACGAGATCAAGATCGCTTTGCAACAGAAGCGTGGTCACCTCGAGCGTCTGACTGCTGATAGTGACGGCGGCCACCCCGGCCTTCTGATCACCGGGTAAGGGCAGGGGTATAAATGTTTCTAGCTCCACATACGGCTTGTAATCGGGAATCGTGAATTCGCGCTTCTCGTCCGGATCGATAAGCGCGAGATCCAAATGCTCCACCCCCTGCAAGGTCCGGTACTTGCGGAAGTACGCCTCGGGATCGATTCGGTAAATGGCGATGGTCACTTTTTCGATATTGCGGGTCACCAGCCGAATTTTCGGTATTTCGTCGGAGCGATACACCCGCACGGTTTCGGCCCAGAGTGTCCGCGCCGTCAATTTGGCAATGGCACTTTGGGCCACAGAAGCCAGAGGGCCGGTCACCTTGCGATAGTACTCCAGGGCCTTTTCAGCATCGAGGAGTTTTTCCTCATAGACCTGTGCAATGGTGTAGATGGCCTTTTGCCCCCAGGTGTTGTCAGGATACTTGTCTGCCAGTTGCTGCCACCGTCGGATGGCCTCTTCATAGTTCTTCTGTTGGAAAGCGATAGTCCCCAAGGTGAAGAGAATCTCCGGCGCGCGGCTGTCCAGGGGGTGGCTCGCCAGAAATTTGCGGAAGGCTCCTTCAGCCTCAGAATACTTTTCTGCTTCGTGGAGGCTCACTGCCTCCTGATATTCGGCGTCAATAATCAGAGTTTGCACTTCACTCCAACGCGGGTGTGTGGGGAACTGTTCAATAAAGGTTCGCCAAGTCTCAATCGCCTTGGCAAAACGCTGCTCATTGAGATACACCGATCCCAAAAGAAAGATCGCCTCCGCCCGCTCGGGACTCTTTTCAGCCCGAGGATCGGCCAGGAATTCCGAAAGAACTTTCTCCGCCTCGTCCCAGTGCTGGAGGTGTGCATATCCCTGAGCCATTTGCAGATAGGCGGCTGGCACCCGCCTGTCTTTGGGAAACCGCTCCAAGAACTGCCGCAGGTAGTTGACGCCCTGGCTGAGGTCCTCATCCGTCGCCGGGGACGGCATGCCTCGGGTTTCGGCCAGACGAAAAGCTGCCGTGGCGACTTCTTCCCCAGGTTGATCTCCAAACTTGCTGAGTAAATCTTCCCAAACCCGGCGAGCTTCCACGGTATTGCCCATCGCCAGCAGCACTTCGCCCAAATAGAGTCGCGCCTGAACCTCCCGGGGATCACCGGGGAACTGCTGGAGGAACTCGCGATACGCCGTGGCGGCCTGCAGCCAGGCCGGAGCCAGATGGTGGCAGCGGGCGATCTGAAAGGCAATCCGCGCCCGGACCGATGGACTGGGATTAACCTCTAAAGCCCTGGTGTAAAACTCCCGCGCCTTGTTGTAGTCCGGCTTTTCTTCCATCGGATTAGCCGGCTGGAAATACCGGTCGGCAAACTCAATATAAACGGCAGCCAGCTCTTCACTCCGCTCTGGGGAAAGGATACGCTGGGCCTCATCGCGATAGATGGCCTCGGCTCCCGCAAAATCCCCCTTGCGCGCCAAAGCGAGGGCCTGTCCAAATCGGAACCAGTACCGCCAGGAACTCTTCGGAAAATCCTTCTCTGCCTGTCGAAACACCTCCACCGCCGCATCGTACTGTTGCTGAAGATAGAGTGCGCGACCTTTTAAATACACGAGATAATCCGATTGGGCGGGTTTTCTGATTAGCTCCTCATCGATGAGTCGTACCGCCTCGTCGTAACGGTGGTCCTGGATCGCTTCGGCGATTTCGCGCGGTACCGTGGGCAGACCGGCAAGCTTCTCCAGCCGCACCTCGGGAGGTTCTGGCGATGGGGTCTCGGCCCCAAAGAGAATGACCCCCCCGAACAGCACCAGCACACTGAACAGCAGACCACCGGCCCGGCAAGAATTCATCCGCAACATGGCCGACACTCCCTTCTGCGCTCGGGCAAATTTGTTTCGGGGAAAAAGAAGAGCTTTTGCCATATATCAATTATGGCACGTGCACACAACCAGGAGTGCACCGCGTGCCATACCTGCAAGCCTCACTCCGCTACGGCCCACTGGCGCGGTCCGCTTCCGCGCGAACCCACGACCGTTCTCCCAGCGATAGTGGATGAAATACTAATCCATTCGGCGAGATGTCCGGGGGGAGTAACACCGGAGCCTGACGCCACTTTGACATTGTTTAGACGCACGAAGTTGGCCGCCTGTTCCCGACGGCCGCGGCGGGAGGACTCACGTCTTGGGAGTCCTGTTTGGCTGGGCGTCACTCCTGAGCTTTGGGACGGAAGGGGACGGACCATCCGGGGGCTTTGCGGACGAACTTCTGCACTCGCTTGCCGATGATATCGCAGGCATAAATATTGCCCTGCGAGTCGACGGCGATCCCGTGGACCCAGTTCAGTTCGCCCGGCTTTTCTTTGCCATCTTCACCCTTGGGGACCGTCCAGAGCTGACGCAATCGGCCGCTGGGATCAAATCGCATGAAAAGCTGGTCCTTAGGGGGACAGCTTAACACTTCATCAGTTTCGCGCCATTCCATGGGCGAACAGCCGCAGACCCAGATTTGGTCATCCGCAGTGATCCAAAAACCCCAAGGCACGAGGAGGTCAGACCACACGTCGAGCAGCTTTCCCGACTGGTCAAAGACCTGCACCCGCGCGTTGTTGCGATCGGCCACGTACAGTCGCCCATGGGAATCTACAACGATGGCATGAGGGAGATTGAATTCTCCTGGCTGCGTGCCCATTTTACCCCATTCGCCCACGTAACGCCCTTCGGCATCGAAGTGAACCACTCGCGCATTTCCGTAGCCATCCGTGACGAACACGTGGCCTTCTGGCGTGATTGCCATATCGGTGGGTTTATAGAAATGGGTTTGGTCGCAACCGGGTTGGCCGGGCGTTCCCAAGATTCGCAGAATCTTTCCCTTTTGATCGAGTTCATAAACCGCGTGGTTGCCCACATCGCACAGCCACACATGGCCGCGGTGGTCGATCTTGATGCTGTGCGCAAGCATTCCTTCGAGATACTTGCCGAATACTTCTTCTCCCCAGGTGAAGAGCAATTTTCCCGTCGCCGCATCGTAGACGTGGACAGGTGGAATGGCTCGGGTGTACACCCATACCCGGTCTTGGTTGTCCACATAGACAGAGGGCGTCTGTCCCCAAACCAGGTTCTCGGGTTTTTGGGGCCAGGTGGGATCCACAAAGTAGCATGTGGAAAGAGTGATGCGGGGATAGGGGATCTGCTGGGCAAGATTGGGAACATTCTGCTCACGCGAAGCGGTCTGTTCGGCAGCGACTGTCGCAACGATCCCGCTCAGCAGAGCGATCAGTCCAAGAGTGGTGGCAGTTTTCCAAGTGCATCGCAAAAAGCTAATAGAACGCCTCACGGCACGAACTCCCTAAATAAAACGTTTTTTGTCCCAGAGCAATTCCAGAGTTGCCGTCATTGTGGTGAAACTGAGACGAAAAGTAAAGCGTGCATAGAAGAAGCAGGAATTGCAGGCGGGCAAGAGGTCCCGATTCATCCCCCTGGGAGGCGGTGCAAGCATCCGCACAAGAAATCCGTCCATCATTGCGGCTAGCAACATGTCGACGACTGGTTATTTTGGTTCGCGCCGAAGGGTGATCCAAAGTGTGATCCAAAAAGCCAGCCGGTTGACAGACACCATACCCTGAGTATACTAGCGCTCAGCTTTAGCTGTGCGCATTCAAAAAGCTGATGAGTTCCACTTTTATGTCCTTGAGCAGGCAGTCATGGGCTCACGGATGAATGCGTGGTCTTTCTAGGCAGGGATATAAGGCATTTTGCACAGCGGAAGATCCTGAGATTCGCTCTTCAATGGAGAACTGTAAAGCAGGGCGTCATTCGGAACGATCCAGGTTTTTGACAAGTTGTAAAAAAACGTTAAACAGGCTGGAATCGGGGCAATCTCAGGCATTTACATAGAGGCGTCATCTTTGGGTCCGCTCAAAGTCAGGTACATGATGAGACGTCCCGATGTACTGTCCAAAATGTGGTGCGCTTAACGCAGATCATGCCGTGTTGTGTGGTCAGTGTGGGCAAGCTCTGCAGAATTATGTAGCGCATCAGCAGGTGACTCCGTATCCACCACCATATGGACAAGTGTATCAACCCTCCATGTATCCGAAGGTTCCGAATTATCTTCCGTGGGCCATCGTTGTGACTTTGTTTTGTTGCTTGCCATTTGGCATTGTGGCCATCGTCTATTCGGTCCAGGCAAACAGCTTAGCCAAAAGTGGCAACTACACCGAGGCCCTGAAAAACGCCGAAAAAGCGAGTTTTTGGATGTGGCTCTCCTTTGCCATTGGGCTGGTGGCAACGTTAGCTTATCTGTGGTGGTGGTTGCATCGCTGGCTGAGGGCCATGGTTTTTAAAGACCCTCGCGGTCCGCTGTCATTTCTTCCAACTCCCGTCATCTTTACGGGCGGATTCGTTATTGGCATCACGGGAATAGTTTTTCTTTACCAGTTCGACCCGGCGGAAACTTCCCTGTTCCCTCCGTGTCCTTTTCACTATCTGACGGGTCTGTATTGTCCGGGATGTGGCTCGCTGAGGGCCACGCATGCTCTGCTCCATGGGCGGTTTCTGGAAGCTCTGGATTTCAATCCGCTGATGGTGCTTCTGTTGCCGTTTTTAGTGCTTTGGGGAATTCGGCCAGGCTGGTTGGGAGACGCCTGGTGGGGCTGGGGCCTTTTGGGCCTGATCATGATGTATTGGGTTGTCCGCAATATCCCGGTGTTTCCATTTTCTCTGCTTGCGCCCTGAGCCTGAGGGGCACTGTTGCCGTGACCGGAAATGAGGGGGCCCCACCTGTCGCGGCCGGCGAAGGTTGGCCGGGGCCCGCTTGGGCCCGCACAGGGAATTTTCCGGGGCGGCCGTACGGTTTTAATCGCAGCCAGTTGCGATGGAAGCACCCACCAACCATTCGCCATTCGCTCTTCGCCATTCGCCAGGTCTTAATCGCACCAAGTTGGGATTGAAACTGTTGTAATCTGGCTCGCAATGAGGTAGATTAGGTGGCGTGATGTCGGGAGTCTCTTCTCGGTTGGCTCAGCTCTCCGGGGAGGGCGCGAAATGGGTCTCTGTTCGAAAAAAGCAGGAGGCGAGCGATGAAACGCATGCTCACGTTTCTGGGGATTGGCGCGTTGGCTGGGTTAGGAGTTCTCCTCCTGTGTTTAAAGGCGACGGTTTGGGCTGAATCACCTCAAACAAGGAGCAGCTATTCGCCCGTCGTGATTGAGGAAGATTTCGAGACAATTGTCAAGCGAAAGCAGGCGGAAAAGCCTAAAATCCGCGAAGAGCACATGCGTCTGCTTGAGGAACGTTACGATCTGAGCGACCGCCCGGTACCGGGGGTCACGATGTCCCGTGGAAAACCGGTGCAGGGGGGTGTGCGGGTGAAGCTGCCGCCGGGAGTGAATTCTTGGGAAGAGCTAGCCGCTATGTCACCGGAGGAGATCCGCAAACGTGGCCTTTATCCTAAGGGTTTTCTCCCGCTTCCGCATCCTAATCATCGAGAGGGCGGAATGGTGTTCCCGGAGCACCACATCAAAGAAATCCTTAAGCAGGAAGGCCGAGACCTTACGCGGTTTGATCTCGACTTTGACTTGCCCGAACACCTTTTGCCGGAGTATCCACCGGCAATCTATCTGACGACGCGTCCCGATCTCGGTGACGTTTCTCAGGGCAAAGTGGTGACGCTTCAGAACTACTTTGAGCTGTTCAATGGAATTCTCAACCCTAAACAGCTCGAAGGATTGCGGCTGCTTCTCACTCCTTTCCCTCAGCAACAGTTTAATGCGACGGACGACCGGCGAAGTCTCAAGCCGAGTATGGGCGTGACGTGCTTTGATTGCCATGTCAACGGCCACACAAACGGCGCCACCCATCTTGTTGGCGATATTCGGCCCCAGGAATTTCGGCACCGGATTGACACACCTTCGTTGCGCGGCGTGAACATTCAGCGGTTGTTTGGCTCGCAGCGAGCTCTCAAAACCGTGGAAGACTTCACGGAATTCGAGCAGCGCGGCGCCTACTTTGATGGTGATCCGGTGATGGCCACCAAGAAAGGCGTCAATGTTCTGGAACGCGGAAGCCAGGTTCATTTCATGGCGGAATTCATGGCTATCCTGGACTTTCCCCCGGCTCCCAAGCTCAACGTGTTTGGCCTACTTGATCCGGAAAAGGCCACCGCTTTAGAACTGCGAGGGCAAGAAATATTCTTCGGCAAGGGACGCTGTGCTACCTGCCACCTGCCGCCGTACTACACGGACAACCTCATGCACAACTTCCGCACCGAGCGGTTCTTTGAGCCGCACATGGTCAACGGACATATGATGACCGGCGACGGACCGATTAAGACCTTCCCGCTCCGCGGCCTAAAAGACTCGCCGCCGTATTTGCACGATGGTCGTCTTCTGACCATCGAAGATACGGTTGAATTCCACAATCTCGTATTGGGCACAAAATTGACCAAGGAGGAAAAGGAGGCTTTGACGGCCTTCCTGCGGTGCCTGTGACCGTTCCCCGGTGGGGCACCTGCTGCGCCCCCGCGGAAGAGGATGGTTCATCCAAGGCTGACAGAGGGGACCTGACAAATAGGTCCCTCCGACGACTGCCTGCAACCGACCCTGTCTCACTTGGCAGGGGAATTGTCCTGGATGGTGGCCACTCCCTCTTCTTCCATCTCCAGAAGAGCCTGGAGGGGAGGAAGAAGTTCGTCCGGCAGTTTGTCTTTTCTATCACCAAACATGGCCTGAATCAACCGGGATTCGTCATGGTTGGGTGCTGAATGAGCCCGAGGATCCTCCATCGAAAAAATGCTGGAATCCCCCGGTGGCTCGGCACTGGTGTGGGAAGGCCCCGCCTGGGAAGTATTCTTTCGGTAAGCGGCCAGCCGCTCGCGAAGCCTCTCCATGGCCGGCGAAAGTTTACCCGATGAAGGAGCGGCCTCTTTCGGGGAGGTCGCCATCGGAGTTGATGGGCCGACGGGAACTTGCTGATCGTCCGAGAGCTGATTGATTCCCTGTCGGTGTCCCATGGCCGTGCGAAGGGCCATCAGGCCGCCTTCTTCGGCTTGCGGTTGGAGGTTTGCGCGTGCCACTGGCTGGGAACCACCACTTTCACCAGAATTTTCCTGGCGGTTTTGTGTCAGCGGTGGAAGCGGCTGGACGCCGGTTTGCGGTTGTGGGGTGGGGAGGGTCTCCGGCTGGAACGGAGAGCCCTCAAGAGCGGACTGACCGCGAATCGGCCCGGGGTCAATCCACTGGCCACGCTCGTCCAGTTGCATCGTCCCCATCTGGAAATCGAGGATCATGCGCTGGACTTCGTAATCGACCCAGGCACCCAGGAATGCATTTTCAGCATCCAGCAGAGAGGAGAGCGCCTGCACAAGGTCCCGGGCGGTGTTGACACCGAACTGCGAGGTCTCGCCGGGCCGTGGCGGTGCCCGCAGTCGCTCTCTTGCCAGGTCCACCTGGGCGATGGAAACCAGCACCGCCGACCGCCGCAACTCGAACGTGCTCTGCCCCAGCCGAATGTTCCGCAACGTGTCGCGGAGACTTTGCGCGATCTGGTCCTCGAAGGCCATGTAATCGCGGCGTGCCCGCTGGAAGTTAATCAGCGCTGTGCGATACTGGTTGCGTTCCAGCAAGCGTGTGAACGGGGCATCGAAACGGAAACCGACTCTCAGCTCACCGGTGTTGCTGTTAAAGCCGAAGGGATTGTCGCCAAGTGTTCGCACATCTCCACTGAATGTGACATCCAGATCACTACGCAGCCGGTTGGCAGCAATTTGAATCTGCCGCCACTGATCCACCAGCGCCGCCCGGGCATTCATCCAGTCGAGACGGTTTTCCCTAGCAATTTCCAGGGCCTCCTCGGGTGTGATATCGACCGGTGTGAGCATCACACAATCCAATCGTGCCCGTGCCTGCACAAGCGAGAGATCGGAGATCTGGAGGAGAAGCGGTTCCAGAATCTGCAAAGCTACCTGCTCTTTGGGGGCCTTCTTCAGCTTCGCCAGGTTCTCCTGGAGCGAATCGAGTTGCGATTGCAGGGTCTGCATCTGGGCGCGTGCGTCGGCGTATTTGGTTTGGAGGGCTGACGCCTCCTCGGCGGTTGCCTGCGCCATTTGCTCGGAGAGCTTGCTTAGTTCTTCTTCGGCGGCTTTAAGTCGGGCCTGGACATCTGTAACCTGCTTTTCCAGTTCCGCGACCCTGGCGTTGGCCACACCATCTGGATCGTCGATAAATTTCTTGAACTCGTCCAGGACATCTTTCATGGGGCGGCGTTCCACGCGCCGTTCTCCCCGCGCTGCTGGCAACTTTCCTTCCAGGAGTAACTGGAAATCTTCATTGACGGCGCGAGCCCGCTCATCGAGATCGGCGATGGCTTTTTCGGCCTGCGTGAGGCCTTCCAGTGTCTCTTCACCAGTGACGGGTCTGGAGTAGAATTCCCGCAGTCGGACGCGTCGTTCCGGTAAGAGCTTGTTGAGGCGGTCAATATCTTCCCGGACGATTTCCACCTGCCGGCTGACCCGCTCGTAGATGCTCCGCAAACGATCGAGCCAATCCGGTGGTTCCGGTGTTGCCGGGTCTCTCAGGGCTCGATTCAGGAGTGTCGTCTCGCGCTGCAAATTGAGCAACTTGGGATCGATGAAGTCGAACTGCTCGAGGAGATTGTCGGAGATTTCCACGGGCAAATCCGGTGGCAAACCGAGCGTCAGTTTGAAGCTATCCAGTTGCGACTGGTAAGCTGTTCGCAGGGAGAGAAGTCGGCTCTGCGCGTTGTACAGGGACTGGAGGGCCAGGTCCACCTGATAGCGGTCGATGCGATCCGCCTGGTGAGCGGCCAGGAGTTGTTCGTAGCTGTCTTCCAATCCCAGCACGTTCTGTTCCTGATTACGAATTTGGACCTGACTTTGCAACAAGCCCAGCACACCACCCCGGCCGGGACTCACCCCCGGAGAGAGCGACCCGATCGTAAGACCTCCCGGACTGGGGCCGGTTCCGGGATTTGTCCCCGTGACGATCTGCAAATAAAAGCCCCGCTGATAATGGGCCATCTGACGAATGTTGGCCAGGAGATTGCGCTCGGCCTGGGTGAGGCTCTCCAGAACCACGTGCCGTCCTCCGGCGCGGAGCAACGGCTGCACGAGAGAGAAATTCAGAAGCGAAGCCGAGGCATAACTGTCGCCACCCGAGTACTGCCACACCAAGGAATTGGCAAAACCGATGAGCAGCTCCGCGCCGGTTGCGCCCAGTTTTGTCGCCCGCGCGTCAGTGTCCAGCTCGAGGAGACTCCGCGATCCTCCCGCGCGCTGCGGACCATCGGCTGTGAAAAACGTGGAATGCCCGCCGAAAAATTGCACGTCGAAACGAAACCGTTCTGCCGTCACGTTCAGAGCCGAAAGATAAAGGTTCTCAAGCTGCCGCTGATATTCCCGGGAATGAACGAGCGCAATATCGACTGCCTTGGCCCGGTCGAGCACCACAATCCCGCGCTCGTCACGCGGCAGATACGCCCGCCAGAAAGGGTTTTCCACATAGAACGTATCCCCGTTGTCATGCCAGTGAGGCCAGCCCTTCTTTCCATCCACATAGTGCATGAGCTGGTGGGAAACCGGATCGTCGGGCGGCATCGGTTCGGCATCCGGACAATAGGGGTCATAAAACCGGGCTTCTTGCTGCGGATAGACGGAACTTTTGCGGAGCTTCCACCGGGGATCCACCTGACCCCGCTGAATGAGCGCAGCCACTTCGCTATCCGCCTGGTGGCGATATGCCGTGCGATGACAACCCGAACTTGCCACCAGTACAACAAGAACAAAGACAAACACCAAGCGTAAACACCCGGAAAGAAATGCCCTGACGACAACTTGCGGATGGACTTTCCAACTGGGCTGACAATGGGCGGGTGATAACATGGGCAACCTGCTCACTCCACCAAGAGGGCATCCCGAGCGATATCTAGCGGCGAACAATCCCCTCCAACGCTAATTGCGTTTCTCGCTGCTTGAATAGGTTCGACAGGAAAAACGGGCAAACTTAAACGATTGTTTGAGATATTCCGTGGACAACAAATTTGACACCTCTCCTCCCCCTAAGCGGGGGCTGTTCTGGCACATTCTCACAAAGAATGGCTAAAGCTTGACACGGGCGGGGGGGCTAAATACCATCGAGCATAACGGAAGGCCATCGGCCAACGGGGCGTGAAGCCTCACAGGAAGGGGGACGGAACGATAGCGGCTCATCCAGGGATGGAACACGCAGTTTTTGGTCCTGTCAACCGAGGTGAGAAATCTCCGGTCACTGGTGGAATCCCAATGAGCATTTGGAATAAAGTTCTCATCTCCCTGCTGCTACTCGCCTCGCTGGCTATGTGGTATCTGGGAATGCGGGCGCTCGCGACCCATCGGGCATGGCGGACCGCGGCCGAAAAATTGCAAGCCGAGCTCGCCCAACTGGAAAAGGATCGCGAACGCCTGATCAACGGCGATGCCACCACCAAGGGCCTGCGCCAGTTGCAGGTGGAGCTGGCGAAGTATACGTTGCAACGCGGACGAGTGTGGCGCGGCTGCCGCCCGATGCAGGTTAATGCTCGACAGGATCCCCAGGCAGGATTCGTTGTCCAGGTGAGTGTGACGGTCGATCAACTGGGACTGAGCGGCCTGCAAAACGTTCAGGAGTTGCCCGTCGATTCCGCTGTTTATCTCTTTGACGAACGTGACATCCGCCAGGGGGGAAGTTACCTGGGGGCCTTTCGCGTTGCCGCGGTCAATCCCCGACAGGGTGATCAACCGGCTATGGTGCAGCTTGAATCGACGGGCTTTTTGACCAACCGAGAAGTGCAGCGAATCCAGGCAGCAGTTCAGGCTGCTCAGCAGGGACAACTCGGTTGGACCATCTGTGAACTTCTGCCCACCGATGACCATGAGATCTTCGCTGGCCTGGATGCCCAAACACTGGCAGCCATCTTCCCCAAAGACGTTGTGGATGAGTACGTTCGCGATGGCAAGCCGGCCGATCCCAACAATCCCCAGTCGCCTCCGTACTGGCGGAAACTTCGAGACTATGAAGTGGCGCTGCGGACTCTTTCCCTCAAACGAGCGGAACTTCTAGACGAAATCGCTTCTCTGACCGCCGACAAAAATCGGCTCGATGCATGTCTGGCTGATGCCAAACGGGAAGAGCAGGCGCGAGATCAGGAAATCGCCCAGCTCAAACAGGAGCTCAGCCGGAAGGAACACGAACGTGACCTGGCCCAGAATTACTTAAAAACTGTGGAGGACACTCTTGCCCGCGTCACTGCCGCGCGGGATCGCCTGATCCAGGAGAATCTCAAGACCGCCGAAGAACTTGCCCAAGCCCAGTTGAAAGCGCGGGATCTCATCGAGCAGCGTGTCCGCAGTATGGCTCAGGGAGAAACACCTATCCAAACGGCCGCCCGGTGAAAACTCCGGCTTTCATCTCACCGCAGGGGCATCACCCGTCGCTTTGGCATTGATGCTCGCCACGGGATCGCGTCCTCCACTCGCTGTCCCATTGACTCGGCCGTGGAGTCGTCTGGTCGAGTGCTACACGGGGAACTGGTCTTCCCCAACCCGTGCTTTCATTCTGGAACGCGTTCCGATTTAGCGTGAGTAAGCACGCTTGTGGCTCTCCACGTGGGCCAATGGAACAGGTTACATTGTAAGGACGCGACTGTTTGAGCAGCAATCATTCCGTTTTGATCCCGAGGTAGAGCGAGTGGACCTGCTTTCCATATTTGGCGTGGCCCTGGCATTGGCGATGGACGCGCTGGCGGTGTCCGTCGCCGTGGGGTTGCGGCTTGCTCACGTGACCGTCCGACACACCTTCCGCATTTCTTTTCACTTTGGTTTTTTCCAGTTTCTGATGCCTATTCTGGGCTGGTTGGGGGGAGCCCAGTTCGCGTCGGCCATTGCGGGGTGGGATCACTGGCTTGTTTTCGCCCTGTTGGGCGCTTTGGGCGGGAAAATGATCTGGCAGGCGTTGACGGGAAAGATGGATACCTGGACGAACGATCCCACCCGCGGGTGGAGCCTGGTGAGCCTGTCCGTAGCCACCAGTTTGGATGCCCTGGCCATCGGCGTGTCACTGGCGTTTTTAGGAGGATCAATATGGCTGGCCGCCGTGATCATCGGCCTCGTTGCGGGGATACTCAGCATGATTGGGATTCGGGCGGGGAATCGACTGGGACGCCACTTTTCCCAATGGGCGGAGGTCGCGGGAGGATGCGTCCTTCTCCTGGTGGGGTTTCGGATCCTCCTGACCCATCTGATCGTTCTCTGACCTACCCCGACAGGCACAGCTTGGCGGCGACAAGGTTTACCACCAACCGCTCAGTCGGACCCAATGGATGAGCACCCATCCGATCAGACCGCCCACAATGGTCAAAATAGCGTGGACCTTCCACTCTCGCATGGTGGCAGGCTGACCGTCTGCCCGCTTACCATGATAGCGGTTGATGTCCAACCAACGAGCCAGCAGAACACCTGCCAGCGCTGCCCAATATATAAGGTCCACCAAAGAAAAATCGCCGTGATGATTGACAATCGACACCCCGCAGAGAACCGCCACAAGATAACCGAAGATCATCCAGTACAACCGAAGCAGACAACCGGCCGGGGATTGCGTTTGTTCAGGGGTCGGCTGGCCTTGGGAAGAATTGTCGGGCTGAACCATCATGCTCCTCCGTTCGGAAATACATCGCTTCCGATTCGGATGGCGGCCCGACCACCCGTAGAAAACCTGCAGTTTTGCAACTGCACCCTTGGCGATTCGTCATACAGCGTGATCCAAAGAGGTAAAACTGATAGGCTTATTCTAAAAGTGCCGCTGTTTAAACACAACCCGAGCCAAATAGAAAGGCCTTTGTCTCGATGACGGAAGCATCCCATTGCGGTAAGTTCGATGCGAATGTCGAAGATCCCCTTCACGCGGGCGATCGCATTCCAGAACCACTTCGGGTCCACAGCGCCGGACCGGACGGAGAACTTCCCTTCGACGATGCGCTGCTCCGTTACAGTCCCAGTGGCCATCTCTTCGGAATGTCCCAGGACGTAGGGATGGGCTGGGCTCCCGAGGACACGCTCCGGCCCCGGTTCGTCATCCTCAGCACGTTAGGTGGACTGCGCGATCCCGACGGCCGCCCCATCGCTTTGGGTTACCATACCGGCCATTTCGAGCTCGACGACGCGGTGCGACAGGCCGCTGAAGAGATCAAACGGTGTGGCGGGATCCCCTACGCAGGTTACTGTTCCGATCCCTGCGACGGCCGTACGCAGGGCACTCCCGGCATGTTTGATAGCCTCCCCTACCGCAATGACGCGGCCATCGTCTTTCGTCGCCTTGCCCGCTCCATTCCCAACGCGGTCGGCGTGCTGGGCGTGGCCACGTGTGACAAAGGCCTTCCCGCCATGATGATGGCTCTCGCCGGACTGGGGCATCTTCCGTCGGCCATCGTGCCGGGCGGTGTCATGCTGCCCACCACGCGCGGCGAAGACACGGCCCAGGTTCAATCCCTTGGCGCCCGCTATGCCCAGGGGGAAATCAGCCTGGAACGGGCAAGGGACGTGGCATGTCACTCCTGTGCATCGCCTGGCGGTGGCTGTCAGTTTCTGGGGACGGCCGCCACCTCCCAGGTTGTGGCAGAGGCCCTCGGCCTGACGCTGCCCCATGCCGCACTGGTGCCCTCGGGGCAGGAAATCTGGCGCGATCTTGCGCGACGAACAGCCCGGGCCCTCATGCGCATGGCCGAGCAAAAGCTCACCGTCCGCGACATCCTCACCGAGGCTTCTGCCCACAACGCTATGGTCATTCATGCGGCCTTCGGCGGCTCCACCAATCTCATCCTCCATTTGCCCGCGGTTCTCTTCTCCGCGGGACTCCCTCGACCCACCATCGAGGATTGGGAACGCATCAATCGGCAGGTGCCGCGACTGGTGGACGTCCTGCCCAATGGTCCGCGGAATTTTCCCACTCTCTATGTCTACCTGGCGGGCGGCGTGCCCGAGGTCATGCTCCACCTCCGCCGACTGAACCTGCTCCGCCTCGACGCCCGCACAATCACCGGCAAAACCTGGCGTGAAATCCTGGAGTGGTGGGAACACTCTCCGCGGCGGCAACGGGTGCGGGAAATCCTCCGGCAGCAGGCCGGAGTCGATCCCCACGATGTGATCCTCTCTCCCGAAAAGGCCCAGGCTGCGGGCATCACCAGCACCACGTGCTTTCCACGCGGTAATCTTGCTCCCGGCGGCTCAGTCATCAAAAGCACAGCCATCGATCCCCAGTTGCTCGACGCACATGGTGTCTACGATCGCACGCTGCGAGCCCGGGTGTTCGTCAGTGAGGCCGACGCTGTTGCCGCGGTGAAAGGGCAACTCGCTCCCCCGGTTCAGCCCGGGGATGTGGTAGTCCTTATCGGGCGAGGGCCACTTGGCTCCGGAATGGAAGAGACATATCAGCTCACCTCGGCCCTGCGGTATCTCCCCTGGGGACGAGAAGTGGCCGTGCTCACCGACGCCCGATTCTCCGGCGTCAGCACCGGAGCCTGCGTAGGCTGGATAACGCCGGAAGCGTTGGCCGACGGGCCCATTGCCCGCGTCCGAGACGGAGATCGAATCCGTATCCGTATCGATACGCAAAAGCTGGAAGGCTCCGTCGACTGGGTGGGCGACGGAGTGCGGGAGTATCCGCCCGAGGAAGCCGCCCGCATCCTCGCGCAGCGTTCGCCCCATCCGCAGCTCCGGCCTGACCCAAGGCTCCCCGAGGATACCCAATTGTGGGCCATTCTCCAGGCGGTGAGCGGTGGTCCATGGGGCGGATGCGTGTTCGACCTGGACATCCTCCGCCGTCGGCTGGGCGGTTGACAAAGACCATCCGCTTCACGGTGTCCACAAACGCGGACCGAAAATCGGAGGGGCACGCTTATCCTGCCCGATGAAGTGCGTGGGATCATCCAACGTTTGGCGGCGGACGTGACAAGCACGTCCCTCCGATAACCGAGGGGCACGCTCGTCGTGCCCGATGTAACTTACGACCAGCGCACAATCTCGCGCCCGACGCCCAATAAAGCGGCCAGCGCGATGGCCGCCGTCTCCACCCGCATAATCCGGGGACCCAAATCCAACAGGTGCCATCCACGGCTGCGGGCGGCATCAACTTCGGCAGAGGTAAATCCGCCTTCAGGCCCCACCGCGATAAAAACCGGCACTTGCTCCAGCTTCTCACTGCCAAATGGCATTCCTTCCTCCGACGATGGAAGCCCCTCGCGTTTTGCAGATTCCCTGGGATGGGCCAGGTATTTCGCGGCGGTGGGCTCTATCGTCTCTAGAAACGACTCCCAAGCCTGCGGTTCTGTGATTGTCATCAAACGATTACGGCCGCATTGCTTGCTGGCCTCGATGACAATTCGGCCGAGCCGGTTGACCACATCCTTTCCCGGCCGAACAACGGTACGTTCAGTGACCAGCGGCACCAGCGCGGTCACGCCCAACTCGGTCAACTTTTCCACGAGCATCCGTTGGCGGTCACCCTTGGGGAGCGGAGCGGCAACCGTCAGGGAGAACGGCAGTTCGCGCTCAATGGCGCATCGCTCCAGAACCCGCAAAGTGACGTTACGTTTGCCTATTTTCTCCACCTCGCATAAATACTCGTTTCCCAGGCCGTCAAATAAGTTGACCCGGTCGCCCACCCTCGCCCGCATCACATGGATCAGGTGATGGGCTTCCGGCCCCTCCAAAACGGCCTCGGTGCCGGTCATTGTCGGGCAGAAAAATCGCTCGGCCATGATCGCTCGTTCCTCGGTATGGTTAACCAAGATTAAGAAACTCTGTCGATTTTACCGAAGAGTTTCACATGACGGGCTCTGCTCAAGCTCGGGATTTTGTCTCGGCCTGCCAGCGCGAACGCTCCTTCCAACGGAGAGACTTGTATGAGCGGTCCCAAAGCTCGGACCGGCATCGCCGCACGCTATCTGGCCTACTGGGGTTTAAGTTTTCCCCCGTTTGGTCCAGATTGGGCACCACAGCGCTTTTTCCTGACGAGTACCGCTGAGGAGGCACTCGCCCGGGCGGAGTTCGCCGTCACCCGCGGTTACGCAGCAGTTCTCATTTCCGGCCTGGCGGGCGTCGGTAAAAGCTGGTTTCTGCGGTGGATGATCGATCAGTGGAGAAGTCCCCGGGCAATGGGGTTTTATCTTTCCACATTGGGGCGTTCGCGGGAGCTCTGGTTGACGGAACTTGCCATGCAACTGGGCGTCATCCAGCCGCCGGGGTCCCCTGTTCGTCTCTGGCGAGAGATCTCCCAGCGCATCCTTGCCGCCTGCCTTTCTGATCAGCCGTGCGTTCTCGCGGTGGACGATGTGTCGTCGGCCGAGCCATCACTCATCAGCATGTTGTGGGCCCTGGCCCAGCTCACCGCCAGGGGGCGTCATCCCACGCTGGTGCTGGCTGGTCGTTCGGAAAGCACTTTTTCTGGCAGGGAGCCCTTCGCCGACTGGATTGACATGCGGATCGTCCTTGAGCCGTGGTCTGAAGAGGAGGTCCTCCGATTCTTGTGCTACCGAATTCAAAGTGCTGGACGAGAACCGAAGGACGTGTTCACAAAAGATGCGATGGAGAACATCTCCCGGCTCACCGGCGGCATTCCGCGGCACGTCAACCGACTGGCCGAGTGGTGCCTGGTCGCCGCCGCAGGTGCTGACGTGCGGCCTATCGACGGGGAGTTGGTGGAAGAGGTTTATGACGAGTTCTACCGCCATTTGGACACCGAGTGGCAGATCAGCCAGAGCGCCCTCGTTTCCTCGTAACACCATTCCGCCTGGTGACAAGGCACTGGCAAGCCGCGGAACAGAGAACTCCTTTCCACAATCGGCAACTGCTGGCACCAAACTGTCCAATGCAGGTGGACTTGCCGGGCACACCGCCTGGCCTGCCGCTCGGCTCGAATCCCACGGCTCTATCCTCCAGTGGCCACTCTGTCCAGGACTTCTCGCGAAATAATCCCCCCGGCGGCCTCTGGCTCACCACAGTTGCGGGCCGCGGAGTAATTGGTAGTTCGTGTATGCTAGATAACCGAAGAGGATAGCCAGGAAAAAGTTGCTGGACAGAGCGGCCCAAAAGGCAACCCCTGCTCCCACCAGAAAAGAAATCTGAGCGGCGCGAAATGTTCCCCAACTCGGATCACGGAGGCCGAGAATTTCCCGAAGGATTTGACCGCCGTCGAGGGGAAGCACTGGAAGCAGGTTGAGAATCCCCCAGCCCACCGTCACGAAGAAGAGAGAATTCACAAATTCGGTCATCCAGGGATGGCCAAGCTGGGTCACCACATAAATCCCGATCGGCCATCCGACAACGGCGGCCACGGGTTGGCCAAGAGCCAAAAGCATGCCTGCCAGCACCGCCGCGAGGAGGAAACCCGTGCCGGGACCGGCCGCCAGGATGACAATTCGTCCCAGAGCACGCGGCGGTCGGACAAATGCGTCTCGCATCCCGTACTCGGTGTATCCCCCCAAACCGTAGAGCGTAATCCGAGGGTAATATCCGAAAGCCCGCATTGTCAAAGCGTGGCCCAGCTCATGGACGAGTACCGCGATGAAAACCGCCAGGACCCAGCCGACCAGAGTAAAAAGGTCACCTGCCCTGATTCCTAGAAAGGCCGCCACGACCCAGAAAAACGGATGGACCCGCACCGGGATTCCTGCGATCGTGAAGTACAGGTCGTAGGGTGTTTCATGAGGTTGAAAGGTATTCACAATAATCCCCGGGGCTGAAAGGCTTCCAACTGAGATGTTACCCGCCACGATCGAAAAATCTGCCGCAATGGATACGTTATTTTAGTCTGTTGATCCGGCACGCCCCAGCCTCGCTGGGGATTAAAATGGGCTCCGTGGGTGGAGAGTCGCGCATCCCAGGGAGTGGTAAAAAGGGCGCATGCCGCGGCGGTGAGAGCGGCGCCAAGCATTGGGGCGGGACGTGTCGGTTGTGTCCAACGGCTTTCCAGGGACGCGCCGACCTTGCCCGGTTCGTTGCGGGGGAGGCTTGTCGTTTCCGGTGAAACTGCGCAGAGGCCCCGTTTCCTGCGCCATGGCCTTTGCGGGTAATCCCTGCGAGGGTGCAGGTGCCATTTTCGGGAGGGGGGACAAGGCGCGTGATGCGGTGATCCCGGGGCCGCTGCGGCTAAGGGATCTGGGGGGTGGACAGGGCAGGGGGAACCGCGGGACGCGCTGGCCCCCTTTCGAGAGGGGACGCTCTCGGAAGAGA
>NZ_JBAMME010000236.1:9762-35767 GCF_039793925.1 Thermogutta sp. | reverse complement strand
TGCTTTCGCCGCCGGATCTGAGCCATGATGATCCTCAAAGGAGCATTCAGCTAGACCCTCAGTTGACGGGGATTCGGCATCAAAAACGTCAGAGATTGGCCTTTCCCGGCGTCGTATACGTTGCTTCTTGCGAAGTTCATCAATTAGCCAACGATCCAACACCTGGTAGCACCATGCGCGGAAATTGCCTCGTGCTGGGTCGAAGGAGTTGAATCGCGTGAAAACCGCGGTTGGTGCTTCCTCCGCTAATTCAGAAAGCGCTTGAGGGCTCAGTGCATACTTAGCTCCAATTTCATACACAAGTTTACGAATAACGGAATCGAGTTTTCGCCACGCCTCTTCTCTCTCCTCCGGCGTGCCCTCTTTGGCCAGCCGAGCCCATCGATTGATCTCATTCTCTTCGTGAGGGATCTCTTGCTTCCCCGCACTCATTCGATTTCTCCACGGATTCTGGTGTGCCACCCAACGACTCTCCTTATTTTGATCGTCGGCCAAACCTCCGGCAACTGCCGGCAAGTCCACGATCAGAAATGAGAAAATCCCTTTGGTCATCGACAAACCCCTCTGATAAAATGCATCGGCAAGCGAAGAGAAGACGAGCAGACCGGGCCATTCCGGATGGACAAAGCGTTTCCGCCAAGCAACTCAGTCTCGCCGGGCGACAAAAAGTGGATCATCGCTCGGCGGTGGCAGGATTTGGGTATCATCAGCCATGGGCCTGCTGGAAAAACGGAATCCCTACGCAACGCTCACGAGCGTTCTCTTAGCGGCCCTTCGCGGCGTGATCATGGGCATCGTATTCTTTTTGCTCTACTTTAAACCGAAGTTTCAACTGGAATGGCCGATCACGCTGCCGCCGTGGCTCCTCCTGTGTGCGATCGTCTTCACCCTGTGGGAATGGCAGGTCCCGCCCGACGATGAATTAGATAACCCCGAGGATGAAACCATCGAATAATCAAAACAAATAGAGTACCACACAGAAGTGATGAATTAATTTCTTTTCAATAGAGGCATAACGATCTCGAGTTGTTTTAGTCGGAAGCCCTGGGCAGCCCCTGTGCTACGATCTCCCTAGAGAGGCTGCTTGAAGTGGTAAGCAAGTGGTCCGGTTCAGTGTGTGCGGCTTTGCTTTCTTTACCGAGTAGGACTTGCTCTTGCTTTTCTACATGTCGCGAATTAAAGTAGCCATGAGTCGCTGCAGGATCCGTCTTTTGTGGTGTCGTAACATTCACGCGACGCCTGTGCGTTTCGGGTGAACGCGATTGTTGCTATTGGCGGTTCATAAACTCCGGGGCAGCGTCAGTCTCCCCGCAGAGAAGTTAAGGAGTCTGCCAATGGGGCTTATTCTGCGTGCCTTTCATGTCTATGTAAGTCCAGCGGCCCGAGAGGCACCTCTCGTCCACGTCATCGGTCGCAGGGCAGGACTAATTGCCTATGTGCTCACTTTGTTGGGGCTTCAAAATGAAACTCATCTCCGGGTGACACCGCTGGCGGCGGAACTGGAAACACGGAGTTTGTTTGGAGTTTCGCGCGTGACGGTGCCTGTCGGCCATATTGCTTCCGTACGGGGTGGAGTGCGTAGACCGCTGGGCTATTTGATCGCAGCGATCATCTGCACCATTCTGGCCCTGAGTTTCTGGTGGACAAGCTTTTTCTGGTCGACGAGTATCGCGGGGACATTGTTGTTTCTGTTGGTTGCGCTTGGCCTGACGGTTCTTTATTTCCTGCGAAAAAGCTTTTTTGTGAAGATCTACTCGCAGGCTGGATTAGAAATTGCGGTGGCTTTTTTTCCAAGCTTTTTAGAATCTAAACCGTTAAATCTAGTTCAGGCGATGTCCGCGCTCGACGTCTTGCGAAATCTCCTGGTCAATGGTGGGGGTAGTGTCCCTCCGGCCGTTTCGGCTGCTGTTACGCCTCCGCCCACCGCTGATAGCTCTGCCGCGATTCCTGCTACCCCACCCGGGCCGATTCAAACAGGTGTCGCCAATCCCTTAGCCAACGCGGTTTTCACCGGTGCAGAGCCTGCGACTGCGCGGGGAGTAGGTGCGGGACAGCCGGTATTTACCGCGGAGATTGAAAACGAAGCGCTTCAGGCCCTGCGGCGCGCCGTGATCACGTACAACGAGGGCAACCGCGAAGAGGGCATCCGGCTCTTGGAGGGTATCGTCCGCGATTATCCGGGGACAAAGGTTGCAAAAATAGCGCAGGGACATCTCAGCAAACTCGGCCGGATTTAGTGCAGCATTCTCCGGACAGGTTTGCATTGCCAGCTGAGCGCGTCTGTACTCCACCGCCGAGCTATACAATTACAAGACACACTGACTGGCGCTGAGAGCTCTTGAGGCTGGTGGTGGATCGCCCATTTTTGTCAAGACGTTCCGCGCTCGCCGCCTTAAAATCTAGCGAAGCGATTAACTCCCAGAACAGTACCACGGTCATGAACGAGAAGGCATTTCCTCAGATTTTCCGCGTGCGGCAACGTTTTCCGTCGCACCGGCTGGATGATGTTCCCGGGCGGATTCGCGCCGAGCTGGAGCGCGTGGGAGTTCGCGAGAGATTGCGGCCGGGGATGGAAGTCGCCATTACCGCGGGAAGTCGGGGAATCAACAATATCGTGACGATTCTTCGCACTATTGCGGAAGTGATCCGGGAATGCGGCGGCCAACCATTCATCGTGCCGGCAATGGGAAGCCACGGCGGCGGAACCGCGGAAGGGCAACGCGAGGTCCTGCGAGGTTACGGGATTACCGAAGAGAGCGTCGGCTGTCCGATCCGTTCCAGTATGGAAACGGTCGTCATCGGTCAAGCGCCCGAGGGTTTCGACGTCCACTTTGATCGTCACGCTTTTGCCGCCGATTTCGTCATTGTCGTCAATCGGATCAAGCCCCACACGCAGTTTACCGGGCCGATTGAAAGCGGGCTGATGAAGATGCTGCTCATTGGCCTGGGCAAGCATCGGGGAGCAGAAATTTATCATCGTGCTGCGTGGGATTATGGCTTTGATAGAATCGTTCGCAGTGTCGCGCGGATTGTTCTGACCCGTTGCCGCATCCTTGTGGGAATTGCCATTGTCGAAGATGCGTACGACGACACGGCTTATATCGAGGCAGTTCCACCGGCGGAATTCGAGACGCGGGAACCTCAGCTTCTCCGCCAGGCCAAGGAATGGATGCCGAAACTTCCCTTCGATCATGCCCATATTCTTTTGATCGATCGGCTTGGGAAAGACCTGAGTGGGGCGGGGATTGATACGAACGTCATCGGGCGAAAGACAGCCGACCATCGCGCTGGACCGGGAGAAAAACCCGACATCCGCTATATTTGTGTCCGTGGCCTGAGCGCAGGTACGCACGGCAACGCGATCGGCCTGGGATTGGCCGAGTTTTGTCGCAGCCAGATTCTACGGGAAATCGATGTTCACGCCACGCGGATCAACGCCATCACTTCCGGGCATGTGTCGGCTGCGATGTTGCCCCTCGATTATCCCACCGATCGGGAAATGCTGGCGGTGGCCCTCTCCAATATCGGGCTTACGCCGCCTCAGGACGCGAGATTGATGTGGATTTCGGACACCCTTCATCTAGCGGAGGTGGAGTGCTCGGCGGCCTATTATGAGGAGGCACGGCACCGCGACGACCTGGAAGTGATCACCGCGCCCCGGCCACTTCCCTTTGACGAGGCGGGGAACTTGCCGGACATGACGGCCATCAGGATCGTGCCGAAGCTGGCTGACGTGCCGAGATGAACGGATAAACGGAAAAAAGCGGCGGATGAAAGAGAGCGGGGGAGAAACTCTCGGAAAGTGCTGGGGTGGCTGGCCGGTTATTGGCCTAGGGGCAACTGTATGTGACAATGGGATAGAGTTTATCAAGATCAGTTTTCGGCGTACCGCGCCAAAGGCTCAGATGACAGGGAGGCCTGCGGATCATTGTGAAGAATCTTGAGTATTCTTGGGAAGTTTGCCTGCAGAGTGGTTGTTTGAATCGTGCACAGTTCGCAATTTCTACCACAGTCGGAAAACAACCTGCCCATGGAATATGAGGGAAGCCGCCACCAGTTGGTGCGCGACTTCCTTTTTGCGCGGACGAATTATGAGCATGCGCTCCCCCGGTCGGGAACACGTGCCCGGGTTTTCAAACTGACGCGGATGCGGGCGTTACTTGAGCGCCTGGGGAATCCCGAGACCCGTTATCCCATCGTCCACATTACGGGAACCAAGGGGAAAGGTTCCACGGCAGCTCTCGTGGGAGCCATTCTGGCAGCCTCTGGGAAGCAGGTGGGAATTTTTACATCGCCGCATTTGGAACGGGTCGAAGAACGACTGGGCATCGATGGCCGCCCCTGCCCCGCCGACGAGTTCACCGAGCTTTTGGAAGACTTGATCCCGCTGGTACGGTCGATGGATCGGGAGGCCGCCGTTCAAGGCGAGGGTGGGCCCACGTATTTTGAGATTCTCACGGCCATGGCATTTCTCTATTTTGCCAGGCGAAAGGTGGACGCGGCCGTGATCGAAGTAGGATTGGGAGGACGACTGGACTCCACGAATGTCTGTCGCCCCGAAGTGTGCGTGATCACCAGCATCAGTTTCGATCATACCGACCTGTTGGGGACGACGCTCGAGCAGATCGCGTGGGAAAAAGCCGGGATCATCAAGCGGGGCGTGCCGGTCATCAGCGGGGTGGTCCAGCCCGGTCCGCGGGAGGTCATCCGTCGGGTATGCAAAAAACGTGGCTGCGCCGTGTGGGAGCTGGGGGAAGACTTCGGCGTGGAGTACCGGGCACCCCGACATCTTGAGCGAGACACAGCTCTGGGACACGTCACGCTGTGGGGACAGCCGAGAGGATCGGAACAAGAATCGGCGTCAGAGGCTGCAACCACTTGGAAGATTGATTCAGAATTGCGGCTTCTAGGAGAGCATCAGGCGGCCAATAGCGCGGTGGCCCTGGCAGCGGTCAAACGGCTGGAGCAGCGTTTGGGATGGGCTATCTCCTCCCAGGCTGTTCAGGTCGCCTTGCGAGAGACAGCGCTCCCCGCACGGGTGGAAATTCTGGGGCGGCGGCCGGTGGTGGTCCTGGATGCCGCTCACAATGTGGCGTCTGCAGAAGCCCTCGTGAAGACTTTGCAGCAGTGTCTGGAAGTTCAGAAATGTTGGCTGCTGTTCGCCACAACTCAGGGAAAGGATTACCGGGGCATGCTGCAGGTGTTCGCACCGTTTTTCTCCCATGTGACGCTGACCCAGTACACGATTAATCCCCGAGCCCTGCCGGTGAATTGGCTCGTTGAGGCCGCGGAGGAACTGATGCCAGGGCGATACTCTGCGTTTGAGCATCCGGCTGCAGCCTGGGAATGGCTATGGCCCCGAGTTGGAAAGGAAGACCTGGTGTGCGTTACAGGCTCCTTCTTTTTGGCCGCCGAGATGCAGCCCCACCTCCGGAAACTCGGCTTGATAACGGCCGGAGCTACCAGCAAAGAGGCATATCCCGCCCCGTGATGGTTCTCAGTCGCTGCGGTACTCCAGCTTTTTCCACTGAGTCCGGTATCAGTTTGGCCCTTCGAGGAGTTGTCGGTTTTGTAACTGATCGAGAGGACCTGGGTTGGTATGGCGCATTACGAACCGATCCTCCATGTGGTCCTCTATCAGCCAGAGATTCCCCACAACACGGGTGCCGTGGGCAGGACCTGCGTTGCCATTGGCGCCAAATTGTGGCTGGTACGCCCGCTCGGCTTCCGCATCACGAGCCGGCATCTCAAGCGGGCAGGGCTGGACTACTGGCAATACCTAGAGTGGGAGGCCGTGGATGATTGGCCGGCTTTGGAAAAGGCATTGATGGGCAAACGCTTTTGGTATTTTACAAAGACTGCCACCCGGCTGTTTTGGGATGTGAGTTTTGCGCCGGGCGATGTTTTGGTTTTCGGGAGCGAATCGCAGGGTCTGCCTGCCAGCCTTCTTGCGGCCCATCGTGAAGCCTGTCTGCGGATTCCCATTCGGTCGCAGGTGAGGAGTTTGAACCTCTCGGTGAGTGTGGCGGTCGCAGCTTATGAAGCGATCCGTCAACTGGGATGGCGTGGGCTGCCGGATTGAGATTTCACAGCAAAACGGGAGAGCGTTGCGCGACTCACCGGGACTGTTAGAATTGTCTTATTTTGTGGAAAGGCACGTGGGAGGATGGTTGTGCCCTCATGAGCGAGTGATTGGTGGAGCATTTGTGAAGGAGGGTGTGATCGTATGACGTGGAAAAACATTATACCCTGGCTCTGTGTGTTGGCCGTTGCAGTGAGTTGTCAGGCTCGGAGGGAGCCTCCGACACCAGCGGAACCTGGCACAACTAGATCCCAGCCCACCGCCCAGGAATCGTTTGAATCTCCGGAAAAAACTGGGCAAATGCCGTCCTCGGAGGAAACGCGATCGGTGGCTCCGCGCCCCAGCGAGACTGCTGAAACACTGCCTTCGTCCCAGACCGCACCGCCCGCCGGTTCAGCCAAACCATCTCCTGGTGGGTCCCAAGCCTACTGGCCGCGATTTCATGGACCGCGCGGAGACAATCTTTCGGACGACAAGGGCTTGCTCGCCGAATGGCCCCAAGAGGGGCCGCCCCTCGCCTGGAAGACCGAGGGCATCGGCCAGGGATATGCAGGGGTCACTATTGCCGATGGCCGCATTTTTACGGCGGGGAATATTGATAAGGACGCCGTGGTGACGGCCTTAGACATGGAAGGCCGCATCCTCTGGCAGAAGTCGAACGGCCCGGCATGGACGAAGAACTATCCGGGAGCTCGGGGGACGCCAACCATTGACGGTGATCGGGTGTATCATCTCGGGGCGTCTGGAGATCTGACGTGTTATCGGGTGGATGACGGCACGGTGGTTTGGCATACCAACATTATGGAACGCTATGAAGCTCCTCTTCCTGAGTGGGGTCTGGCCGAATCGGTCCTCGTTCGCGGCAAGTATCTCTACTGCACACCGGGTGGTCCAAAAACGTGCATCGTTTGTTTAGACAAAATGACGGGCGAAACGGTTTGGCAGTCTGATTCGGCCAACGGGGACACAACAGGTTATGCCAGCATTCAGTGGGCTGATTTTGAAGGGATTCCCATTCTGCTCACAATGACGGCCAAGGCCCTCGTCGGTGTCCATGCTGAGACAGGCCGCCTGCTCTTCCGCCATCCACACGAAACGGCGTATGACGTGAACGCGTTCATGCCCCTTTATGCGGACGGGGAAGTCTTCGTCAGTACCGGCTACGGAAGCGGATCGGAGTTGGTCCGTCTCAAACGAGAGGGAGAGAACGTCACGGCGGAACAGGTGTGGGTCAATAAGGACCTGGACAACCACCACGGGGGTGTGATCCTCGTCAATGGTTTTCTATACGGATCGAGCTACAACGGCCGGTGGTGCTGTATTGATTGGAAAACGGGAGAGACACGCTATATGGATCGGGGCATCGGCAAGGGATCGCTCACCTATGCCGATGGCATGCTCTACATGTACAGCGAGCGAAGAACGGTGGGTTTGGTGAAAGCCACGCCGGAAAAGTATGAGCTAGTCAGTCAGTTCCGTTTGCCCTCGGAAGAGCGGGCGGAATCCTGGGCCCATCCCGTGGTTTGCGGGGGACGGCTTTATCTCCGCCACGGCAACAACCTATTTGCCTACGACGTTCGTAACCAGCCGTGAAGAGATAGGTTAGGGCGTTTCCGAGCCTTCAGAGGGACCTCGGAGGGACGTCGGAGGGACCTGCTTGTCAGGTCCGCAATCCGGAGGGACGCGCTTGTCACGTCCGCCTTTTAACGGGGGATCTCCCGTGCCGCCTTGTCGGGCATGAGAAGCATCTCCACGATGGCCCTTGCTTGTGCTGTCGAAACACGGTTCAATAGTGGCCAGTGTTAGGAGAGTGGTCGTGTCGGCAGTTGCCAGCCGCTCCGGGGAAACGGCCGAGCAAAAACGGCATCATGTGACAAAGGAGTTCACCATGGGCCAGGTGTTTTTGGGTGTCAATCTGGAATTTGTTCGCCACGCAGACAAACCGTTTGAGTGGGGGGTCGCCAAGGCCGCGGAGCTGGGCTACGAATACGTGGAACCGATGGTCCACTGGGGCCGAGAACTGCTTTCTGAGGCGGGGTATTTCCACAGCGTTTCGATGCTCGACGATCCCTACCGCATCAAAGATGCCTGCGTCAAAGCGGGAGTGAAGCTGTCGGGTTTGTCGGCCCACTGTCCGCTTATCAAGCCCGAAATTAGTGTGGAGTATCTCAAGCAGGCCATTCGCTTTGCCGCCGAGTGTGGCGCTCCCGTGGTCAATACGGACGAAGGTCCCAAGCCGCATTGGACCACCGAAGAAGAGGATTTCGTCCTCATGAAATACACGCTTCAGGAGGCCGCCTTCGTCGCCGAGAGACGCGGGATCCTCATCGGCCTGGAACCCCATCAGCAGTACAGCAAGACGCCGGAGGGGTTGGATCGGATTTACAACCTTGTTCGATCACCGGTGATCGGCATCAACTTCGACACCGGCAATGCGTTCCTGGCGGGACAGGATCCTATCGCTTGGCTGGAACGTGTGACGGATCGGCTGGTGCACCTTCATGCCAAGGATATTTCATTGCAGCAAGCCGAGGCAGAACGAGGTAAGGTCACCGGCACACCTGTCGGGTGCGCCTGTGGAGAGGGCGTGATCGACTGGAAGAAGGTCATCGAGATCTGTCGCCGTGCCCCGCGCGATATTGTCTTCAGTGTGGAGTGCGGCACCATCGAACAGGCGGAGAAGAGCATCAAATACCTAAAGTCGCTCCTCCAGACGTGAGCAAAAGCCGCGCGATTTGAGACGGGGGCGAGTCTTTCCGGCTCTTGCAGTGCGAATCATTTCCCGGTTTGGCGGACCGGTGTTTGGGAGACGGCAGCAGGTGGGGACTGTGGATAAGCAATCGCGTACAGGCGGCTCAAAGTGGTGACGTAGAGCACCCCGTTGGCTGCCACCGCGGTGGATGCGGTGCCGTCGCCCAGTTCGATGCGGGCCAGAAGCTGTTTGGTGCTATCGGCCTTGAAGATCCAAAAGAGCCCGCGCCGCGTGCCCACGTAAACTTTTCCATCCGCCACGAGTGTGGAGGCCCAGACTTCGCCCTCCAGGTCGTGCGTCCAGTAGGCTTGGCCGGTTTCTGCGTCCACACAGTGCAGATATCCGCCGCAGTCGGCGACAAATACCAGGCCGTTCCAGATAGAAGGCGTCGAGCAGCAGTGCTCTTTGAGGGGGTAGGACCAGAGCTGGTGGGTGTGCGTTACGTCGCCGTAGCCCGTTGCGTCAATGCACTTGAGCCAGGCTTCTCGCTTTCCCCACCAGATATCGCCCCCCACCGTCACGTACACCCGGTTGCGATACACCACCGGCATACTTTTGATGTTGCTTGGGCTGACCTTTCGATTAGTGATGTACTGGTGGACGTTCTCCTTGGGTGCGGTGGGGTCGCAGTCGAACTTCCAGACCAAACGGAGCGGGGCCACCTGGGCGGATTGGAAATCCTGGGGGAGGGCCTCAAAAGCATAAACGACGCCATCGCCACCGCAGAAGATGATAAGCCGCTGACCATTAATCTCGGCCAGGGCTGGAGACGACCAGGTGGCATGAAAGATCCGCGGACCAATATGTTCCGCGTCCTGTGCCACCAGTTTTCCCGTGTTTTTGTCGAGCACAATGAGACTGGGGGCATCGGGCTTGCGAATGCGGCGATGCGTGTTGTCCACACCGTTTCCCGAATTGAGATACAGGAAGCGCCCATCGAGAAGGATCGAGGCATGAGCCCCATCATGGGGATAGATTCCAGCCTGCGAAGGCATATCGAAAAGCCAGAGGATGTCCGCATCAAAGGGAGTGACTTCGAGCGGCTTTTCTCCTGGCGGCACCATGTGCTGTCCCTCGGCCAGGTAAGGGCCGTCGTTCCCATTCCGCTGTCCTTCCAGGTCGAGACACACCACTTCAAACCGGTTGGTCACGGTGTAGATGCGATTGCCCTCCACTGTGGGCGGTGAACACATGCTGATCCGTGGCCAATCGAGATAGGGGTCATCTTCTCCCAATCGGGGCACCACAAGCTGCCAGATAGGCTCGCCGGTTTGCTCGTCCAGACACAGCAGGATCGCGCGGTCGCCCTCATGCCGGGGATCTCGGGGCTTAGCGTTGTTGATCCCGATGAACACACGCCCCTGTGCTACCACCGGTGAGGAATAGGTGTTACTCCCCAGGACCACGCTCCATTTGATGTTCTTGCCGGTTTGGGGATCGAAAGAGTCAGGGAGATGAGTTTCCTCGGAGATCATATTACGGGTGAATCGCTGGCCCCATTGAGGCTGATCGGCCGTCCAACCGGTACCCGGGTTGCCAAGCGCGAGACACAAAGCGGCTCCGGTCGTCACAAGTGCATGCCATAAACAGAAGCTGCGCAGCGATGGGCGACACGTCGGGGATCTCCTACCGGGGTCGCCCTGCGAAGAGAGGGAAACCTCCGGAAAGAAACAACATCCGGCTGATTGGCAGGTCATGGTCCACCTCTTTGAAATGTCACCGGCGGGAACGTTTTATGTTTTATCTCGGGCAGGCGGTAATAACCAACCGTTTTCAGACGGCCGGATATCGTTGCGATTGTAGGCAGCAAGATGGTGATGGTCTAGGCGCGGGAATGGCCGAGAGACTCTTTACCCGACGCGGCTTCAATCTCCTTTCGCAAACACTCCACCGCTCGGTCCAGTTGCCGGTCGCGGAAATTCTCCGGGATTTTGTCGAAGCCTTCTGGCTTAGGCGATCCCGGCGGCAGGTAAATATCGCGAAGGGCACGATAGCGGAGGAGGATTTCCAGTTCCTCTTTTTCCAGGGGCACTTCCCAGCCCGGGTCAGGTTTCACGCCCCATTCCTGAGATTCATCGGCGCCCGCCATCCTGTGGATGTTTTTCCCGCTGGGCCGCCAGTATGCCGCGGTAGTCAGCTTGAGCAATCCCATCCCTGGCTCCAACTGGATGAGTTCTTGGACCGTCCCTTTACCGAATGAGCGCTCCCCGACGACTTTGGCCCGATGATGGTCCTGCAGACACGCGGCCACAATTTCGCTGGCGCTGGCGCTGAAACGATTGATGAGCACCACCAGCGGGAGGTCGGGACAAACCGGTCGTCCGTTAGCGGTGTATTGGGCTTTGATGCGTCCATCCCGATACCGCGTGGTGACAATGACGCCCGACTTGATGAACATATCACAGATGGCGACGGCCACTTCCAGCCGACCACCGGGGTCATCTCGCAGGTCCAAAATGAGTCCCCGAATGTTTTTTTTGCGAAGTTGCTCGAGAATTTGGCGCAGCCGTTTGTCGGAGTCCTCGGCGAAAGTCGGGAGCCGGACGTAACCGATGTCGGGATGCTCCTCAAGCACGAAATTCCAGGAACCATCCGGGTTGCGGGAATCTCCCAACACGGTTTCCGCCTTGATGACCTCCCGTTTGAGCTTCACATCGCGGGGCTTTTCTTCGCCAGGAGTTTGAATCGTCAGGGTGACTTCTGTCCCTGCTTCCCCCCGCATTTTCTTGGCGGCCTGCTCCAGGGACAGCCCCTCAGTCGGTTCACCGTTGATGGCGATGATGATGTCCCCCGGCCGAATCCCCGCTCGCTGTGCCGGTGTGTTTGGCAGCGGACTGGCCACACAGATTTTGCGGGTTTTGGGCTCAATAAAGATTTCAATGCCCACGCCACCAAACTGGCGATCCAGTTCCTCGGCAAAGCGGGGCAAGTCTTCCTCGCTGATGTAACTGGAATACGGATCGAGGACCTCCGTCATGCCGCGGATGGCCGCCTCGGCGAGTTTGCGAGCCGGCTTGGGCTCCAAAGCCTTGAATTCGATCTGCTCCAGTGCGTAGGTTACCACCCGTGCATATCGGGAGCTGCGGTAAGCGCACAGCAGGCAGACCACGCAGGCAACGACGAGAATCTGAACATTTCTTCGCGGCATAGACGTTCGCAGACTGAAACAAAGTTCCGAAAGGCAGGGAGCAACCAATTCTCGGCTCGTACCCTTCATTATGGCTTCAGCGGGTGTCAGGAATGAGTCCCTTTCCGCCAAAAACATCCGAGCCATGAAAAAATAGGTTCTAAGAGGCCCGGTGCGCAGTCGAGCGGCCCGCGGGGAAGGAAACCCTTTAGGGAGACGAACGGAACAGCAAACAAACACTAGTTACAAACTGATCATTGGGGTGATATGACGAGAGCGCAGTGACAAGCCTGCGGTGCCGGCAGGTTTGTCCGGTTGGGCTAGCTGGGGTCTGTCAGGCGGCAGACGCGCATCCTGCCCGCCGCACTGATCGACCTGGTGTGCCGTATAATTGTTAGACGCCCGATTCGCATCCTCGATCGCTCGGCGCAGAAGAGAACCCGTTGGGTACGTTCCCGCGAATGGTCTCGCATGATGCCGCTTTCCGTGGAAACATCACTTAATCGCGAACAATTAATAAGTTGGCTTCGGGAGGAAGATCCCGCCCGGCTTGCCCGGCTCTGGCAGTGGGCAGACCATCTCCGCCAGATCCATGTCGGGGGCGAGGTGCATCTCCGCGGGCTGATCGAGATTTCCAACTACTGCGTGCGACTGTGTGCCTATTGCGGCCTTCGGGCACCCAATACGGAACTGGTCCGTTACCGGATGTCGTTCGACGAGATCCTCGGCTGTGCTCGGAAAGCAGCGAAACTCGGCTACGGTACTGTGGTGCTTCAGTCGGGTGAAGATCCGGGACTGACCACCGAATTCATCACCAAAGTGGTGCGGACCATCAAGCGGGAGCTTGGACTGGCGATTACGTTGAGTCTCGGCGAACGCGATGAGGAGGAGCTTCGGACATGGCGCCAGGCTGGCGCTGATCGCTATCTCCTCCGCTTTGAGACTTCCCAACCTGAGTTGTACGCCCGTTACCATCCCCCGCGACCGGGAAAAAAGAGCGATCGGGTGGCGCTGTTGCGACGGCTCCGCGAGATGGGTTATGAAGTCGGAAGCGGCGTGATGATTGGATTGCCGGGCCAAACCTATGGGGATCTGGCCGATGACCTCTTGCTCTTCCGCGAGCTCGACTTGGACATGATTGGCGTTGGGCCGTACATCGCCCATCCTAGGACCCCGCTTGCTGATCCGTCTTTCGCCAGGGTCGTTCCTGCCGAAGAGCAGGTCCCCGCCAGCGAGTTGATGACCTACAAAGTGATTGCGCTCTCTCGGATTTTGTGCCCCCGGGCGAATATTCCCAGCACCACGGCGCTGGCCACTCTCAATCGGAAAAACGGTCGGGAACTTGGGCTGGTTCGCGGGGCGAATGTCGTCATGCCCAACCTGACGCCACCGCATTATCGCATTCATTACGAAATTTATCCCAACAAGGCCTGCATTCAGGAGACTGCCGAGGCGTGCCATATGTGTCTGCGAGCACGGATAGAGTCACTCGGCCGTCCTGTCGGGCAGGGCCCCGGTACCTCCCCGAATTATCGATTGCGAACCGGCACGCAGGATGAAACGCCTTCCGCAGGCCGAACGGTTTCAACGCCCCTCATCAATGATCGGCCGCTGCCGGGGGTCTCACCCCACGGTTTTGAAGAGGGCGAACATCTCAAGGAGTGAAATCATGGCCACCACCGCCCATCGGCGATTAAGTACGAGTGCCTACGACTTTATCAATGAACCCTACCTGCTGGGCTTGCTAGAGCGTCGGAGCGATCCCGGACAGGTGCGCGAGGTCATCGCCAAGAGCCTGGCCAAGGAACCGCTCACGGTAGAGGAAACCGCTGTTCTCCTTGGTATTTCGTCACCGGAGCTCTGGGAAGAGGTTTTCCAGGCCGCTCGCCAACTCAAGCGCGACGTTTACGGCAACCGCATCGTCCTATTTGCTCCGTTATATATCGGCAGTGAGTGCACCAATGACTGCCTGTATTGCGCGTTTCGCCGCTCCAACCGGGAAGTCGTTCGCCGGACTCTGACCCCCGAGGACATTGACGAGCAGGTCCAGCGACTCCTCGATCGCGGCCATAAACGGCTGATTCTCGTGTTCGGGGAGCATCCCACCTACTCGGCCAAATTTATTGCCGAATGTGTGCGGCGCGTCTATGCAGTCAGACGCCCCAAGGCCAACATCCGCCGCGTCAACATCAATGCCGCTCCGATGGATCACGAAGGGTTTGCAGAAATCAAAGCCGCGGGAATTGGAACCTACCAAATCTTCCAGGAAACCTATCATCACGAGACCTACGCCAAAGTGCATCCCCGCAACACTCGTAAGGGAGATTATCTCTGGCGGCTCGATGCGCTGAGTCGGGCAATGGAAGCAGGCTGCGACGACGTGGGCATTGGGGCGCTTTTCGGACTGTACGACTGGCGGTTTGAGGTCCTTGGACTGGTGAGCCATGCGTGGCATCTCCAGAAGCACTATAACGTGGGGCCGCACACCATTAGTTTCCCGCGCTTACGTCCGGCGGTGGGCGTCAAGCTGGACGAAACCTATCGTGTCTCGGATGAAGATTTCAAGCGTCTCATCGCCGTTTTACGGCTGGCGGTGCCCTATACGGGTCTGATTCTCACGGCCAGGGAACCCGCCTGGCTGCGGCAGGAAGTCATGGAATTCGGTGTTTCCCAGATCGACGCGGGCAGCCGCATCGAAGTCGGCGGCTATACCGAGGTGGGGGACGCCCAGGTGCTAGAGCGCGAACAATTCGAGCTGGGTGATCTCCGTCCGTTAGACGAAGTGATCCGTCAACTGCTCGTGGATGGCTATATCCCCAGCTTCTGCACGGCCTGCTACCGGCTGGGGCGAACAGGTGAGCATTTTATGGAGTTCGCCATCCCGGGCTTCATCCAGCGGTTCTGCACGCCCAATGCCCTCACCACGTTGATGGAGTATCTTGTGGACTACGCCAGTCCAGAAACGCGTGCAGCGGGGATGAAGCTCATCGAAAGCGAGCTTGCGAAACTTCCCGACGGTCCCCGGAAAAACGCCCTTGTCGAGCGGCTGCGTCTGATTCAGGAAACAGATCAGCGAGACCTCTACTTCTGATTGCCGCAGTTTCTGGCCATTCCCTCGCAAGGTCCGGCGTTTTTGAAACACCAGGGCGTCATTTCAGAGGGACGCTCCTTTCACCTGTTATTGTCAAGAGCACTATCATTCTCGTGGGTCTGAGACCTCGTCTTGTTTTCCGCCTGCTTGACCGCATTCCGCCATGGTGTTAGTATTACGATTACGTAATACGTAACACCACACACTCAGGGAATGAAAGTCTGAACTCTCGGGAGATTCTGGCATGAAAACCCCAGGGAAATGTCGCGGCTTCACGCTGGTTGAGTTGCTGGTGGTCATTGCGATCATCGGCCTGTTGATCGCCTTGCTTTTGCCGGCGGTCCAGGCCGCTCGAGAGGCCGCCCGGCGGATGAGCTGCACCAATAACCTCAAGCAAATCGTGCTCGCGCTGCATAATTTTCACGACAGCCGGCGGCAGTTTCCCGTTGGTTCTCCGAACAAAGTGTGCAAGGGATACGAGCACATTCCGGCCTGGCAGTATCGCTGGGGACCGCTGGCCATGCTCACTCCGTACATGGAGCAGTACAACATTTACCAGCGGTTGAATCTCGAGGTGCCGCTCTACGGCCATACCGGTGTGTACAACGGACCGGGGGTGGGCGTCCATCCCGACAACGTGGAGCCCGTCAAGCAGGATGTCAGCTTCTTTTATTGCCCGAGCGACCGCCGACGTCGGATTCAGCCCGAGTTCGGAGCCACTAATTATTTGGGAAATTGGGGACGCGGCGCGCCCACCAGCTCAGGCACAGCCGTCTATGATGGTGATGGTCTGTTCATGCAGGATCGGGCGACCAATTTTGCAGACTTCACTGACGGAACTAGCAACACAGCGGCATTTTCCGAGACGGTTCTCACCGACGAAAGCATTTCCGGGTCGGGCGGGGTAGTGCTTACACCACAGAATAAGGACCAGGTCATTGTGGGAGCGCCAAGCAGGAGTGATCCCTTCCTTACTGTGGAATGGTGCACGCGGTATGGCCAGCCGGTCGCGTCGCAACCCAGCCGGGGAGTTCGCTGGGTGGATGGGTTCGTGCTTTACAGCGCTTACTACCATTGGTGGGAACCGAACTCACGGATCCCGGACTGCGCCAAATGGTCACCTATTCGGTCACTCTGGCAAATGGCACGAAGTCGACATCCCGGCGGCGTCAATGTGGCGATGGTGGATGGCTCGGTTCGCTTTGTGAGTCAGACCATCGATGTGGAAACCTGGCGAGCGCTGGGCTCCCGGAATGGCGGAGAAGTCCCCGGCCAGTTTTGATCCATTCCTTAACCAGCGAAAAGAGCCTCGATGGGGCAAGAGGGCCAGCCAAGCTTACCCACTCCGAAAAAGGGCGGCACAAGGCCCGCGCAAAAAAGAAGCCCGGCGTCACTGCACGGGGCACCTGCCGATTGGGCGGCACTGGATTCGAACCAGTGACCTCGACCGTGTGAGGATCGCGCTCTAACCAACTGAGCTAGCCGCCCGATATTAGCTTCGAACAGCTATCGCGTTCGTTCTCACTTAATCACCCCACTTTACACCAGGGAAACGCCCTTTTTCTGCGTTCTGTTCTTTCTTCGCCCACTGCAATCGCGAGTGCAAGCGATGGTCGCTTCCTGGCCTTACCGCGCTGCCACCGGCGGTCGGTAGCCACGCGCGTCACGCGCTCACCTTTGATTTTATCGGCCGAGCAAGCACTCGTGCAAGGCCCACAACCCACGGCAGGGACCCGCCCGGGGTATGTGCGGCAGGCAAGAGGTGGTGATGACCGGGCTTGGCCCGATTGCTTGTGTCAGTTGATGGCCCAAAAGCCGGGTGATTTCTCGTTTCCATGAAAGCCGCGTCAAAAGGAGGGGGCTTCAGAGGTTAGAGGGAGTCAGGCTTTGCACCAGGGCGAGTACATGCTCGGCGAGAACGTCGCCTGCCCGAAGGGCAACTTCTTGTAAACGCCACAGATCTTTGAGGCTTCCCGGCCGATGCCACACCGCGCCCACCACGGCCCCCATCTTCTCCGTCCATTTGCGCGGTCGCATGAGGTAGGCGACTTCAGGGGGAAGGATTTCATCGGGGGTATCGGTGATCACTTTGACAGCCGCCATGGGGATGGCGAGCCGGCGGCAGGTTTCGGCGACGGCGAATGTTTCCAGATTCACGGCGAGAGCGCCGAACCGTTCGCCAAGTTCGCGCTTGGCCTGGGGATCGCGAACCAATTCATGGACCGAAATGAGCTTGCCGATGTGGACTCCGTCAGGCAGTTGATCCCCCTGCACGAGGTTTGGTAACTTGAGCGACCGGCCCGTGAGGTCGATAACCTCGTTAGGAAGGAGGATATGGTAGCGACGGAGGTCATCGCGTAAAGCTCCGGCAAATCCGGCCGCCACGACGAGTCGCGGACGATGGGCAGCAATGACGGCCTCCGTTGCTGCGGCAGCCGACCCTGCTCCTGGACCGGCGGTCACCAGGGCTACCGGAACCTGCCCGGCCCGGCCAAGCACGACCTTTCCCACAGCCGCCCTGACCCATATTTTGTCATCCAGGCGGTCTTCTACCCCGCCGCTTTCCATAGCCAGGGCGCAGATAATGGCGGCGGCCACCTGCACGTCAGGGTGTTCCTGCGGGCTCTCTTGCGATTGCGCAAGCTGTTCCTGAACGGCCTCGGCCGTTGTTTCCTGAACCCACTGGCGGAAAACTGTTCGCCACATCGGCAGAAGGACGGCTCAATTAACAGAAGCGACTATGGGAATGGTGGAAAGACACTCTGCCTTGCACCTGGGGTGTCACACACTATCTGTCCTAGACTTCCAACTTTCCATGATGACCCAATTGCGCAATAAGTTCCAGGTCACATCCATTTCAATTTGATCGGTAACCGGTCTGAACGGCCGCGACAACCGTACCCCTGCAGAGCTTGCCTGACGGGGAAAATACGTGCCACGTCTACTTCTTTAAGGCGCACTTTCACGCTATCATCTTCGAGCTGAAAGCGAATCAGCAAAATGCCGAGTTCTTTGGGGAGGTAGGTCAGCATGCACAGCGATAACCAAACCCGTTGTGTGTCCGTTCCCGGGCGAACATTGAGGTGGGGTTGTTTTGACTGGCGATCGCCGAGGTTGATGAGAATACTTTTCGCTGCGATTGCCATCAGTATTTATTACGTTTCAACGATTTTGGCGGCGCAGTCCCGGGAAGTCCCTCAACACCCGAACATCGTGATCATTCTCGCCGATGACTTGGGTTACGGAAGCGTGGGATGCTACGGGGCCCCGCCGAGCCTTGTGCGGACTCCCAACATCGATCGATTGGCGCGGGAGGGAAGACGTTTTACGGATGCCAACACGCCATCCTCCGTCTGTACACCGACGCGGTATGCCCTTCTGACCGGACGCTACTGCTGGCGAACGTGGCTAAAGCACGAGGTGGCCGGGGTTTTTTCACCTCTCTTGATCGAGCCGGAACGGCTCAATTTAGCTTCCATGCTGAAGAAACATGGGTACGAGACGGCGGCGATTGGAAAATGGCATCTGGGATACGGCACAGGGCCGCGAACCGATTACACCAAAGAATTACGACCTGGTCCGCTGGAGATCGGTTTTGATTATCATTTCGCGGTTCCTTCCAATCACGGAGATGTGACCGGTGTTTATGTGGAAAACCACTGGGTGTTTGGGCTTCGCTCGGATAGGCTCAATCCTGCGGGCGTCGGCAAAAATTTTAACGGCAAGCCGTATCTCGGTTTGGATGCGCCGCAGCGTGTCGACGAAGAGGTGATGCCCACGCTCACGGCGAAGGCCGTCCAGTGGATTGAGGAACGTTCGGGTGATAAACCCTTTTTCTTGTACTTCACACCGGTTGCTGTCCACCGGCCGATCACGCCCTCCCGAGAAACAAGAGGGACGAGTGCCGTCGGGCCTTACGGTGACTGGATTCACGAACTGGATCTCAGTGTCGGCCGTGTTCTGGAGGCTCTGGATAGAAAGGGTTTCACTGCGAACACGCTGGTCATTTTCACGAGTGACAACGGCGGGGTAAATAAACCAACGCTGCCAAGCGACGAGACAAACGCCGCGAAGGCGGGCCTGGCCATATGTGGGCCGTTCCGAGGGGGAAAGCATGACGTGTGGGAGGGTGGTTTCCGGGTGCCGTTCATCGTTCGCTGGCCGGGACATGTACCGGCAGGAACCGTCTGCAACGAGATGATGAGCCTCACTGACGTGCTGGCCACAGTGGCAGCGATTGTGGGTGAGGACCTCCCTCCGCCGCATGTTGCCGCGGAGGATAGTTACAACATGTTGCCGGCATGGCTCGATCAACCGTACGTCTCGCCGATCCGTCCGGATATGATTGTTCACAGCGCCGACGGGAATTTCGCCATTCGCCGTGGGCCGTGGAAATGGATCGAAGGCACCTATCACCCCGACACGCGTCCTGGGGCGCTGCGTCTTCGGGCGGACCAGTTTCACCCACAGCTTTATAATCTTCGCGAAGACATTGGCGAAACGAAAGACGTGGCGTCCGAGCATCCCGAAATCGTTAAGGAATTGTCACAACTGCTGGATCTCTATCGTGATCGCGGCTACAGTCGCGGCCTGGCCATCCCCGCTGCTCGTTAGGCGAGGACGTTCAGTTTACGCGATGCGGGTCTTTTTACCGGCCACGCTGCGGGATGTTGAAACCCGCGCGCTCCCGATCACGATTGGGTTGCGATTCGCCAGGACGCTGCTAAGTCGATGATCAACCCGTCGGGGCGATAGCATTCGACGGCGATAAAAACCTTCGACACGGCCTTGCCCATCTGTTATCACGAACCGGGGTATTTTCGGTGGTTTATCACCCGGCGTGGGAATTCAAAGCCAACCTTGAGCTGCTTCTGGGCAGTTAACAACCCTCAGTCTCCAAACAGTTCCGTGTAATACGTGCCGGCAACGCCGACGCCAACCCGCTTGTGGTTGCCCAGCATGTTCTTGTGGTGGCCGGGACTGTGGAACCACCCCATATTGGCGGCGTTTCCATCGCTGTAGCCTGCGGCAATATTTTCTGCGGAGGCGGAGGTGCCGAATCGGCGGGCTCGGTCCCAGGGGGTTGTTTTGCCCGGCACGGGCGATGTGTGATCGAAGAAGCCCAGGGTTTTCATGTCGTTGGAGTGATCGCGGGCAGCCGCGCACAGGCGGAGGTCGATGACCAGCGGATTGAGGCCCAGCAGAACGCGGGTCATATTGAGGGCCAGAATACAGCGCGACTCCTCTCGCTGGAGTTGCTTGGCCAAAACGGCGTTTTGAGCGAGGACCTGTCGCGCAAGGGGATCCATCGGTGAAACCAAAAAGGCCGCCAGTGTTTCCTCGCCCACAAGGTATTCCTCAAAACTTGGAGGACGATCGGGGCGATTTTCCGGTGGGGCGGCTTCATAGAGCACACGGGCACATTGCTCCCAAAGCGAGCCCCATTCGGTAAGCTTCTCCCGTTCGCTTCGCAACGTGTCGGAGGAAGCGAGTACGACTTCTCGGGGAATGACGAGCCATTGCTGGAGTTGTTTCAATCCCGGATCGCCCACCTGCTGGATCATTTCTTTGGTGAGGTCCGGCCGTTGGCGGAGACTCAACACGGCCTCGCGAATGGCTGTTACCTCTCGGGGATCCACTTGCCGCAGATGCTGGCTTGCCTGCCGCTGAGCCTGTCGGGTGAACATCTGACCATATCTTTCCAGCCCTGCGGAAAGTTGCTTTTCGATCACCGAAAGAAGGGCTTCTACCCATGCGGAGCCGCCTTCCACCGCTCGGGCGACAAGCTTGCGGCGTTCTTCCATGCTCGTGCGCGGAGATTGAAACTGGCTGATGAGTTCCCGGATGGCTGGAGTGGTTGAAGAGCGTCGGGACTCCGCCAGTAGAACGCCCCACGTCAGCCACACGGCGGCCGTGCCCGCGAGAATGAATACCGCGAGTGCTTGCTGAGGCCTCCGGATCACAGCGGGGATGGCACCGAAGAGGGCGCTCACACGGGTGTCCCTTTGGGTTAGAAAAAATTCTGAAGCCGCACGCCACCGTTAAACGAACATGCAAATGTCGTTCGCGTTGCGGCCTGTTGTGCACGGCGAGACCTAGCACCACCTGTGTCAGGTCTTGGGGGAACTTCCGGACCTTGCGGAGGTGGGCTGCGTCTCCGGCTGAGCGGGTTCCGAGTACTCTTTCTCAAGGATGGGCACGACTTTTTCGTGGAATTCGCGAAGCGGATAGTCGACCGGAAGGTTCTCGCCAGTCGTACTGAGCAATCGGTTGTAATTGATATCCAGTTCGGCGATTTCCGTGGCGGTTCGCCGATCGGAGAGCCGCGCCAGGTGAGGGAATTTCTTGAGGAGAGCGGCGGCCTGGGGCAGGGCCTGCTCGAACTCGGCCCGCGCCTTCGCCAGGTTTGCAGGATTGACCCCAACCGTCAGGATGGAGTTCGCCATGGCCGTGTGCCGCTTGATGGCCACCAGTTCAGGAGCGTGCAGGCACTGGATGTGGATGATATCGGCGAGCACAAAATTCCGCGGGAAGACGTCCCCCAGTTTGACCATCACCGCATCGTAGAGGTTGATGGCGTGCATCATGTCGTTGATGGTTTGTCGATCGGAGAGCAACTTCAAACTTTTCACGAGCTCCGTCAATTCGTGGAACTGGCTGAAGGCTTCCTCAAGATTGGAGCGGGCCTGGCCCAAATCCCCTGCCTGAATGGCCTTTTGAGCGGCGGCCACCTTTTCCATCGCAATCTGGTATTCCGGCCGCCGTTTCACCCGGCGGCGAATGATTTCCTGGAGTGCGAAGTCTTCAGGAAAGACCTCGTCCAGTTGGTCGAAGATCCGCATGTAACGGTCGGTAATATCGGACAGATCATTGACAAAACCGTCGTCATACTGAATATCGGGGTTCTTTTCGATGACTTTCTGCCATCGCCGGGCGGCTTCCAGGAACAGTTCCATGGCCGTGATGTGGTCGTTATTGTGATACGCTTCCAGAGACTGGAACATGGCTTCACGAGCGGCCACGGCTTCCGGCTGCTGTTCCACTTCAGCATGTCGCTTCCAGTAATCATAGTTGACGATGTTGCGATTATGTTCGACGATTTGTGCCCGACGTTCCAGTTCCATCGCCTTGCGGGCTAGCTCGAGGGCTTTCTTCCGCTTGGCTGAGTCTGTAATACGCCGTGCCACTTGCTCGTGAGTGAGCCGCATTTTGATTTCGGCGGACAGCGCGAGTTCCACCTGGCGGACCGTGCGATCATACGCCGGCGTGTCGTAGGCCTTTTGTTCTTCCGGCGTCAGCTCCTTGCGGCGTTCAGCGAGCAATTGTTCCCGCAGTCCAGGCGCGAGCTCGTCGATCTGTTGCGCGAGCTCCCGTGCCTGCTGGAGGAGAAGCTCACGTTCATAGAGGCGAATGGTGGGGAAGTCCTCATAACCGCTGGGAAGTTCCCGATGGCCGAATTCGTTGACGAACTCATACCATCCAGTTTTCCAGGCATCCATCGCCGTTTCACCAAAGGTTCCCTCTTTTTCGATGGCTTCCGCGTAGTTCATCTGGAATTTGGGCCGATGAGAGTAGAAGATCAACGGTGTGGTTCGCAGGATGGCCCCCTGGTCGGTGAGTCGTTCCGCTTCTCGGTACCAATCTTTTCCAACCAGCCAGTTATCCTTAGGGGGACGGCCCTGATGGATTTCGTAGGGGTCGGCCGGATCCATAAATAGCCGCCGGAATTGCTTGCTTTCGTCGGCCATTCCGATCTTCCAGCCATAGGTCCATCCCACGTCGCCATACAGGACAGGTTCGCGTTCGTTGTAGCGAATGCCTTCCTGAAGGAACTTGATGCCGCGGATGACCCAGCGGAAGCGTTCGCGGTAGTCGTCGAATTCCACGGAGACGTTGAAGGCAAGGTTCCATCCCTGGTGTCGCCACACGGTGACGAAATGGGGTTCCAGTTTGACCATCTGCTCCAGCGCGGCCGAAAGATTCGTCCAATCTTTGCGTCGTTTGTAGTCTTCCGCTCTCATCCAGAGGATATGGACGGCCACACCACGCATTCCCAGAGTCGCCAGCTTGATCGCTTCGCCGCTGGGGTCGAGCTGGCCGAGTTGGGTGGGGGTCAGGCCTTCCTTTTCGCGGACCTGGGCCAGCACTCCGCCGGGACTGCTCCGTTGGGGATCGCGCGAAGGTGCCGCCGGCGTCCCCAGATAAGCCAAGACCCCCAGCAAAACTGCCATAATGACCAGATACACAATCTTTCGCAAAAACTGCTGACGCGAGGTCATGCTGCCACCTCACGAGATCGCAGGAAGAAATGGCCGGCCACGATGAGCAACACCAGATAGCCTGCCACGGTGATGATATTCACGGCCAGTAAACTTGGACTGACGTTGTATCCGTACGCCACGAAGTCAATGAATCCCAGCCGATCCATCGGCGGAACGATGTACGAGAGCAGGTTGAGCCAGGCCAGGAAAACCAAGTCGATGGCTCGCGCGACGGTCAGACCAAGCGTGCGAGGAATTTCCACCATCACACCTTCCTGAGTGAAAAGGCGGATGAACGACTCAATGGGACCGAATCGGGCGGGCGTCTCCACCCCTGGATAAAGCTCTCCCGTCACAATCTGCCGCATGAACTGGTGTGCCATGCCCGCGATCGTCACCCCGAGCGTGGATACCAGCGTCACGGGAGTTCCCAGAAAAGTACTGAGCGTGACCCCAAAACCGATGGCCAATACCATCTGCAGCCAGATACCGAAATAGCCCTTAAATAGGTTGAGGAAGAACGAGCGGTTTCCCGCCCGAATGTACAAATCCGGCTTGGCCATCCCAAAGTACTGCCCGCTTTCCAGGCAGCGAATCCAGATCTCGATCGTTCCGTCCGACGACCTGAAATCCCGGAAAAGATCGAATTCCTTCTGGGAGAGGACTTTTGGATCCACGGGTTTGAGAGACACGTATTCGATGGTGCCGTTAGCATGCTTGATTTTGCGAGGTTCCACGCGAACACTGGAAAACCGTGTGATCTTCTTGGGTATGTCCAGCGCTAAGATGCTGAACTCCTTCGATTCAAACACCTGCAATTCGACCATCAGGCCGTTTTCCGGATTCCGGACAGAAAGACTTCCCAGAATTCCCCGTTCGATGTCTCCCTTGTGGGTCCGGAACACGCCGATGTTCATTTCAATGGGGATGGTGTCGCCAGGGAACTCCTCGGGTTTGAGGTTTTTGAACGTCCAGATGGCAGCCGCCTGGGAAGCACCCTCGATATAACTCCGGTACGTCCATTCATCACCCACGCTGATCCCCTTTTCGACATCGAACCCGTTGCGGTCACGAAAGACCAGACTGCCATAAATCGGGACTCGGGCGACCAGTTGTCCTTCGGGGCCTCCCAGGCGATAGGTCACTTTGCCGTCGGCCGATTTTTCCACCCGCACCGAGTGCGTGTGGCCTCGCTCCATATCGACGCGGGGATTGCCGTTGGCGTCCACGAAAAATCGGTGGCGGTGCCCCCAGGTCGGTTCCGTCCAGCCCTGCAGCGCCTGACCCTGAGAGCCGTCCGGCAGCGTGACGGGCTCCCCGAGGGGGCGCAGGTCCGCCGGGTTGACGGCGTGCGTGTGATAGAGGCCGCGGACCACAAACGGATAACTGATGATCCACATCGTTCCCAGGATGAAGCTGCCAACGGCAATCAGTCCTAGTATTTGACCGGTCACAATCTCGGAAGTGCGAACCGGCTTCGTGAGGACAGTGAAAATCGTCTTGTTTTGAATATCTCCGGGGAGGCGGAAAGCTGCCAGGAAGATGACCAAAAGAATCACCAGATAATTCGTTGTCCCCAGCACAAAATTCAGGTACAAGCGATGGGGTTCAGAACTGGTGGGGTCGAGAAACCATCCGGCAAACAGCAGGCCCACGCAAAAAAGCAAGACCACCACAGTCACCTTGCGTCCAAAGGCTTCCTTGATCGTGAGCCAGGCCAGGGCCCCAATGCGTCGCGGGCTGACGAGCACAAGATCGACTACGCCCGAACGCAGCAGGTCCCAGAATCGCTGCGGTGCGCGGCGGCCGTACAAAAGTAAGCACCAAATGAATCCGATCAGGCCACACAAGGTAGCAAGACCGAGCGCTGCACTGAGCCACGCCAGAAAAGCGGGGCCGATCCAGGTGGAAAGTTGTGGCAATTCAATTTCGATCGGCATGGCCGTCACCTCGTCCGTGTACTCGCAGACCCGGATGTTCTTCGCTTTCCCGGATGATCCGCAAGAACAGATGTTCCAGGCTTGTGGTGGGATTTCCCCAGGAAAGAATCTCCAGGCCGTGCTTGGCCAGAACGGCCTTGACCTCGGCCTCCGCGTCGGGTGACATCCTGGGGACACGGATTTCTGTGACGTCCCGCATGGCGAGAAGCTGATCGACTCGCCCCAGTTCCTTCAATTCTCCCTGATAGAGAATGCCGATCCGATCACAAACGTCCTGCACGTCGGCGAGGAGGTGACTGCACATCACGACAGTCTTCCCTTGATCCCGCAGGCGGAGAATGAGATCCTTCATCTCTCGCGTCCCAATCGGATCCAACCCGGAGGTTGGCTCGTCCAGCAGAATTAGATCCGGATCATTAATCAGGGCCTGCGCCAGCCCAATCCGGCGAGTCATCCCCTTGGAATATTCTTTGAGCGGCCGTTTCTTGGCCCAAGTCAATCCCACCATTTCGATGAGGTCCGCCACCCGTTGACGCCGCACTGATCGCGGCATATTGAACAGGCGGCCGTAAAAGTCGAGTGTCTCTTCGGCGTTGAGAAAGCGGTAGAGATAAGATTCTTCCGGGAGATAACCGATCCGCTCGTTTTTCGAGACATCAGTGGCGGGCCGGCCGAACACGTAAACTTCACCGGAAGTCGGCAGCAGAAGCCCCAGAAGCAGTTTCATCGTGGTGGTTTTGCCGGAGCCGTTG
>NZ_JBAMME010000236.1:0-9752 GCF_039793925.1 Thermogutta sp. | reverse complement strand
GCCCAGCAGACCGAAAACCTCACCACGATAAATCTGCAAATCGAGGGCTTTAAGGGCCTGGACTTTTGTGCGTCCCCAGAAGTCGCGATAAACCTTGGAGAGGGTTCGTGTCTCAATAACGACTTCCGGCGGTGACTTGCCTGTTTCCGACGGTTTAACGGCCGGACTCACTTGCGCCTCACTCATCGCCAGATTCCTCTATCGTTGGCCATTGGAATTGTGAAAACCCCACTCTCAACAGGGAGGGGACCGGTAGGCTTTACGCTGTCGGTCGGAAAGCTGTTCGGCGGGTCTCAAGTTGCCCAGCCCGGTCCCTGCAACGACCTGTTGCACCGCCAGTTTCCTTGTTAATTCCTCACCACGCAGCCCAGGGCATGGCGCCATTGCTCATGCCCCGGGGAAAACCCGCGAACCCTCTCCCCAATATCAGGACCGACCCGAAAAATGAACTCGAACCTGCTCCTTGGGGCCAGTGTTCCACCCGGGAGAGGTATCAGGCCCTTCAATGCGGTTTTCGACGCCGAACGTTCCTTCGCCCGTGTGTCACAGGCCGTTCCTCTTCCTTTTGGGGGCAGAATTTCACTCCATGAAGTGGTTGTGCCCCCAACGGTGTCATGCCGTGCAGACAGGGACACCTTTTACTACTATAAATTCCGCTGCGCGGTGGAACAACGAATTGGTACAAATTCTGGCGTGAAACGGAGCAAGAGACACAAAGAAAGAGCGCCCCCGGGCGGGGAGGAGAAAAATCTGAAGGTTGCCGTTGACACTTGACAGGTAGCCAGTAGCCGGGTATGGTGAACAGACACTGCCTAGGCAGGTAAGTTGCCGCCAGCTTTGCAGGGTGAAAGGCCCCGCGCAAGCAAAAGGCTGCGCGGACGCGGCTTGGGATCGCGCTATAGTTCTGGGAACCGTCGCAAGCCGGGTGTGCGGCGACTTGCTGCACGACGGCGGCGGACGGTTTTTTGTTATTTAGTAGCCCGAACTCGAAGGTCTGTCGGACGCACGCAGGTTGTCAATGAACCCCGACGAACTGTTGAGGATCGTCGACGCGATCCACCGGGACAAAAATATCGATAAAGAGGTCGTCTTTAGAAGCATTGAGGCGGCCCTCACTTCCGTTGCGCGCAAACGATTCGGCGAGCAGGAAGAGATCAAAATCGTCATCGACCGCAAAACGGGTGTGATCACTGGCTATCGGGGTGAGCAGTCCATCGATCCCGAGCAGCTCACCCGGATCGGTGCCCAGGCAGCCAAGCAGGTCATCCTCCAGAAAATTCGCGAAGCGGAACGCGATGTCCTCTATGACGAGTATCAAGAGCTGCTGGACCAGATTGTAACAGGCACGGTGCAAAAGGTTGAACCCCGGGCGGTGATCGTCAGTCTGCCGCGGACAGAGGCCATCCTTCCCAAAAGTGAGCAGATTCCCGGGGAATCGCGCCATCCCAACGAACGCATTCGTGCCCTCGTTACCGAGGTGAAAAAAGTGGGGCCACGGCTCAAGATCGTCCTCAGCCGCATCCGTCCCACTTTTGTCGTGCGACTTTTTGAGCAGGAAGTCCCCGAAATCAGCGACGGCATCATCGAGATCAAATCGATTGCGAGGGAGCCGGGTTATCGCACCAAAGTGGCCGTCGTCAGTCTGGATCAACGGGTCGATCCAGTGGGGGCGTGTGTGGGACTCCGCGGCAACCGCATCCGCAACATCGTGGAAGAATTGAACGGAGAGCGGATCGACATCATCCGCTGGGACGATGATCTTATGGTTTTGATCCCCAATGCCCTGCAGCCGGCCAAGGTGGAGGAGGTGATTCTCTGCCAGATGCTGGGCCGGGCCATCGTGCTGGTTCCAGAAGACCAGCTCTCATTGGCGATCGGACGCTGGGGACAGAACGTGCGACTGGCCAGCAAGCTGGTGGGCTGGGACATCGAAATCATGACCCGCGACGAGCTCAATGAGCAGCTCGAACAGGCCCTTCTGGGCTTTGCTTCTCTGGAGGGAGTGTCGGAAGAACTGGCCGATCGGCTGGTGGGGGAAGGATTCCTCTCTTACGATGACCTTTCGGTAATCGAGCCGGACGATCTCATGGAAATGGGAGGCCTCACCGAAGAACAAGCGATGCATATCATTGCTCAGGCGGAAGCCAAAGCCGAAGAAGCAGAACAGCTTGCGGCCGAGGAACGGCGGCGGCAGCGACAGCTTGAACGGGAGCGGGCGGCAGCTCGGGCCGAAGGAGCACCTCCCGAGCCACCTTCCCTCTCTCCAGAGGAAGAAGGGACCGACAGCGACGTGGCTGCTGAAGAAAACCCAGCGGCGGCCGAAAGTGTGACTTCCGAACCGGAGGAAACGTCGGGCTGAGAGGAAACGACGGGGTAATTCGCTTTTTGGGACCCCAGATGTCCTTTCTGGGGTGGTCACGGAGGCGGTGGGCCGGAAGGGAAGACGGCTTCCCGAGCGGAGAGACTACTCCGACTATGGAATGGGGCGGGCAAAAACCCGCTACAACATTCCCCATGCATTTTTGGAGGCGGTAAATCGTCTCTCCTGGGCCGATAAACAAAAAGAGGGATATCGGGTAAACTGGATAGGGAAAGGCAACGTCCTTCCCACTCCCAACGCTCCCCGGGGTGGGATTGTCTGCGGATCGATCCGCGGTCTGGCGGAGGAGGCTGCCGATGCATAGGTAACGGTCAAACAAGACGGGATTTCGCGAAACATCGCCGAAATCCGGAGGGGATTACGTGGCGCAACGGATCTTCAATCTCGCGAAAGAACTCAAAATCGAGACTAAAGAGTTGCTGGAGGTCTGCCAGGAGCTGAAGCTCCAGAAGACTTCCGCTTTGGCCAGCCTCACTGACGAAGAAGTTTCTCTTGTCAAGGAATATCTCAAGCGCGGCAAGGGCGGGCGAGACCGCATGGCGCCAACCGCGGGTCCCACCGCCGGTCCCATTTCTGCTTTCCGCCGAGAGGACTACATTCCCCCGGCAGGGACCGCCCTGGGTAAGGTGCCCGTTCTCGACAAAAAGGTCGAGAAACTGCCGCCGAGTCCGCCCCAGCGCAAGGAACCGGAAAAGCCGGAGCAGCCGGAAAAGCCGGAGAAGAAAGAAGAGCCGGAGCTGGCCGCTCCTGTTGCGGTCAAGGAGACCCCAGAGCAAGCGGCGACTACTTCTGCGGTGGTAGAGGCGGGTCCACCACAGATGGTGTCTGAAGGTACAGCCGTGGTGGAGACCACCGCCTTTGAAGCGGCACCGCCTCCTTTGACTGCCGAAGCCGCGGCAAGACCGGCCGAGCCGGCAATTCCAGAAGCGCCTCTTCCGGAAATGCCGCCTGAAGCGGCGCCTGTTACCCCCGTCGAGACAGCATCTTCTGTTGGTGTCGCCGAGAGAAGCCCTGTTGTCGAGGAAGAGAAACCGGCGTCTCCCACGACATTCGCCGTCCCTCAGGCCGAGGAGTTTATTCTGACGCCGCCCCCACCGGAGATTGCCACGGCAGGCACGGGCGCCGAGGCGGAACCGTCCGCTCCGCTAGCACAAAGCGCGCCTGAAACGGTTTCAGCGGCTCCTACCGAGTTAGCAGAAAAGGCAGCGGCCAGTCAACCTCCGAGCGAAGCTACCCCCTCCACGGGCGGTGTTCCGCCGATCGATCCGGAACGGCTCGCCGCTATTCGCCCCATTCCCGAGTTGCGTCGCACCAGGCGAGAGGGGACTCCGCCACCCGGTATCCCCAGAAAGGAGAAAAAAAGCAAAACCGAACCGCCTCTTCCTCGGTTAGCTAGATTGGCACCGATTCCGCAGCCAAAACCGTCGCCCGTGGCCAAACCGAAGGAGCCGCCCCCGCAAAAACCGGAGATTCGACTGCCCCTGGACGCGATTAAAGCATCTAAAATGGGGGCCATGCCGCTGGCAGAGCATCTGCTCCGGCAGCAGGAGGAAAAGCGAAAAGGCAAGAAGAAAGAAAAAGAAAAAGCGGAAGCTGAAGAACCTCTGCCGGTCCTCCCCCGGCAGAAAGGCCGCCGTGGTAAAGTGGAGGATAAGGAGGACCTCCTGGAAAAGGAGGCCGCGGCAGGCAAAGTCAAGCGTAAGAAAGAGGTGGTCAAGATCGAGGAGGATGAAGACCTCGAACCCGAAACGACCACCACCCAACAGACCCGGCTCCGCCGCACACGGAGTGTCTCAACAGCCGCACCTCGGAAAAGCAGCGTGGTTCTGGAACTCCCTTGCACGGTTCGTTCGTTCGCTGAAGCCCTGGGCCTCCCCGCTCAGAAGGTCCTTGCCAAGCTCTTTGAAATGGGAACCCTCGCCAACATCAACGCGACACTTGACCAGGAGACGGCTGAGCTTCTCGCCGCCGAACTGGGAGTGGATGTCACCTTCCGTGCCGAAACCGATCCGGAAGAAGAAATCGAAGCCATCTGGAACACGCCTGATCCGGAAGAATCTTTGCGTCCTCGGCCACCGGTCGTCACCTTCCTTGGGCACGTGGACCACGGAAAGACGTCGCTTTTGGATAAAATCCTGGGCCTCAACGTAGCGGCCAAAGAAAAAGGCGGAATCACCCAGCATATCCGCGCCTATCAGGTAGAAAAGAACGGTCGCCCGATCACGTTCTTGGACACTCCTGGACACGAGGCCTTCACGGCCATGCGGGCCCGGGGGGCTAACTGCACCGATATCGTAGTTCTCGTGGTGGCGGTGGATGACGGCGTCATGCCTCAAACGGAAGAGGCGATCAGCCACGCGCGAGCAGCCGGCGTTCCCATCGTCGTAGCGCTGAACAAGGTGGACCTCCCCGGGGCGCGACCGGAACGGGTGATGCAACAGTTGACAGGGCTGGGTTTGGTACCTACCGAATGGGGTGGGGATGTGGAAATGGTGCGGACAAGTGCCCTTACCGGCCAGGGGATTCCGGAACTGCTCGACACGCTGATTACTTTGGGAGACATTTTCGAGTTAAAAGCCAATTACGACCGCCCGGCGTGCGGTACCTGTCTGGAGGCGTCTCTCCAGCCCGGTCGAGGTGTCGTGGCCAAATTCTTGGTGCAAAAGGGTACTTTACGGCCGGGAGATATCGTAGTGTGCGGCACGGCCCACGGCCGTATCAAAGCGATGTACGACCCGCTCCAGCCGCACAAGCGGGTGCAGGAGGCCCCGCCTGCTCGTCCCGTCGACGTTATTGGCCTTGACAATGTGCCCGAGGCGGGAAGCCGTTTTGTTGTCCTGGAGGACATCGCCAAAGCCCGCAAGATTGCCGAACATCGTTTGGAGATGGCCCGCCAGCGGGAGCTGGCCCAGGCTCGCTCCCACGTCACACTGGAAAACCTCTTCGAGCGGCTCAGCCAAAAGGAGAAGAAAACGCTGCATATCATCCTGCGGGCGGACACCCGCGGCTCCATCGAGGCCATCCTCAAAGAAATCGCCAAATTGGAGCATCCCGAGGTCAAGATCGAGGTCATTCAGGCTCTGGTGGGTGGGATCACCGTGGCCGACGTCCATCTGGCGGATGCTTCTGATGCCGTTATCATCGGTTTCAATGTGGTTCCGGACGAAGATGCCCGAGAACTCGCCGAGCAGCTCAACGTGCAAATTCGGCGGTACGACATCATCTACCAGGTGGTGGACGACCTCAAAGCAGCCCTGGAAGGCATGCTCCAGCCGGAAAAGCGCGAGGTCGAACTGGGGCGGGCCCTCATTCAAAAGGTGTTCCGGATCAGCAAAGTGGGAAATGTGGCTGGTTGCCGTGTGCTGTCCGGCATCATCACCCGCGATGCCCGACTCCGCGTTATTCGCCAGAACCGCATCGTCGGCGACTATCCCATCGAGTCTCTGCGTCGGGAGAAGGACGACGTGCGGGAGGTTCGCGAAGGCTACGAATGCGGTATCAGACTCGCCGGTTTCGACGACATCAAGGAAGGGGATATTCTCGAGGCTTATCGGGTGGAGGAAGTCAAACGCAGCTTCGAAACGGTAGGACAATCCGCCTCGTAGCCGGCTGGGTCGTTGCGAAGCACCTCCCCACATGGCGGACTGTCGTCATTCCCGTTCCCATAATAAAAATGTAAAAACAGGCAATCCGTCCCTTTGTCCGGAGAGGAACTCGCTATGAGCTCGCGACGTGCCCTGAAACTCGCCGAAGCCGTGCGCCATGTCGTCAGTTCGGCGATCCTCTTCGAATTGAAGGACCCTCGTGTGAGGGATGTGACCGTCACGTACGTGGAGGTTTCCGAAGACCTCCGCTTTGCCAAGGTCCATGTTTCCGTGATGGGAGATGAAAAGCGGCAGCGATTGACACTCCGCGGATTACAGAGCGCTGCCGGCTTTTTGCAAGCAAAATGCGCAGAAAAGATCGAAACACGGTGGACGCCCAAGTTGACGTTTGTGCTGGATCAGGGCGTCAAGCGTTCCATCGAGATCTCCCGAATTCTCGCCGAGATTCTTCCGCACCCTGCTTCCACGGAGACAGGTGAAGAGGGGACATCCGTGGACGAGGTGACGGAAACGGCTTCGGCCGGCGCGGCGGGGTCGGTGCTTCCCGATGCGTCAGCGGATGAGCGGCAAGTTGCCGAGGGAAGTTCCGATCCGGAATCAAATCCACAGTCGGCGTGAAACCCCCACACGGTACCGTTCTGGAAAGGGTCTCTTCTCTGGGGTGAGGATGGCCATGGCTCGAGGACACTCGACTTCAGCAAGGACTTCAGGAAGGATGACCACACCGAGTCGCGCCCAACAGTTCACACGCTTGCACGAAGTTTTATCTCGGCAGTACAAGGCCAAGCCCGCCGATCCGGCGTTGCCCGTCCTCGAACATCTGATGTTCGCGGCGGTGCTGGAAAACGCCCGGTACGCCGTGGCCGAGCGGGTCTTTCAGGTCCTCAAAACCGAGTTTTTCGACTGGAATGAAATTCGGGTATGCACGATTCGTGATTTGGCCGAAGCCGGCGAAGGATTGCCCGATCCGGCAGCCGCAGCCACGCGGATCAAGTGCCCTCTTCAGCACATCTTTGAATCAACTTACTCGTTCGACCTGGAAGAGTTGCGGAAACTCACGCTGGGACAGGCGATCGAACGCCTCCAAAAAATCGACGGCGTTTCCCGCTTCATGGTCTCCTATGTGGTGCAAAACGCGCTGGGCGGGCACACCATTCCTCTCGATATGGCCACTCTGCGGGTACTGAACCTTCTTGGCCTGGCGGAGGAATCGGAAGTGGCGTCGGGTACGGTGGCGGGCCTGGAACGGGCAATCCCCAAAAGTAAAGGCGTCGAATTTGCCTGGCTGCTGCATGAATTCGCCGCCGAGTTCTGGGCCGATCACCACGCGCCGGTGGTGGCCAAGGTCTTCAAGGCCATGGATCCGCAAGCCCTGGAGCGGCTGGAGGCCTGGGAACAGGGACAATTGGAACCCGCTATGACCACTACCGAAGCAACTCCGCTGCCGGCTCCCATTGCGCGGGAAGACACCGCGCCCGCCGTTCAGCCCAAACGTCGCGGACGCCCGAGAAAGACCGACCTGGCTCCCTCAACTTCGGATCAACCTACAGCGGCCGACAAAGGCGCAGCCGGACAGACGGCTGAACCCATAAAAGGCCAGCCCGAAGAAGCCGAGCCAACCGCGGCAACGGCCCCTTCGCCTCCTAGAAAGGCGCGCACAAAGACGGCAGAAGCCAGAGCTAAAACCGCTCCTCCTAAAAAAGCCAAGACGGGCCGCTCTGCCACTCAGAAAAAGGCGGCAAAAGGCGAAAAGAAGAAAAAACGGGGCGGGAAGTAGCGCAGTGGAAACAGCGGTTGACGCCGTCCTGCCGCATCTCCATCCCCCGGCTGGAAGCCGATGGTTGTGCGGTAATCGCTACCGGAATCCGACAAGATCGGTTGGCTCATCTGGCCTGCATTCTGGAAGTGCCGTTCTCGAAAATATGTCGGAGTTATCGGTCACAGCAACTGCATGCTGTAGGCTGAAAATTCTGATCAGGCAACATGAATAATTGACGGCCCATCGCGAAGCAAAGGTGTGGCAGAAAATCGAGATGACGTAACCATTGCTAGGCAAGCGAGTTAAAGGCGAAAAACTCGTATTGACAGGGATTTTGGTGAAAGTATAATGAGCGGCGGTTGGCAAATTCGGTAAAGTCGGCAGGACCGGATGAGCCTGCTGCTCGTAGGCAGCTACGGGAGGTGCAGAGTTTGCGGATTCTCGCGAACTCGCCGCCTGTTTCCCGGATAGTGGTGACACGGAGGACCAGAAACCCGCAGCCAACTGCCGACCTTCGGGCTGGGGTTTCGTTGACTTTCCGGCGAGAACCGTGGCGAAGAAAAGGAACAGCCAATCACCGCTCGCAAGCAAGACCGTCTTTACGACTGGAGAAGCAGCGAAGATCTGCAAGGTGAGCCAGCAGACTATCATCCGCTGCTTCGATTCAGGTCAATTGAAGGGATTCCGCGTTCCGGGAAGCCGCTTCCGTCGTATTCCCCGCGATGCTCTGATCAACTTCATGCGGGAAAACGGCATCCCTCTGGATGCCCTCGAAAACACCAAACACCGGATACTCATCGTCGATGACGATGAAGAACTGGTGGAACTCATTCGGGATGTCCTGCTTCGGGACGGCCGCTTTGAGGTCCGTACCGTCAACAACGGATTCGAGGCCGGGATGGCGGTCAAAGAATACCATCCTGACCTCATCGTCCTTGACATCATGCTCCCCGACATCAATGGAAAGGATGTCTGCCAGGTGGTGCGATCCGATCCCAACATGAACGATATCCGCATCATCTGCATCTCGGGCATGGTGGAAGAGGACCGCATTCAGGAGCTCAAAGCGGTGGGGGCCGACGATTTCCTCCATAAACCGTTCGAAATCGAGCAACTCGTGGATCGCATCTGCCAGTTGCTCGATATTCCCTCGCGGTCCCACGTTTGAACGGCGAACCGGCGGAGCAGTGGCGGAGCCTGGTCTCTCTTGCCTCGCGGCTGACCGGAGAAGAGATGCTGCGCGCAAGGCTCGTGTGCTGACCTGATGTTCAAAATTCTCACGCGATCTCCCGCCGAGAAGAGCTTCTGGATCGCTGATGCCACCCTCGTGGGAATCAGTCGCGTGTTGTTCCGCCACCTCGGCCGACTGGTGGACGCGATACGCGCCTGGCGCGAGTTAGGTTCCGATTTTCACCGTCCCCTCGGTGCGGAACTGCTTCATGTCCTGCTCCGCGATCCGCTCGCGCTGGCAGCCGTTTTGTCGAGCCTTGACGCCCAAGGCGTTTCCCCTCTCCAGGTAAGTCCGCCGGAAGAATTCTTCCGAGTTCTGAAATCGCGTCTCATTGACGCATTTATAGGGGACCATCAAGACTCACCCGCCGCGACGCCGTTGTTGCGTCTTCATTCCGTTCGGTACCACGACGATTACAGGCGAGGTCTGCCACTTGAGCAGCGGTTTCCAGACGAGCTTCTGGTCCAGCGGGTATTTCTGACGAGCCTGTTGACGAGACTGTGGCTGAAGTCCGAGAATCCGGGTATGTTGCATTTAGGGGACCTTGCGCTCGCCTTTCACCTGACGTCCGACGAGCCTGAAGAAAATGACCCCACCGTTCCGGACAAGATCCCGGATTCCTTGGGCGATGTGCTCTCCATCGTCCGCACAGTGTGGCGTATTGTCACCTGTGTGACGGAGCTCAATTTCCCATTTTTCTGGGCTCAATTGGCACGGCATGACTGGCCGGAAATTTGGGAGTTTTTGCTGGAGAAAGCCATCGCTCTTCCGGAAACC
>NZ_JBAMME010000235.1:0-5439 GCF_039793925.1 Thermogutta sp. | reverse complement strand
GCGCATCATGCCATGCGTGTGATGGATAGGGCGTGTCGTTCTAACCCTGAGAGTTCGCCAACGCCTATCGGGGAAACCGCAAGGCTCTGACCGCTGGGTTCAGCCCGCGTCCTCCGTGTCCCCTCAGCAGGCCTCATCGCTGAGCGATCATCGCAATACAGCTTGTTGAACTGATGATAGCATCGCCACCCCGTTGGCTTCCACCACCAATCTCCTCATAAAAGGCAGGGCCCAATCATAGGAGATATCTTTGCCCTGGTGGCTGGTGGCAAACCCTTGACAAAACGTGAGGTTTGTGGTATCATTACAGACGTCCTCGGTGGTGATAGGGAGGGATACTTCGTCTGGCCGAGCCCCTCCCGGTTGTTCCCCGACGTGGCCCTAGTGGTGATAGGGGGGGATACTTCGTTGCCAGCGAGTCCGCCCCCCCAGGTGTTCCCTAGGGCGGTACAATGAGGGCAAACCGTGGACCCCCGCAACTCGCCGTGGACCCCCGTAGCTCAAAGGAAGAGCAGTGGCCTTCTAAGCCACTGGCTGTGGGTTCAAGCCCCACCGGGGGCACTGAAAGCCAGTTAAGCAAACCATGGGGAAAGGGGGCAAAAATGCCAATCAACCAGCCTGATGGGATATTTGATCCCTCCGCGCGGCTTGCCGGGGGCTACGGCCCCTTCGCGGCGATGCAGGAGCCGGAGGCCCTCCTTCGGCGGGCGGTGATGACCTGCCTGCTGGGGGAGGACATTGCGTATCAGGACGGGACGTCGGTGATGGAAAATATCCGTCGCCTCGTCCCACAGGTAGCCCCAGAAACGGTCTTCCAAATTGCCGTGGAGGCCAGGAGAAAACAAAAATTGCGCCGTGTCCCGCTTCTCCTCGCGCGGGAGATGGCGCGGTATGACACGCACAAACATCTCGTCGCGGATCTCCTTCCACAGATCATTCTGCGGCCCGACGAGTTGTGGGAATTCCTGGCCCTCTACTGGGATGAGGGGCGGTGTCCGCTCTCCGCCCAGGTAAAAAAGGGCCTGTCGCGGGCGTTCGAGAATTTCGACTTGTATCAATTCTCGAAGTACGCCCGGCGAAAGGGCCCAATCCGCGTCAGGGACGTGATGTTCCTGACCCACCCCAAGCCTACCCCCGACCGGGTGGAACTTTTTCGGCAAATCGCCAATGACAATCTGCCCCCAGCGGACACATGGGAAGTGGCCCTGTCGGCCGGGGCAGACGCGCGAGAGACATTCACCCGGTTGATCCTCGAGCGCCGCATCGGCGCCCTCGCATTTCTCAGGAACCTCCGGAACATGGAGGAGGCGGGCGTGGACCCCGAGGTGATGCGCCGTGGGTTTGAGACGATCAGCCCGCGGTGGCTGCTGCCGCTCAATTTCCTCGCGGCAGCTCAGCACGCTCCCCGATGGGAACGGGAGATCGAGGCGCTGATGTTCAAGTGTCTCGCCCGGTTCCCCCGGTTGCCCGGATACACCATCTTCGTGGTGGATGTGTCCGGCTCGATGTACACTCCCCTAAGTGCGGGGGGGGAATTTACGCGCCTCGACGCGGCCGCGGCCATGGCCATCCTGGCCGCGGAGGCATGTGAAAGAATTGCCGTCTACGCGACGGCAGGAAATGATTCGCTGCGACAGCATGCGACCGCTCTTTTGCCGCCTCGCCGGGGTTTTGCCTTGCGCGATGCAATTTTGCAGGCCACGGAGCGCCTCGGCCACGGCGGAATTTTTACCCGCCAGTGCCTGGAATACATCCGGGCACAAGAGCGGGAAGACCCGGACCGGATCATTGTATTCTCCGATAGCCAGGATTGCGATTATCCATCCCGTCGTATACCCCAGCCGTTCGGGAAGACGAATTATATCATCGACGTGAGTTCCCATGATCGGGGCATAAACTATCATGGAGTATGGACTGCCGAGGTCAGCGGCTGGTCCGAACACTTCCTCGAGTTTATTGCTGCGATGGAGGGACTACACGTCCCGATCGAGGATGAGTAGGAGCGCATGCAGCCTGTTTGTCCACTTTGGGGCGCATTCCTTTGTCAGAGGAATGCGCCCATCTTTTATGTAGGACAAGGTTCATTTTGTCCTACTTTACAGAAATCTGGGGACACGAATAAAAGGGACACTCGCCAGAGCGGCGGCGCCCCCATCTACTATCTCATCATCGCCAATATACATTGCTACCCCCGCCCACAGCAGAAGACCGGGGCGAGGCTTACGATAGTCGGGATCTGCCGTGATCAACCATTGGATTTTCCCAACCTCAATCCCCTTTTCCACTTCTTCCGCAGCCCTGAGGATAGCTTCCTGCGGGGCTTTGGGGTGGTAAACACATATTCCCACCTTCTCTACCACGGCCCCCAGGGATTCCAAGGCCTGGACGGCCATCCCCAATCGCCGGAGAAAGTACGCGGGGGTTGGATACGGGCGACCGTCTTCCCGTGCAACCCCCAGAACCCCCCAAGGTAGCCCGCCCTGGTTACTCAGGACAGCTACGGGGCGGCCAGCAATCTCTATCCCAACCGCCCCGAGAACCTCGGCCAGATCGGGACGAACGCGTACGACCGGCTGGAGACAGGCATAATCCACAATCGTTCCATCTAGGTCAATCCCTACGATCATTTGCGACCTACGACTTTGCGACCAAGGGCGCCGCTTACCTGTTACAAGTCCATCGGCACAAAACCGATCTTCCCCTTCTCTGCCCCCCTAGGAGGGATGACCACCAGAACAACCTGCGGCAACAGGGCAAGGGCATAGTTGTATGCCACCCGTCGCCAGTTTCCCCGCGCGATCGCGACTTCCTGCTGTCCTGCGGGGAGCGGGGTTGGCTCCGGCATCTCGGGAGGGGGAACTGCTCGGGGGCGTTTGATGTGCAACGACCGCATCCCGGGCGAAATGGGAATCGTATAGGTGACCACTGCTTGCCACCCATCTCCTTCCCGCCAGACCTCTATACGGGATGGGACGGGGACCATGCAGAAAGCCAGGTGCAGTTTTTCGGGGGGGAGGTGGTAGCGGAACGCCACAGCGATTTCCGCCCCCCTTGCGTCGATCCGTAACATGCGTTTCATGCTTCCTCCTCCTGCGACCCGCAACCCGCGATCCTGCGACTACAAATTCCGGGCAAGGGTAACCGGAAGTCGTCTAATTCCCAGGAAATCCCGGATGATTTCGTTGAACTCCTCCGGGGAAAGGGGTTTCAGGCCGTATTCCTCCAGGGGAAGGGGTCGGGACTTGCGGGGAGCATATACCAACAAAAACACGCCATGGAGAGTGCCGTCTGCAATCAGGTATACCATATTAAACGCACGGCGACCATCTTGTAACTGCTGGATGATTGTCGCCATAGCTTCCCGCTGGAACGCTTCTACTCCCCGCTCTGTCACGGGCAGGTAGTAGGCGTAGTACAACTTACCCCACACTTCTACCATTCTCCCCTTTTCCCCCGGGAAGAAAATACTGGGGTCACCCCTGATCCACCGGAACAGAAATTTCAGCGCGGCCGTTAGATTCATCGTACCTTCCTATTTGTAATCAGTGACTTTTTGCATCTTGCGACACGGCACAGAACCACAACGCGGTTGATATAATATCCGTGAAAGGAGTTGCGACATGTCGGCAAGGACAGCAGATCGTTTACCTGTCATCGCACTCATTTTCCTGCTTTTGCTGGGACTGGTGAGGGCCCCGATCGGTAGCGGTATGCGATATTATGCCCCTCCGCTGGTCGTGGAAGGGGAGTTTCAGCAACTCGTCCAGACCTACCGGAACTACAGAGCGCAAACAATCCGAACAACAGGCGTGGACAGAATTTCAGGAAGCGCAAGCGGGTGCTACCACTTAAATTATATCGGCCCGGGCGGCGAGGGGTGGGATCTGGATGAGGTGGTGCGAGGAATTGCACGCCATACGGACTGCCTCGTGGTTTACTGGCAGCACCTGGGTGGCGAGAGTTGCAAGAGCATATCCCAACAGTTCTTCTCCGCGGTCATCAAATACGGCATCACCCAGTTATTTGTGCGTGTTGCGATAAAGGTGCCGGGGTGGTACCTAAACTCACAATGCTACAACCCGCAGACGCACAACCCGTTCCTGGGTCCATGGTGCTGGGGGAATTACGGCATTCCTCCCGGCCTTGCTCTCTCATCCGACTGGCGATACGTGCCTGCCGAAGGGGATACTCTGGCAGGACAACTGTACCTACCCGAACTGCAGGATTGCTGGAGGAACGCGCACGTCTATTATCAAGGAAGCAATATCAGCGTGGCAGAGTTTATGGCACGTTATCCGGTGTACGTGCAACTGTACAACGAGGTGGACTTCGAACATGAGTGGGAACAGCCTCTGGTTATCGGAGATGAGCCTCAGTTCCGGGACCGGGACGGAGACGGGTATAAGGAGTTCACGGGAGACTACTACCTGTTGGGGCACCTGGTATGCTCCCTCACGAACAGTTTCTCTTGGCTGACATATACTCCCCCGGGAAATTACGTGACCATGTACCCCTGTGCCCGGGGCGTCTGTTTTGGTTACAATACCGACCAGCCCCGTATACCTATCCTGATCCCGCCCGTGGGAACGGGGAACAGGGAGCAAATTCGGCAATACCTGAGCGGCTGCCTGGATTCGTTTTTTAAACTCCCCGTGCCCGAGACAGTTTTGCGAGGAGCCAACTACGGAGTTACGTTCGGGCCGGGAACCATTGCGTACTCTGCCCATCTCTATGCTCCTTGCGGAGAGCGGGTTTATGAGGGGGTGAATAAAATTACCGACGACCTGCAGTTTTTGCAGGACGTGTTGCAACAATGGGAAAACGGCCGCTTTCCGATGCGCGTGCGAGTGATCGCGACGGAAACCGGCTGCGCCCAGGTGGGAGCCTACCCTAACCGTATGGAACAGACCCGCCTGTTTGAGATTCTGACCCAGCGCGTGCTGGGCACTCCGGTTGCCTGGTGGGTCGCGGTCGGACAGCGATGCCATGATCCATTCGAGCGAGTCAGCGGGCGAAACCAGCCGGAGGATTGGGACAAAATGGCAATTATGGACACCCTCGGAAGAATGTGCGACGCGGGCACTCTCGACGAGGGGGGACGATGAACGTCGCGCTGGATGTGGGATTGGGGTGTGTCCGCCGTCAGCGGGGAGACGGTCACGCTGCGGCCGTAGGGATGGCTGGGCAAGTAGGCCGGTTTCCGGAAGGTGAGCGACGCCATCCGGCGGGCGTCGTGGGCCCGCTCCTCCAGATCGGCGATGATTTTTCCCCACAGTTTGTCCACTTCATGGGGCGGGAAAGTGGAATAGCGGAGGACATCGGCCGGAACATCCAGGATACGGGGAAGGTCTTCGGCCAAACACTGGATGCCGAAGCCAGTCTCGTGAATCCTGGCGGAGACGCCGATGGTAGCCCCCACCGACTCCACCTCCTCGTAAA
>NZ_JBAMME010000234.1:0-36491 GCF_039793925.1 Thermogutta sp. | reverse complement strand
CTGCTTGCTGTGCGCAGTCTGATTGCTCTGTGGCAGCACGTTTACGGCGCCGCAACCATGCACCGGCTCCGACCGCAGCAAGTCCGCTGGCCAAAAGTGCCAGGCTCGCTGGCTCCGGGACCACTTCTGCCCCGCTGCCGAGCGTTTGGAACACGATATTGTCCAGCGCGAAATAAGCTGGGGTGTTCATACCCCAAGGCCCCACGTCGGAAGAATTCAGGGAAAATTCGAGAATTCGCGCGGAACTGATGGGGGTAAGATCCACCGTGGCCCACCAGTGGACAATGTAGTCAAGGGTGTTGTCCACAAAGCGGAAGTCAGCCAGATAAAACTCCACGGTGCCAAGGATCTGGTTGGCCAAATCTTTGCCATAAATCGTGAGTTTAAACCAGTCGGGGTCATTCCCGGATGGACCGCCAAACTTCTTGGCAAAGGCGTCACCATTTTGCATGGAGAGATAGGCGTAGGTCGTGTTGGTGACCTGCATGGATTGGAGAGACACCCCCGCCGGGACATCGATCCTCGGGAGATCGCCCCATAAATTGACGAACGAAACTCCATAGGTTGGCGAACCACCCGCACCGCTTCCCGTAATCGCGGAATATTGATTAGTGTACCCGGGAGTGGTCGTATCTGTTGTGTTGGAGTAAGCAAACCCGTCCCACACGTCCCACGCCTGGGTGTAATTGTTATGGAACACGAACCCGTTCGACGTGAACGTGTTATGCCCGTTGTTTGGCGAGCCGTTCCAGTACGAATTCAGGGGAAGCGTGGCTCCCACGTCTTCAAAATCGACCACTCCGCCCCATACCGGGGGACAGATCAAGATGCCCACCGTAACCAGGGCAGTTTTCCACACAGCGTTTCGTAGCTTGCTTCTCATGGATGCACCTCCTCAGCAGAAACCTGACGACTTAGGAAAGAGTCACATACTCACCCACTGATTCAGTCTCCTGAATCGCACCAGTAGATTTTGACTTCCGAAATTTTCTGCGGAGCTTGACACCCAGAAACGGGATTCCTCCCACCAGGATGGCCAGCGCCGACGGCTCCGGAACGATGTGCGCCTCGGGAGCGAAATAGCGAACTCCCACAGCGTCCAGGTCGAACCCCGCCGAACCCGTTGTCGGATAAGGGTCGTAAATCGGGTCTCCCGACGTATCCAAAAACGTCCCGTCCCCAATGATGTCCACAATCCGCACAAATTGAATGTTGGTGAGATCTAACAGCGGCGATATCCCAGCCAAAACCCCCAGATCGAATGGAGTTCCCCAACCCTGCCGGTACTTACCGGCCAGACCTGTAATATTGGTTGGGTCCACGGCGCCAAATGCCCCCACAGGACCAGATGTGAGGGAATCGTTGGGAAACCGAAAATAATTGACTCCGTCACTCGAGACTTCCACAAAAGCAAGCTCCAGGAAGGTGTCGTTGAAACTGTTTTCGAACACGGCGAAGTCCCAGCCGGCTCCGTCGATAATAGGCCGGTCGAATGTCAAGACGATCCTTCCCCCTTCTCCCAAACTCACAACATCAAACGAATTACCTACCGCGGGTCCGAGCGCCTTGTTGGGGGTTTGCCATGTGATAGAGACATTGGCCCCCGGCTGATAATCCAGCCAGCCGCTGGCCCATCCTGCAAATGCTGGATCGGACATATGAACCGCCAGGGAACCCGGCTGACCAGCAGCGGGATCATACGGCCCGGCATCAACTTCTCCTTTCACAATCACCAACACCAAAGGGGTCAGGAGGAAAAGGCTCACACCACTGCGCATCCGCAACTCCTTTCTGTTGAGTCTTTTCCCCTCAGAAATCGGACAAACCCCTCCGAAAGTGCGCTGACCGCCAGCGCGATGTCACCGATCACCGATTGATCACCACTCGGTCACAATCTCACCACCAGCGCGGGTGCAAAGGGCTGCCAGGACCTTGAGGTCCATCGTTTCTTTGAGAAAGTGCACAGATCCATCCGTGAAGAGTCCGTTGGCCCCGCCCGGGTGTTTGCTCCGAATGTCGTTCTCGAAAGCCGGGGCTTTATTAATGGCAAAAGCCTGATCGAACACATTCAGACCGTTGATCCACTGCCCGTCTCGGAATCCAGAATCCTCCGAAATAATCAACGTGCAGGATGTTCCGTCGATACAGTCGGCCACCGTCAGGGCGCGGTCATAGAGCATCATTCCTTTGGGTGGATTGTTCGGGCTGGTAATGCGCTCTCCATAGATTCCCCCGTAGTCGCACGGACCTCGGCCCTGCCGCAGCTCACGCTGATTGGTTGCGCTGGGGCAGATATAGAGCGGTAAAATTGTGGCGGCCGCTTCAGCATTCTCCGGGGCATCGAAGGGCTTACCCGTGTCGATGCGATCATACAAGGCTTTCTGCTCCACATACGGAAGGAGGAAAACCGACCAAGCGAGTTGCCGTCCGGCGGGCCCATAGGGCCGACCAGTCTTGGGGTTGATCATTGCGCGATGTTCTATGCCCCCCGGGGGAAAACATCCCATCGCCTGATGATAATTGTGCAGGCCGAGCCCCATTTGGCGGAGATTATTCGTGCAGGAGGCGCGGCGAGCGGCCTCTCGTGCGGCCTGGACGGCCGGCAAGAGGAGCCCAATCAAAATCCCCACAATGGCGATGACAACCAGCAGTTCCACCAGGGTGAAGCCGACCCGGCGCGCACATGAAGCGCCGGGTTGGGGAATCATAAAATTTACCATGAAACAGGCACACCCCAGAAAAAGCCGATTTACCTGCGGCCTCCGTCCCACGCAGAGGGCCGACAGTCCTGCGTTGGTAGGTCTTCTGACTTCCGGACTCGACCCGACCCGGCCTTCTCGTCGCAACGACCCTCGGCGATCAAGACCGCCTGGGGCTTTTTTCCGCGACAATGGCCAAGGAGACTGGGCGGGTCTGGTAACGTCCGGTCACAGCGGCGGGGACCGTTCCGGATTTGCACCGGATTCCCTGTTACCCGACCAGACGAGCCGTCTGGCCGGACACCAACGCCCAACGCCATCATGCTAGCAAGGTGAGAAAGTCCTGTCAACAGGCGGGCGTGGCTGCCCGCTGCGAAAATTGCGAATGGAGCAACCTCTGGCAGAGATGATCTTTTGTTCTGAAACGGTTAGACAAATTCCGGTTTGACGCTCCTCTTAACTATTAGGGAAGCTATGAGGAACACAAGGCGTGATGTCCAATGATGAGCGTGCCGACCTCCTCGACAGATTTCGGCGCGGCGATCCGACAGCGCTCGCGGAGCTCTACGACCGCTTTGCCGGGCGCTTGTATCGCGTGGCCTTCAGGATGCTGGGCGATCATGGACTAGCCGAGGATGCCGTGCAGGAGGTCTTTCTGGGGGTTTTGAAGGTGCGTTACCGTCTGGGCACGCTGGAAGATCTGTCCGCCTACCTGTTTTGTTGCCTGCGGAGGGCGGTGGGAAGGCTCCAGGTTATTCGACAACGCAACAAAAACCTGGCACATGGCAGCTTCCAGGATGCGGAAACCGGGGCCCCGGAGACGCAAGGTGGGGAAACGATTTGGTCAAAATGGGTACTTCAGGCACTTCAACAGTTGCCACCGGAACAGCAAGAGGTTGTTCTCCTAAAAATCGAGGGGGAACTAACATTTGCCGAGATCGCGATGGCTCTGGGAATTAGCCCGAATACGGCAGCCAGCCGCTATCGCTATGCTTTGCAAAAACTTCGTCACTATCTGTCTGCTCAAAAGGAGTAGACCAGTCATGGGGTCGTCGGACGAGCTGAAAGCTGAAGACGTGAATGCTCTCGAGCAGATGCTCATGAGTCTCCCTCGAATACCTCCTCCTCGCGAGCTTCGCGGGAGGATTTTAGCACAGGCCGAGCAATATCTTGAAAATGAAAAACGTAATCGTCAGATGCGTTGGATGATCTTCACTGCCGCCTGCACATTCTTGGCATGCCTCCTTCTCGCATGGACGCAGGGTATGAGATTGAAGGTGCTGGTTCCGCCACCAAGCCCTCGCGATTTAGTCGAGATGCAAAGCTGGCAACAGCAGGTGCGATTCCTGCAGGCCAATGGACGCATGGACACGGTGTTCACCCACACGGACTCGGATGAGGAGTTTGCGACACCTTTCCGCCTGCATTAATTGATGCTCACAAAGGTCCCGCACTCTGCGGCCGTTTACTGGGAGTTATCTTATGACTTACTTGATACTTATTGCTCTTGAGAGTCTGGTGGTTTCCCTGCTTCTGGTTGCTATCCTCGTAGCGCTAAGTTGCTCGGCGCCTCGCCTGGTGCGTTGGGGGGTTTTGATCTTGATTGTCGGGATCGGCGTGGCCTTTACGGCGGGGATCCTTTCTCTTTCGCTCACTTTGTTGGGGAGCTGGGTGGGCAAAAGTCCCCTGCGATGGCTTGCCGTGGCAATTCCCATCATCGCCCCCTACGTCCTAGGAGTCGTGTTATTACTCAGAGGTTGGCAGCGAGATAAGGGCGATAGAACGCTTTTGCCTCGGGCAGCAGCGTGGTCCCGCATTGGATTGACCGCGCTGTTTCTCGCTGCGTTAATGCTCGAGCTTTTAACGCTCCTGATGATCGATTTGACGGTGCAGCAAACTCTGGCAGCAGTACAGGTAGAAGCCTATACCTTGGCGGCCTCGGTGGCTCCTGAACGTCCCCCAGAAAGCCAAAACGCCGCCATTGCTTACAGCTCCCTCTTTAGCAACTGGCAAACGACCCAAAAGGAATGGCCCCCAGTGTTCATGCTAGCGTGCGAAGCCTTAACCAGGGAGGTGGAAGGGGGAGCTACTTCGCAAGCCGGGTCCCAAAATCCGAATCTCGAGGCATTTGATTTTGGCAACGTGGAATTAGGAGCCTTTCTTCAAAAGCGGGCCGGTGATCTGGCCCTGCTCCGTCGGGCTGCCGTGCTGCCCGCGTGTCATTTTGAACGGGATTATTTCCGCCCCAGCCTCACCGTGCCTCTGCCCCAACTGTCTGACTTCCGCACGGCAGGACGGCTCCTCGCCCTGGATGCCCGGTATTCCCTTGCACATGGCAATTTTTCACAAGCCATTGACGATATCAACGCCCTTTTTGGTCTTGCACGACATTCGCGGGAGCCTTTCCTGATCGGTATGTTGGTCTCGATAAGCCTCGAGACTTTAGCCGTGAGGGAACTCGAGAACCTCTTGATGCATGCAGAACTCAGCCAGGAGATGCTGAACCGGATTCGGCTCGAATGGACATCTTCCTTGCAGGAAGTATTCCTCCGCTCCATTCGGATGGAGGAAGCCATGGGACTTCTGACATTTTGCTCTGTTGCCACCGGTGAGTTACCAGTAACAGCCGTAGTCGAACTGGGTCGTCAAGGCCAGTCGCCGGTGGTGAGTACGTTTGCAGTATTCAGGTCTCCGTGGATTGTTGATGATTTGACACTGTTCCGCGAACTCATGAGAGACGTGGAATCCTTCGCGAGTCTCCACCTTTTTCCCCTCACCGAACGACTAAGGTCAATGACATCCTTGGAAGAGAAGCTTGACAATGCCCGATGGCGAGCCCCCCTGACGAGCACGATTTTTCCCTCGTATCGCAGCATCTACCTCGCACTTGCAAGAGCCGAAGCCTATCGACACGTGGCCGAGGCCGGGCTGGCCGGGTATCGTTACGCCGTCCGTCATAACAGACTCCCGAAAACATTAGACGAACTAGTACCAGATGAGCTGCCATTCGTGCTGACGGATCCTGTGGATGGGCGTCCCCTGCGAGCGCGATTTGCCGGCCAGGATGAGCTTATCATCTACAGCCTTGGACCCGATCTTAAAGATGATGGCGGACAGCCTCTCAAGTTCGATCCAGCCAGGACCGTCTCCGAGGGTGATGTCACATTTGTTGTTCGCTGGCCGCCCGCAAAAAATCGAGCGGAAACCTCCGAATGAGCGAGAAAGCCCGCGATTATCGCCGTCTTCCATCCGTGCCAGAAGATCGATCACATGCTTGCAGTCCTTCGCGGCCGACCCGGGCGGCTGCACCTTACCGCCATGAGGCGGCTTACAAAAAGTCGTAGAGATCCCGCCTCCTCCGTCAATCACTCCCTGAGGTGTTCGTGCTTCTCATGAAGACTGATAGTTTTCTCCACAAGTGTAGCGATGCGCCGCATTGCGGCGAACGCATTTTCCCACAGGGTGCGCCCGGGCCACAACGGGCGATCAGATTTGGCCTAGCAAGTTATTCTGGGAAATTTCCTGGTGAGAAAAGTCACGCATATTGAGTCACCTAAATCAGACCGACCGCGGGAGTGCCCCCGAAAACCCCTGTAAAAACCATTGGCTCACAATTGACAATGCCCGACTGCCCTCCCAAGATTACTTTCATCGGCCGATCGAAAAGGCATTCGTGTGTGCGCGACCACGGCGACAACCGCAAACGCTTGCAACCTTTCTGGTTGGGGTGCAGGATGCAGCCCGAAGCGATGAGAGGATCATCACGCGCGACCATGAACGCAATGAATCGTCAAGCGGGAGGCCACCCATGACCGAAAACACCATCGCCAAGGCTCTTGAGGTCTGGACGCTCCAGAACCTGGTCAATGCCTCAATCGTGCTGGGCATTCTTGCCCTCGGGTTGGCGATAATCCAGGATTATTACCGCTCGCTGGAGTGTCGCCTTTCCTTAAGGGTATCGATCGAACTCTGGAGAGTTTTCACGATCCTGGTCGTCGATGTCCTTTTGGCCATCGTGGTCCTGATTGGCTACCTGAGCCTCAATCCGGATATCATGGCCGACATCAAAATCGCCGTTCCGTTTTACCCGATGGCAACAATTTTCTTCGCGCTGGCCCTGGTGTTGCGTCTGTTCTACGGTGGGCACGAGGCAGGCTCGACGAATTACTGGCGGTCGGTGTACCTGATGTTCCTGGCCTGTTTGATAAACATTTTCGGCTTCACATTCGTCGCGGAGGCCGCGAGCGGGGAGTACCTCGAAGCCACTCCGCATCCTTTCGATTTTGCGTTCTGGATGTATCTCAAAACGCACTTGCGATCCAATGCCGCCCCCTTCGGCCTGAAACTCGCGCAGATCACCTTTTATATCTGTTTCCCGATTCTCCTGGCGATCTTCGTCTGGGGTTTCTGGGCGGCATTTCAGAAAACCGGTGAAAAAGGAGCATGACCAGTGGCGTGGGAGTGGCGATTGATCCAAAACGAATGCACCGGCTGCGGCATCTGTGCCGACGTCTGCCCCCATGAGGCCATTAGCATGCCTCGCGAGGCGGCCTATCCCGAGCCTGGTCCGTCGTTCTGCATCGGGTGCATGGCCTGCGTCAAGCAATGTCCATTTGACGCCATTGAAGTGAAGCAACTGACAGCCCTTCCCGCGGAGTAAGCGGTATCCCCAAGATTCATCTATTCACACTCCTGCACCGTGGAGTCGGTTCTCTCATGCCAAAGGCCAAGAAGACGCGGGAGAGCGGCGATATGCTGGGAAACCAGCCGTAGACTCCTCCAAGCCGAGATGTTTAAACGCATGTTAGGTCAAAGGTGCAACGACTGAGCCGACGGACGACGATCCTCCCCATTTGACGAGTACCTCTCAGGCTGCCGCGAAGAACTCTTTAAGGAAAACGGTCGCTGCTGCCTGGATCTGGGGATTTTACCCCTCTCCCTATCGAAAAAGGCAGGCGTTGCACAACCTGGAAAAGAGGCCCCTACAGGTAAGTCCCTCCGGAAGACCGGAAAAACACGCCGGTCGTGCTCATCGAGGCTAAATCAGTAATCCTCCGTTGGAGAAGCAAACCTCACGAGCAGGTCCCACGGGGGCTGAATCTTACTCCCGCGCACGCGGTTCTCAATGTTTGCCCCCGCTGGCGGCAGAGAGAAAGTCGAAACCGGTCAAGCGTTACTGGGATACCCAACCGGGCGGCGGCGCGATAAATTGAGCGTTTTCGGGGCCAATCTCCGGAACCCGCACAGGCTTCTGATTTTCCCCGTTCCGATTTACGCAACTTCCGGTCGTAATCAGCCATGGATGACGTTTTACAACAGCTCAAGCACGACCTCGAAGCCGCTCAGGACTCCAAGCAACTGGAGCAGGTGCGCATCAAGTATCTTGGGCGGAAAGGTGTGATCACGACCCTTGCCAAAAGCACCGACTTTGGTCGTCTGTCTCCCGAGGAGAAGCGGAGTTTCGGCCAGCGTTTAAACACCCTCAAGTCGGAGGCCGAACGCCTCCTTGCCGAAGCCACAGCCCGAATCCAGGCCCTGGAGAAAGACCGCGTGCGGCGGATCGCGGGGTTGGATCTCTCGCTCCCCTCGATCGATCGACGCATGGGAAGCATTCACCCTATCGCGCTTGTTCAGATGGAACTGGAAGAAATTTTCCAGGGGATGGGCTTCCGGGTGCTCACCGGGTACGAAGTGGAGCTGGAATATTACAATTTCGACGCTCTCAATATCCCGCCGGATCATCCAGCGCGCGATATGCAGGATACTTTCTGGCTGGATAATGGTATGCTCCTGCGGACACACACATCCGCCAACCAGGTTCGTGCACTGGAAACGTATGGCGTACCCCTGCGGGCAATCTTTCCGGGACGGTGTTTCCGTAACGAGGCCATTGACGCCAGTCACGAGAACACCTTTTACCAACTCGAAGGCCTGCTCGTCGATCGCGATATTTCTGTCGCCCATCTCATCGCCGTTATGAAAACCCTGTTAAGCCAGGTGTTCCGGCGAGAGGTAACCGTCCGCCTGCGGCCCGGATTTTTCCCCTTTGTGGAACCGGGCTTTGAACTCGACGTGCAGTGCCTCATTTGCGGAGGAAAAGGATGCTCCACGTGCAAACAAACAGGATGGATCGAGTTGATTCCCTGTGGGTTAGTCCACCCAAAAGTCCTCGAATTCGGTCGAGTTGATCCTCAGATCTACAGTGGCTTTGCCTTCGGCATGGGGTTGACGCGTTTGGCGATGATGAAATACGGCATTCCGGACATTCGGCTGTTCAACTCCGGCGACATCCGGTTTTACGAACAATTTCCGACCGCATTTTAAGCGCGCCTGTGGCGATACCGCCATGGGTTTCTACGCACCCTATCGGATGAAAACCCGCGAACCGTATTCCGACTGTCGCGTGGAAAGGTTTTTGAGAAATCACCGCGTATTGCGACCAGATTTTCAAAGGAGACGGAGCAAGCCGTGAAAATCTCCCTGGATTGGATCAGTGATTTTGTCGATATCGGCGATATTCCCTCAGAAAAGCTTGCCGATCGTCTGACCATGTGCACCGCTGAGGTGGAAGATGTGCTGGAAATTCAGCGGTGTGTGGAGGGAGTTTTCATCGGAGAAATCGTTTCCTGCACCGAATTGCCCGGCACAAATGGACTGAAGCTCGTCCAGGTGCAGTGTGGAAATCGCCGGTATCAGACGGTCTGTGGAGCGCCCAACGTCCGCACGGGAATGAAGGCCCCCTTTGCACCGGCGGGAACCAAGCTGGCCGGCGGCGTGACCATCTCGGCAGAAGAAATCGCCGGGCACCGCAGTGAAGGTGTACTGTGCTCCCCCGCTGAACTGGGAATGAGCCGCTGGCACGAAGGACTGCTGGAATGTCCCGACCAGCTTCCGAGTGGGACACCACTCAGCCAGTGGATTCCCCCCAAAGATGTGCTCATCGAAATTGATAATAAGAGTCTGACGCATCGGCCGGACCTGTGGGGCCACTACGGTTTTGCCCGGGAAATTGCGGCCATTTTCCGGCGTCCTTTGCGACCGCTGGCGGTGGTCGACCTTTCCCGCTATGACAACCTTCCCGCCTATCCGCTCACCATTGACGATTTGGAGAATTGCCCCTGTTACGCCTGTCTGGAGTTGAAAATCCGTGCCGCCGTGCCGGCACCACTTGTGGTTCAACGGCGACTCCACGCCCTCGGTCAGCGGACATTCAACCTCATGGTGGACCTGACGAACTACATCATGTGGGAACTGGGCCAGCCCACTCATGCCTTTGACGGCGATAAAGTCCACGCGATTCGGGTGGCGCCGCTCGGCAGGCCGGGCACCTTCGTCACCCTGGATGGCCAGGAGCGCCAGCTTTTGCCGGACGACCTGCTCATCTGGAATGAGAAAGAACCGGTGGCCCTGGCGGGAATCATGGGAGGATTGGAGAGCGAAGTGACCGCCAGTACGACGAAAGTGCTCCTGGAAAGCGCGAATTTCAAGGCCTCACGTATTCGCCGAACATCGGTTCGTTTGGATCTACGGACCGAGGCAGCCCAGCGTTTCGAGAAGGGACAGCCCCCCGTTAATGTTAAAGTGGGGACGGCCCGCCTTCTGAAGTGTTTGGAAGAGTCGGGCGAACCGTTCGAAGTCACCTCGCGATTCACGGTGGCGGGTGATCTCAAGGAGCACCCTCGCCCATTGGCAATCCCATGGCAAACGGTCGACACTATGGCCGGGCAAACCATCCCACGTGAGGAAGCGGTTCGCATTCTGACGGACCTGGGGTTTGCAGCCAAATCGGAAGGTGACACGCTGCTCGTCGGTCTACCCCCCCACCGCAGCGAAAAAGATCTTTCCATCCCGGCAGATGTCGTGGAGGAAATCCTACGCATTTACGGCTATGACCGCATTGTGCCGCGGTTGCCAGAAGGCCCGATGGCAGCCCTGCCCGTTAACGAAAGTTTGAGAAAAGAACACAAGGCGAGGAAAATCCTGGCCGGGGCCCATCAATTCATCGAGGTGCAAAATTACATCTGGATGGACGATATCTGGCTGAATGAAATCGGGTTTGCGCCGGCGGAAACGCTGACCATTAAAAATCCGCCCTCGGCGACCTGTCGTCGGCTGCGCACAACGCTCATGCCCAATCTGCTGGCGCTGGTTCGGCCGAACCGCTCCCATCGCGATGCCTTCCGCATTTTCGAAATCGGGCGCGTGTTCTTCCCTAATGGTCAGGGGGGCTGTCGTGAACGGACGCATTTGGCGGGGATCAGTTTTCGGCAGGGAGCACGAGGAGATCTCGAAGAACACTACCGCAGTATTCGCGGGGCCTTGGAGGACTTGAGTGCCGGCTTGTCGGAAACTCCCTGGCGTTTCGTCCCCGGTCGGGAATCCATTCTCCCCTGGCAGGTGCCCGGATACTGGTGTGAGATTCGGTCCGGAGAGACCACACTGGGAAGCGTCGGTGTGCTGGACCCTGTCCTTGCGCGAACGGTGGCCCTGGAAGGACAGGTCGTCTGGTTCGAACTCGATCTGGACGCGGTGGTTGGTCCCGTTTATCCCACCGTGCGTTACAAGGCCCTGCCCATCTATCCGCGATCGTGGCAGGACTTCTCCCTGCTGTGGGATATGACACGGGGGTTTGACGGTCTGGAGGCGGTTCTCGATGGATTCACTCACCCGCTGGTTAGCGAGCGGGAATTCCTCTACGTGTACAAAGGGAAAGGACTGCCTCCGGGACAGGCCAGCTACACCTTCCGATACTGGTTGGCGGCCCCAGATCACACCTTGAGTGGCGAGGAAATCGAAGGGTTTCGGCAAGCCTTTTTGGCTTTCCTCCAGCAGGCGGGCATTTCGCTGCGGTGAGTTTTTCGGAGCGCGTTCCTGTTGCCCTCCGAGGACATCGTTTGCCGGCACTAAAATGAAAACAGAAGGTGCAGTCCGTGATCGGCACCCGAGCTTTGTCTTCTGAGGACTGCAAAAACACCGCTCCTGGGAAAGAAGCGACGTCGATTTTATGATGCCTGCAGCGGAAACGAAAATTCGCTTCATCGACCGGCTGGAGCAAGCGGTTCGACGAAGGGGAACACCCGCTCTAGTGGGTATCGATCCCCATTTGGACCTTCTCCCGCCCAATATCCTGCCCGCGGAAGGTCCCCAGCGGCGAACGCTGCCCCGGCAGCGACTTGCTTCGGCAGTGCGTGAATTCTGTGCGGGTGTTCTCGATGTGATCGGCTCGATGGTGCCAATTGTCAAGTTCCAGATGGCGTTTTTTGAGCAACTCGGGCCGGAGGGGATGACGGTTCTTGCCGAGCTCGTAGGACACGCCCGACGGTACGGGTTGCTCGTGATTTTGGACGGCAAACGAGGCGATATCGGGAGCACCGCTGTCGCCTATGCAGAGGGAATGCTGGGCCCAGCTCCTGTCAGTTCCTGGGGCGGTGACGCGGTCACGGTAAGCCCCTACCTTGGGGAGGACAGTCTCCAACCATTCATCGAAACGGCAGTGGCGCGGCAGGGCGGCGTCTTCGTGCTTGTGAAGACCTCCAACCCCGGGAGTGGACTATTTCAGGACCTCATTGCTGAAGGCATGCCACTTTACCGCCATGTGGCCGCCTGGGTCGAGCAGCAGGCTGCCCGCACTAAAGGCCGATGCGGGTATGGGGACGTCGGTGGAGTTGTGGGAGCCACTTTCCATGAGCAGTTGGCGGAACTCCGGCAAGTGATGCCGCACACGTGGTTTCTCGTTCCCGGTTATGGAGCCCAAGGGGGCACGGCCAGGGATGTCGCCGCAGCATTCGACCCCACCGGCTTGGGGGCTATCGTCAACAACTCACGAGGTATCCTGTTTGCATATCGACGGCGGGAATTTGAGCGATTCGGCCCCACCCGGTGGCAGGAGGCGATCGAGGCGGCAACTCGGGAAATGATCGATCAGCTCCGAACCGACACCCCAGCCGGTAGGCTTACCAGTCGATAGATGGCCGTAATCCACCAATGATGGGAAAAAGCCAACCAGGTGACCGGCCCAGGCACAGGAAGCTGGGTCCCCGCGAGATCAGGATGCCGTCTCGATGGCCTTCGGCTCCCACTGGAGAATTTCCAACTGGCCGTGACGTGATTCGGCTTTCCACAGGTCACCCAGCGGGGTGTGCGTGAGGAGCCGTTTGATGATCGTGGCCATTGGCTCAGCCACGATCAAACCCACGGTTTCCCCTTGGTGCCGTCGATGAAGCCGTCGCAGCCAATCCATGACGCGCGTCTCGGCCTCTTCGATGGTTTCTCCCTCCGGTGGGCAGATGCAGTCGGGAATTTCCTGCCATTGACGGTAAATCTTGGGCTGCCGGGTGCGAATTTCCTCGATCTTCATCCCCTGCCACAACCCGTAGTTGAGGTTCCGCAGGGCGTCGATTTCTCGGGACCGCACGTTCAGGGCGCGGGAAATCGTCTCGGCCGTCTCCACCGCGGGACGGCAAGGAGCATAGTAGAGCGCATCCAGACGGATGCCGGCGGCTTTAATGGATTCCACTTCCTTGCTCACCTCCTGAAAGCCCTGGGCATTCAGGGGGATATCCAATTGTCCCCGGACTCGTCCTTGAACGTCGTAATCTGTCGCACCCGGACGAATCAAAACTATTGTCATCATACTACCGCCTTACTTTGATGATTTTTCACCAAGGCCGCCAGTTCACGGTAGCGCTGGGAGTAATTGTCATGCCCCAGCAATCCTGTGCCCACAATGAACATCGTGGCACCGGCCTCGGCACACTGACCGATAGTCTGTCCGTTGACGCCTCCGTCTACGGAAATCATCAAACCTTCTGGAGCCAGTTGGCGCAGTCGGCGAATCTTGGGAAGAACTTCCGGACGGAAGCTCTGTCCCCCGAAACCCGGCATAACGCTCATTACCAGCACAAGTTCGCAATCGTTCAAATACGGAATGACCGTTTCCACTGGGGTCGGCGGATTGAGCGATACACCCGCACACGCCCCGGTCCGGTGAATCATTTCAAACAAAGGTCGGGGATCCGGAGCCACCTCGATATGGACCGTCAAATAGTCGGCCCCTGCTTCCCGAAAGCGTTCAATATGCGCTTCAGGATTGGAAATCATCAAGTGGACGTCCAGGATGAGCGGGGTGGCCCGCCGGACGGCCTGCACAATGGGAACACCGAAGCTCAAGTTGGGCACGAAGTGCCCGTCCATGATATCCAAGTGCAAAAAGCGTGCCCCCGCCGCCTCCAGGCGTTCGATTTCCCGGGCGAGATACCGAAAATCGGCCGCCAAGAGCGACGGCCCGATCATCACGTGCCCAGCCTGATATTCGTCATAAAGCGGCGAACGAGCAATCATCGATCCTTGCCGCAGCCGGTTATGAAAAGTTCAGTCTTTCTGCTCCGGTTAACGCTCACCGTATAATCCCGTCATTTTGCTTTGTCCACACCGATTTTCAATCCTCCATTCGGTGGGATTGTCACCACGCACATTGGAACCGTCGTCGGTCCCCCTTTTCGATAAGCAGGTACGCCATTCCTTTGCCCATTAACACCTCGCTCCACCGTTTGCAGCGTTATTTGCGCACCAGGACCTGCAATTGAGCCACAGTCTCAGCAGGAACGAGCCAGCTCCGACTGCCCTATCGAGTCAACCCTCTCCTCTTCAGCGACTCTTTCCGAACACCCCACGCCCGTCGTTAGCGATTGCTCGTCCACGTCATACGTTCTACCCGAAATGCCCTGGAGCCATCGGCGACGGGCTTCCTCAGCCAGTTTCTGCCCCCACGGTGTGGGGTACACCCCTGTAATGCACGCCCGGCAGAGATCGTTGGCCTCGATGCCGATCGCCCGTGCTACAGCCTCCACCGGCAGATAGCGGAGCGAATCCGCTCCGAGATCCCGGGCCATCTGCGCTTGAATTTCCTCAGTGAATTCCCCATTTTTCAGATACTTGGGGGCAAAAAGCTCCCCTATCGAGGACATGTCAATCCCATAAAAGCACGGAGAGATAATCGGAGGGCACGCCACGCGGACATGAATTTCAGCAGGTTTCCCCAATTCCCGCATCCGACTGATGAGCACCCGCATCGTCGTCGAGCGAACGATGGAGTCCTCCACGAGAAGAACACGCTTTCCTTCCAACACTTCGCGCAATGGGGTGTATTTCGCACGGGCTTTTGCGTCCCGGTTGAGATTACTTTCGATGAACGTGCGTCCCGTGTAACGGTTGCGGATAAGCCCTTCCAGGCAGGGCACCCGCAACGCATACGCCATGGCATCCGCTGCAGCCTTGCTTGTATCGGGCACGGGAACAACGATCGTTTTTCCGTCATCGACGGGCACCGTTTCCAGCCGGGCTAACTCTTCGCCCAGCGCTTTGCGAGCCAGGTACACACTCCGCCCATCGAGCGTGCTGGCCACATTCGAAAAATAGATCCACTCGAAGAAACAGTGGGCCCGATGGGGAGCCGTGGCAAACTGGACGAATCGTATTCCTTTTTCTGAAACGATAATGGCCTGCCCCGGAGCCACCGGCTTGATCATTTCCGGTGCAAACCCCAGATTTAAGAGGGCCACGCTTTCACTGGCCGCAGCAAAGACCGATCCGTCACAGGCCCAGCTCAAAGGTTTAAATCCCAGGGGGTCCCGGACCACCATGAGTTCCCCAAGGGCATTGAGAAAGACCATGCTATAGGCACCGTCGAATTCCCGGGGAAACGCCCGACAGACGTCCGCGAGGTCCGGAGCGGGGTTGGGGTTCAGCTCCCGGCACAGGACGTGCATGATCACTTCGGTGTCTGTATTCCGGACCAGATGGTTATCCTCATCCCGGAGCAGCCGTTCGCGGAGTTCGGGAAAATTTGCGATTTGTCCGTTGAAGGCAAAACTGAACCACTTGTGCTTACGGATGTGATGGCGCTCGAACGGCTGGGCGTAACTTGGGTCGTCCTTGCCGCAGGTCGCATAACGGACATGCCCGATGGCCGCCCTCCCCGAGAAATTTTTCATCAATTCCTCGAATCGATCGCGCTGCGACAGTGCAAAAACCTCCGCCACTGTACCCACGTTCTTGTAGGTGAGAAGTAAATGCGAATGGCGGTCATTGAACCGGGTGATTCCCGCGGCAAGCTGCCCGCGGTTCTGAATATCAAGCAGCATGCGCGGGATCAGAGTCGGTGCCGAATCGGGCCCTCCAGGGCAAAGAGGGCTGACCGTGTCGGAAGAAAAATGATAAACCGCGACGACACCGCACTCTTCGGCTAAGTCACGCATAGGTCTTTCCCAAGAAAGAACACCGAGGCGACTTCCCTTGCCGACGAAACATCGGAGCATCAGCAGCCGCCTCTGTGATACATTCTAGGATGGGCTGCCCGCGGATACAACGAGCTGGCTAAACCCTCTCAATTAAGTCGCTAGGAGTCGCTCGGTCCGGCAGGTTGATTAAGTCACAGTTGCTCCGATAGCGCAATCACCGTGGACAAACATCGGAGACTGTGGGGGTAAACACATCGCTCCTAGGAAGGGTGTTCCTGGTGTTCTTCATCAATTTGGTAGGAGATCCATGCCTTCCGGCCCGCAAGTCGGAAGCGTCAGCCCAGAAATTCTTTTTTCCTCCGAAATATGATGGACAGAGAACTCAGCCCAGCTAAAATTACAGCAAATCACACAGCAGCGCGCCTGGTGCTCAGAGACCTGGTGGCGAACCAGTTGCGGTTTCGCGTGGTCAGAAATCATGTAGGTCAATTGTGGCAGGAGAACGGCACTCATTCAGAAGCGCGTCAGGGAGTGCTTTTTATAAACGAGGAACTCAAGCGAGGTTTTCCACGACAAAAAAGGGGTCCCAGCATCGCTCAGGAAACGATCTCGCCACGGGAAGTTTACTCTCACGGTCTTAGCGAGTATCCGGGTATTTGAGGCTTTTCGAAGGCCTCACGTTTGCCGATTGGCAGGACGTTATCACCTCCGGAGGGTTGGCTTGCGGTAGGCCCGCTGTTATCCACAATTGGCCTGGCACGTATTAGTCTTGCTAGCGTCATGGGGAATTGCTGAGATTTCCGAGTCTGGAACAGATTTCTCGCCGTCTCAAAAACGTCCTTGGCTCTCTCTTTTTTGATCTGTTGCAGGCAGAAGCCCAATGCCTTTGGCAAGCGTTGCGTTTAACTCGCTCCCGCGGCAACTGTCCCGCTGACCCACGTCGGCGCTGGACGGGTGGGCCCTTTCTGGATCCGCACAAAACCGCCAAGCCTGCTGCACACCCGGGTGGCCAGGTGAACGCCCGTAGTGATTTGTGAGGGAATTTGCGAAGTGGGCAAATTTCGTCTTTCGCCCTCCAGAAAGATGGATAATCGAGGAGAAGTCCAATGAAGCGTCCTAAGAAACTCCCCAAAAAATGTCACTCTGCTACTCAAGAAACTCGGGATTTAGCCCGCATCTGGTGGCATGCCGAGGAGAATATACTGTGGTGGTTCACCGAGAAAGCCCGGACTGCCATAAAGTCCCCGGATCAGCTTCAGTGTCTAGCCGAGGCCTATTCCTGCGTGTTGGTTTCTGGCGCGACCGATCAATGGCCGGCACGCTTTGCCGCCTTCCAGGGTCTCGATCCAGGGCGAGTGAAAATTGTTCTGGTTCCGCAGCAGAGTCATCACAAGGGATTTTCTGGAAAGTCTGACGCCGCCGAAAAGGATCAGGGAAAGGTCCTCGTCCGGAAGGTCATCAAAGACTACGACGTTCCGCTGACCACGCTGCAGGTAGCGGCTTTCTGTCCGCAAAGTCCTCTCGACCCGGTGGCCACGTTTTCCGAAACCTGGATGGGTCAGTTTCATCAGTTTTGGAACATTCCCATTACCCGGGAAACGGCGGAATTCTGGGCGCGGGTGGGTGACGTTCATTACTGGCTGGCCCCACCGGATGCCTTCCCCCCCGACCTGTCCACCCCCGTGGAGCTGCGCGAGGACTGCGAGAATTCCTCTTGGGAGAAAGAGGACACGAAGGTCAAGATTCTCGCGTTTTTCTTTGGTCCGCCGAAGAAAAAGAGTCGTTTTTCCCTCCCGGAATGGCCGCTGGGAAAGGTCGCTGCCAGCATTACTGCGCGCCGCTCTCAGCGCAAGCTGCTGCCCCAGGCATGGGCGGGCTCGCCAGATGCCGAGGCGGTTCTCCGTGAAATTCTCGAGTCGTCTATTGAGTCCCTGCGAGATCCTCGGGCATGGATCTGGCGAGCCCTCCTGCGAACGTCGGTCGCGGAGGTCAATCTCGCGTACACAGAGGCCGTGGTAGCATGGGTTCTTGCTCGCTTGGCACATCCTGAGCTATTTCCCCCACCGACCGATTTGATTGATCCGCCTGCTCTGTCCTACTGGCGGGAATACAGCCGAAGGAAGAACCCGACTACCGAGCAAGCCAGCACGTCGGCATGATTTGTCGAGTGGCCGGTCCTCGTCCGTGATCACGCGCAAGGTGTGAGGGTTGGATTACTCCGCCCCTTGGTAAAGTGGGCAAAGTGGGTACATGATTCTTGACCGTTTTACGCCCGTCACATACATTTGATTTGATTGACGGGGATGGAGTCCCCCGAGAAATGCCCAGTCGGGCTGATGACTCCTACCGCGCAGGCACTTGCACGGCAGGGGTCGCAGCTCGTTCCAGCCGACCCGCTGTCTCAGCGGGTTTTTTATTTTTCTTGCCTGTGCGTCAGTCCCCGAGTTGGTCATAAATAGGTGTCACCATGGCTGTTGCGGAAAAGCTACTGTACCTCGCCCTGGCCGGAGCGCTGGGCACTTTGGCACGTTATGGTCTGGCCGGTTTCGTTCATCGTTTGAACGGCGTGAGTTTCCCCTGGGGGACAGTCACCGTGAACATTCTGGGATGCTTTGTGGCGGGCTTCGTGTGGAGCCTCTTGGAGAGCCGCTGGGTCCTACCTCCACACCTTCGCGCCGCAGTGATGATCGGTTTTTTTGGAGCGTTCACCACGTTTTCCACTTTCATGCTGGAGACCACAGAACTCATGCGGTCAAGCGAATGGTTCCTTGCTTTGGGTAACATCGTGCTCCAAAATGGCCTGGGGATGATCGCACTCGTTGTGGGCGCTTTCCTGGGCCGTATTCTGTGATGTAACGGAGTCAACCACATTATGAAACTCCCTTATGAGGCCAATCTGCTGCGGATTTTTATCGGAGAAAGCGATCGAGTGGGAAACCGACCGCTCTATGAGGTGATCGTGGAAGAGGCCCGCCGTCGCGGGCTGGCCGGAGCTACCGTGATCCGTGGTTTTTTGGGATTTGGCGCCAACAGTCGAATTCACACCGCCAAAATCCTCCGCCTATCCGAAGATCTTCCCGTGGTCATCGAGATCGTGGACGCAGAAGAAAAAATTGAGCCCTTCATTCAGGAACTGGACGGCATGATTCACGAAGGCTTGGTCACTCTCGAGAAAGTGCGGGTGATCGCGTATCGCCACAACAAACAGCAGAAGGCGTAAACTCCTCTGCCTGTGACGAGCTCACTCGATGACCTGGGCCACCAAAACGAGCCCTCAAGCTTCAAAACGCCGGCTGTTAGCTTGGTTCTCCCATAGCTTGCCTGTCCCAATTTTCCAGAATCTCCTGGACCAGTTTTACCGCTTGGGGAATGGCTGCCGCAACCGCCGGCGTGCACTCCTCACCAAACGTTAGGACGTCTTCTGCCTCAATCGCTATCAGGACGATGGCATCGTCGAGGGGTAAATGCAGTCCCATCTGACGGCCGAACGCCAGGGCGGTGGGAAGGTTAACGTCGTGTGCCGAGGCACTGTGTTGGGTGGGGATCTCATTGGGGTGAAGGCACCGGATGGTCCCGGGTGCTGCACCGGACTGAATGGCATCGATAATGATCGCCCGATCAAACCCTGCCAGCCGTTCCATCAGCCGCAATCCGCCCCAGTGATCCTCATCGATGACAAGATCTTTGCGAGGGAGCAAGATTTTCTGGAGTTCCTGGACAACTCGCAGACCCACCGAGTCATCAGAGAGAATGGGGTTCCCCAGGCCAAGCACCAGTGTCCGTTTCATGGTGGCTGGCAGCATTCACAGGTGATGGAGGTCAGCTAGCCAGAGCCGAATTTCGGTGGCGTATTCGGAGGCCAGATCGCCCTTGACCAGTTGTCGGAGAAACTCTGAAGCCCCGTTCCTATCCAGGTCGGCGGCCTCCGCGTTGTCAAAGCGCCTTGCCGGGTCGGGCGCGATCAAAAGGCGACAGAAATTAACCAGGGCCTCACTCTTCAGGCATTCCGGGGGCAGAATCGTGTGCAATCGCTGAGGCAACAACCGTTTGGCCTCGAGCAATTCGGCCCGCTGCAGATTGGGCGGAAAAACCGGTTGTCCCGACAGCATTTCGATGAGCACATAGCCCAAGCTGGCCAGGTCCGAACGAGGCGAAATATCCGCGCCATCGCTGTCCAAGACCTCCGGTGCCGCATAAAGGGGGGTGCAACTTCTTCGCGATGGGGGTTTATCTAAATCGACAGCCGATCCCACATCCACCAGTTTGGCCGTCCCGGTCTTCTTCAGCATGATGTTGGAGGGCTTGATGTCCCCGTGGACGATACGTCCTCTATGGAGAGCGGCCAAACCGGCCAGACAATCTCGCACGATGGCCACCGCGACCCCCGGTTTCAACCGCGGTTGCACCGGCCCGGCTGTGACCACAACCTCGTTAAGATACTGCCAGCGGATCGGCTTGACCCGTTGCTCCAGAAGCTGGTACATCCGATTGGTGAGCAGGCGGGCAAGATCGTACCCGTCCACCCATTCCATTTCCATAATGCGAATACCGTCGCGCTCCAGCCAGTTGTGGACGTCCAGGAGGTTGTCGTGAGCGATTTGGGCAACCCGGCCGGAAACCCAACCGATCCTCTGCATCGCCTCCTCATACGCCGCTTCGCTGGGATACGGATCAGGAGCGAAGAATTTAAGGGCCACCGGCAAAGTGAAGCCGTCGGCCCCTCGCCGCTGACTGAGGTACACAACCCCTTGCCCTCCGTGCCCCAGTTTGCGAATCAATTGGAGGTGCTCCGTCCAGTTGAGACGACGTCTCTGTTCGATGAGGTCGTGATAGGCCTCCACGAGAGCCTGCAGTCGCTCCCGATGCTGCAAACCACCCCAGGTCCGCGTTAAACCGATATCGTCGATGGTTGTTGATGTTTCCATGTCTAAATCAGTCCCTTTCCCCACCGCACTCCACATCCCCGTGACGCTAACTCCCTAATAATAAGTTCACCAGGCCTTATGGGCAAAGGCATTTCCAGCGGTATCGCGGGACGATACCAATTTCGTATTACTTCGAATAGCCCTATGGTTGGGCGTCGATTCTGACAGAAGCCTGAGCCATAAGAGCGAGGTACCACAGAAATTCCATTCGGACACGACGAGCGTCACCGTCGATGCTCCCCGACCTGACCCATCCCCATTCTTTTATGAGATGCCACGGCCCCAGTGTGCCGTAAGGATAATTCGTGAATTGCCGGTACCGCGGTTACGGCCACCGCGCAAAACCCGGGGGGTGGGCGCGATTTTTGAATTGCCCGTACAGTCTAGCCAAGCACTTTAAGCCCGGTCGGCGAAATGGGTCATCCAAACGTCGCAATATGGACCTGACAAGCAGGTCCCTCCGGGCTGGATCTCACTTGTCCGCGAACCCGTGTGAACGTCTGCAACCCCGTCGGCAAAGGAAAGTGCGGGCGTGTCAGTTCTCCGACTTGTGGACGCCTCTCAATCCTGGTGTTACAATAAGGCGGTGCGTAACACCTGCGGGCTAAATGAGTTCCGCACCTGCATGTGTTCGGTAAACCGCCTTCCGCTCTCGCTTCAGGGAGCTGCAACGACAATCTAGGCCGCCATGATCAATCTTGCCCATCGCCGGTACCTTCCTGATTGGACGATCATTGCCTGCGCGATCGCGGGACTCTGTTTTGGTACGCAGGCAGATGCCCATTTTCTGGTCCTCATTCCCAATTACGATGTCGTTGAGGAGCCTTCTCAGACCAAATTGGTGTTTGACATCCAGTTCACACATCCGATGGAGCAAGGGCCGATCATGCCCATGGCGGAGCCCGTGCGCTTTTTTGTGGTTCACAAAGGCCGGACGGAGGACCTCAAATCTGCTCTCCGTCTGCGAAACCTGGAGGGCCAGCCCGCGTACACGGCCCAGTTTCAGTTGAAGCAGCCCGGCGATTATGTCTTCGCACTTGAGCCGGCCCCCTACTGGGAGAAGCTGGAAAAGAAGTGGATTGTTCACTACACCAAGGTGGTGGTGAATTTCCTGGGCGACGATGGGCAGTGGGAGCAGCCCATCGGCTTGCCGGTGGAAATCCAACCCCTCACGCGACCCTACGGTGTCTGGGCGGGGAATTCGTTTCGCGGGATCGTGTTGCACGATGGCAAACCTGTGCCGTTTGCCCGAGTGGAAGTGGAATATTGGAATCAGGATCATCGCGTCCAGCCGCCCAACGGGAGCCTGGTGACGCAGGTCGTCAAGGCCGACGGCCAGGGCGTTTTCTGTTACACAGTACCCTGGGCTGGTTGGTGGGGCTTTGCTGCACTTGTGGACGGAGAACCCCGGCCGGGGCCCGACGGGCAACCCGCCGATGTGGAGCTAGGAGCCCTTATTTGGGTTCGCGCTGTGGATCCAGCATCGGCGGCGCCGGTCAAAAATGCCCCCTCACCGTGATGGCGTGGTGGGTTGATGCTCGCCCGATCATAATGCTCGGAGGGTCCGACTTCTGCTTCTGCTATCGGTTTGGAAGGCGATAGGCCATGCATATTCCGGACGGAATTCTGACGACAACGACTGCGGGAACGTTGGTAACGGCGGCCGGCTGGGTCGGGACTTTTGCAGGAATCGGTCTGGGACTGGCCAGACTGAAACCAGATGAGATTCCCCGGGCAGGGTTACTCACCAGCCTTTTTTTTATCGTGTCGCTCATTCAAATTCCCATGGGCCCCATTGCTTTCCATCTAGTGCTCACAGGACTCATGGGGCTCGTGCTGGGATGGACGGCCTTTGCCGCGGTCTTTGTGGCAACGGGTCTTCAATGGCTCTTTTTTGGGGCGGGCGGCCTGACCACCCTGGGCCTCAATACGTTCAACATGGCGTTTCCGGGAGCGCTCTGCGGATATCTGTTCCGCGGATTTGTTCGTTCATCGAAACCCTTATTGGTCACGCTGGGTGGATTCGCCGCCGGGGCAACCGCTATCCTCCTCAGTGCGTTTCTCACCGCACTGTCTGTGTCCTTGGCCGGGCAGCAATTTCATGTCCTCTCGTGGATCGTGTTTGCAAGCGACGGTATCCTGGCTTTGGGAGAAGGCTTCATCACTGCGGCGGCCACTCACTTTCTCCGACGTGTCCAGCCGGAGGTGTTCCATGCACCACTTTTGACTGCGGAGTCGGGATGACGGCTTGACGAAAAAGTCTCGCATCCATGTGGCGCTACTCTAACCGAGGAAGGCGATCGAGGTGCTGCGACAGTTCGGCGTAGTGGAATCGGCGTTAGTTTTTTTGATGGTCTGGGCCATGGGCCTGAATACAGCCTGTGGCCACACCCTCTACGTGTTTGCCGCTGGTGAAGGGAATACGATTAAAGGTCAGGTGTATTTACCCGGTGGCACGGGTGTGCCCGACGCCGATATCCGTTTGACCACTGCTGATGGAAAAGTCGTCGCCACGACGAAGTCCGATGCGGAGGGGAGATTCACTCTGAAGGCCCCGTTTCGCAGCGATTTCAACGTCGTGGCCATGACGGCTGACGGCCATCAGGCCCGCTGGAACATTTCCGCCGATGAACTCGCCGAGTTGCCGAGTCCGTCCGATTCATCGACCGGTAAGCCGGAGGGAAACGCCGCCAACGTTCCAGAGGATTCTCACCTTCCCACCCCGGGCTCCTCCGGCAGTCGCAGTCAGCACGAAACGCCAACGACGCACACAGCCGCTCCTCTCGCGGATTTAAAGTCTGAAATGAGCGGCCTGAAAGCGCAGGTGGTTAAACTTCGAGAAGAATGGCAAGAGTTTCGCTCGGCCACCCAGTTGCGCGACGTGCTTGGAGGAGTGGGTTATATTCTGGGTATCACAGGAATTGCGTTTTATCTTTTGGCACGAAAGCGAGACCGATCTTGAACCTCCCCACAAGGTGTGCCCTTTTGCATCAGGTTACTGACCGTTAGGGCCGTTCCGATGAATCGCCAATGGGACGAGTTTGAACAAGCAGCAGCTCCCGGCGTGCGGATCATCGACAGTTTTGATCCGCGATTACGGGTCATTGCGCTCTTCCTTTTTGCCGCGGCAACTGTTTTTGCCAGGGAGGAAGTCACCCTTGCCGGACTCGCTCTGGTGAGCAGCCTGCTTCTGGTTTTGGCTCGCTTTTCCCTTTTACGCACGCTGCGGCGAATTCTACCTCTTATGGGGTTCGGGCTGGTTCTGGCCTGTGTGCTGCCGTGGACAGTTCCCGGCCAACCGTTGGGGCCCGGCTGGTTTGCAAACGCAAGTTGGGAAGGCCTGTATCAAGCGGTGACAATTTGGGCCAGGGCTACCATCGTTCTGGTCGGTGCTGCCGGTTTAGTGGGCACGCTGGATCTCCCCGTGCTAGGGCACGTACTTGCCCATTGGCACGTTCCTCGCAAGCTGGTGCAAATCGTCCTGCTCAGCATTCGTTACTTCAAAGTCCTGGAAGATGAATACCATCGACTGCACACGGCGGTAAGGATGCGGGGTTTTCGTCCGGCCTGGAACTGGTGGACTTTTCACACCTACGGTCAGATGGTGGGCATGCTCATCGTCCGCAGTCTTGCCCGATCGGACCGCATTCTGGCGGCGATGAAGTGTCGCGGATTCAAGGGGTATTTCTATTTGTGGCGGCATTTTCATTTCAGTTGGCGCGACATTTGGTTCGTGGCGGCCCTTTCACTTGCGGGACTGGCCTATTTGCGAGTGGAGCGTCTCCTGTGACCGTGCCACCCTATTGCCATGACAGAGCATCCGCACCCGGCGACTCACCGGTCACCGAGCCTCCCGAGAACTCGCACCCTGCGCCGCTTGCGGTCGTCTCTCATGCTACCGTGCAAAGCAGGACGTTACCTGACTCTCTCGGATGCGAACCGCCTGCGCCGATCATTCGCCTGGAGGGGATTCATTTCCGGTACGAAGGGCAGCCGCCTTTGTTTCAGGGGCTATCGTTTCAGCTCTGCGCCGGAGAAAAGGTCGGGATCATCGGGGCCAACGGCACCGGTAAGACCACGTTTCTTCTCATGCTGATGGGATTGGTGCAACCACAAAGCGGAACGATTGAGATTTTCGGACGGGTTCGCACCCGGCCGGCCGATTTCGAGGACCTGCCCGGAAAAATTGGTTTGCTCTTCCAAAACAGCGACGACCAGCTTTTCTGCCCCACCGTGGCCGAGGATGTGGCGTTCGGTCCGTTCAATCAGGGAAAGACGGTGGTGGAAGTGCGTCAGATCGTTCGCCACACGCTGGCGGAGCTGGGCCTGGAGGGCTGGGAAAACCGCATCACCTACCGGCTTTCCGGCGGAGAGAAAAGACTCGTCGCGTTGGCCACTGTCCTGGCGATGGATCCGCAGATCCTCCTGCTGGACGAACCCACCGCGGGATTGGACGCATCGGCGTCAGCCCGCGTGGAAGGGGCACTTGGGAGGCTACCACAAGCCATGATCATCATCTCCCACGATCGCGACTTTCTGGAGCGGCTGTGTCATCGCATTCTCGTGTTGCAGGAAGGGATTTTCCTCCCCTACCCGAAAGAGAATGTTCGGGGCTGATGGATCGCCTGCACTCACGCTCCCGACAATCGCGAACCGAGTGACCCACCTGTCTCACGCTGCTGCCATACCTGGACTTTCGCTGGTTATGGTACACGATTATTTTCCACCGTGATGGGGCCAGGTCACTGGTTCGGTACAAGTTCCCTGCCTGCTCGAGTGGCAAGTGCTCGCCAAGTAGCGAGCTCGATTGTCTCCGCGTAGAACCGCGCAGAGCCATCGACATGGACGGCATTGACCCCGCCTGGGTGATAGCTTCTGGCCGTCACAATTGCATAAGTGGGTGACCCATTGATGCCGTTTTTTCCTTCCTGCCAGGAGTTGTAGTCGCAGTCTTCCGTTTTTCCGCCAATATCGCAGGGCACGTGGGTGTTGGGAGGAAAGCATGCGGTGAAGCCCGTATGATGGACGCGGCCATCCGGCCATTCCGTGTGACCGGTTGTCTTGGCTTCTCCCGCCGAGGCCACAATGGTGGTGGCTTCAGCAACGGAAGCAGGGACACTGGTGGTTGGAGGCCCACCGTTCCGCCGATAGGGCTGCCACGCCTTGACTTCCGATGCCAGAAGGGTTTGGCTTGTGCCATCGATGACCCCCGCCCAGGTCACCGCTGAATTGGGAAACGAGATGCCATCGCCGCCTTTTCCGGTGGCGGGGTCGTACACGAAATACACACCTAGATTGAACCCGTAGGTCGTGGGATACAAACGCGGCTTTCCCGCCCCTGTATCCCGGATTTCCGAAGATTTGGGATCGCTGGGACAGGCAAAGACGGGGATCCGGACGCCGTCAATCACGAGTTGGGTGTCCCAGGCTGCCACCAGGTTCACCTGCGAGCCAAGCGGGACTTGCTCTATGAAAGATAAAATCCGCCCGTGAACTCCCCACGACACGTTATTGCCCGTCGTCTGGATGGTCCGGTCCACAATTGCACTGGAGGGAAAGCACCCCCAGTTACTGGCGTAGTTGTGCACAGCCAGCCCGAGTTGTTTCAGGTTGTTGAGACATTGAGCTCTCCGTGCCGCTTCTCTGGCCGACTGCACCGCGGGCAGCAATAGCGCGATGAGCAACCCGATGATCGCAATGACGACCAGAAGCTCAACGAGGGTGAATGCGGATCGCTCCTCGTGTTCGTGTCGCAACGTCTTCATGCCACGTCACTCCGTACTCCTGCGTGGTGGAAGAAAACCTTTGCAGTCAAATTCGCGTGATTGTCAGTGTCTCCATTGACAACCTAACGGGGCTACTCAGTGACCTCGGGCACATCCCCGATAACACGGCTCTTCCCGTCCGTCTGGAATCACTTAACTCAGGTGAAGGATGCAACGGCTAAGCAAGCGACATTCCAAGTCGCCACGCAACAGAAGAAAACGGGCCGACACGTGAAAATGCTTAAAGCATCGCATCGAACGGCGGGACTAGCGACCAGCATGCCAAGAAAACAGCACGGCCGGTGTCGTGCCAATCGACACTGTGTCGCACGGATCGACACCCTTCCGGGAAAACTGGGGAAAGCTCACAATGAAAAGAGCGTCACGCGGCGTGGCAGGCTCAGTTCCGGGCACTCGATCGCTGAAATGACTGAAGGGCTTGCCATTGTTCCAAAGGAGTGACCCCGTGGTTCTCCATCAGACAGAACCCAGTTACGTTAGACTCCACCACAGTGGTGAGCTGAAGAATCGTGCGGACGTGGCAATCGCTCGGCTGGAAGAATGCACTCTGTGTCCCCGGAAATGTGGGGCCGACCGGTCACGCGATGAGCCGCGGGGCTCGTTTTGCGGCATTGGCCGATATGCCTGGGTCTCCAGCGCCTTCCCTCATCACGGCGAGGAACCCTGTCTCCGCGGCTGGAACGGCTCTGGGACGATCTTCTTTTCCGGGTGCAATCTCCGCTGTGTATTCTGCCAGAACAACGACATCAGTTGGTACCGCACGGGCTCCCCTTGCGATGCCCCGCGGCTGGCACGGCTGATGATCCGATTACAGGAACTGGGTTGCCACAATATCAATTTTGTTACCCCCAGCCATGTGGTCGCGCAAATACTGGAAGCCCTTCCTCTCGCCGTGGAAGAGGGCCTGCGAATTCCCCTCGTTTACAATTCGGGCGGTTATGATTCCGTGGAAACGTTGCGGCTCCTCGATGGCGTGATCGATATTTACATGCCGGACATCAAGTTTACAGATTCCGCCGTCGCGGAACGCTTTGCGCACGCACCCGACTACTGGGACGTCTGTCAGGCCGCTGTTCGCGAGATGCACCGACAAGTGGGGGACCTCGTCCTCGATGACCGCGGCCTCGCGGTGCGAGGACTCCTCGTGCGCCACCTGGTGATGCCCAACGGGCTTGCTGGCACCGAAAAAGCCATGCGATTCCTGGCCGAGGAGATTTCGCCGCATACCTTTGTGAACGTTATGGCGCAGTATCGGCCGGAAGGTCGGGCCTGGGACTTTCCCGAAATTGCCCGCCGATGTACCCCAGAGGAATATCGGCAGGCGGTCGCCATTGCACGGCAACTGGGCATCTACCGATTGTGCCGCGAGTGAGCGATTGCCGTTTTTTCGTCGCCAAATGGTGCACCTGCTTGACGCGCCTTCTTGCAGTCAAGATGTTGGAAAACCTTTCCTAACACGTGCAGGGTTAGCCAGGAAGAATCTCAATGTCCAGAAGAAAACCCTTGGGACTTTTCATCACCGGGACAGACACAGGAGTGGGAAAAACCTATGTGGGTGCCCTCATCGCCCGAGAACTCGTCCAGGCGGGACTTCGGGTGGGTGTCTACAAGCCGGCGGCTAGCGGTTGTGTTCGGGAAAAAGGGGAACTCATCTCGGAGGATGCGGTGACGCTGTGGGAAGCCGCGGGAAAGCCGCTTTCCCTGGAGGAAGTGTGTCCTCAGCGTTTCGAGGCCCCGCTGGCGCCCCACCTTGCGGCACGCCTCGAAGGCAAAGCTGTCAATCCGGAGCTTCTTCGCGAGGGCCTCCGGCCCTGGCTGGAATGGGCGGACGTTGTCCTCATTGAAGGCGCCGGCGGGCTGATGTCGCCCATCAGCGACGAGGATTATGTGGCTGATCTGGCTTATGAATTTGGTTATCCTCTGTTGGTGGTGAGCAAGAATGTTTTGGGAACAATTAACCACACCCTCCTGACGCTCATTGCGGCCACCACATTTCGCGAGGGACTGGACATCGCGGGAATTGTGCTCAACGAACCGAGTCCCCGCGATCCTGAGGACGTAAGCGTCGAAAGCAATCTCGCCGAATTGGCGGCGCGGTGCATTCCGCCCGTTCTCGCCCAGGTAAAATACGGGGAAAGTCGGTTCGAACCGCAAGTGGAGTGGAGCGCCATCGTCCAAAAGGCGCGGCCAAAGAAATTGCCCGATTGGTGAAATCCCTCCCCTTCTGGCGGGGCAGTCTGGTTATATAGCGTGGCACGCCCAGCGCGTCACGCCCCTCCGGAGTGGGCGTCGGTTCTCGGTCACCCATCCCGGTCAACGAGCGGGGCAGGTCTGACTTTGCCCGTCCCGGAATCTGACCGGTTTACCCGCATCATGGCCAGCGGTACGGCCGAGGTATTGTCATCCGAAAGCCAACGGGCTGCTTGGAGGCTCGCGTCTCAGGATGATCGGGCTTTGTGAAAATTCGATCAGTCTGACTACAATGAAGTGCTATGAGCACGGCGAGTACCATCACCCGATATTACGGTCCAGCCTGGGAAGAAGACCCGCCGCTTCTGGAATGGGATGATTGGCCGGTGCGTGACCATCCCGCAACGGCGGTGCTCCTCTTGCTGATGTTGGCGTGTGCATCGGCTGGAGTTTTTCTAGTCACCGGGAGACTTTTCTGGACGGTTTTTGCGGACCTGTTTCTGGTGGCGTCATTTGCGAGGGCTCTCCTTAAGGCCACATATCGCTTGGGGCCCTACGGAGTCGAGCGGATCGTCTTCGGCAGGCTGCAGCGGATTCCGTGGCGGGCCATCCGGGCTGTACGCGTCGTGGACCAGGGGGTCTTTCTCTTCGACACTCGGGAACCTACTCCGGTGGATGCCCTCCGCGCGGTTTTCGTGCCGTTTGGTCCCCACCGGGAGGGAGTGCTCGCGCGGCTGGAGTTTTATCTCGCTTCGCGCCGCGGAATGTCCGAAGCCGTCAGTCGTCGGCAGACCCTGTGAGTGAACGGTTTTATAGCAGGCATCGGTTCCCGATCACCGGCATTCCCTCACACACCCGAATTTTTGTCCGGCAGTGCTTCCCCTGTTGACCCCATGCGTTTCACCTGAGCAGTAACTGCAAACAAAAACCGGCCTGGGCGTCAGAGCCTCAGGCCGGTCGGTTTACTCGAACAAGACTCTACCAGACCCTTCCGATTCAGCTCACTCCCCGCCCCGCGCGAAGTCTGCGAGCATCAATCATTTGCGGCGCCGGGCACAGGCCACGTGGCGTCAGGGATCACAGCACACCGCCCGGCGCGCGACGATTCGATGGTGAAGGTGGTGCGGCCGAACCGGAACGTTCACGACGGTCGGCACCAGCTTGCATACCTTCACCGGGACTTCCTTTTCCACAACCTGCGGCACCAGGACGGTGCATTTCTGGACGACGGGCTCGCAGACTTTCTTCCAGGTTGTTACACAGACCGGCTTCGTCACCGTGTGGGGAACTTGCTCATAATAGCACACCTTTTTGGTGTACTCGTAGCGTTCCCATTCACAGCGCTTGCGGGTGCCCTGCCGCTTTTGAGGTTCCCAGACACACTTGGTGATTTCACAGGGTTCCTCCACGATTTGCGGCTTGCACACCTTGACTTTGATTTCTTTGACTACCGGATTCGGCACCCACACCTTGCACACGCAGACGGGCTTGGGCGGGCAGCAGGCACCGTCGCTGGGCGGATCCACAATCACCCGACGATGGCAGTGACGGCAAATTCCGTGCACTGGCTCACAAGGCCGCTCTTCCCAATGGCCTTCGTCCACGCACACCTTCCGGGTTTCCTCCACTTCCACCCACTTGCAAACCTTTCGCGTCCCCGGCTCCTTAACAATCTTGGGGACGTAAACCGTGTATTCGTAAGGTTCCTCCTTCCACACCGGGCGATATCCGACGCACTTGATTTCCTTCACCCGGGGCTCAAGCTTCCATTCCGTGCAGGTTTGTTCGACGACCTTTGTTTCCTTCACCCAGTTCACTCGATAAGTGGTGTACTCGCGTAATTGTGGCACGTACTCGACACTGCGGACCTTCCGCATCTCGGTCACCCATTGCCTTGTGAGTACCGTCTTCTGGACACAGGTGACCTCCGGCGCGCATGCCGGTTGACATGCTGGCTGACAGGCCGACTCACTGGCCGACTGGGCCCAAACCGCCAGTGGCACGAAGAGTAATCCCAGCGCCAACAACCCTCCGACTGCTTTCCTGACCATAACTCCCTCCTCCATTTGCTTGAGACATCGGGAACCATCCGTTACCGGTCGGGATCAAATCCCTGCGCGGACCGGTGATATGTTGCCATCACTTTCGGGACTTAACAGGTAGTGCCCCCCCTCCCGAACACCCCAAAGATATTGAGAAACCAGAGGCGGCCCTCTAGTGACCGGCCGCTATCTATCCCCCACTCGCAGAACCCGCAAACTTGGTGCAGGCATTAAAGACTTCTTGGTTTTTCTAGCTTGATAGTACGACCCTGCCACCTGTCCGTCAAGTACCCGCCCCACGATTTCCAGGATTTTTCCATCAGCACTGCTCAAAATACCCTAGGGCCGTTCCACCGCCCGCAAAAACCCCATCGTCCCGCGCGAGTGCCAAATCGCCGGCGACCAGAATCAGCTCCCCTGACAGGTTCAGCTTTTACCGCATAAGCACATTCAGCAAACTCGCCGTGAATGCGCATGACGTCCCGTGTCAATAACCCATGTGGTGGGGTTACCCCATCCGGCATTTCCACTACAACCGGCACAATCCGGAAAATCGTTGACAAACGCTCTTATGCTGACTATAAATCTATCCAGCTTAGCCAATCGGGCAAATTTGGCAGTTTTGACACGTGGCCAGCACAAGCAGGGAGCAAGCGCGTTCTGTCGTTTGAATCTTTTCCGCCATTGAACGAACCGCGCAATTCCAAGTGTGCCGAAACACCGCGGTGAAGTTCTGTGTCGGCCGCACCGGAGTACTACAGAGGAGTGACACCTATGCGACTTGGCAACATCTTTCGTAACCGGACATATCGCAGCCGTCGGAAACTCGCCCGTTCAATTCGCAGCACGGGGCGTTCGGCACGCCGTCCGCTTGTACTGGAATCGCTGGAACAACGACATCTCCTCAGCGTCGTCACCATCACTGCGGATGATCTCGGTGGTAACGGAAGCAACAACGCGGTGCCGGACGAGTTTCGACTGCTCCGCAATGGCACCGATCTGGAGGTGTATATCGACGGAAACCTGTCTCAGACGGTTCCCCTGGCAGGCCTGACGGACATTGTCGTGCAGGGCTCATCCGACTCGGACAAGCTGATCATTGATTTTTCGGGTGGAACATTCGCCGTGTCGATTTTCTTCGACGGAGAGGCCCTCGGCACCAGTCTGGTGGATGTGGACCAGCTTGTTCTAGTGGGCGATCCTGGCAGCTCGATCGGGCGAATGAGCTACTTCGCCGGGGCCCTTTTCGGCGGCGGTGCAAATGACGGCCGTATCACGATTGACCCCGACAACAATGCGGGTCCCGGTGCAGGTTATCCCGGGCATCCCGGAGCATGGAATGGCGACGAAATGTTCATCACGTTCCAGAACCTGTCTCCTGTCATCGACACGGTTCCCGCCGCACAGCTCGACATTTTCGCCACCAATACGACAGAGACCATTTCCATCATCGACGGTCCCGTCGTGGGCTCCGATCAAACCATTACCGTTCGCTCCGATAGTGGCACATTCGAGGAGTACAGTTTTGCTAACAAAACCCGAGTAACCGTCAACAGCCTGGACGGCAGCGATGTCTTCAATCTGAATTACACTGTGGCTGTCCCGGGACTTCAATTGCTCGACCTGTATGGCAACGAATTCACGGGAGGAACGATCGAGTCGGACGACGCCAAAGGGGAAACCTTCAACATTCTAGCGACCGGCCCCGGATCACAGGCCAACCGAATGTTTGGCCAAAATGGCTCGGAACTGTACACTAATGCGGCAACGAAATATCTCGACGCAATCCAAAGCAATATTCAGATGCACGGGCAGGCGGGGCTGTCGGTCATCGATTTGTCCGATGTCAACGACCCCACCGGCGATAACGTCCAAATCTTTGGCGACCGGATTATTGGGGCGGCTCCCGGGACCATCGAGCTTTATTTTGCCACCATCGAAGACATTCGCTTTGAGGCCACTTCAGGTGACGATGTTATCACCATTCTTTCCACGTTTGCCCCCTTCCAGTATCGCATTTCGGGCGGACCCGGCTCGGACGTATTCCGCGTGGGATCTTTCGGTCCCCCGACAGCCCTCAACTGGGCAACGTTCGGAACCGGAGTCAACACAATAGGCCAGATCAAAGGTCCGTTGACCATCATTCCGGGTCCGGCGAGCGATACAGGGGTTGATTCGCTGTATGTGGACGATTCCGGAGGGCTGCTGGGCTACACGACTGCGCAAATTAATGACGCGGCGGGGGGAAATGTCCTTTCTCGAACGACAACTTTACTCAATTTCGATGCCGCCGCCCCCATTCGTTACGAGCATACGCCCGGCGGCTCGACATTTGAGAACCTATACATTCATACGTCCAAGTCGGCTGACACTCTTTACGTGAACGCCACCACGGCAGGCTACACGGAGATTAATCTGGGACCGGGTAACGACTCGTCCACACTCATCATTAATGGTGACAATCTGGGCGGGAACAACGTCTTCTTGGGCAACACCGGCACAGACCGATTCATCCTCAACGTCAGCTCCGATCTCGGTAGTTCAGCGGTCGTACCGCTCACCGGTTTGCGTATTGAAGGAAACGACCCGGCCGGTAACAGCTCACTCCGCGACGTCCTGGAAATCGTCGATGTCGGCGGACTCGCCAGGAATATCGATTTCGCTTATCAGACGGGTGGTGGACTGCTCGTTTCCGGCTTCGCAGTTCCCATTGATGTGAGGACCATGGAGACGGTCAGGTATGTCGGTGACGCGTGGGCCGACGATGCGGTGTCTGTAACAGGAACCGCGGGAAACGATATGATCACCGTGGCGCCTGTCGCTTGGGATTCTGCCCGGTACTTTTTCGGTGGCGACCCGTGGGATGGTCCCAGTGAAGGTGATTTCTTCGATCAGTTCCCCGGCGTTGCTGGAGGCGGAAGCGGTCCCGACCTGGTGATTTCTGGTGCGGCAAATCTCACTGTGGACACGGCCGGTGGCGGCGCAGACCGACTCTACGTCTATGCTCCCAGCGAGGACGATCTCGTGGATCCCGCCACCACCATTGATCCCTTCGGATTCGGGACCGGCGTGATCGTGCCGGGATTCGGCGTCGGAAACGCTTACGATACGATCTCTGCGTCGGACACGAACGTTACAATCTACAACAGTTCGGCAGGCACGCTGCTTCCCGTCTCCATTGTTGGTGGATCACTGATTCAAACAGATCCTAACGCGTTTGGTCTCGTGGTTAATTCTGGTTTTGAAGCGGTGCCTCAGCCGTGGGGGGTGGCGGACGACATCATCGTTGACCCCTCCACCAAATTTGCCATGCTCATCAATGGCGGCGATCCAATCCCCGCCTTGGCGCCCAACGGGGATTGGCTGAATCTGTTTTTCGCAGGCCCGATCAATATCTGGGCAGATAAGAGCACGCCTACCCAAGTGTGGATTGGTACCACCGGTTCCAAGGGCGTCGCATTCAGCTCGATTGAGAACCTCTCGCTCTCCTCGGCTATCGGGGTTGTCAATTTGTATGGCGATGCCAACGACCCGGCAATTGACCAAAACGACGTCTTTGAGATCGTGGGGACAGGATACCAGTCGCTCACTGTATCCATCAATGGAAGCACGCCCATCCAACTCATGGGAGTTACCCAGCTCAACATCTTTGGGGATGATGAGCTCGGGACTCCAAGTGTCGGTCCAAACGATGTTGATTCCCTGATCGTGACTCCCTACGCGGATAATTCGCCGCAAGGCTGGGGGATCCAAATTTCGTTTGACGAAGGCAACCCCGTCGGCGACAACGGTGTTGCCCCCGATCCGATCGTGTATAACGCCCTGCCAGGGATTTCTGAGGATATCCGCATCGTGCCGACCGGGCCGGGAACCGGTCAGCTCCGGGTGACTAACGCGGCTGATGGTTCGCTCATCACTGTCATCAATTTTGTCAGTAACACCGGGTTCATCATCAACGGGAACGACGGATCGGCCGGGGACACCGATACCCTCACGTTAAGCGGGACGACCGGGAACGACATTTTCATAGTGGTCGACGATCAAAATGTGAATGCCCCCGGTCTTTATACCGTCCAATTCACTAACTTCTCGGTCATCCATCTGCAAGGTGGCGACGGATATGACGAATTCCATGTGAATCCTTCTGCACTTCAGGTGGTCGTGGATGGCGGCACGCCCGATGGAGCCATCCAGTCGGATGGTGATGTCCTCTATGTCTGGCCTGGGTTGACTCCCTTCCACCTCATCCTGGGTCCGGAAGGCGACAACGGCACCCTCCAGGTGACCGGTGCGGGCCCTGTGACTTTTGACCGGATTGAAGGCCTCGGTATTCAGGGCGTCCTTTATACGCTTCCCGATCTCAAAGAGCCCAACGATTCCCTGGCTGAGGCCACCATTTTGGGCTCCATTCCGCACTTGACGATTCAGGATCTCACCATCCACAGCGAGCAGTTGGGCACCACTAATGACGACTATTTCCAGGTCACTGCGCGCGATAGTGGCGCTTTGCTGATTAACGTGCTCTTCGCCGACGATTCGATCATTGGCAACCAACTCGGCGGGGCTCTGAATGCCGAGCTTCTTGATCGGTTCGGCAACGTTATTGCGACGGGAACGCCGACAGCAACCGGCGTCAGGATAGCAGCTCCTGTTGTTTCGCAAGAGCGATATTACGTGCGCGTCTTCAGCACGGATGGCGATCCCAACACCTACACACTGGAAATCGAAAACTTCGCGGCCCCCACGCCCACGGCCATCGTCATGCATCCCGCCTATGACAGTGGTCGGAGTAACACAGATAACGTTACCAACATCGACAACCCGGTAGTGCTCATTCAGGCGTGGCTGTCTGATCTTGCGGGCAAAGGCATCCCCGTGCTTACCGCAGCACAGGCCAATGCTGGCACTCCTGGACTGGCGGTGGAAGTCTTCGTTAACGGTGTGAGCGCCGGTTTCGCCAACCCATTCGGCACGTCCAACAACGTGTTCTCCTTTGCGCTCCCATCGGGATTACTTGCGGCCGGGCTACCGGGCGGGTACCCGGGTTATCCGACGGCCCATGGTTGGATGAACTTTGTCAGCGCGGCCGTGCGGGTCTTCGATGCCCAAACCGTCCAGGCAACAGCCACGAGAGAGTTGGGGCAACCGTTGGTGATCACCTATGATCCCAACCCTCCCGATGCCGGTGCATTGAGTTTAAACCTCGCTGCCAGTAGCGACAGCGGCACCTTGGGGGATTTCATCACCAACGTTAACCGCCCCACCTTTGTCGGTGTGGCAGAAGTCAACAGCTTGGTCCGCCTCTTTGCAAATGGTGAGCTCGTGGGCCAGGTGTCGGCCGGCTCTGATCTTTCCGATGGCATTTTGGGCAACGGGCTTGGCACGTTCAGCGTAGTTTCCCAACCCCTGACTGACGGTGTGTACACCTTGGTTGTGACCGCCGAGGATCTATCAGGCAACATCGCGGTTGGACCGTCATACTCGCTGACTATCGACACCAGGCCGCCACAGATTCCCACGATCGATCTCCAAGACAGCGATGACACCGGTTGGTCCGACAAGGACAACGTGACTATCGGTGATCCGACCCAGGGTTCGGGGATCGTGGATG
>NZ_JBAMME010000233.1:28992-36854 GCF_039793925.1 Thermogutta sp. | reverse complement strand
TTGTAGCTAAACGAAAGATCCGCAACCGTCCGCCTTACCGCTGATTTGTTTGCCACCCCCGTAACGAAAAATGAAGTTCACCTGGCTTGGTACAAACCGCAGGCAAGGGAAGCTCTTACTGTTTTGTTGACAGGTGCAGGTACAATTTGGCGGATAATCAGACGACCTCACAGCATTATTGGGAGTTCAACCCGCGGAGGCTTTGAGTCCTGAAATGAGTACACAGTATCGCTTAGCGGCCGTGGCTGCTGCATCCGTGCTCTGCTGTCTCGTGCAGAGTAGCATGTGTCTCGCTGAGGCGGTTCGTCTTCCCTGGCTGGACGAAGTTCAGGTACCCCTCCTGCAATCCAGCAATGAGCTCACACTTCCCCCCACGCTGGCACACGCTGACGGGTCTCCTATTAGGGAACTAACGGAGTGGCAGCGACGGAGGGAAGAAATCCGCCGATGGTGGCTGAGTTTTCTGGGGATGCCACAGCGGGACCAGAACCTTCCAGTGCAAACGCTCCGAATACTTTCTCGAGAAGACCTGGAGGATGTCTCGCGGTGTCTTATTGAGTACGAAACTCAGCAGGGATGGAAAACGAAAGCCTATCTGCTCTTCCCACGGGGATCCGATATTTTCTCGCAGCGGGAACGACGGCTTCCGGCTATTGTTGTCTTTCATTCAACAACAAATGACACGATCCGGCAGCCGGCAGGGCTGACTTCAGAGAAAACCAAGGCTTTCGGACTCGAGCTGGCGCGTCGCGGTTATGTGACCCTCTGTCCTGAATGCTTTCTTTGGTCGGGCGGCCCACCTTACGACTATCGCAGGCAGGTGGAACGTTTCACCAACCAGTTCCCCGGCGTCAAGGGCATGGCCAAGATGCTCCTGGACGGTCAGGCCGCAGTGGACCTTCTCGTTTCCTTCCCGGGGGTGAATCCCCACCGTCTCGGCGCGGTGGGACATTCGCTGGGCGGCAAGGAGGTCCTGTATCTGGCAGCTTTCGACGAGCGTATTCGTGCGAGTGTATCAAGCGAGGGTGGGATTGCCTTGAGCTTTTCCAACTGGGACGCGCCATGGTATCTGGGACAAGAAATTCGCCAAACGGGATTTGGCCACGACCATCACGAACTTATCGCGCTGGTTGCCCCAAGGGCTTTCCTGCTTATCGGGGGTGACTCTGCAGACGGGGAGAAGAGCATTCCGTTCCTTCAAGCTGCCTGGCCAGTGTATCAGCTCTATGGGGAACGACCGGCGTTAGGTTTATGGAACCATCGTCGGGGACACACCGTGCCGGAAATCGCCGTTCATCGGATCGCCGAATGGTTCGATGTGTACCTCAGCAGCACGATGTGTGAAGACTACGAAGGAATGTTGTCTATCCCGAGACGATTTTCCGAATGTAATTGTCGCGCAAACCATTAACATGCGAACGAAAAAATGGGAACAGCTCCTCGCAATTATTTTCCCCAGCGGTAAGTTTTTCCCACCGCACGCAGTGAGAGTATAAATCAAGCAACGGCTGGGATGGGTGACTACTTTCGCAGCACGTTTGGTTGCGGTTCCTGAGCAGTGTGGGCAGGGGTATCAGCCACAGGTGCGGCCGGCAACTCGGCCGGTGTCTGAGAATCGGCGGCACTTGCCGGTGTGCCTTGATCAGCCGGATTAGCATTCATCTGTTGATCGGCTTGCTGAGATTGAGCGGCCCGGCGCTCGATTTCCTGAGAAAGCAATTCGATCTTTCTCAGGGTTTCTGGCATATTTTCGAAGTCCAAAAGGAGGGGTGGCTCGCCTTCAAAAATAACGGTCGCCATTCCCGCGATCCGCCAGCCATCAGCTTCCTTGCGAAGCATCCACGTGATCTCATCGGTGCGTGGCTTTCCCTGAGAATCCAAATCGGTCCAGGTACTTTTTACCCTCGCGCCGTCTGGCGCCAAATACTCGACATCATCGAAGACCTCATACCGTGCCGTGTCGCTCCCGACAGGCGCAAATTGTCGATTGAGTTTGCCGGCTTGCTCCCGGGCAAGTTCGCTGAAAAGCTGGATGACCTTCTCGTCATCGCCCGTTCGCACGGCTTCGAGGAACACTTTGACTGCGGAAACAGGGTCTGCTGTCTGCGATTTGAGATCGTTCTGCTCGGCAGGCGCGGATTTTTTCTGCGTGTCAGAGCTCGATGGGACACCTGGTCGGTTGGCGGACTGCGAGCCGTTCGGCTGAGGTGCCGGCTTCTGACAACCAAGCACCAAAAGTGTTGTAAAGACGCATACTAAAGACCACGTCAAGCTGCCCGTGTTATTGCAGGTGCGGGAATTGCTGTATCGACTCCCATCCATGGTATTCCTCCGAAGACCCAAATTGCTCCGTCTTAACCACGCCTGCCACGCGCAAGGCACGCATCAACGTGTGTGAGAATGTAGTAGTTTGGCGCAGGAATGGAGAATCTGTCAAGGCAGATTTTTAAATGTTGAACCGGTGAACAAGGAACAAGCTTCAAGCGTTCGCAAAAAGCATCCGGACCTACTCCGGGAGTCGCATGGAAGTTACGCTGTGTTCCTGCGACGGAATTAGGAGGCACCTGTTAGGGCAGGCTGGCGGTGTCTTGCTGAAAAACGTTACCGGTCTGAGGAAATCCTGGCCCGATTGCTACCGCGGTGCGATAACTATTGTCCGACTGACACAATAGGTTGCCTGACTATGGCCGCCGTTTATCTCCTTCGCCTTAGCGTGACACAGTTGGGCCGCCATCGGGGATTTGCGGTGCCTGGATCCGGTACACGATCTGCAAGTTTTTCCAGTTGTTTTCCACGAAAACTACGTATTCCCCCTTGGCGCGGTGAAACGCGTGTACAGCTTCTGGAATGTCGACCAGGGATGTTTCGCCCCACAAACTCGGCCCCGGTTTCAGGACACCAAGAAAGCCCCCGTTCGCGTGTTCCATACCCACACGTGTCCTTCCGTGGAAGTGCGTGTGATGGCGGCAAATAGCAGGTCATCAGCCACAGCAACAGACCGGATCACGTTGCTGGCGTCCGGTTTCCTCCCCTGCTCTTCGGGCTTTCCATAGGGCAATGCGATCTGGCTGCTTACACGCGGTCTGGTGGTGAAGTCTTCGACCCGCAGGGCCACCGAACTGACGGACCACACATTACGGCACTCAGAAGGCAATTCGGGAGGAAAGCCGAACAAAAACATCACGTCCCGCTCTGCATCGTAGATCCACTCCCGCAGCTCGTCTAAGGCGGGTGGAATTGGAAATAGCTCGACCCGCTCGGTATCGACTTCGTAGCGCGGCCGACCCTGTGGATCGCGTCCGACCTCACAGTACAACGTGAAGTCGTACACAGGGTTACCGTGCGTGTCGAACCCCTGCAGCCTATGACGTACCAACGCCTTCCGATTGGCCTGTTGGTGGTACTCCCAAAGGTCGCCTTTGCTGTCCAGGAGCCATTTCCTGGCGTTGTGATGAGGTCCAACGAACACGTACTCGTCTTTCTCGATATGACCGTTGCCGTTCACATCACGCCACATGAACCGATGCTTGCCCGGATGATCCGGCGGGTAGAGACGGTTCGGATCTCCGTGGTATTGGCCGCCATTCATGTACAATGAAGGCACAAGAACGTGTGAGCCCGGTTCCTCACGCAGGACCAACGTCCCGGAATCGATATCATTGATAACGACGTAAACGCGGTCATTCGGCAATTTGTACAGGCGGAAGCCGTGTTTGCGCACATCGTGCGGGTAGCGAAAAGGGTCCCAGGTAACAGCGATCCACTCATCCAGCGGGCCGGACAGTCGCTCGTAGTTTACCTCAAGCAAGTTGGAGCCACCGCGACCAATCAGAACGCGTGAACCATCGGTATTCGGTACAGCAGCCGCTCCATTCATGAACGTGGCGGTGTACCGTTCCCAGGCGAGCGTGCCGTCAGGTTGATAGCGACGGATCCAGCTTCCTGACGGTGCCCGCGAGGTCACGAAAAGACATCCGTGGCGATCTTCGCCCACACCTGAGAGGTAATTCAGGCGGTCGGGCCCCCGTCGACCAGGAATCGGCCCTGCATAAACGCCGCCCGGCTGGCCGAACCGGCGCATCAGCTTCGGCGTCGAGCCGGAAATATCATAAGTCGGGACTTGGAGACGCTGGGGATGGCTGTCAGCCACCAGTAGCCGATGGCCGTCAGGGCTCACTGCAATCGCAGTCGGCAGCTTGACATCCCGGATTTCTCGTCCCGTTGGACGGCCGAGACGATCCAGCTCGACCAGAACGTATTCACCCACCTCCGCCCAGGGAAGCCAGACCGGCACTTCCACGGGGTCCCGCGGGCGCTGAACAACCCAGAGACCGCCCCCGGGAACGAGTGCAACTGGTCCCGGATAGCGAAAAGGAATATCCCGAACACGCTGCATTGTGTCACAGTTGATCATATGAATACGCTGTGTGATGTCTTCGGCCACTACTAAGAGCGTGCCATCGGAAGACATTCCGGTGATTTGAGGGCGAGTGTGCCGGTACTTCTCCGCCGCTTCCGGATGAGCGGCGATCTCGGCGAGCCGCTTGGCACCCGAGAGATACGGCACCGACTCAGTGAGATACAGTTCGTTGCCGTCAGGTCCCTCACCCCCGGAAATGGAGCCGGCCGGCACCAGCGCATCGAATAAAGTCCACGGGGGCCTTCCTTATCGAAGAACTGGTCGCGAAAGAATCGCGCAACTCCTTGCATCGGCCTGCCGTTCAGCGTCCGATTGACCCGCGCATAAACATAGCGCGAGTCTGCAGCGACAGCCCGCGATTCGGAACCCCCCACACCCGCGACGATGTTTCCATCATGCCCATAAATTGTGTTCTCACGGTGTGCTTCGTCCCTGTTATGCCTAGATCATCGCTTTGCGACGATGCTTCCTGCGATGAGTCGTTTTCTGCGGGATCTAGCCCAAGACTGATAGCAACCGGATCAGGCGCGGGGAGTCTTCCATCAAATGGCGGTGGTTCCCCACCACCGCAATGGCGGTAATACTTTTGCACCGTAATCCGTTGCTCAGGAGGGATGGCAGCCGCTGCCCAGCCGGTTAGGTTGGCCACATCCTCGCCCATGTCCGCGTCAATGATTAGGCTATAGTGGCCGATTTCCTTATCTGCGTCCTGATCCTTGATGACGGAGAGGAGGCGGCGTTTGAACCCCGGGGATCAGCCCCGATGATCATCAAGCGCAAATCCAAACAGATCGCTTTCCATTCCTCTTTGAGGGCCGCCCAAATACATCGAAGAGAGTGCTAGACACACATCTTCACGCGCTCGACGCCCAAAATCCGGAGCGGCATTTTGGAACATCGACCCCTTATTTTATCGTCATGACTATCGTAGCTGACAAACCGAATAAGCAAACCGCCGACCTCCCCTTTCCCCCCAACAAGCCTGTGGCCAAGCCTCGGGGCGATGGCCTTTTCCGTGGTTTGCCTTGCCATTGTGTTACAGAATCCCCTTAAAACGGATCTTCTCGGCGAGTTGAAGGCGGTTCACAGAGCTCTTTCAAGGGCTACAAGCCACCGACCACTCTTGAACTCGGTCAGTCTGAAATTTAGCAGAATAACCGCGGGGCACCCTCCAGAAGTCAGCCATATCGGCTTACATGCCTCTTACTCGGCGGACGAGGGACTGAACGAGTTGCTCCCGGTCTTGGGAAAGGGAGGCACCGGGGGTGAAAGCCGGATTGCGAGGAGCCAGAAAAAAGGATCCTATCGGTTGTAAGACACAACATAGAAAGAGCGATATGTCATGAGTGAAAAGGAAGAAAAGCACTGCTTAAGAGGCACGGTTGAATTCTGTGGCGCAGAGAAACGTGTCAGATCAGTATCTTCCAGCCTTTGTCTGAAAACCCACTTCCTTATAGAGCTCTCAAATGCTTTTAAATAAATGCCAGGTAGATTACGGGGAGAAATGGCCCGCCAGTTTCTCATGATACACACATAGGCGACCATTTTTCAGCCAGCCAACGGGCAGCTCAACTGCGTTCCAGCGTGGATAGAGCACCGATCAAAGAACTTCGGTCACCTTTCCCCATACTCATGCAACTTCCCCGAAATCGACGGCCGAATATCCCAGGCCTCGAGTAACTGGTCGAACCAGTGGGTACAGGGGGCACCACCGGCACAGAACGCCACTCGTCCGCTCGGCGCTCCGCCCTAGCTGCCGTCAGGATTATGTTCGCATTTCAACAGTTCCGTCGAATAACCTGTCGTTCCTGTGAATTCTGCCGGGATAAAGCCGCTCGCAGGATTCTCCTTGTGGTTGGGGATCACTTCTTTCACGTGCTGGTCGAATTGCTGATCGGACATCCGGCGATAGCGTCGGAATTCCTTGTCCAGGTCAACCTTGTAGCAGGCGCGGAGCTGCTTCAGCTTGCGGTAACGCTCGACTTCTGTGCGCTTGGCTCGCTCTTCGTCAAGCTGTTTCTTGAGTTCCTCAATTTGCTTTTTTGAGAGTCTCGATTGTCGATTCCGCCTTATCCGCGGAATTTTGCTTTTCATATTCCGCCCTGTCTACGGTTGCCACTTGATCCACGACTGGCGTTTTCATCCCGTTCCCGGCACCGCTCTTTTGCTGTGTCTGTTCCTCGGCCTTCTTTTTTATTCCACTGGACAACGGCCATCTCTAACAAATCCTGGACGATCGCATCCAGATCCTCTTTATTCAAGGTCAGGGCCTTCTCCTTCTGCTCGTACTCGGCGCGGCGGGCCGCCGCCCCAAACATCCGTCGCTACTTCTCCGTGAGGGGATGGGCCCGCACTGCTTTGTCGCGGAAGATCTGCCGGGCCTTCTTCGGATCAATATTTTCGCTGGGCTGCTCGTAGACTGCCCCACTCGCCATGTCCACCGACTGATCCGCTGCTTACTGGGCAAGCCCCGGCAGTTCCTGGAGGGCTGACACAGCCGCATAATTGCTCTTTCTGTCTCGCCCAGCCATCTCTGGCGGAGACACGCTCACGGGTCGAGGATCCGCAACACTGTAACGCACGCGAATTTTCCACTCTCCTCCCGGGAATACAAAAATCCTAACTCCAGACGGGGAATTTTCGAAATCAGAGCAATCGGGTCGATGTACCACCTGTCCAACGTACCGTCGGTGTAAATGTCCACACTCCGCTCGGGGTAATACTTGAGCACGTCTTCACACTCGCGATAGATAAGGAAATCCGCCGTGATCGCCCAAACCGTTATCGCCAATCCTCAGCGGCTCGACAAAGAACGGCCCCGTAAACTGGAGCACCTCGTTGTCTGGCCCCGGCGTGGTGAGCCCTACCAGCCTCTGCACTTTCTCTGCCCTAATCATCAACACCATGCCACTATGATTGTGTGTAGCGACCGGGACGAGGTGGCGGAGTGGGACTTACGTCTTAAAAACCTGTTCGGCCAAAACGTCGAGCACTCCACTATCGCAGCCTTTGTCCGATGGGTGAGAGCGGAAGGTAAAACCCATTTAGCCATTGTCGTATGGGACGGCCCCGCAAAATCAGTCGAGGGATATTACATCTACGCCCACGAGCTGGCGCACATCGTGGATCGCGATCCATCCGGCCGCAGGATCAGTGATTCCGACCAGTGGAAGACCGCATGGGAATCAGAAAAGACAGAAATTCTGCGTGCCGTGTACGAATCAGACCTGAGAAATGCGATCTCGCAGAGTTCTGGCGAGGCCTTTGCCACGTTACTGGCCCTGTACGGGATCACTCCTCGGGTTTTTCTAACTCGAAAGCAAACCATACGTCGGTTCTTGGAGGAACGGGAGCTGGTTCGTCCGGAGGTGGAGACATTCCAAGGATAAGGGGAAAGTACACGGAATAGGGGATCCGCTCATCAAACGGAACATAGTCTGAA
>NZ_JBAMME010000233.1:27184-28982 GCF_039793925.1 Thermogutta sp. | reverse complement strand
GGGGACGACCACGTACCAGCGGCCTTTATAAAACCGCCAGGGGCGGCGCCAGCGATAGTGGGCATAGGCCAGGAAGACGCGGTGTGCCAGCCGTTTGAAAGGATCAAGAAGAGACTTGAGTTTCATGGTGCCACCCTCCACGCCATCCCGTGTGCTGTCGCAATGCGTGGCGGCATTTTGGAAAACCGACCCCTTATATTACCGTCATGAGCCGTGTACTTGACAAACCGAAAAGGTGACCACCGAGAGTCTCTTCCCCCCGGATAAGTTTGTGACCAAGCCGGGGGTGGTGGTGTTCGCCGAACATAGCACCCGGCTGCGGGACGGTACCCCGGTGACCTACGATTGCGAGGTCCTGGAAAAGATCGCCCGCAACTGTAACCGACGGATCGAAGAAACCGGGAACTACGAAAAGTCGCGGCTTAGACCTTGAGCAAGGCGTTGTCAAGCAACGTGAAAAACTGCGATTTCTGTTCTTCTGCAGCCATTTTTGGCTTTGCCTCTCCAGGTCAATGATTTCAGGAATACGCGAACTGTATCGGCGTCTTAGCCGAGCTCAAGTCAAACAAGCCGGCACGACTTAGAATGGCCTGGCAAGTTGCGTCTCAGGTCAAAGAGACTATCCAGCAAGACGATTGAGCTTTCAACGCAACACCAGTGCGATGTCATCTTCGGATTCACCAATCGTACGGCGTGTTATGCCGTGCTTGATAAGAGGATAAAAACGAATTGTGCAGCCTCCGCAAAGACTTCGGGCGCCCCAATAGGCCAAAACGCGGATGTCTCTTATACTGATAGGAACAGCGGTATTTTGAAATCATTGGGCGAACGCGGTTGGCGCTCCTCGAGAAAGGCCGGCGTCCATTTTGCCGGTGTGCCGCGAAAATGGGGCAAAACCCGGAAAATTGGCGATGACCGAAACGGTGGCATTTTGGGCTTTGGATCCAGGAATATTGCACCGTCGGCGATGACGGCGGATTCCTTCACGGAACGTGGAAAGAAACCAGCTATGATGATAGCCCGAAAGAAAAAAAATGCACCGCCAGGTGCTTCCTCTCCGGAACCGGGTGCGACGGTCATTCAACCCGGTCCTCAGCGACTCCAGAAAATCCTGGCCGCGGCCGGAATCGGCAGTCGGCGCCAGTGCGAAGAGTTGATCAAAATGGGCCGGGTGGAGGTGGACAAAAAGGTCGTTACAGAACTTGGCTTTAAGGCCGACCCATTTCGCCAGAAGATTTGCGTTGACGGAGTTCCTATTAAGCTCGAGCCGCCGATTTATTACGCCGTGTACAAACCGGACGGGGTGGTATGTACGAATCGGGATCCGGCCGGGCGAACGCGTGTGATTGACCTAGTTCCCGAGAGCGATCGGCGCCTGTTTACGGTGGGTCGGTTGGACCTTCACAGCGAGGGCCTGATTTTGGTGACCAATGACGGCGCGTTGGCGGAGCGGCTGACACATCCCCGCTACGGTGTCCCGAAGACGTATCTGGTCCAGGTTGCGGGAGAACCCACACGGGAAGTTCTCCTTAAACTTCAAAAGGGTGTGCATCTGGCCGAGGGGATTGCCCGGGTGGCAAGAATTCGGATCCGCCGCAAGCACAAAAAGAGCACCATCTTGGAGATGGTCCTCAACGAAGGTCGGAACCGGGAAATTCGGCGGATCATGGCGCGAGTGGGACACAAAGTGTACCGCCTCAAGAGGATTGCCGTGGGTCCTATTCGACTGGGCAAAATGAAGCCCGGTGAGGCTCGGCGTCTGACGCCCGAGGAAGTGGCGGCGCTCTATCGGGCGGCA
>NZ_JBAMME010000233.1:9024-27174 GCF_039793925.1 Thermogutta sp. | reverse complement strand
GGGTTGGCTTCCCGGCTAACCGGCGGTGCTCCTAAGAAACGAACGTGAGTATGACAGAACAATGGACGATTTACGCCGTATTTCAGGCGGCGGGTTTGCAATACTCGGACATTTTACAGGCGAGCTCTTCTAATGGACGATAGGTGGCGCCTTTTAACAGAGCCAGGGGACCGAGAAATTTGGTTCGGCAAAGCAACGGTTATCGAGAATGAGCCAATCGGACGCGACCTGTTCAGGTTACGGCTGGTGTGTCCGCCGATTGCCAGAGGGGTCGTGCCGGGGCAGTTCGTCATGTTGCGGCTGCCGAATCACTATGACCCGCTGTTAGGACGGGCTTTTGCGCTGTTCGATGTATTCACCGATGCAGAGCACGGAGACGCGTCTGGACTGGAGATTGTTTATTCCTCTGTAGGGAAAATGACTAAATTGCTGGCCAGGTGGCCGACAGGTGACTATTTGGAAATATGGGGGCCGTTGGGAAATGGTTTTCCGCCTCCGTCCTATCCTGTTCTTTTAATGGTGGCGGGAGGAATTGGCTATACGCCTTTCATGGCTGTTGGACGCGAAGCGATGGGTCATGCACGATATGGTTCTCCACCCCGTCAGGTGCGAGCGGTCAAGCGGGCCCAGCTCCTGTTCGGAGTGCGTACCGCGGAGTTACTCCCTAATGACCTTCACCGCTTTAAAGACGTCGGGATAGAAGTACAAACGATCAGCGATGACGGTTCAACCGGGAAACAGGGGCTAGCGAGTGAGCTTTTGTTGGAAGAACTTGCAAAGCTCAATCGGCACGAAACGGCCGTGTACTGTTGTGGTCCCGAAGCCCTCATGAAGGCAGTGGCACATATTTGCCTCGGCCAGGGCGTTCCCTGCTACTTATCGCTGGAAACACCGATGGCATGCGGACTTGGGTTGTGCTATAGTTGTGTGGTGCGTGTAAAAGACGAGGTTGACCCTAAGCACTGGGACTATCATCGCGCATGCATTGAAGGACCTGTATTCGATGCACGCCGGCTTGTATTCGATTGATGACGATATTTGGCCTAAGCGAAAAAGCCCCATAGGGACAGGGGGTTCATTTTCGGAAATCCTGATTGATTCGACCAGGGCAGCAAATAACAACCAATAAACGGGATTCTGTGGTGGCAGTTCAGTCGCTACCAATTGCTGCGTTTTGACTGATAATATAGCTTGAGGAGTTCGTAACTCATCAAGAATCAGGCTATTCCTTTTTTGTGACAATCAGGGACAGCATTTACATCCTCACGTCGGTGACTTCGCATTGCACTTCGAGAGATCTTCGGTTAGGTGATTCTTCCAGGCTGAGCGTGACGCCGGGAAGGTCCAATGCAAAGTCCGTGCCGAAGGCCTGGGTTGGGGTGGCAAAGCCGGGAGCGACCTCTTCTTTGAGGACGCGTTCTACTGCGGCCAAAGCCGCAACCACGGTGAAGTCGTAGCCGTCCGGCGTCATCATCGTGCCGGTGATCGAGTGTCTTTGGGGATCAAGGACACACCCCCACAGTTCGACGTGCCTGAGCAATGCGCCCTGGGGACTTCTGAGAGTATCGACACCGTCACCGACCCCGGCTGGGGGCAGGCGAAGGATGGCTCGAATGATTTTTTCGACATTCGCTCCGCTGCTGGCCGAGGCGAGTCTGGCAATCATTGGTTGGGCAAGTTTAAGAAGGGCGATGGCCGAGCGTGGCATCGCAAGATAAACCTCGATGTTGGGGATTCCCGTGGAATACCACGCACTGGCTACATCACCCCAGGGAACAAGAGCCGCCCAGCGTCTGCCAGAGGGAAACGGAATTCGACGACACTTCCAGGCCAAAGGGACTGAACGTAAGCGGCCATTTTTGCGAATTCGGCCACCCTTTTGAATAACCTGCCACATTGTTTTTGCTGTTCCGGGGCTGAGGGAACCCGTGCTGGTGAACGCCAGCAGCAGCGTCTCTGCCTCGGGCATGGCCTTTTTCAAATGAACCGCCAGGGTATCGGTTGGCACGACGTCGAAGCCAACAGCCGGAATGAGCGCAACGTCCCGACAAACAGCCTCCTCATGTCGGGCTGCGATATGTTCAATAACGTCGATCTCGCCCGTGATGTCGAGGTAGTGACAGCCTGTGCGCAAGCACGCTGACACCAGGGAGGAAGCAGTTTCTGCAAATGGGCCGGCGCAATTCAGAACGCACTTGCAATCACCGATGTTAGGCAAAACGCGTTCCACAGAACTGAGATCGAAAACCCTCGTCGGGCATTCCAGTTGCTGACCGAGGCTCGCGAGTCGTGACAGGTTTCGGCCGGCAAGGATGGGGCGCAGCCCGCGTTTGACCGCTTCCGATGCTATGCGCTGACCGGTATAACCTGTCGCGCCGTAAATCATCCACTTTGTGGCAGGGAACATGTATGCGGTCTCAAAATAACCAATTTACCGAACTTTCTGGTCACATTATTCCGTCTGCCAATTCTCACCTTGGCTGGCGGAGATTAGTGTGATCACGTGGTACGGGAACTTTTAGCTTATAATCTCTCTGCGGCGACGCAAGTAGTCCCACACCACATATCGATCGAGCTCCTTACCGGCCGTGAAAAAGACACGACCTCGAGTGGCCTCTGCCAGCTTGTAGGCGAAGCGAATATCTTCGCTCGACTGGCTCCAGCCCGGTAGAAGGAAAAGGTTGATGGTGATACCCTCCCGAGCGCACAGAAGACCTTCGCGGAGTGTGGCCTGCTCTGTGCGGTCATGGGGTGGATACATGAGGTAAAGGTAGGGGCCTTCAAAGTGGGCCGTGGGCAAACCGTCGGTGATAAGGATGATTTGTCGATTGGGCGTGTCCTGAACGGATAGCAACTGGCGCGCAAGTTGAAGACCACGCTGGATGTTCGTGAAGTGCCAGGGGACATCCATTTCCGTGATGCGAGGATCACTCATGTCCGCCCGGAGGCGTACCACTGGATCGGAAAGGCTGACCAATTTAGGCATAAGGGTTGGAATTTCGCTGGGGTGGACCCGTCGAGCGAAAGTGTAGATCTCTACGAATTCGAGGTAGTCCCCCGGATATTCTTTTCGGATCAGGCCGTCCAGCGCCAATCCCATTCTCTTGACGTCCACATATAACCCGCCGTAGCGCATTGAGCCGCTCATGTCGAGTAGCACGACCGTAGCACATTTCGGCACATTGCGGGTCTTGTGAATCACGATGTCTTCGGAAAGGAGTTTCACTGGCAGCCCCGGCCCCTGACGCACCAGCGCATTGATCATGGTCGCTGGGATGTCCATATGGGCCAGGGAATCGCCAAATTCGTATGACTTGGTTTGCGGCAATTCAATGTTGCCCTCACCGACAATCGGGCCAGTATGTCGACCACTTCGCGCCGCCTGGAGCTGGCTGAAGATTCTTTCCAGAAGGCGGCCCTGAAAGAGTCGATAAGCTTTGGGGGTCAGCCGATATCCGTTCCGCGTCTGTTCCAAACCTTGCCTTTCTGCCAGTTCTCGAATGAGATCCTCAATTTGCCGCATGAATCCCCGAAGCCGCTGAATATCCTCCTCTTCCACGAAGCGCCGAAGGGCCTCCAGATCGATGACGGCCAGACGCGCATTCTTCGCTGCTTCCTCTAGTTGTTCGAGAAGTCGATCGATGGTTTCCAGGAGATCTTTGATCTCGAGGGCTTCGGGAATCGTCATTGATCGGTCACCGGTGAAATGATATTTCGCCGCAAGTTCGTCAATCAGGTATTTGTCTCCCAATCGTTGAACCAGGTGAAGAATCTTTCGAGCGAATTCGCTGTTTTCGTTTTCAGCGAGATACCAGAGCCGTTCCAACTCGAAAATGTGTTCTTCCCGGAAAGCTCTTTCGTAGCGTTTTGCTAATCGCTCTGGCGGCTGGAGTTGCTGGCCAAATTCACGGTAACGTCGGGCGGCCTCGGCGTGGACAGTTTCCACCTCATAAGTCGCCAGGATCTTGGCTTTGCGCTGCCGCAGCATTTCGATGAGCGACTGAAGAGATGGTCCCAATCCCGCGATCATACTCGGGTCAAGTTCCACCGCTTGCGCTAGCTCCTCCTCTGTGAGTTCCCGCAACGACCCGAACGTGAGCATGTGGTTCATGGCAGCCGACAGCATGTCGGGCATCCCGCGGGTTGGGCTGGGAAAGCGAATAGGGTTATACTTTTGATAAACGTGGATGACCCCACCGTAGCGATTAGGGGATTTCATAGACGATCTTTCCACGATATTCAGCGCGGGAAATTCGGTCAGTTACATAAAGTCCAGCGAGAATAAATTCCACACACGAGGCACGAACGGCTGGATCCTGCGATACATTTAATTCGAACGCCTTTTCCCACACGGGTGGCACGCGTTTCACTCGCTCAGCGTAGTAGCTTGACGGAAGGAGATCGCCCACCTCGATCTTCACCCCACGACCGAAAATTTCGGCAATTTCGGCCAGACCATGCTCTTCGACGTATTCCTGGAACACATCCCGAATCGCTTCCGCGACGATCGCATCCAGCACCTGCTTGTCGTTCATCTGATGCCCCGCCATCAAGTCCAGCTCAAGCTTTCCCAGGGCCGAAGAGTTGAGATGCCCCAGGTCGCTGATGCGAGGAACCGCGGGTTTTTCGCCGAGTATGATGGCGCGTCGTCGGGCACTGGCGACCATGGTTCGATAATTGGCGATACTCAGCCGGGCGCTGACGCCTGATTGCTGATCGATATATTTAGAACGACGCGCCACAATGCTGATCTGCTCTATAATCTCTTTCATAAAATATGGCACGACGACGGGATAGTCACCATCAAGTGGAATTTTGGCTTCTTGCTCGGTGATCTGAATAGCAATGTGGCGGTCCCGCGGATAGTGTGTGTGAATAACAGAACCGATCCGGTCTTTTAACTGTGGGATGACTTTACCGCTGCGGTTATACGTGGCCGGGTTGGCGGAAAACAGGATCAAAATATCGAGGTCAAAACGGACCGGATAACCGCGAATCTGCACATCGCGCTCTTCCAGAATGTTGAACAGCCCGACTTGCACCAATTCATCTAGCTCGGGCAGCTCGTTGACCGCAAAAATCCCGCGGTGCATTCGCGGAATTAAACCAAAGAACAAAGCCTCCTCTGCGGACATACTGACCCCGCCCGCGAGCCTTGCGGGATCGATCTCACCGATGATGTCGGCGAATTTCGTGCCCGGTGCCAGCCGCTCGGCGTAGCGTTGCTCCCGTGGCCACCAGGCAATGGGCACTTCATCCTCGGGAGTTGTCGCAAGGAATTCTTTTGCACGCCGCGTGATCGGGCGATAAGGGTCCTCGTGAACCGGGACGTCCGGGATGTCCAGATAAGGTAGCCAAGGATCGAGGAACCGGGTGATCAACCGCATGAGACGGCTCTTGGCCTGACCTTTCTCACCCAGGAAAAGCATGTCATGGCCCGAAAGGATGGCCAGACTAATCTCAGGAATCACCGTGTCGTCGTAACCGATGATGCCGGGGAAAAGTTCTTCACCTCTTTCCAGGGCGCGAATAAAGTTTTCCCTGATTTCTTCTTTAACAGAGCGTGAGACCCAGCCGCTTTCTCGAAGTTCTTTGAGCGTACGAGCGCGCGGCACTGTGGGCTCCATCGACACCTTCCCCTCACTTAAAACCATGACACCTCCTTCGATGGCGTGGCTGGGAAGCCTGCAGCCGCCGTCCTGTCGCTTTTCCGGGAACGAGCGGGGACGACCGCCCCTCAGCTTCACTTCATTTTAGCGCGGGCTGTCAATCGGCCAAGCGCCAAACGCTGTGTCCACTCCTGGGAAGCAAGTGATCGCTCGGTGCCTCGCAGGCCCGCAGGAGTCGAGGTCATTCGTGTCCGGCGTGACCAACTTGGCCCGCCTCCAGGGGTTGATGGGGTTAACTGCCGTCTCACCGGTGTCCCAAAAGCTTTCGGAAAATGGGATGATGGTGAGGTCGGGACCTTTGCGGCATCGCCGGCTGGCACTCACTCGATTCTTTGGTATCCCTGGAGGTACGAGCTTTAGCCCGTCCAAAATCGGGTATCGACATTCGCTCCCCACCGCGCAGAGCTGATTGATGAGCCACGATTCCGGGCGCGGTATAAGCTACAGCTTCATAAACGTCAACAGCGGGCAATCTCTCATGGATGAGAGAGTCGACGAACTCGTGGGTGATGAAGGTGTGGGAACCCTCGTGACCGGAATCGTGACGCAACGGTTCGGGAAGCATGTCTGTCGCCCACCACTTGGGGATCGGGTAAGCCTCCGTTTTGGCGGCTGACCTGACGAATCCCCCGCTATCGGTTTCCTTCTGGTCTCCGGCGAAAATGAGGGTGGCCTGAGTTCCCAGACGATTATCGCAAAGAAAACTCATTTTGGTGCCGTACCACTCCGCGCGTTCGCAACCGAGATGGGCCCCCAGCCACCAAACTTCCACGCGGAACGAGTGCCCCCGATCTGTCGTGAATTCCGCCGTCTCATTCCAGAAAGGATTTCGATAGGGATTCCCGCGGAGAAGGGGTGAGTCGTCTCCCCATCCTGTGCAGGAAACGGCTGTCAGCCGTTCCCCGGTTACTCCGATCAGATGAGCCGTACAATGCGTTGGATAGTGCATGGGTGGAAAGCCGTGCCGCCACGTTGGGCGTCCATCCTCAAACCAAAGGGACTCTAACCCTGGATGACGGTACATCGAATAGGCGGCATAGATCTCGCCGAATTTGCCTTCCTGATAAAAGCGCCGGGCCGAAATGGTGTGTTGCTGCCAGTAGCTTGTTTCGGCCATCATGTAAGTCAACCCAGTTCTTTCTACGCAATTAATCAATTCGGCGCATTCTTCCAAAGTCATGGCCGCGGGAACGGCGCAGATCACGTGCTTACCAGCGCGGAGGGCTTTCAAACAGTGCGGGACGTGGTTGGGCGCCTCTGTGAAAATACCCACGGCGTCCAGATCCTTCGCCTCCTTAAGCATCACTTCCAAGGACTCGTAAGCGCGATCGCAGCGGTAGACTTTTTGAAGGTAAGCCCGTCGTTCTGGACGGAGATCGGTCACCGCTGCGACAATACACTGCGGATGTTCATGCCAGTAAAATGTGGCACCGAATCGGCCGCCTGCTATTCCGATGCGAATCTTTCGTTCTGGAGGTTCCGCCGCGTGAACGGCGCGAGATAGCAAAGAGCTTGCAAGGCTCACTGAACACCCCATGAAGGCCCGACGGGATAAACGGCGATGATTGCGGCTGTCCCGACCCTTGAACTCGGAGTTGCATTGAGAGTTGCTCGGCATCGGATTTACTCCTGGGAAACAAAGGTTTTTCAATATTTTCGATAGTGACGCCGCTTCCATCTTGATCAGCCGTCTGAGTGTGTCAAGTTCCTCCAGGGTTTTTTAGCGCCCCGAGGCCGCGTGTTTCGTTTAATTGTGCCGTGAGTGAAACCCCCTTTGCGCTGCTTTCACCCTCCTTGTGCACCTTATATAATCGGCAATTCGGGGGAGGACAGCGCTGTCTGGAGGGGCATGTGGGAAATCAGGTCAGCGGTCGAAGAAGAAGCTCACAACACGGAGTGCCCAAGTATGACGCTAGGTTTTGGAATTATTGGTTGCGGTTTGATTTCCAAGTTCCACGCGCGGGCTATTCGTGAGGTTCCGGATGCCCGGCTCGTGGCGTGTTATGATGTCGTCAAGGAGTCGGCGGAGCGGCTGGCAAGTGAATTCGGTTGCAAAGCCTACCAAGATTTGGACGCGTTCCTGGCTGACCCTGACTTGCACGTGGTGACTGTGGCTACTCCGAGCGGTGCGCACATGGAGCCGGCAGTGGCGGCGGCTCGGGCTGGAAAACACGTGATCGTCGAAAAACCCCTCGAAATCACGCTGGAGCGTTGCGATGCGATCATTCGCGCATGCGAAGAGGCCAAAGTGGTTCTCTCCACAATCTTTCCTTCTCGATTTCACGACTCAAGTCAGCTACTGAAACGAGCCATCGATCAGCAGCGCTTCGGGCGACTAACCCTGGGAGATGCTTACGTCAAATGGTGGCGAACGCAGCAGTACTACGACAGCGGGGCCTGGCGCGGGACGTGGCAGCTCGATGGGGGTGGCGCGTTGATGAACCAAGCCATTCACAGCGTGGATCTTTTGGCGTGGCTCATGGGACCGGTTAGCGAGATTCAGGCTGCCACAGCCCTGCTGGCCCATGAGAGAATCGAAGTCGAGGATGTTGCGGTTGCCGTCCTGCGTTTTAAAAATGGTGCCCTGGGAGTGCTCGAGGCGACCACCGCCGCGTATCCCGGCTACCTGAAGAGAATTGAGATTCATGGCAACCGCGGTTCGGCGGTTATGGAAGAAGAAGACATCATCAAATGGGATTTTGCCGAGGAACATCCTGACGATCAAATCGTCAGGGAAAAGATGGCGGCCCGGGTCAGCGGGGGTGGTGGGGCTTCTGATCCAGCGGCGATCGGACATCACGGTCACGCGCGGCAATTCACGGATGTGGCCAAAGCCATTCGGGAGGGTACGCGGCCACTCATCGACGGTTACGAAGGGCGGCGATCCGTGGAGATCATCCTCGCCGTGTACAAAGCTGCGGAAGAAGGACGGGTAGTGACACTTCCGCTAGAGAAAGATCCGGACCTTCAGGCCCGCAAGGTGGGCGTTTGCAATCTCCGGCGGGCTTCCTAGGGATTGATTCGCAAATCCTGAGAAAGGGGCTGGAGTTTACAGAGCCGCTGGCGGCAGCGCTGGAAATTGCCCCTATTGTCCGAAAATACGCAGTTTTCCTGAATGCGGGCGTTTTGAGTAAGCCGCCGCGCGAGCCAATCGCGGCCCGAGGCTCCGTTACCACGATCGAGGTGGCAGATTAAAGCGCTACCGCGGAATTGGTGGGCTCATTGGACAAACCGCTCTCGAAAGACGGTCTTGGCTGACTGGCTTATAATTGAGTAATTTGATCAGTGCGAAATGACAGGCATCCGCCGATTGACTGGAGCGAAATGTCTGCCAAAGACCTGAGCGAGAACTGGTTTTGGCTCGCGGCAGCCTTTGAAACAAGCTTTCAGCAAAACAGGAACTATCCGAACATGCAAGGGAAATTGCAATGACAGTGGAGTTTAAAGTTCCCAATCTTGGTGAAAACGTATCCTCTGGCGATATCGTCAATGTACTGGTCAAGGAGGGAGACACCATTATCGGCAACCAGCCGGTGGTGGAATTGGAAACCGACAAAGCGGTGGTGGAGATTCCCTGTCCCTACGCGGGGAAAATCAGCAAGGTGCTGGTCAAAAAGGGAGACACCGTCAAGGTTGGTCAAACGATCCTGATCGTTGAAGAGGAAGGGGCCGCTGCGGGGCCGGCGACCTCGGGACCGCCGGCGGGAGAATCTGCACAAGCGCCGAAACCAGTTCCTGTTACCGAACCAAAGGTTACTGGCAAGGAAGCACAACCTGCAGTTTCACCTCCTGCTGAAGTTGCACCGGCTCCGAGCGAATCTCCGGTGAGTGCCGAGCGACCGGCTAATGATGGACGATCCTCAACCGAGCCCATACCGGCAGGGCCCGCAGTTCGGCGACTGGCACGCGAGCTGGGCATAGATTTGCGGACGGTTACGGGCACCGGGCGATTTGGGCGTATCACTCCCGAAGACGTTCAAAAAGCCGCCGGAGGGCTGGTTGCTGCTCGTGTGAGTGTAGGCGTGCCCAGTCCTGTGGTCCCGCCGGGGGAACCAGATCGCGACAACTGGGGCAGTATCCGGCGGGAAAAGATGAGCAAAATCCGCAAGACCATTGCGGCGCAGATGACAAAGTCGTGGACCACCATTCCACGCGTGACCAATTTCGACGACGCAGATGTGACAGACCTGGAGAATCTCCGAAAGTCTGTACCGCCCGATTTCGTTGGGCCAGGAATTAAATTGACGATGATGCCGTTCGTTATGCGGGCGGTGGCCATCGCCCTGCGGCATCATCCGCTTTTGAACGCGTCGATCGACGAACAGAACGAACAAGTCATCTACAAAGAATATGTCAATTTGGGAATCGCTGTAGACACTCCACGAGGGCTGGTCGTGCCCGTGGTCCGTAATGCAGACAAATTGTCGATTCCGGAGCTTGCCCGAGCCCTCGCCACAGTGGCCCAGAAAGCGCGGAATGTGGACTTTACCGTGGACGACCTGCGTGGAGGTACGTTTACCATCAGTAACCTGGGGGCCGTCGGAGGAACGTATAGCACGCCGATCATCAATTATCCAGAAGTGGCCATCCTCTTGGTCGGGCGTTCCCGGTGGATGCCCGTGGTCCGCGATGGCCAGATCGTTCCCCGCTATATGATGCCGCTGAGCCTTTCTTACGACCATCGTTTGGTGGATGGTGCAACGGCGGCCCGATTCTTGAACGAAGTCATCGATTGGCTGCAATCGCCAGGAAAATTGTTGCTTGTGAGCTGAGTGATCAGTGGAGATCATCCCACTGGCGGCCGACCGTGAAAGGCCCGAGACTTCGAGGGTACCGCAAAAGCAGGGGACGGTCTTTTTTAAAGTGCGGAGTCATTCTCAAGGGCGAAGAGTATCGCTGGGATAGAGAGCAGAAGGAGAATTGTCATCCATGGATCGTCAACTTGTAGTACTGGGGGGAGGGCCGGGCGGATACGCAGCAGCGTTTTTGGCAGCAGATCTTGGCTTGCAGGTGACCATTGTCGATCAGGAGTCTCGACTGGGAGGAGTGTGCCTGCTGCGCGGTTGTATCCCGTCCAAGGCACTTCTGCATGTTGCCAGGGCCATGCAGGAAGTTCACGAGCTTAAGGAGTGGGGCGTCGATTATGGATCTCCGAAAATCGATATTCAAAAGCTACGGGCCCGTAAGGAGCAGGTCCTGACGACTCTGACTTCCGGACTGGCTCAACTGGCCAAGAAGCGAAAAGTCGAGGTGATTCAAGCCCGGGCGAGGTTCAAGGATTCTCATACATTGGAGCTACATCCCGTCAACGGGAATACACCTCCTGAGCCGGAATTGAGATTCGAGCACTGTATTATTGCGGCAGGTTCTCGGCCGGCGATTCCCAGCGTATTTCAAGTTGATAGCCCATTGGTTATGGATTCAACCGCTGCTCTCGAGCTTGCGGCGGTTCCAAAATCGCTCCTCGTGGTCGGCGGTGGGTACATCGGTCTGGAAATGGGAGCGGTGTACGCGGCGCTGGGCAGCCGTGTAACGGTGGTTGAGTTGACGGAGGGACTGCTTCCTGGTGCCGATCGTGATCTCGTTCGACCGCTCGCCAAGCGCCTTGAATTGTTGTTTGAGGCCATTTATCTGAAAACGAAAGTTGCTCGACTCAAGCCAGTACCTGACGGTATTGAAGCCGCGTTTGAAGGTGATGTGCAGAAAACAAGCACGTTTGAACGAGTACTTGTGGCTGTGGGACGACGGCCCAACAGCGATCAAATTGGGCTGGAAAACACGAAAGTCCACGTTGACGAACACGGATTTATTGCGGTTGACCGCCAATTGAGGACCAGTGACCCCAGTATCTCAGCCATAGGAGACATTGTCGGTCAACCAATGCTTGCCCACAAAGCAGCTCATGAAGGAAAAGTTGCCGTCGAGGCGCTCGCGGGGCATTCTGCCGCGGTCTTTGAACCTCGAGCCATTCCGGCAGTTGTTTTCACCGATCCTGAAATTGCCTGGACCGGCTTGACCGAAACCGAGGCTAAACAAAAAGGAATTGCGTACGAGGTCGCCGCGTTTCCTTGGGCGGCCAGTGGTCGAGCTCAATCGGTTGGCCGAACAGAGGGCCTGACCAAATGGTTGGTGGACCCAGTCTCGGAACGCGTCTTGGGGTGTGGAATCGTCGGCCCTAACGCGGGAGACCTCATCGGAGAGGCCACTTTGGCCGTGGAAATGGGGGCCTCCGTTCGCGACGTCGCTGAAACAATTCATCCCCATCCTACTTTATGCGAAACGCTCAGCTTTGCGGCCGAGGTGTTCCTCGGAACAGCCACCGACATTTACCGCCCGCGAGCGTCAAAAGGTTCACAGTGATTGTCCAAAATTAGGCAGTCACGGTCAGAAACATGTGGAAAGCCACGGCACGTGTGCCAGAATCGTGCCAAACGGCGCACTCGATACACTATACTGGATCACAGAACGAGGGCACTTTGGACGACGGCGGGAAATATACCGCAGGCCATCAGCGGCTCGTGCTGGCAGTGATGTCACGAATCTTGAAGCGTGATTGGCCATCACACGCCCCGGAGAAGCCCAACCACAGTGACTATGGTGAGTCGCTGAAGGGCCGAATCTACGGGTCGATCACACGTCCATTTCGGGGCCGAAAGGCCAGGTGACCGCGTTGGCAGGCTTCCATCGGGAATGGACCAGATGAGCTTGACTGAGCGAGTCCGCCTGCTCGCCGTTTCTCGACGCTCCGTCGCCTGTCTTTGCACCACCGTCTGCCTGGAACGCCGCACCACAGTGATGGCACGTGACGTACTTGCCGAGATAGTCCATGCGGACTTGCACCCGACGTCCGCATGTTGGACATCCCTGAATGAAATACAATCCGTGCGCCATCCGTCGCTCCTCCTTTTCCTTAAGCGTTAACTTCCTCTGCGGATTATCGTAGCTCTCAAAAGTCATGGCGACAACCCCCACCGCGTTTGGACGCTGGATCAGAAACGACGTTGGGATGTTTCATTCCTATGGACGTAGCGCCGTCGACGTACCTTACAATAGGAGGTGTCTCACCGAGATGAGGTTCGCGATCGACGAGAGACGTACTCTAAGCGCTCAAATGCGTACCGACGCCCATCAGTCTCATTATGATCAACGTCGCTTCTTATTGCAAATCTCTCTTTGATCCAGGTACAGTGGGCGCGGCCGCAATGATCTGTCGTTAGGGAATCTCCAGGACAGAACTATGGGGCTTTCTCGCCGGGGAGTTGCTCGAGGATACTCAAATACTGCCGGATGAGGCCTATGTTGCTCGATTGTCTTGCCAGAACCAAACCGGCCTGGGCCAGCCTTCGGGCTTCATTCTGGCAGTTTTCTCGGAGAGCGCGATTCACAAGAGGAAGCAGGATTTTGGCAATATTCTGACTTTCTGTGGGACGAAACCTGTGCCCAGCCCAGGATTCCGCCAGGTGAACCACTTCCATCCAGAAGTCAATCTGAAAAACTTTGGAGAGCCGGTCAATGGCATTGATCCCAGCATCAGCCAGTCCATAGGTCTCGGCAAGGCGGAGAACTTCTCGGAGCAGCCGATATCGTACGGCGGGGGCAAGTGCAGAATTCTCGGCGGCCGTCATCAGATCTCGCGCGAGTGCCTGCGCATCGGCGCTTCCCCCAATTTGCTTGATTCTTGCCCCAAACTGTTGTTCCAACCAATTGTCCGCTTCAAGCACTTCTGCGCCACTTGCTGGGACGGGCAGCCGCCCAGCGCCGCTTCCAGCATTCGGCTTGTAACGAAGCGCCTCCGCGATCAACTCGACGTCTCCACCTTGTGCGCGAGCACGCTCCAGAAGCCTTTGTGCTTCGGTGAAATCACCTTTAGGGTCCACGGCCAGGAATGCCGCTAACAGGATGTCGCTGTCTGGCCCTGGTTGGAGGCGACGCCGGGCGAGGGTTTCGACCAGGATAGTGGGAATGTCACGGAGGGCGTAACGACGATTTTGCCCGGCAGCACGAAGGACCAGTGAATCTCGTGTGGCCTCGACCACGATGACGTAGGTATCTCCTACGGCAATCTCCTCAGCGCTTTGCAGCGAAGCGACGACGTCCGCCATGACCTTCCAGAATTGCTCGACGTCTTGGACGAGTTGGTCCAGTGCCTCGACAACCCGGCGGTGACTATCCGACCGCACCTGCGAAGCCAGTCGGTTGAGCGCGGCCCGTGCCCCCTCCACATCGCGCTGTGCCAGCGACTCCCAGACTTGGTTCAGTGTCGTACGAAATTCTTCGGGTAAATCATTCGACCCCGGAGGATTCGCCGACTCGTCCGATGCCTGTAGGCGATCCGCAGAATTCGGAGCACGACCGGTCGCAGTTTGGCTAGAAATTGCGCTCGGATTCTGCGGAAGCGATTCTTCGCTTTCCATACTCACCGGTTTGGAGGATGTACTGTTTTCGGTTGCAGGTGGTGCCTGTGGAGAAGCGGAAGAGCTTGAGGAATTCTGCGACGAGAGATCCGGCTTTTGCACTCCATTCTCTTCCGTCCCAGCCGCAGGAGTGTTATCGGGCGATTGAGTGGGGGGCGTGCTGGACTCTCGTGGATACTTGTCCGGCCTGAGAACGCCCCCCTTTTTAGGAGGATTAGATTTTTCGGCCTCGTCTGGTGGCATCGCCATAGAAAGCCGGGCCGGTTGCTCTGTTGAGGTGGAATCGTTACCGCCTGAAGAGCTCGCTAAGAGCAAAGTCACCCACCCCATACGGGGTCTCAAGGTATGGTACGTGACCACGATTGCCAGAACCAGAAAGACGATCGCTGCCAAACGCCCCACCACGGAAAGCCATTTTGTGAAGGAAAAGGGCCTCGTCTCGCTTGGGGCGAATGTGTGCGTCACAGGCAACACTCTTTCTCCGGCGTCTTTTGCAAAACTCGGCCTCAGCTCGGGCACTCTGGCGGCATCTGCTCGGCCTGATTCCTGGCTCGGCAACGGGCGTGAAGGTTTCTCGAGGTCTTTGGCTTCAATCGGCCATACGAAGTGGAGTGACGTCACGTTCCCAGCTTCTAGTTGTTGGTCGTAAATTTTTTTCTTCTCAGGATCGCATAGCCATTCCTTGGCATTGCGAATTGTATCAAGCAGCTCCGTCCATTCGGCCGCATGTTCGCCCGGACGAATTTGTCGCACGTGGGCAAGCATGTTGTCCGCTAGCTGCGCAATCAGTTTGGTGTCGGGTTCAAACAGGGGTATCCCGAAGAGTGCGTAGTAATTGTTAGGAACCCGACCCGGTGGAAATCCCAACCAGGCCTGAAATGGATTAAACGAAGATTGTGAATCCCAAGACGGGTTTGCAGGGTTGGACATAGCACCAAATAGTGTCCGTGCTGAACTGGGGTTCTCTGTCCCGGATAGACAATTACGCGAACGCGTTTATGGGTAACTTGCCTCGACGTCGAGAGGCTGGCCCGGTTTCCAGTGAAAACGCGGATCCCCTTCCTCCAGTCGGCCTACAGGACGTGCCGCTTGTGGCTTCATCTTCCTCGCGGAATCGCCTAATTCCTTACGCATGGCATCTGCCAGCTTTTCGATTTGCGCGACAATGTCTGGATGCTCTGCCGCCACATCCTGCGTTTCCCCGGGATCCTTCTCCATGTCGAAGAGAGCCAATCCTATATGGGCCGTTTCATAGGGCACAGGCATTCCACCTTTTCCGCCGGGACGTCCTCCCAGGGTTTGATAGTCGTGCGGAAAGTGGAGCTTCCATTTGCCCATCCGCACAGCGTGCAAAGCGTCTCCCCAATAAAAATAGAGTGCTTCGTGGGGCGATTTTGCGCCGGGTTCGCCGACAATAAGCGGCCAGATGTTTTTTCCGTCAATTTTGTGTGGAGGAAGTTGTGCATTGATGCGATGGGCTATCGTAGGCAAAATGTCGATCGTCATAACAGGTTCTCGGCAAACAGTACCCGCGGGTACCGTGCCCGGCTGCCACATAACACATGAGACCCGGCAGCCGCCATCGAACATCGTCCCCTTTCCCTCACGAAGCGGTTTTGCCGAGCCGGCATGGTCGCCGTAGCTCAGCCACGGACCATTATCCGAAGTGAAGATAACCAGAGTTTGAGAGGCGAGATCCAATTCCCGTAGGGTATCCAAAATTTGCCCTACTGACCAATCTACCTCCATCATCACATCACCGAACAGTCCGCGCTGAGTTTTCCCGCGAAATTTGTCCGAAACGTGAAGCGGTACGTGCACCATGCTATGGGCCAGGTAAAGAAAGAACGGACGATCCTTGTTCCTCTTGATAAAACTTACGGCATGCTCGGTGTACCAGGTGGTTAACATGTTCTGATCTTCGTGGGTCACCTCGGGGTCAATCACTCGACCTCCTTCCATAAGCGGAAGGTTTGGAAAACTCTTTCCCGCCGTCGGATGGTACGGCCACATGTCGTTTGAATAGGGCAGTCCGAAGTATTCGTCAAATCCGTGGTTGAGAGGCAAGAACTTTGGGTGATGTCCGAGATGCCATTTACCAATGCAACTGGTGGCATACCCTTTTTGCTTCACGATCTCCGCGAGGGTGACCTCCGTAGGATTCAATCCGATTTGCGCTCCCGGCCCCAGTGCTCCAAAAATCCCAACTCGCACGTTGTAACATCCCGTCATCAAGCTAGCGCGAGAGGCGGAACACACCGCCTGCGAGACGTAGAAATCCGTGAAAATGCGGCCCTCCCGAGCCATCCGGTCGATGTTGGGTGTCTCATAGCCCTCCGCACCGAACGGGCCGATATCAGCATAACCCATGTCGTCCATAAAAATGATCACGAAATTGGGCAGCGGCACGTCGGTGGCGGGCCCGGCAAGAATGGTCGGGCTCGTACTGACGAGGAAAATGAGGCCCCCAATCATCCACGCCCATCGGATTGGATTTGACATGGCTAAACCTCCCCGTCCACAAAGAAGCGAACGACAACGATAACCGAGGATTCCGTTCCCTCGCATTGCTCGACAAATGGATTTTGACTGCTTTGAGACGTCCGCCGAAATCGTTTCAAGTCGATAGCGGGGGGAACTCCAGCGCGTTTGAAACTTCAATGGCTCGGCATTCACCCAGTTGTCCCGAGGAGTTTCGAGAACACATCCAGGCCGGGCAGCGGCAAGCCACCCGTAAACTCCGTAACAAGCTGGACGTGGCGTTCTCGGGCCTTTTGGATAGCATCTCGCATGGCGCCCACGAGGAGCTCTTCCAGCAAATCTTTGTCCTCCGGTTTAAGAAGTGCCGGTTCAATCGTCACACGGCGGGGGTCGGCCAGACCATCGACTTCCACCTTTACCAAGCCACCGCCGGCGCTGCCCACGATTCGCTCCTCCTTCAGCCGGGCAATGACATCCTCGAGTTTTTCGCTGATATCTTTTGCGTTTCGCAGCAGGGTAGTCAGTTGTGCGAGTTCCTTAAGCATGGTTCAGAACGTCCTGACTTTGTTCTCCGTCGGTGCTGGCAAGGCAGTTCCTGGTACCGCGTCCTCGTTTGATACTCCTAGCCAGATACCGCTTGTCGGAATGATCCTCGTTCGGTCGCTTGCAAATATTTTAGCGTAAAACCGCAAGCGAAACACCCGCGATACAGGCTCTTCTTGCTATGCAAATCCATTACCCGATGACATGACTCAGAAAGACCCGACGAAACCCCCTATTTGGCAGAGAAGACTTTTGGCCCAGGTTGCATTTTCACTGTGATGAAAAGGAACGGTCCTACAACCAACACGAGGGCGATTCCCCATCGTTTCCCCTGGGCCGTGCTGCCGTTGCAACGCTGGAGCGTCAGCACGCAAGTCAATCTTCTAAATCATCGCTCTCATCATCCATGGAATCGCCAGGTTCTCTGGCTTCCAATTCCAATGGTGTGTCGGCAGGCTGATCGACAGTCTTTTTAGTCGGCGGCAGGATGGCCACCGGTCTTGCCCCAAATATCTCCGCCGTCTTACGAATCATCGGTTCCTGAAGAACGTCGAAGAGAGAACGTTCCCCTGCGAGAGACGGTCGGGACGAGACCTCAGCACTTACCTCCTCAGACACCGCGAATTCCAGGCTCACAGGATGTCCGACGATTTCCCGGAGCGCTCGGCTGAACTTCTCCTGGTTTTCGGGACGACTGCAATAGTCACACGAGAATTTGTGATCTTTTCGAAATGTCACGACGAGTTTGCCGCCGTCCTGGAGACGAAGATTATGATACGCCTTCGCATGTTCCGCCACCATTCCGCCCACTGATTCGTAAACGTGCTTCCACACGGTCGCCAGGTTCTCCGGTGTAAGCGGCATCACATGCCGGCCTGGCTCTCCGGATTCTCTTTCCGCAGAATTAACTCCGAAAGCTTTCTGCCGCTGGAGAGCGATCTCCTCTTTCACGCTTTCGATGGCTTGCGTCGAAGTGCCAATAGATTCTGCAGGAAAATGGGCACTTCCGGGGCCCTCAGTGGACGCAGATGGATGCGAAACCG
>NZ_JBAMME010000233.1:0-9014 GCF_039793925.1 Thermogutta sp. | reverse complement strand
CGAAACCGTACTCCGCGCCGGAGCGGTGCGGGACTGAAGTGGACGCCCCCTCTGTAATCCGCCACTTTCAACGGAGGGAACACCGGAAGAGAGTTGCGGGAAGCTTTCAAGCTGGCCGGTTTTCAAAATTTCTAGCAGCCGATGGACCTGAACGAGCTCGCCCAGGCGGCTCATCCGCACGAAAGCCAGCTCTGCTAAAACTCGGTCATAAGTGACGGCACGCATCCTGGCCAGGGTGTGGTCCAGAATCTGCATTGCAGCGACCAAACGGGGGAGTCCCCACTTCCGGGCTATTGTCTGCACCCGCTGGGCATCCTCGGCTTTTGCCGTAAGAAACAGTTGTGGGGAGCCCCCCACTTCCGCGACCATGCAGTCGCGCAAGAAAGTGAGGAACTGTTCGACGAGCAGAGCCGGATCCGCCCCCTCCGTGATGGCTTGATGGAAAATTTCCAACACTCGCCCGACGTTTCCATCAGCCGCGCAGTCCGCCAGGCTTTCTAGAACGTCGCATCGCGTCATTCCAAGGAGATCGAAGACATCCTGAAGCTTGATCTCCTTGTCAGCGAAGGAGAGCAACTGTTCGAGAAGGGACTGGGCGTCCCGCATCGATCCGCCAGCCCGCTGCGCCAGCAGTTCCAGAACCCCGGCTTCCGCCGAAACATTTTCCGCTTCAAGAATCTGTTTCAAACGGGCAACGATTGTTTGACTCTCAATACCGGCGAAGTCGAACCGCTGGCATCGGGAAAGAATCGTCACCGGTACTTTGTTAGGCTCGGTGGTGCAAAAGATGAACTTCACATGCTCGGGAGGCTCTTCCAGCGTCTTCAGCAGGGCGTTGAAGGCCTCTTTCGTTAGCATGTGGACTTCGTCAATGATGTAAATCTTGAACCGGGCCCGGCTGGGACGGACGACAACATTCTGCCGAAGTTGTCGAATTTCTTCGATACCGCGGTTGCTCGCCCCGTCGATTTCCAAAACGTCGATGTCTTCTCCGGCGCTGATGCTGCGGCAAATGTCACACTCATTACAGGGCTCAGTCGTGGGGCCTTTTACGCAATTGAGAGCTTTGGAGAAAATCCGCGCCGTGGATGTTTTCCCTACTCCACGAGCACCGGTGAACAGATAAGCGTGTCCAATTCGCCCTGTTTTGATCGCGTTTTTCAGAGCGGTAGCGACGTGTTCCTGGCCGACGAGCTCGTCAAAGGTCTGGGGTCGGTATCGCCGGGCAACGACGAGGTAACCGCTGCTGCGCCTAGGTTGCAATTCCGCTACAGACTGAGGGGATTCTTGCTTCTTTCTGGAGCGAGCTGCCATGTTTCCCCGCATTTCCCGTCACGCGGGGATTGCATCCCCGTGCCTCGTTCTGGCAATCACAAAAGGATTGTCGATCTTCTATAATCCCTGGGTCGACAGCCGTGCCTTGCGGGTAACGTGACCGACCCGGGGCGAGAGGCCCGCTACACATGGAGATCACTGCTTATGGCTGCTGACTTTCGTCCCTGACCAGGTTCGCAGCTCCCCATTGTAGGGACCTCTCGCCTCGGGCCCGTCACCTGTCCTTATTGTTACGTCGTCTCCCCAGTTAAGTCAAAGGGGACTCCCTCTGACGGGGTGTCTTTCTCCCGCAATGACAACTCGCATGGAAAACTTTTTCGTGATATTTTTGAATAACGTTTTAGTGATAAGCATGCAGAAACTGGTAGCAGCGGTGGGTAGCACTGACTTCCGCCGGGTGCTAAGAAGCCGCAGAATCTGAAGCAGACCCATTTTAGACGAAAACATCAGGCGGTGTGCGAGATATGCGGGCGCTTGGACGGTGGCAGGTTTGGCCGCGAAACCCCAGGCGTCCCAAAAGCAAACGTGGGAATCAAATTTGATCATCGAAGGAGCTTGAGGCCGTGATCCGCAAAGTCGTCATTCTCGCCCGTGGACTCGGGACACGGATGCAAAAAGAAGATCAATCGGTTGCACTGGACGCATCCCAGGCGCAGGCCGCCCGACGGGGGTTAAAGGCACTTATTCCGCTCGCCAATGGGCGGGTCTTTCTCGACTATTTGCTTTCATCTGTCGCAGATGCGGGTTACAGCGAGGTGTGCCTGGTGGTAGCCCCTGAGCACGAGGAACTTCGACGGCGATATCAGCAAGAGATTCCTCTTCGACGTTTGAGTATAACGTTCGCAGTGCAGGAGAAACCATTGGGGACAGCCAATGCCGTGGCGGCAGCGGAAGAATTTGCCGGGGATGACGATTTCATCATGATTAATTCAGATAATTACTATCCTGTTGCGGCGCTGGCTGGTCTGCGCGCACTGAAAGGTGCCGGAGTCGCGCTCTTTGACCAGGATACCATGCTTTCCCGAAGCAACATCGCAGCCGAGCGCATCAAGGCGTTTGCCGTGGGAGTGGTAGATAGCGATGGGCGACTCGTTCGTATTCTGGAAAAACCCACAGCGGAGGTGCTGAGCCAATTGCCTCGCCCTTTGTGGCTGAGCATGAATTGCTGGCGTTTTCGACCATCAATCTTTGAAGCGTGCCGTCGAATTGATCTATCGCCGCGCGGAGAATATGAGATCACTGACGCTGTTCAATATGCGATCGACCGGTTGGGGGAAGAGTTCCAGGCAGTTCTCGTGCGAGAGCCTGTGTTTGATATGACAAGTCGGTCGGACATTCCAAGCATGGCTGCCCGATTGGCTAACGTTTCTGTCCAACTGTAGGCTCAATGCAATCCGCCAATAGAAAATCAGTAGGCCTGTTCTTTTCACATTTCTCAGCGGCTACCTGTTGATATATTGGAGAATATTCCGCTCGAGTTTCTCCCAGCTGCGTCCAAAGCTCGCTTCAAAGTCCTTGATGCGCGCAGCACTGGAGTAGGATTGGAACGGCGGCTGCTTCTGAATGTATCGGAGGTACGTCACGAACTGGGAGAGCTGTCGATCGCTTAAATAGCAAACTGTGGCCCACGAGGCCAGGTAGGCGTTCCTGGGCTGGAGCTCGAATAAGCTGTCGCTGCCTACAATATTGTGCAGCCATCCCGAGGGCAACTGAGAAAGCATTTGGACCGTGATCTTTCGCAAAGACTCGTCCGGGTCGGATGAGCGTAATTGGGCAACATCCCACGGCCCACTCTCGAACATCATGGCCATGCCCTCCGCTAGCCAGGACGGCGTATCCGTGAATCGTCCCTGTAAACCGGTGTTCGCCGCGAACTGATGGAATGCCTCGTGGCGAAGGACATTTTTGGTCGATTCCAAAGTGACGGCTGATCCGACCGATTTTGAGAAGGCCTGCTGACCAAAGGTGAGACATCGATTCGATAGGGGGTCGTAGAGGCCGAGTACTTGAGACGAGTAGGATTTGCAGCGGCGAACCTCAGGCGAATTTTCAAATGCTTTTCTATCGCGATAAACGACTGCCACAAGCGCAAAAACAGGTTTTGTAACCGGCAATTTGCGCTGGGCCGCGAACTGCCACGCCTCTCGAAACACGGACTCGAATACGGGACTCCATTGCGTGGTTGCGTCAGCTGGCTCGACAACGAGGTAATGGGTCGTGCTCACCACCCGGTATTCGGGACCGAATTCGCGTTGCAGTTGAGAACGAACGGCATGGACGGGCAACGGCACCAACGTGTCTGATGTCGTGCGAAAATCGCTGGCCAGAGCCCGCGGGATCCGCTTCACCGAACCATCTCTGGATAACATGATAATTTCCGAGGAGGTCCAGGTGAGGATTATACCCTCGAATTGGATTCCGCTCACTTGGCATTCAATCATGCCAGAAAGTGGGCCAACGGCGGTGCCACTTGCAGATGCAGTGTGCAACAGAATGGCCCAGGCCAGGAATAACCCCAGAGCCAGCTTGGTCCTCGTTTTATCCAAGCCCCTGTGATTGAATAACTTCTTCTTCATAATGACGGCCTAAGGCGGCACAATCTGCGATTTGGAGGACAAATCGCGTCCGAATCCGTGCTAAATTAAGTAACTTTTAATTAAGGCTTTTATTAAAAGGGATATGCGGTATTGTGTGACTATAGCTGCGCTAAAGCTGACCTGTCGCCTGGTTGCGAGACGCGAAACTCCTAAGGGATTCCGTTCTCCTCATGCTGGTCCGAAAATTTTAGGTATGGTTGAATCCCTCGCAGAATTCCGGGACCAATGCCCCGGACTCGCAGCAGATCCTCTGGTCGTCTGAAAGGGCCGTGGTTATCGCGGTCGGCGATGATCCTCTGCGAAAGAATCGGTCCTATGCGAGGAAGCAGACTGAGCTCAGGCCAATCGGCTGCGTTAATGTCTACGAGAAACTTGCATTCTCGCCGCGGGCAATCAATCTCCGGCCGCCAGCCCAGCCCATAAGGCAAGACAACCCACGAGATTCCGCTGAGCACAGTCCATAAACATAAGGCCATTTTCGCAATCTGTCGATTAACGTACTCGTCCCACCAATCTGCCAGGCGAATGGTACGGATCTCATCGCTTACCGAATTAATGAATTGCAGCCCGCCAATGATGACATACCGTATTACGCGGAACAATAAGGATATAAAAAGGAAAGATAGTCTGACCGCTCGCGCGAGTAGATGTGCGGCCACAGAAAACCCGGGAGACAGCGTGCGAGTAATCCTGTTGAATACACGGGATTTCATTGCGAACCCCTAGAAAGCCGTTGGAGAAACTGCTGAATTTCGTTCTGGGTGGGGGCATCTTGATAGATAATCGCAGTTTGTCCGTCCTCGGTGAAAAAAATCCGCCCTATCCCACCCCGCTCGTACCAATTTTGAGGGTGACACTCTTGCAGGATACGTTCCCGCAAAGCCCCGACCGTCAGGCCCTGCTGGAGTACCTCTTTTAACGAATAGGCGCGAAGATAAGGCCGATCAAAACGATCACTTCTCGTTATGAGAAGGATTTTTTCGCTCAGAATATAGACGGTGGCATTGATCGTTTCCGCCAACCTTTGCACAACATTTAGGTAGGGCTCGTTATTGGCGGAACAGGTTATCGGCATAGTGGGATGCACTTCTTCAGAGAGAAGCATTGGCCAATCAACGAGTATCTGTGGCTGTGATAGGCGATTGAGTGTCGCTATTATTTCGATAAACGGAGTCGGCTCATAGTAATTTAGGGAAATGGGCTGCCCGAGGGCCGAGTATTGCTCAGCGGCTTTCGCGAGCGATTGCGGCGGATACCGTTGCTCCAGTAACGTGCGAATTGTGAGAATGTGAATGAAGGGGCCTTGAAGAACTTGCTCATTATTGTTCGAGTGGTATTCTAGCGCCTTGCCTGGCTGTTCTGGCGTGTTATCCAGGGTGGCGATGATCGTTTGGAGCAACCTGTCCGAAACATCTCCAGGCAGACGCGAAATTCTGTAGATAATGTTATTGTTGACCCTTTCGGGACGGCACAACACAACCAGATTGCCGCAGGGAAGCACAGTCCAGCCCCGCTGGGCCGCAATCTCTTCCAGAATCTGTTGTATCGTCTTTTTTCCCGGCTGGAGGATCACAGTTCCCAGGTCGGAAGTGTTTTCCCAGAGGAGGGTTTCCGGGTCTACGGCGAGGGGTATCGAACTCCATTCAGTCAGCCGAGCAAGGGCTAGACCCAGCGGAATCTCCGGCCAGGACTCGATGTGCAGCTCAACCTTCAACTGTGTCGCGATGTTGTTTGCTGCAAGGCCGTGAGCTGTGGACTCACAGCCACAGGGTGTGTCACCGGGCCGGCACCGTGTTGTCCGCGCTGGAACTTCACGCCCGGATGTCCTGAGTTCCGGCTGAACGGACTGCTGACCACCAAGGGAGTTACTGGCCCACGGAGGTGCAATAGTCTCGAGGTTCACTGCTTCTCCCCCCCCGATAGTCGCAAGCTGTTCCATGATGCGGGGGTCGACATCGCGGCGAATAAATCGCACAGAACCGTCAGCCATCACCGCAAGCATGCCATCGGGCAGGGCAGAACCGAAGCCGTCAGGGCCTTTCACGTACGGTGGTGTGGTAAGTGCTCTCGCCGTGGGTGTGCCACCGGCGGCCCAGGGACCAAGGAGGTTCTCTACCGGTAGAAGGGCCAGTGTGTTGGACAACCCATCTTTTACATCCTCCCTTGTGACTGGCTGACGAAAATTGAAAAGTCCTGCTCGTGGGCTGGAAGGGGGAAGGTTCCCGGAGTCAGGTCCCACGCCCGTCACACCCACAATGTGGGTGTCATAGTATCCCGGGACATGCTGTGTCGCACCAAGCAGCGGGTTGGTCACCTCGGGAAGAAACCGTTGGGTAACGGGTTGATTTTGCGGCGCATTCCAGGAATAACCTGGCTGAAGACCTTTTGACCATTCGGGGTAACCTAGGTAAGGAAGGAGTTCTGAAATCCAGCTCAGCCGGGTTTCGGGGGGCAAAAGATCCCCCCCACTCACAGCACGCGGAAAACCTCTCTGGTGTTCGGCGTAGCGGTTAAGGCTGCCGCCGAATTTTTCCGCGTGGACGAAGGACTGCACTGCGGCGAGGGCATGCCAGAGCCGTGCGAGGGCCTCACCGGTTGCTTCGACATTTTGGATGAAGCCAGGCTGTTGGGCCGGAGACCACTCAATCGCAACCACTGTTTCTTCTACAGAAACTGTCGTACGTTCAAAGCACGAACTAACTGTTTTGATTGTGGGCAACCATTCCTCGGCAGTCATTCCGGCAGGGGTTATTTTCACAAGCAGGCTTTCCTCCTTTTCGATCGATTTCGCCTTTTCCAGGGCCTCAAGCCGAAGTTTTTCAAGCTGATCGTGAAGGGATGCGGCATCTTCCTTTTGGCGACACGACAAGCGGAAGGTCAGCTTGATCTGATCGCTCGAGAGAAACCATCCGGCGCAGAACGTCTCGCTCCTCTGTTGCAGAGTTTCCAGCAACCCCACCAGCTTTGGAAAACCGGCCAGCCGTTTTGCGCCGAAGATAGGATAAACGCTGTGAGCCTCTCCGAGGAAAAATACCTGAAACCGCTGGGCGTCATGAACGACATCTGCCAGCGGATGTTGTGAACTCTTGCTCGGGTTTTCGGTGGTTGCGCGTTGTCTTAAAACCCGATCCAGGAAATCAACCTTACCCACCAGCAAGGTGTGCGAGTCCAGGACGGCAAACCCCAGATTCTTTGCGGGATCTGACAGACGCCGCAGGACAAACGTGCCGTAACGCGCCAGTTCCTGTCCAAATTGATTGAGCGAATCGGCTTGCTGGTCGGGCAGCAGTCCAAAAATGCATGCGTAGGGTTGTCTCCATTTACCATACACCAGATGTACGGCGAGGCTTTCCGGTTTCAAACCCATCGCATGTTGACACTCAGCCGCAAACGTCCGATAGGCCTCCAGTTCTAGCGGCACCTGAAGAAACGTCAAAAGTGGATCAGCCACCGGAACCCTATCGTCCATCCCGAAAACTTCTGTGATATCCTCACCGGCGGCCTCCAAGATCCACCGGCCCGGCGGTTCGGTTTCGGCTTCTTGAACTTTCGCGGAAGGAACAGGCTCAAACTGTTCCATAAGAGGACTCGCTCGCTCGACTGGTCCAGGTGCTCGGGGGACGAGAAATCGGAGGCAAACAGCTCCGGTAAATGCTGCGAGCACCAAGAGTCCAACCGCTGCTATCCACTTATGACGGGTCAAGCTCCCCGCGTGTGGGGCTGCCGGCTCTTTCGCCTGTTTGTCGCGGGAAGACGATGGCTCCCCTGATCCGTCAACTGATTCGGCAGTTCGAGAATCCGGGCTTTCTGATGGAGCGTCTTGCAGTGTTTGGGGGTCAGGTGTCAAAGTTTTCTCAGTTTGAGTAGCGACCTTGTCCAGAGATAGGCCATTTTTCGGACTTTCCTCGAGGGGATTAGGATTGGCTGGTGAGTGCTCTTCACCCGAAGAATCGGCCGGGCTGCCAGTTCCAGACGGTGGCTGCCAGCCTGGCGGGGGCGTCACCTGTACCAGACTCCCGCACTTTGGGCAGGGCCAAATCGCACCGACAGCCTCAAGGCGTCGGACGCGGAGCCTCGCCAAGCACGTAGGACATTCGATTGTGAAGAGAGTCTCACCCACCGGTCATACTACCCGAAGAGTTCACCATGGAATTGACGGTCTCACTCGTCAAGGGCAATACTATCTGAACCTAGCACACTGGCGAAGGCAAGGGAGTGCCCATTGCCAAGTTTTTCGGGCGGAATACGCTGGAATCATATTGGCCGGAACGACCATCAATAAAGACGTTGGACGAGATCTCGAAAGATTAAAATTGCAGGAGAATTGTTTGAATGCTCAACATTCCGTGGGTGGATTGTCGGTCAGAGGACCCGTCTTACTTGCTCGCGTCCTTGCGTCGAAAACTGGGCGTTCAGGGAGATATCGTCAGCCCTGCGTCTCGTGCCAAAACGAAAGAAGTTTTTGGGGAAGAGTTGACACCCAGCCAGGTTGTGGAACGCATCTGCCGCGATGTCCAGAATCGCGGTCTTGTTGCTGTTCTGGATTATTCCGCAAGGATTGACAACGTCACACTCGATGGGGAGAGCATTCGCGTACCGGCCAACGAGCTTGAAAAGGCCCATCGCGATGCCGATCCTGGTTTTCTTACCGCGGTGCGTCGCATCCGTGCCAACGTTGAACGCTATCAAAAGGCCATCCTTCATCAGGATATCCTCGTCGAAACAGTTGGGGGCTACCTCAGAGAGCGCTACCGTCCGGTGCGGCGGGTGGCAGTCTGTGTTCCCGGCGGTGCGGCGGCTTATCCGTCCACCCTGCTGATGACGGTGGTCCCCGCCCAGTGCGCCGGCGTGAAGGAGATAGCCGTCCTTGTCCCGCCAACCAAATTCGGCGCCTACAATCCGGACATTCTGGCAACATGTTTCGAGCTGGGTGTGAACGAAGTGTACCGCTTGGGGGGAGCCCACGGCGTCGCCGCGCTGGCCTACGGCACCGAACGTACACCTAAGGTTGATAAGATTGTGGGACCTGGAAATTTGTTTGTAGCTCTGGCAAAAAAATATGTGTTTGGAGAGGTGGACATC
>NZ_JBAMME010000232.1:30393-36966 GCF_039793925.1 Thermogutta sp. | reverse complement strand
CTGCAGACCATGGGCCGTGGATTTAACCGCAACCGCATCGGATTCTGAGGTGTGAGCACGTAAAACGCGTAGCACGAAAGTTGTGTTAGACAAACAAGGCTGACAGTCAGTCGAAACGCCACATCGGAACCTTGCACGAAACAACCAGAACACCGGCTTTTGGGCGCCGGGCGGTTGAACCCGTGGCAACGGCTTGTTGATCTCTCCCGCAGGGCGGGACTTTGATAGAATTGGAGCGGACAACGAGCGGCTAAACCATCACCTGACTCCGATCACCACTGACAATCGTTCCAAGTAGGAAGAGATGGGGAAAACGCGGCGGAACCTTTCGGCCATAAAGTTAGGAAAAGACCCTATGCGAAGCCTTTGGTGCACGTACGGTTTGTGCGGGGCACTGGCTGCCACCATGGTACTCGCTGCGGCTCAAAATGCACCGGGCCAAGTGACGAGTGGAAATGCCGTATCCGGAGCCCCGGGAACCTTAATTCCTCCTGCTCCACCGTTAACGCCTTCCGTGCCGCCATCACCGTCTGGTTTGCCTGAATCTTCGCCGACGATGACGCCAGCCCAGTCTGGTAGCCCGCCGATGCCTTCCGAAGCATCGCGAGCGGCAGGTCCGCGCGGTAAGGCCAATCGTTCTGAGATACCGTTGCCACCGACCATGGCCTCGAGCCCACCTCGTCTTCCGGCAGGTGGAGGTGGCTGGGTCAGCGGAGAAGCTGCGCTGGCTGGCGGTCCTTTTCCGGCGTATATGACGGGATTTTCCAGCTCTCAAGGGGGTGGTTCGGGCACCGCTCCAGCTCGACCCGTGGAACGGCCGTTTTCCGACTATTCACCCCCTGCCAGCGTTAGTCCGTACATCAATCTTTATCGCCCCGAGGGCACGTTTGGCCGCGTCGGGAACTACTATTCCCTTGTAAGACCCATGATTCAACAACAGCAGACAAACCGCCAGATTTCTCAGCGACTCCGGCAGATCGAAAGCCCCGCACAATCGGGCGGCGGCTATGTGGGCCGTGCCGCTCCCACCGGTGGCTATTTCATGAATTATTACGGCTATTTCCCGGGTCTGGGCGCCCGTTAATGGACCGTTTAAACACATTTCGTGATGGGCGCAAGAATCAACCTGGGCTCGATCGATTTCCTGAGGAAACCTTACAGACAGGTTCCTTTAAATGGCACGAAAACCTTCGCCTGCATTGAATCGGGTTGTGCGCTGAATTCCAGCTGTCACGGAGGACAACAAATGGCATCAGATGTGGAAGGCCCTTCCAGTCATCCCGGCCCGCCTTTGTGGACACAATTGGGGCCGTGCGATTGCAATGTTTCGGGGGGACCGCCGTCATCGACATTGCACGAGCCTTCGAAGGGCCGTGTGGAAGGCGAAAGTATTCTGACCCACGAGGTCGCACAGGTTCTGCACTTATGGCTGGAGTGGAACAAAAATTATGAAAAGCTCACCGAATCGATGTATCGCCAGGCGAGGGATTTTCATTCTCTTCAGCTCATGGCTGACGAGCTTGACAGATTGCGTCTCAGAGCCGTCGCCGCCACAGAGCATTTACTGACGAGGATCAGAGAAAAGACGACCTCGAAACCTGGCTGACCGGACGCTTTTGCCGGTTGCGCGCTCCGGGTTTTCGTGCGATTTACGGGGGATTACTCTTCGACGGTTGCCGATATCTTATCTCAGTGCAGGCCTACAGGATCCGCAATCCGCGCGGCAGTTCTTCACCGAAAATCTGTGTTTGCTCCGTCTCTTCAAGAGTTCCACCTTCAGCCACGAGTCGCACCAGATGTTCGGGAGCGTTTCTCTGTGAAAACCAAGCCAGAACACGTTGACGAGTTTTGTTCGACACATCACGGTAACGGTCACCCGTCTTACGTGCGAGCTGCATGAACACATACGGTGGAATCTCCTCAGGAAGTTTCAACCGCAACAGGCGTTCGATCCACATTGTCACAACATCCTCGGGCAACACGGAGTTCAGGGGAGCATACACAGGGACGCGGGCGCCTATTCGAGCGAGCGTCCACACCAAGGCCGGGAGGGCCTGCTGAACACGCCGTTTGGGCAGAAGATCGAGAATGGTCTGTCCCAGTTCGACCTTCCAGTTGAGCGGCAGGAGTTCCAGACTGCCCAAAAGTCGCCAAATTTCTGCTCCTTCATGGCTTGCGTAAGGAAAGTCGGTACTTCCCGTTCCCTGGATCTGCTGACGGTGCAGCGATCGGACAGATGCCATCAGCGGCGTGGCCAGCGCTTGCTGCTGACCTGCCGTGAGGCCTCCCGCAATGCGACGCCAGAGGATCCACCACTCAGCCCGACATGCAGGAGTGGGATGCACCAGCTTGCCCTGAAGAACGCGCCACGTCTCGGCCACCCGCCAGTCATCGGCAGCCAGCCCATAACCGGGTCGGAGAGCATAACCCAGAGTGTTCAACCACCTGGCTTCGTGTTCAGGACTGCGTCGCCGCCCGGTTTCGTTTTCCATCAGCCGCTGCCAGATCCTTCGCAGGAAAGAACTGGGCCAGTCCCCGCGGTTCATACGTGTGGCTTCGCTTAACCTCTTAAGGAGAGCAGCTGGGGACTCCGTTGCCTCCGGACCGAAAATCTGGTCAATCAACTCCAGGGCCTTTTCTGCAAGGCCTTCCTCGAGGATCCCCTCCTGTTCGCCGGATCCCTGATGCGGTGGCCGATCGATTTGCACAGCCGACCGGACATCGAATTCCAGTTTCCACCGACCATTTCCACCTACTTGCGAACACCAGATTTCCAGCGTGCCGATTTCGGTCAATTTGGCATGCAGGGTTACCGCAATGTCCTTCGGCATTTCGCGACGTGAACTTGCCTTGAGAATGGTTCGCACAGCCGGCAACGAGCTCAACTCCTCCGGTCGCACTAAAACGAGCGCACCGGCCGGATCGGTCAATCGAGTACCCGAGTAATACACCGGAAACTCAACCGGCTCGCCAATTCGCAAGTGGAACGTACGTTCCGCTAGATGCACCTCTTCCCCGGGCTCGATTCCTGCCGGCAACACACACACGCCCGCTGCCAGTTTCTCAGGCGTCTGGGATTCGCCTTCCTGATCTCTATTGAGGAGTTCCTGTTCGAATGGTTCACTTGCGATGAGCTCGGTTTTGGTTGTCTCCGCCGTTGCGGCCAGGTGCTGCAAGTCTTCCCCGGACATGGCCACGCCGATGTAGTACGTGCGGGCCAAGCCGGCCGATATCCGCACACCTTCCCCGCGCCGGACCATACCGTAATATGCCGCCCCCTGAGCCACCGCAAGGTCCAGGCGTTCATTTTCCAGGACGGTTGGTTGCCAGGGCCTTTCGGTAGTGCTGAACCATCGAGCGATGACCTCGATTACACGCCGTCTGATGGCGTGGGAATAGAAGACACCTCCGTTAAACAGCACCAGATCGGGTCGGGCAGGATCGTGGTCCGCTGAGTTACCATCCAAGGCCACAAAACGATGGGCCGTCAAAAAGGCTGCCAGATAGCGCGTCACGGCAGGATCAGGGGCAAACGGAAGGCCGAATTCCTGAAACCCAGACCGCCGTATAGCTGGCCTGGCATCCAGTTCCACCGGGGGAAAGAAACCATCCAAAACGAGTTCCAGGACTTCGTTTCGGGTCAATTCGAAATGCCGGGCTCCACCAACAACCCGGGAGCCTCGTCCAGGGAGAGTCACGGTTACCCGCTCGGGCGCCGGTTCGCTCAATAACTTTTCTTTCAAGAACTGGCACCGTCGCACCAGCACTGACCATGTTTGAGGTTCAAGGGGCTCATTGGGATTGAGTTTTCGTTCAATGTGGTGAGCCAGGGCAAGGTCCAAGTTGTCGCCACCCAGAATCAGGTGCTCTCCGACCGCCACCCGATGGAATTGAACTATCCCATCCTTTGACTCTCGCACCCGGATAAGAGTGAAATCGGTCGTTCCTCCCCCGATATCGCAAACGAGGATTTTCTGGCCTGGCCGGACATATCGCTGCCAGTCTTCGCTGTGCCGGTAGATCCACGCATAAAAAGCCGCCTGTGGCTCTTCGATGAGAGTGACACGTTTAAGTCCTGCCTGCACCGCTGCTTTGACTGTCAACTGTCGGGCCACCTCATCGAAAGAAGCCGGGATCGTGAGCACAAGGTCCTGTTCGGCCAATGGATATCCAAGAAAGCGGCTGTCCCAAGCGTCACGCAGATGTTCCAAATATCGGGCAGAGACTTCCACCGGAGAAAGCTTGGTGGCGTCTGGTGCTCCATGCCAGGGAAGGAGCGGCGCTGTTCGGTCCACCCCGGTATGACAAAGCCAGGATTTGGCAGAACTGATGAGTCGCCCAGGAACCTCTGCACCGTGATCGCGAGCAAACACTCCGACGATATAGTCCCGGTGAACTGCGCCAAACGGCAACCGCAGCAGTTTTGGATCAAACTCGCCAGGCGCAGGCTCGTAATGGAACGAGGGCAGCGTCTCCCGTTCCTCCACCTGGCCAGGGGCTACCAGTTGCGGGATGCGGAAGACACGCACCCGCCACGGAGACTCGGCGGTGTCCACGTAACACAGCGCCGAATTTGTGGTTCCTAGGTCGATCCCCACAACAAAACGTGGCGCAGCAGGTTCGGTTATCTCCGAGTGATGCATCGCTTATCATTGGATAGTCTGGCAAAAGCGGTTGAAAATCGTTCAGACATCGGCATCAGCGTCTTCACGAACGCTGAATTCGAGCTTCCATCGCTGGTCACTCGTGGTGCTGAGGCACCATAACTCGAGGACGCCTAGTTCCGTCACGCGGCTTTGAAAGCGCACGGGGACGTAGTCGCCTGGCGTTCCGTCATCCGTAGGCAAACATGCCTCCAGCGAATCCGTCTCCTCTATTTCTTCTGGGGACCAGGTATGGTGCACGTCTCCAGGCCGGTCTTGTTTCCTCACCGACGAACTGAAGAAACGAAAAACTACGCGTTCGCCCACCACGAGACCGACTTCTTCGGAAGGTACGTCGATCGATGTGCCCTCTTCCATGCCGATGGGAACCACACAGAGCAAATGAAGTGGGCGAGGGATTCCCGGCACAGCGGGTCCCGCCGTTTCAATTCCTACGTAATACGCGCGAGCAGTCCCGCCCCGAATTCTCACACCCCCGTGGTCTTTCGCCCAAGCGTAGTAGGCCGCTCCTTTGGCGACCGCGTGATCGAGATCGTGAACGCCCGGCAACAGGGACGGTTGGGGCTGATCGGGAAACCAGTGTGTCAGAACCTCGAGCAATCGCTCGCGGAATCGCGCTGCCTTAAACACTCCCCCGTTAAGGAGGACATGGGTGGGCCGAACTGGGGAATCCTGAGCTTCCCCGTGAGACTGTAGGAACGCGGCCAGGTGACGCGTCACTGCGGTGTCCGTTTCAAACGGAAGCCCGAGTTCGCGGAATCCAGAAACCCGGCGACGGGCCGGCCGGTCCGAAATCTCGCAGATGGGGAAGAAGCCGTCCACTAGCAATTTCGCCACACACTCTCTCTCAATATCAACCGAAATCGTCCCGCCGATCAATCGGCTGCCACGCCCCAGGATGGTTACGGCATGTTGCTCCGGCGGATTCTCCCCCAAAAGCTTCTCTTTGGCCACCCGACATGAATGCCAAAGCGCGACAGACTGCCACGGATCGAGCACAATTCCCTTTTCGGCAAATTTTTGGCTGGCAAAATGGGCAAGAGCAAGGTCCATATTGTCACCGCCGACAAGGAGGTGATTTCCCACGGCCACTCGCTGGAGCGTCAATTCTCCGTCTTGTTCTTCCACCCGGACAAGCGTAAAGTCCGTCGTTCCTCCTCCCACGTCGCAAACAAGGACCTGATGACCTACTCTGAGCAGCTTTCGCCATTTGGGACCGATGTCGCCCAGCCACGCGTACAACGCCGCCTGAGGCTCTTCTAAGAGGATTAGATCATCCGGAAGTCCTGCTGCCAGGGCTGCTTCTCGAGTCAATTCGCGCGCGGCCGCATCGAATGAGGCCGGCACGGTAAGCACGACCTTTTGTTGTTTCATGGGGGCATCAGGGAAGGCGTGATTCCACGCTCCAATCAGGTGCTCCAGATATCGCTGAGCAGCAGTTACCGGTGAGATCCGAGGGACTTCGGCAGGAGCGTTCCAGGGCAAAATGGGCTGGTGTCGATCCACCCGGCTGTAGCACAACCACGATTTGGCCGCCGAAATGGTACGTTCGGGGACCTCCGCTGACTGGCGTCGGGCCAATTCTCCAACAGCGTAAGTCAGCCCTTGCGCCCACGGCAAATCGAGTGTCCCCGCGGTGATCTCATGGTCCCGTGCAATGTAAAGAAAAGACGGGAGCGTGGTGCGACTTTCAATGACCCCGGGCGCTACAAGTTGGGGAACCTCCAAGACTGTCAGTTTTGGTTCGTCTGCGTCATAGGGCGCATAGGCGAGAACTGAGTTCGTCGTTCCCAAATCGATCCCAACCACAAATTGGGGACTCATTGGGCAACCCTCCTAAGGTTGTTTCCTATCAAATCATGCCAGGCAGAAAGTTCTCACAATCCCAGAGCCACCTGCTGTGGCATCT
>NZ_JBAMME010000232.1:0-30383 GCF_039793925.1 Thermogutta sp. | reverse complement strand
GCATCTTTTTGGCCAGCACGATCCATTTCCTCTTCATGGAGCACCACGGGCGTGCCTTTTCGGGACGTGTCTCGTGACGACGTGCTTGTCAAATTAATTGTTCGAAGGTTCTTAATCGAGTTCGTTTAATTGGGAGCCCCAAGCGTGCGCCTCCGCAAGTTATGCAAAACGGGCTCGAGGCAAGAGATAAATGGAAAGGTCCACAGAATACGAAACTACGCGCCACCGACTTCTATTTCGGCCGGGGCAATGATTCGAAGCGAAGTTTCCGTGCCCGTCCAGACAGGAAGTCGGCACTCCGTTGCCTCCCAACCATGATGCGTAACCCGCCCCCGATAAGGGGGACCACCGTGAACGTTTCCGACCAGCCGAATCCTCCCGGTGTCAAAGCCGTCGGGAACAAGGTATTCGGTCCCTTCTGGAGCATCAATGGCTGGGCGAATCGCGAAGAGCCTTTCCAAAACGGCCGCACAATCTCTATGGATATCCCGGACAGCCGCGCCGATCTGTGCGTCACTGTACCCACTCAGATCCTCTTTGATGAAATCCACAAAGCGCGCCTCGCGTTGAAGGGTTTCCAAGAGAATCAATGCCTCGCTCTTGACAACCTTCTCTGGAACCCGCTTCAGCGGCGGAACCGCAGGTTTTGGAGTCGCCGCCACCGCGGACTGAACCTCTTGCTGCGCCTCACCGGGGCGACGCTTTTCTAATAATTCCCGCACCCGGCGGGCCGTCTCCCTGTCGAAAAGTGTCGCGAAAAAGATCCGAATTGCATCCCAAATGGCCATGATTTGCCTCACGTACCGTCGGAACTTGGAATACTCGCTTTCGCAAAGGTACTGCCCCGGGAGTCCACGCATGCTCCCATTCCCGGCTCTCCAGACGCGCAAAACACGCTCTCAAGATTAGCGAAATACTGCGTATTCTATCACACCATTCTATTCAGTGGTTGCCCAACGAGATCCTCCCCTGCTCTCCCCTCGAGTGACGGGCAACCCGTCACACCACAACGCTTGCCGAGTCGCCCAAAACGCCAGCGACAATGCCTCCCCGGTCCGCTGCTGACCAGCCCTATGCGATTCCATGGGCTTTTTCATAAGCCGTGATTTTGTCCTCGTGCTGCAACGTCAAGGCGATGTCGTCAAGCCCTTCGAGAAGACATTTCCTTCTGAATGGGTCGATGTCGAAGGTTGCGTGAAAGCCTTTGCGATCGGTAACGACGCATCGTTCCAGGTCCACGGTGAGGCAATAGCCCGGTGTCTCGGTGCATCTCCGAAATAGCTCCTCGACCAGGGACTCATCGAGCCGGACCGGCAGAAGGCCATTTTTGAGGCTGTTATTGTAAAAAATGTCAGCGAAGCTCGGCGCAATGATCGCCCGGAAACCGTAGTCCACGAGCGCCCAGGGTGCGTGTTCGCGGCTTGATCCGCAACCGAAGTTTCGACGTGCCAGGAGAATTGTAGCCCCCTGGTATTCGGGTCTGTTCAAAATGAAGTCGGGATTGGGTGTCCCATCTTCGAGGTACCGCCAGTCATAAAAGAGGAACTGGCCGAAACCCGTGCGCTCAATCCGTTTCAGGAACTGTTTCGGAATGATCTGGTCGGTATCCACGTCTGAACGATCAAGGGGCACCACCAATCCTGTATGACGCACGAATGGCTGCATTCCTGTGACTCCTCTCTTTCACAAATCAAACACCATGGCTTTGAAGAATCGGTTGAACGCGGTGGCTGACCCGCAGAACGGTGCTCCAAGACGTGGCGTTTAGCAGACCGGCATCATTACCGATAGTCCCAGGCTCTGATATCCACGAATCGTCCGGCAATTGCCGCAGCAGCCGCCATGGCGGGTGAAACCAGGTGCGTTCTTCCCCCTCGGCCCTGTCGCCCTTCGAAGTTGCGGTTACTCGTCGATGCGCAGCGCTCCCCAGGCTCCAAGCGGTCGGGGTTCATCGCCAAGCACATGCTGCAACCGGGTTCCCGCCATTCGAAGCCAGCGTTTTTGAATATCTTGTCCAGACCTTCGGCCTCCGCCTGTCTTTTCACTAATCCACTCCCCGGCACCACCAGAGCCTGGACGTGGTCGGCAACGCGATATCCCTTGGCGACCGCAGCTGCTGCCCTCAGGTCTTCCAGTCGTCCATTCGTACATGAGCCAATAAACACTTTGTCGATGCGAATCTCCGTCATCGGTATGCCCGGCTCCAGGCCCATGTACCGGAGCGCGTCTTCGGCCGCCTTGCGCTCTACAGGGTCCCGAAAATCCCGGGGATCGGGAACCTTTGCCGTGATGGAAACTACTTGCGCTGGATTAGTTCCCCAGGTGACCTGAGGCTCAATGTTGTCGGCGAAAAACACCTCCACGCGATCGTAAACGGCCCCAGGATCGGTCCGCAGATTCCGCCAGCGTGCGACCGCCCGCTCAAAAGCGGCATCTTTCGGTGCGAAAGGTCGCCCACGAAGATAAGCAAACGTCGTCTCGTCCGGCGCAATCAGTCCCGACCGTGCGCCGGCCTCGATTGTCATATTGCACACCGTCATCCGCTCTTCCATGGTCAGCCGCCGGATGACCTCCCCGGTGTATTCGATGCAGTATCCGACACCTCCCCGTGTTGTCAGTCTTCCGATGAGATAAAGGATCAGGTCCTTGGCCGTGACACCTCGAGGTAATCGCCCTTCCACTCGAACCTCGAAAGTCTTGGGCTTTTTTTGCAGCAGTGTTTGTGTGGCCAGAACGTGTTCCACTTCACTGGTGCCAATTCCGAATGCCAGGGCTCCAAAAGCCCCATGAGTAGCCGTATGGCTGTCGCCACAGACGATTGTCATTCCTGGCTGAGTCAGGCCGAGCTCAGGGCCTATGACATGCACGATTCCCTGCTCGACGCTGGTGATATCATACAAGCGAATGCCAAACTCCTGGCAGTTTCTGCGGAGAGTCTCGATTTGCTGGCGGGAAATGGGATCTGCTATCGGGAGCGACCGATCTGTCGTCGGCACATTGTGATCTACAGTCGCCACCGTCCGTTCCGGCCTGCGGACCCGCCGACCAGCCAATCGTAATCCCTCAAAAGCCTGCGGACTGGTAACTTCATGCACCAGATGCAGATCAATGTAGAGGAGGGTCTGCCCCCCCTCATCGGTGTGGACAACATGATCGTCCCAAATCTTCTCGAAGAGGGTCCGAGGTCCGTTAGCAGAAGCAGTCATCGGGCACGTCCGAAATCGAGTCTTCTCTATGGCTATTTAACCTCACCGCACGTTTTCACATTCGCTTCATTCTATCAAAGATGGCCACGCCGCGGGAGTTTCTAACTCCCTTGGACAAGCCATGACCACCAACAAGTGGCAATCCAGAAGGCCAAAACTGATTAAGCGGCCGTCCGTGCATTAGATACCAATTCTGAAGGGGAGCAATCCACAAATAACGGGTATTGCTTTTGCTAGCGCGCCGCTTGCCTGACACGGTTTCTTGCCACTCGTTGCAGCCGGTCCGTTCCCTCATCGAATCAGCTCCGCCACCCTGTTGTTACCCAAAAACTGTTTGGCAAACCTGGCAAAAAAGACAAAAGAGTACTAACGGTGCCAAACGAGTCGAGTAAGCCGTGATAGCTGGCCGACGAAGGGGCTGGGGGCCGCGGTCATTGAGCGCTTGCTGGCCTCTCGAAGTCTCCGTCCGAGTTGGCAAGCCCCTTATGCGTCCCAGCCTGGTAGGGCAGATGACTCGTGTCTCAGTGCGGAGTTTTGCCGTATGACTCAGGGTTTTTACCGCGATTCTTGTTTTCGCTTGCTATAGCGAACGGCCTGGCGGCGATCAGCCTTTCACAGGAACCAGTTCTGGTCTTTCCTGAACAACTCGGAGGAGCGCCTTCCAAAGTGCTTGCCCCCGATTGCGATATCCCCCAGCTCAGCGGGGCAAAACTCGCTCCAACTACCTTCGAAGACGAACGCGAGGCCGCCACGACATGGATCGAGGAACCGATTTCTGGGCCGGTTCAAGAAAAAAATGGAACGCAAAGCTCCGAGGTTAAAGAAAACGCAACGGGCGCAAAGCCCCAGCCACGCTCCTCCTCCGGTGTTCCGCCCAGACCGCCTAATCCCTACAAAGGTGTGTTCTACGAAAATGATTTCTCTTACCTCGATAAGCCCGACAACCCATACTTTTACCTCGGTGATGCTCTCAAGCGGAATCGTTTGGGAAACTGGGGAATTCTAGACGTCGGTGGAGAATACCGCCTGCGACAGCACAATGAGCACATCCTAACCCGTGACAATAACTTCTTGCTCCAAAGGACACGGATTTACGGCAACCTCCATGTGGGCGAGAGGCTCCGGGCTTACGCTGAGGCCATCGATGCGACGAGCGCTTGGGAGGACCTCCCCCCGCGGCCGATCGAGGAAAACCGCTTTGATGCCCTCAATTTGTTCGCCGACGCTAAAATTCTCGACGCCGACTCCGGTGATCTCTGGTTCCGCGGAGGACGCCAGGAACTGCTCTACGGCAACCAAAGGCTCATTTCCCCCCTGGATTGGAGCAACACGCGACGTACTTTCGACGGTGTTAAACTGTTCTGGCGGGGCGAGCGCTGGAAAATCGACGGATTCTGGACCCGACCGGTTCCCTTCTCTCAGCACATAAACAACGACCACAATTTCGACCACCCCGACCTGGACCAGGAATTTTACGGCGTTTACATGACCCGCAAGGGTAGCTGTGATCAAACGCTTGACCTCTATTACCTCGGCTACGCCAAGTACAGTGATCCGAGACCCTTCAAAACCCACACTTTCGGAAGTCGCTGGGAAGGAAAGCTCGATCTTTGGCTATGGGAAATCGAAGGTGCCTATCAGTTTGGTGACTATGGCCCCGCGGACCACTCTGCAGGCTTTTACACACTCGGATTGGGACGAAAGCTGGCGCGACTCGGTTGGGAACCAACGCTTTGGTTTTACTACGACTGGGCTTCAGGAGACGAGGATCCCAGCGACGGGCATCACGAAACGTTCAACCAGCTATTTCCTCTCGGTCACAAATACTTTGGCTGGATGGACCTTGTGGGCCGCCAGAATATCCAGGATTGGAACCTGCTCCTAACAATGAAGCCCCATCCCGCGTGGGAATTCGCGTTTTGGTGGCATACGTTCCGGCTTCAAGAATCCCGCGACGCCCTCTACGACGCAGGTGGCAATGCTATCCGGCAGGACCCTACCGGTGCAGCGGGACGTGATGTGGGCAGTGAAGCCGACATCACTGTCCGCTGGGCTTTCCATCCGCGGGCCGACGTCTTGTTTGGATATTCCCACCTCTTCCCGGGACGGTTTCTCAAACTCACACCTGGCGGCGGGGATCAGAGCGATTTCTACTACACGCAGCTCAGTGTGAGATTCTGATCCCGGCGCCGAACAACTGTCCGGTTGGGGAACCCAAACCCGACGATGCGTGATTCACCGCAGCCACACGAGTGAATGACCGGCGGTGAGCCTTGACGGTATTCCACCAGGTTCCAAGGGCCCATTGCACGGTTTTGTCGGAAAACAGCACTCAGTGGGACTGAAATGGCTGTTACGTCGCCGCAGTGGGCGAGGCGTCCTCGCAAACCGCTGCCGATTCACCGTGAACGACTTGTTCTATCTCGAATCCCAGGGCTGTAATCATTCGATAGTCTTCTTCCGGCGGCTGGCCTTTTGTGGTGAGATAGTCTCCCACGAAGATGGAGTTCGCGACAAACAACCCCAAAGGCTGAAGGGGCCCGAGGTGGATCTCTCTCCCGGCTGCAATTCGCAGATCTGAAGTGGGCGTCGCGAAACGAACGAGCGAGAGCACTTTCAGGCAATGAATGGGTGACGGCGCGGGCCGACCCTCCAGCGGCGTGCCAGCGATTGGGATAAGAAAGTTAATCGGCACGGATTCCGGCCGTAATTCCCCCAGCGCAAGAATAAACTCAATGAGGTCGTCCTCACTTTCTCCCATCCCGATGATTCCGCCGCAGCACAGCTCAAGTCCGGCCTGACGTGCAGCCCTCAGTGTCGCCAATCTGTCTTCGTACGTGTGAGTCGAACAGATTTCCGAATAAAAACGGCGGCCCGTGTTCAAGTTGTGATTGACCCGGTCCAGTCCAGCCTTCTTGAGGGCTTCCGCCTGGGCCAAGGATAAGAGTCCCGGCGAGAGACAGACCCTCAATGGAAAACGTTCTTTAATCTGGCTGATCGTCCGGCAAAGCCTTTCCATCTCGCGAGGATTCGGGGATCGTCCGGCGATCGCGATACAGTATGTCGAGGCCTTTCTTTCCACAGCGGCCGCCGCCCCTGCGAGGATAACGTCCTCATCCAGCAGCGGATATTTCGCGATGCTGGCGGTCGAAACTTTCGACTGAGAGCAATAGGCGCAGTCTTCGCCGCAGAGGCCACTTTTCGCATTGATCAGCATATTGAGCCGCATTTTCATCCCGTGAAAATGCCGGCGAACGCGGTAGGCTGCGGCCAGAATCTCGAGAATGGCTGTGTCGGGCAACCTTAAAATCGCCCGCGCTTCATCAGCCGCCAAACGGTGGCCAGCGATTATCTCATCGCTTAGACGAAGAAGTGCATTTGCGTCCAACTGAGCGTCAAAAGTCACACTCTGACCAACCCGACGATTACCATCCACTTGTGGTGAAAATACTTCTGGCACTTGGAAGGGCACAGCAACCTCCTTGGAAAGGTTCCATGTCATGATAAGGTCGCACACTATTGCACGGCGAACTTCAATCGACGCTATTTTACGCACAAACCGGCGCAGGCCAAGTCAAACTTGCGTTACTCCAGTAAGATGGTTACCATTCTTAGCATGAAGCTACCCACTGAAGCAGGATCGCGTCAACGGACAAGCATTTTTTACAAACTTTCCTCAAACCGATCGCAATCTCCGATGCCTTTTAACGAATCACTTCTCGCGGCACCCAATGCCGTGAGCCGTCGTGACTTCGTGACTGCCGCTGGGTCTATTTTGCTCGGCGGGTTGAGAAGCGAGCACCGAGAACAAACAGAAGAACGAGCAAAAAAATCTTCCCCCACGCAACGCCCTTTGCTGGTGGTGGCAACTGACCTGTATCGGCCCCACGATGATCCCGATGACCACTGGGACCTTGCCACGGCATACGCTTTGGCCCACCAGAACTTGGTCGAACTTCTCGCTGTATTTATAGACTATCCCCGGCCAGGCTCGTTTAAGGACCCCGATATAGATGCAGTGGCCCAATTGAACTACCTCACCGGACTGCCTGTCCCAGTGCTCGTTGGGTCCGGACAATCGTTCAAAGAATGGCGCGAAAACCAGGGCGACGGCCGGGCATTGTGGGGCGTCCAAGCACTCCTCACGCTGATGCGGAATGCTCCGCGCCCGGTCGCAATCAGCGTCGCGGGCACCTGTCGCAATATCGCTATGGCAGCGCATCTGGACAGTGAGAGTTTCTCCCAAAAATGCGTCGGAGTGTACGTTAACGCGGGCACAAGTCGACCACTCACTGAAAATGCTCCTCTGGAGTGGAATGTGACTTTGGACCTCGAAGCCTATCAGGCGATGTTCGCTCTACCTTGTCCCGTGTACTGGATGCCGTGCTTTGAGGACGTCCGGCGGTTTGAAGTCAGCGAATATGCGAGTTACTACCGATTCCAACAGCGAGAAGTACTCCCCGAACTATCCGTAGGTTTGAGGAACTTTTTTGCACATGTTTTTCGGGAAGAATTGTCCTTAAAACACGGATCCCTGAGCTGGCTCCAGGCCCTTCTGGCACCCGAAAATCCGGAACTTGTAGCCCGGATGAATGCCATGGACAGGAACATGTGGTGCACGGCAGGATTCCTGCACGCCGCAGGACTCTCAGTAGACGCCGAGGGGCAACTGCATCCCCTTGGGGAAACTACCCATCCCGTTTTCACATTTGAGAGAATTCGTGTTACAGACCACAACACCGGTCATGTGCGTTGGGTCGCCGATAAAGCAGGCGCGGATCGGTACATCTTCCATGTGTTAGATCAAGGGCAGTACGGCTATGCCATGACAATAGCCCTCAAGCGTTTACTTCGGGCCATTCCCTAGTGATTTTACCCACCTAGTACAAACTCACACCGCTTCCTTTTTCGACAAGAATAATTAGTTTGATCTGATTGCTGGGATTGTCCAAGTCGTCACGGGATTGTGCCGAAGGGCGGTATTAATTCAACACCTGAGCACTCCGACCACTTGACGAATAATTTGCCCCGTTCCGCGTCGTTGAGACGACAGCCAAAACGACTCTCCATGGCGGAGAAAAAACCTTTTCCCATCGCCCGGTTTTCCGTATAATCCGTCCCTCGCGCACTGATGAGGCAACTTCGCCGGCGCAGGGGGCGGCCGGTGTGCATTCCCTTGGCCGGTACCACCTCAAGAATACCCCATGGCCTTGCTCATTGAAGACACAACCACGGGTTCCCTAGCCTGGATTCGCCGAGCAGCACGTGCGGCCGTCGGCTTGGTTCTAGGAGTGGCTTGCGCAGGCGCGGTCGGCTGCGGGACGACAAAGTGGTCGGAGACCCGTCGAACCGCCACAGAGCAGCTTCTCATTTCCGATTCCATGGACCAGGCCGTGGGCAGGCTGGATTTCCGCGCCCTATCGGGCAAGAAAGTCTATCTCGATGACACGTACTTGAAGGACGTCGTGGACTCCAATTACCTGGTCAGTTCGCTCCGCCAACAACTGCTGGCTCACGGGGCCATTTTACGGGAGAAGAAAGAAGAAGCAGATTACATCGTGGAAGTGCGATCCGGCGCTGTTGGCACCGACATGCACAGCGTGCTCGTAGGGATCCCGCAGGTCAACCTACCACCCGCCGTAAATGCAGTCGGATTGCCCACCGCGCTTCCCGAGATTCCGCTCATAAAAAAGACCCAGCAGAGTGCTGTCACAAAAATTCTTCTCTTCGCCTACAACCGCAAGACCGGCCGGCCTCTTTGGCAGTCGGGAGCCGTACTGGCCAAAAGTGACGCGAGCGACGTCTGGATCTTTGGCGCCGGTCCATTCCAGAAAGGGACAATTTATCAGGGTACTCAGTTTGCTGGGGAACGATTACCGATTAGGCTCCCGGATGTGCCACTGATCGATCTCAGTTCACAGCGTGAGCCCGTCAGCCTGCTAGAAGAAGCGTTTTACGCGGAACCTTTCACGGAACTGTCCCAGGACGGCTTACAGAACGCACAGGACCAAAAAGGATCATCGACTTCGAACCGGGAATCCACCGCGGCACAAGTGGGAGAAGTCCCGACAAAACCCAGCGTGTCTCCACCCCGAGACCCCCAGACACCCCCTCCTCCTGCCTTGGTGGCGCCCTCTCAGGGACCGACTCCGCAGGTAGCTTCTCCAATAACTCCCCAATTGTGGCCTGCATTCCCGCCCCAATAACCTGAATCATTTCGCGTGCACAGTTTCAGGACGTAAGCGTTCTCGATAGCGTGCTCATGAAAAAAACGGCCCTACGTTGTGAGTACACAGCGTCCTTCTAAGAATGAACTTCCCACGAGATGTGTGAGCCGCACAGGGTCAATGAACGATTGGCCGAACTATTCCCTGCCCTTGACGGCTGCCAACACGTCCCCCTCTGGCCGCGAAAAAATTTCAAGGCTTTCGGCAGGAAGCAGATTATTGAGGCTTCCGGAACGAAAACCGTTCAAATCGACAGTGACAAACTTGAAACCAATCTCCGCAAATCTTTGGGTCAGCGTCTGCCGTAGCGTGTTATCCATGAGACGAGGCAGATCCTCCAAAGGCACTTCAATTCGAGCCAGATCACCCCGATGGTACCGCACCCGTAACGTTGTGAAACCGTGCTCGCGCAGGAAACTCTCCGCCCGTTCGACCATCATGAGTCGTTCAGGAGTGACCTCCTCGCCGTACGCAATTCGGCTGCTCAGGCAGGGGGATGCTGGCTTAATCCACACCGGCAAGCCCCAATATTTTGCCAGTTCGCGAATCTCTCCCTTTGTGAAATCGCACTCCGCAAGCGGGCTTCGCACATTCTTTTCTTTGGCGGCTTTTAAACCGGGTCTGTGATCACCATGGTCGTCTTTATTTGAACCATCGACGACGACAGCCATCCCGAATCGCGCGGCCCAATCCCCCAGTTTGCCAAATAGCTCGCTTTTACAGTGGTAACATCTATCACCCAAATTGCGCTGATAGGCCGGGTTAGACAGCTCCTCCGTCTCAATCACGATATGGCGAATGCCGATAAGCTGCGCCAGTTTTCGGCATTCGTCCAGTTCCATGGCCGCCAGGCTGGGGCTCACTCCCGTCACGGCCAAAGCCTTATTACCCAGAGCAACCTGGGCCGCCTTGGCCACCACGGTGCTGTCCAGCCCGCCCGAGAACGCAACCACACACGATCCAAAGCCTTTCAACAAATCGATCAAACGCCGGGCTTTTTCGGCCAACATCGGAGAAAGGCCGACAAACGAGTCTGCCATGGGAGGGCCCTCCATATTACTGATCCACTTTTCTTCAAGGCGAGAGCATGTCCAGCGGCCGGGTAAACGGCAGCGCTGGGCATCTTCACGATGATTGTTTAAGGGGAGCCGCCAAATGTCAACCTTTTGTGACATTAACCTTGCCTGACGCTCTTCCTTGCCCGTTGGGCGAGAGGTATCTCGGTTTCCTCCTCAAAGACTATCAGGCAATCCAAAAGCGCACGCAAGGCGACCAGCAAGATGACGGCCAAGAACGGCATTAAGAGTCCGGCCCAATCATGAAAGACCCGCTGTCCCCACTCCCGACCAGCATAGACGTACAGAAAGCCTGTAAGAGTGATTCTCACGATGTTCACAACTAAGGCGATGGGTACAGCGCTCAAAATCAGCACGGGAATTTGCCATCGCGGAACCTCCGCGACAAGCAGATACAGCACCACCAGCGCTAAAAAGGCCGTGGCCATGCGGAGCCCGCTGCACTGTTCCACCACCCCCAATTGAAGGTCCCCTAACTTGATGAAATGGGCTCCCTCGCTGATGGCTTCAAGCCCCATTGTCTGCAGAAGATAGGTGCCGGCTGATGCTGCCAGACCCTGCAGAGGTACCAGAAGCGCTCGCTCCAGACCAAAAGGCAGCGGGAAAGAAAACAGGAGCAGTAAAGCTGCGGGCCAACACCACTTCATGGCCCGGGTGCTCATCACCGCGAGCACGGCACCCAGGCAACTCAAAGAGAAGGTCGCCATGGCCGGCACATCGAGTCCAAAATACGTAAACGCCAATCGCAGCCCCGTCGCTGTCAGGAGAAGCAGCAAGCCGGGCCAGGCCTTGCTGATGTGCAAAGCGTCATGACCCTCAGATGCCGCGGAAATCGCCCCCCTTGGTGAGACAGGAAGGATCACGGAGGGACGTTGGCCTTCGCCCATCGGCGCGCCTTTCGGCAAAGTAGGCTCTTTCGCCACGTGCAGCCAACTTTTTGCAGCAAAAACAACACCCAAAATAAGACCCAGGGCGTAAAAGACCGCAGCGAGAAATATTAGGCCCGAGCTAAGAATCCCCCGTGCCAAATCACTGGGCGGGGCTGTTTCTCCCAGTGTTTTCCCACCCAGATACGTCACTCCGCCGATGGCGACTAAGCCTCCTGCAACAATCAGACGCCGCAGCTCACCGGGCATCTGGGGACGCCAGTCCGCTTTGCCACCCAGGCGCCGCAGCCACAGAATGGCAGCAGCAGCAAGCGGCATGAGCGCCCCATGCGAGTATTGTTCGCCGCGCCAGGAAATAGCAGCCTCCGAAAGGGCATTCCAGTAAGCCCAGGTCAAAAGGGCTAAGAGAATCCCAAGCAACCACGGCCGCCAGCTTTCGATCGATTTTGGTGTCGCTCCCATCACGTGACGTTTCCGCGTCCCGAACTGCTCAACGGCGACCATCCACGGTTATCGCTCGACTTTCCCGATCCAACCCAATTTATCACGGTAGTTGGCGCGGTCACTGTTGGCAAGCAGGAAAGCCAACGGCGACGACCGAAGAGCAGCGTTCATCAACGTGGGCGGCGGCTTGGCTTCCTGACCAAGCTCCCGTCATCAGCATCTGATGTTTTATCCAAGGTTTACTGGTGCGCCCGAAGAACGCCGCATGGATGGGATGAGCAAACTCAACAGCTTTCCTCGTCTCCGACCTTTCGACTCGGTTCTTTAAAACGCCACCGGTTGCGTGCCTTTTCTGATCGCCGCGACGACTCGCAGGTTCGGGCCACAATGGACCTTTTTCGCTTGGTCAAACAACACAAGAAAAATCCACTCATTTCCGCAGTCGGGAGAATTCGCACCGATTTACTCACATCGGGATGAAATCTTTGGCCTTCCCATTCCAGTAGTCCCGGCATCCAATTGGAAATCGGAAGCGAAATGGGAGCGACCTCCAATTCGTCTGGCAATTTTCTGAGGGCGTAATCAACAACAGCTTCATTCTCTTCCGGTGCGAACGAACAGGTGCAATACAGGATTAGACCTCCCGGTTTGGTCGCCTTCACGGCTGAAACCAGCAGTCCCCGCTGTTTGCGCGAGCACTCCGCAATCTTCCGAAGGCTCCATCGGGCATAGGTTTCCGGCTCTGTGAGGTGAAATCGCGCTTCCGACGAACAGGGAGCGTCCAGCATTACACGATCAAACCGATTCGGGGTTTTATTACCCACGGTTCGGCCGTCCCTCAGATAAGCCTCAACAATTTGCGCACCGGCCGTCCGCACATTGGCCAGCAGTTTGTACATCCGCTCACGAACTACTTCCACAGCCGCAATACGCCCCCGATTTTGCATACGTGCCGCAATAAAACAGGTTTTGCCCCCCGGCGCGGCAGCCAGGTCGAGAATCTCTTCGCCCGGTTGCGGGTCCAACACTTGGACGGCTAACATGCTGGAAAGGTCCTGGATGTACAGCCGTCCTTCTGCAAACGCGGGCAAATGAGTGAGGACATCCCGCATGGATGGCGGTGCCAAATAGGCTTCCGGCAACCATTGCACTTTTTCAAATGCAACGGCCATCTCGCCCAGTTCTTTTTCCAGTGTTTGTGGATCGGTCTTCAAAGTGTTGACCCGAAAACATACGAATTTCGGATCGAGAAAACTTGACAAGCAACTTGAAAGGGAGGAGTCTGGCAGTATTTTTCTCAGTCGCGTTATAAACTCCGCGGGTAATTGACGGGCGACCAATTCCAGCGCTTCTCCACGTGGAGCAATCTGAATCGTTCGTGCCTCCGCAGCTTTGCCCTCATCGGTATGACTGCACATCCCGTTCACTCGTCGAGCAGTTCGTAGAACACGTTTCGGCGGCGCGGAATGTAGCCGGCCTGCGAAATAAGCAACCGGAGTTCCTGTTCTGAAGTTCGGAAATGGGTACCCGCCGCAGCCACCACGTTTTCTTCAATCATCAAACTGCCCATATCGTTCGCACCAAAACACAGTGAGAGCTGACCGATTCGCGCACCCTGGGTGACCCAGCTCGCCTGGATGTTAGGAATGTTGTCAAGGTAAAGTCGCGCGACCGCAAGCGTCCGCAGATAATCGAACGCACCACTTTTGGGCACATACTCCATCTCCGTATTTTTCGGCTGAAACGTCCAGCAAATGAACGCCGTAAAACCGCCGGTTTCATCCTGCAGTTCACGAATTCGGCGGAAATGGGCAACGCGGTCGGCCAGCGACTCCACGTGGCCAAACATCATGGTGGCGGTCCCCTTGCCCCCTAAACGGTGCCAGGTGCGGCAAACAGCTAACCAACCGTCGGTGTCGACTTTCGCGCGGGCCAGTTGTTTTCTCACGGAATCTACGAGGATCTCCGCGCCCCCGCCAGGGAGGCTCCCCAGCCCGGCCTCCTTCAAACGTCCGAGAACTTCTTCCAGACTCAGTCGGGACATCCGCGCAAAGAAATAAATTTCCGGCGGACTGAAACCATGGATGTTGATCTGCGGATACTTCGACTTAATTGTTCGCAAAAGGTCCTCGTACCAATGGAGCGGCAGTTTCGGGTTGAGACCACCCTGTAACAGGATTTGATCCCCGCCCAGCGCAAGCGTCTCTTCGATTTTTCGAAAGAGCGACTCGTAATCAATGACGTAAGCCTCGGGATCGCCCGGTTTGCGATAAAATGCACAAAAACGACATCCAGCAACGCAAACATTTGTATAGTTAATGTTCCGATCGATGTTGTACGTGCGATAGGGCTCGGGATGAAGGCGCCGGGATACCTCGCAGGCAGCCTCCCCAAGCTGGGTGAGATTGCTGTGTTCGAGCAGGCTGAGCGCCTCTTCGTCGGTCAGTCGCTTGCCACCGACGACCCGATCCAAGATTCGGTCAATTGATGACTCGAAGTCGCTTGTTCGCCGGGATAAATCCGTACTTTGCTGCGAGTCTGCCAAGCAGGTCGAGGGATTCATGCTCTTTTGGACCCATCGTAAAATGGAGGTTTCTCGTAAGGTACTCGTAACACACGCTATAGGGGAGCCCCACGTCTTCCGCGGCCTTCTTTGCAATGATATCCAAGGCGGCCAGTCCACGGTCACGAGCAGCCGCGAAAATCCGGGCAATTGGCCTCCAATCCCGATCTGCTGGTTGTGCCACCCATACGGCAAATACTAGAGGAAGGCCGGTCCAGGAGCACCATTCCGCGGCGAGGTCGTGCACGTGGGGGAGCGGTGGACTCTTGACGGTCATCGCCCGATCGCCGATCATCAGAACCGCGTCACAATCCAGGTTCGCAGGATCGTCCCCCAGCGGTAACTCGCGCACCTCGGGGAAAGCACCGTATTTCTCCGCGAGAAGGATCCGGGAAACCGCGGCACTGGTCCTGGAAGCAGCATCCAAAGCCAGTGTTTTAACCTCATCGAGAGGGACCCGACTGAAAATGACAACGCTGCGAGCAAAATCTGCTGCCGCGATACACGCATCCGAGAGCACGACATAATTTGGGAAGCGAAAAGCCTCGATAGCCGGTACGATGGCCACGTCCAACTCCCTCGCGGCCAACTGTGCCGCCAAGCGACTGGGAACGTCGAACGAGATTCGGGCCCAGGGGCACAAGTCTGGAAGTGCCCAAATCAACGGCCTTGCATTGAGGTAAATTACCCCCCCCACACGAAGGCCTCCATTCCCAACTGGCTTTCGCTCTGAGTCGTCTCGGTGATATTCTGACATCTTTTCTTTTCAAGCCACATTGATTGCTTCGTTTGGAGCACTCCGTTCCGTAACCACGGGACTGCGTCGAAGCTGGCGATGGCCGGTTTTCCATAAGGAATCAGCTCCGACGAAACGGCACGGCGGGCGTTCCCGCAAGCTATGTTTTACTACGAAGGATACTCTGGGAAATGGCAAACGGGGCAGAGAATTTACGTTAGCAGAGCACTGTGTTAAGTCAACATTGGGTGTAGAAAGTTAAAAAATATCGGAGCCGGAGATGGGAATCACGCCGCTCACCGGTCAATCGGCTGGCAGCGCTTCATCAGACGAACGAAAACTGGACGAGCTCGTGGAACGGCTGCATCGTCTGGTCGGCGCACGGCCGGCAGCCGCGGAAGAATCGCGACCGCCCCACCAGCAATCACCCCCAGCAGAGGGATTGCCCTCAAAATCCCTTGAAGAGTGGGCGGAAACGGACTTTGTGCCGATCGAGCCAGAAACCTTAGAAGACGCGCAGCTCACCGAAAGCGAGGTCGAAGCCCTGATTTTGAAGTTTCTGCTTAACGTGGGCGACGCTACGGGACGTCAGATCGCCGATCAGGTGAAGCTCCCTTTCAAGATCATCGATCCTCTGATGCGGCGGATGAAGGGAGATCGCTTAGTCGTCCATCGCTCTGACGCCCCAATGAACGACTATGTTTACGAGCTGACGGAACTGGGGCGGGAGCGGGCCAGAAGATTTGCGGAACATTGTACCTATTTTGGCGCTGCTCCTGTTTCCCTGAAAGACTACGTGGCCAGTGTGGCCATTCAGTCCATGACGAAGCAGCGTCCGACCCGGGATGATTTGCGCCGTGCACTGGCGGGCCTCGTCATCAGCGAGGAAATGCTTAACCGTTTGGGGCCTGCTGTCAACTCCGGTCGCGGTCTGTTTCTCTACGGCGCCCCAGGAAATGGCAAAACGACCATCGCCGAGCGGGTAACGGCAGCGTTCGGACCTTACATCTGGATCCCCAGAGCGATCGGAGTTGACGGAGAGATCATCCGGGTGTTCGATCCAGTGAACCATTTCGAGGTACCGCTTCCTGATCCGGAGGGACTTTTGGATACGCGGCACATCGACAAGCGTTGGGTTCGGATTCGGCGACCTACGATTGTCGCCGGGGGCGAATTGACGATGTCGGCTTTGGAGGTCACCCTCAACACCTCCACAGGAATCTGCGAGGCCCCGCTCCAAATGAAGAGCAACTGTGGGACGCTCGTCATTGACGACTTTGGTCGTCAGAGAATGCCTATCCAAGAGTTACTCAATCGCTGGATTGTCCCTTTGGAGCGTCGATACGACTTCCTGAACCTCCCCAACGGGAAAAAGATCACCGTCCCGTTCGACCAGCTCATTATTTTTTCCACAAACCTTGAACCCCGGGAGTTGGTGGACGAAGCCTTTCTCCGCCGCATTCCGTACAAAATCGAGGTTGTCGATCCCTCGGAAGCGCAATTCCGGCAGCTCTTTCGTATCCTTGCGCCACAGTTGGGGATCAAGTTCAACGAAGACGCTGTGAATTACTTAATCGAAAAACACTACAAGGCAATAGGGAGACCGTTCCGCTTCTGCCAGCCCCGGGACCTGATGCTTCAGGTCCTCCACTACTGCAATTACCTTCAGATTACGCCCGAGTTAAAGCCTGAATATTTCGACATCGCCGTCGCAAACTACTTCTCGGTCATGTAATCATATTGACTTTAGGGGAAACCACATGTGCTCGGCATGGAGTCTCCATTTTCCGCATCAGAGTGAGCAAGAGCAGAGAAAGGTTTCTTTCCTTTATAACGAAGCAGCCGCTGCAACCACGGAATACGCAATTTTCCTTCTACTTCTGATCGTTTCCGCAATGGTGGGATTCGTGGCCGTTTCTGGGATGACCCACTTTATTTTTCAGCGGGCATATACCGCCGTGATGCCGTCCAACGCTGAGAGCGCCAATCTTGTGATATCGCAACCGCTCATCGACCAGAAATTGCGGACACTTGTCCAACACGGTTCCCGTACTGCCACGGATTTGGACTTTGTGGTCACAATTCTCGGCGGGTTACTGGGGTTGTGTTTCGCAGTGGTCCTGGTCATGAGCTTTGCGAAATCACCTCGCCGGCGTGCTCGTGAGCAGCCCAAGCCTCAATCCATGACAGCTGAACAACTTCGAGAGGTCCACCGTCGGACCCTTTTTGCCAAACGAAATCTGCTTCGCAGAGTGCTCGGTCGGTTTCTCGACGAGCGCCGCATCATAGACCTGCCCGTGCAATACTTTATGTCGGAGCAGGTGCAAACCGTGACTCCCGACACACCACTGGAACGCGTTTGCCACATCATGCGACAGAAAGGCATCCGACACTTGGTGGTCACAGGGAACGACGGGCAGCCCCTGGGGGTCATCAGTTCGCATGATCCCTGTTGCCGGACCGGCTCCACGGCGCGGGACGTGATGACCGCCGAACTCTCCACTGTGGATCCTGAGGTCCCCATCAGCCAGGCCATCACACTCCTGGTTCAGCAGGGGATTTCCTCTCTTCCCGTTGTTCGGGATGGGAAACTCGCCGGAATATTAACCACCACCGACATTCTCATCGGCTTCCAGGCACTGATTCAGGCATGGGAGCTTGTCCATCAACCGGCGGCCGATAGTGATGAGCTTGAGGCCACAGAGTGTGAAGGTGACCCGGCGTTGACAGTTCCAGATGAAGAGAACAATAGCCCCCATGATCCTTCGTCAGAAACCTGCGTTTGTTAGGCTGGGCGCCTCTTAGGCCCAATCCAGCCCCGTCTCGCGTTTCACCCGCGTCTCAAAGTCACCGATCAGGCCACCAATGAGATCCCAGCGATCCTTGCGACGAATCTCAATATCCCCTTGGCGATTGATTCGAACAATGCTATCTTCCTTGAGGCCGACTTTGGCCAATTCCTCCGGCGTCGGTCCTCCTTCGGTCACCACCTTCAAGAGCTGGCGTCCCAGCATCTCGATAAATTCCATTTTTGACGAACTTCCAACGTCGCACATTCTCAACCTCGAATCACTGTTTCTCGCCGCTTGAACAGCTCATTACCGCGAAAGCACCCGAAAAGCATTGAGCTTCTTCGAAAAGAACCGCCACTGTCCGCCAAAGCTTGCCTTTCTGCCTATTGTACTCTGCGGGGGACTTGGTCTCACTGTTGCTCCATAACACTGAATTCTCCGCCGTTTACCACCCATGCACAGCAGCCAAAGTGCTAGGTGTCTGAGGCTTTATCTGAATTGCTTGGCGAATCTGAAGGATACTCTGCGCAGGGCTCCCCACTGCTCGATCTTTGAGCTTCCATTTCTGGCGCTGGAAAAGCACTGCCTTGGAAGCGTTCACGAAGTGCCTCGTAAAGGCGCAAGATGCTTTCCACATCCAGTTGTTCCGCGCGAGATTGTGGATCGAATCCGAGATTCCCGAGCACCTCGTCCACAGCCGCTTTGTCCGTTTTTCTACCGAGGGCACTCAGCACCTGAGCACGCAAAAACTTCCTTCGATGAAGAAACAACCCGCGGATGAAGTTGTGAAACAGCTCCCGGTCCCGGATACGATTTCGCCGCTCTGGTTCCAAGACGATATGAATGATTGCGGAAAACACTTTCGGCCGCGGCCAAAATACCTGAGGCGGCATCGTGCGCTCAATTTTCGCCCGACACTGGCTTTGAATCCAAACACTCAACGCCCCATAGTCTTTGGTACCTGGCCTGGCAACAATCCGGTCTGCCAGCTCCTTTTGAATCGTCGCCGTCATTGTTACTGGCGGCCGGTCGAGTGACAGCAAATTGGTCAGCACCGGAGTGGCCACGTTGTAGGGCAGGTTTGCTACCAGCTTGAATTGTCGGTTGCCCTCGCCCAGCACCTCCGCGACTGCCTCCAGCACCGCAGGATGGAAACGATTTTTACTCTTCAGGGCATCCTGACACAACAGTCGAACATTGGGCTTTTGACCAACCAACTCTTTGGCGACTGCGTGAAGCTTGGGGTCAATTTCCACCGAAATGACATACCCGGCACGTTCGGCGAGCAAATTGGTTAGACTGCCTGTTCCCGTGCCCACTTCCAAGACTACATCCTCGGGGCCCAATTGGGCCGTATCTGCCAGAACACGCAGTAGATTGAGGTCAATAAGGAAGTTCTGCCCGAGATCTGTTTTCGGGCGAACTCCAGCGGCCTCCAGACGTTCTCGCACAAACGTCAGGGTTTGTCGCGGTGAACCTGCCATGGTCATTGGGCTCAGCGACGTTTCCCTCTAGGGATTCTCAAGATTCAAGCGTTTTCACACCGGCCAGGTTTTGGCCTCAAGTTGCCTCTCCACGTACTTCGCTAAAATGTCTGTTTCCAGATTCACCTTATCACCCACTTTCATCGGTCCCAAAGTGGTCACAGCCAGCGTGTAAGGAATAAGCGCAACACTGAATCGTTCAGGCTCACTGTCGACAATTGTCAGGCTTACGCCGTCAACAGCGATGGAACCTTTGGGGGCCATCTGCCGAGCCAGTCGGCGAGGGATCTTGAACCAGAACCGCGACCACTCCCCGAAATCCTCTCGTTGAACAAGATAACCCACATCATCAATGTGGCCGGTGACAAAATGCCCACCCAGGCGATCCCCTATTTTTAAGGATCGCTCCAGATTAACACGACTTCCCTCTTTAAGGTCACCCAGATTCGTTCGGGACAGGGTTTCCGGCCCCGCCTGAAACGCAAAGGTGTCTCCGTCGACGGCGATGACAGTCAGGCAACACCCATTGACGGCAATGCTATCGGCCACCCTGGTTTCCGCAGCAATCCGGGGCTCGCGGACTACGAGTCGCACCCCTGGGGGCTCCGAAATGACCGCTGCGACGGTTCCCAGTGCCTCAACAATCCCGGAAAACATGATGGCGACACTCCTTTCACATCTCACCGTTGAGCGGGGTGCAAGGACGCTTCGTTACAGCACATATGGCGCTACTAATAGATGCTAAAGGGAACCATTGGCATTGGCTAGCCGCACCGGTGCGTCAGGAGGTTTATGAGGGGACGACCGAGTTTTGCACATAAATCAGGCAAACACAGCCTGCAAGCCCACATTGTTCGCCCAGCAAAAAACCAATATGATGAAGTCTGATCCCCATATGTGCGGGAATGAGCCGGCTGCCCGAGAGTACCATCCTGGCCTCGAGACCACATTTGTTTCCTCCGATCTATGAATCCTGAAGCCCGGACATCGGCTGCTCCTGATCCCAAGTCGTCGGTTCTCCCTACAGGCGGTGAAACTCTTCGTCTGACTGAAAACGTGAAATTGCTTCTGGAGCATGCTGTGGCGGTGGCCAAGGCTGTAGAAGCGGCAGCCATTCTCGTTTTGTGGTCGGGAAAGGCAGACTGGTCCCGCGTGACGGGATTGCTGGGAGATCAAAAACTGATTGTGGCTGTCGACACGCCTGCTCAAGCCGAATCTCTCCAGAACTCGCAAGTCCCTGTCGTGATCACCAACATGCCGGAGTCGTCACCGCAAGACCGCCTTTCGGAGGCCCTTGTGGAGTGCGTGACAGAGGAGTACGTGGCCCTGGGAGACGATCTGGTCGCGGTGTATGGGGCCTTCGATGCAGCGTCCCTGGACACTTTGAGCCTGTTTCGGTTGTCCGATTACTTGGGGCGGCTCACGGTTCGCGAGTTACGTCAGCTCAAAACGGACATTCCGGTCGAAACCCTCAAGCTCGTCATTAATCTGGCCATCGAGATTGGCCGCGAAGGCCGTGAAGGAAAACCGGTTGGCACAATTTTCGTCATCGGGGATACCCGCCGGGTGCTCGCCCACACTCGGCCTCTGGGCTTTGACCCTGTTCGGGGATATAGCAAACGGGAGCGCAACCTCTTCGATTCCAAAGTTCGCGAGGGAATTAAAGAAATCGCGCAGCTCGACGGGGCTTTCATTATCAGCAAAGACGGGTACGTCGTGGCTGCATGTCGTCACATTGACTGCTCCGCTGATGGAATCTCTCTCAGCAAAGGCCTCGGTTCGAGACACTGGGCTGCGGCTGCTATCACCCGCCGCACAAAAGCTGTGGCGGTTTGCGTCAGCGAATCCAGTGGGACGGTGCGGGTATTCCACGACGGTGAGGTCCGCATGCGCATCGAGCCGGAGCGCAAACGTGTTGTGGTCTGGCGGGATACTGACGGCAACTCGGAAACTGCCCGGTAGAGATGGGCAGGCCGGGATGGCAGCGCCTTGGCTTCGCGTCCGAGGACAGATCACGCCAGCAACCGCCGCCCAGTGCCAACAGCTACCTGCTCGGCCGCTCCAGGACCAGGCTGAGATCGAAACGGTGCTGGGGATCGGAATTAGTCAAAATTCCGCGCGGCCGAATCCACAGATAGCTGTGGGTTTCCCCGCGGGATCCCTCTTCCGGCACAACATACAGGTAGACTGCGGGGTTATTCGTAGGACGGTAGACAAATCCGTAGTACGTGGCTAGAAAGGCTAGCAGCCGATTGGGGTTGCCGGTCGTCCCTTCGAACACAATCCTCCGAACCTGTCGCGAGGCGTCAAAGTAGTAGGTGACCGTACCGGCCAGATCGTCCTCAGCGGTGCCAGTCACAAGGGGAACTCTGTAGCCCTGAAAATTCAAAATGGCCAGACCGCTAGTCACGCGTGGGAACCGCGAAACCACCCAATCGGGGGACACATCGAAGCGGAACACTTCGCTCATCTCCACTATCGGTGGCAGGCTTTCCGCCTGTTCTGGAGGGGCAGATGACTTACCTTCAGAACCATCACCCATCCTGAGGGAAGTGAGCACAGGCTCTCCGGACAGGACTTTTGCCAGCAGGGCCGCAATCGACCCCGAACCCGAAAGCACGACAATCGGGGAAAGGACAAGCAGCAGGCCGATGACAGCCAGGATAACCTGGTTGAGAATCGGCGTTGGCGGCGGTGGCTTCGGTTGTTCCTGGGGTTTCTGTTCGTTGTCGCCCATACCACAACTCGCCCGTCGGACCGGCCACCCAAATCCCGAAAAATGCGACCCGTCAAGCAAAGATAGCCTCTTGGCTATCAGTCGGGCGTTTCTCCCCGCAGAATGAACTAGCGCTTTGCTCCGCCCTACAACAAACAGAAGCCGCATGACCGATACCGCACAAGCAGAACAAGACAAGCGGCTAGCGTGGCGCCCATCTCACGGGTTGGCTGAGCCGCCACTAGGAGGCCCGGGGGGAGGCATCAACAGACCCGGCGTCCAGGGGAAATAAAGCCACCAGGGCGGGTTCGGAAGCTGCCCCAAAGCAAACGGATTGACCCATGACTGGAACGGAAGAGTCCACGGCCCCTGGGGATTGCCCCATGGTCCGAACGGAGTGGCGCCCGGACGGAACGGAAATTCCCACTCCTCATATGGTCGGATGTACGCGCCCAGTCCCCACGTCTTGACGATGTGGAGGTGATCGTAGCTCTCCGCCCCACGGATCGTGGCCCGAGTATGGCGATAACCGCTGACGACGTAGTTTGGTGCGTAAGGTAACGTAATTTGAGGTGGTTGAGAAAATTGCGCCACGCGGGAACCTTGATCGTTATGGGAAAAAAAAGAAGGCTGAAAAATCCAACTCTCGCCCCACGCTCCTGGTGGCGACGACAGCAGGCATCCAGAAAAGAACAGTGACAAGAGCCATTTAAAGCCTACCGTTCGCCCGCTCGGGTTTCCACGACGATAAGTCCACGGATGAAAAGATTTCTCAACGGAATGCATACGCAACCTGTAGATAGTTATTTACCCAGGTACCGCCTTTTTCTAGCGTAATTACGTGGCGCTGCGATGCAACTGTAATCCGCGGGCTTCGATCTGCACTTTCCCGGGGGAACACCATCGCCCCGGGCAGCAGAAATCTCGCTCGGATTTTACGGCGATTCGACCGGCTGGGGAGTCTGGGATGCTGAGCAGAGGAAAGACGAGTCACATGCTCTCATCGGACCACATACCGCGCTAGGCCGCTCCGCTCCCTTTTTCCTGAAGATCAAGGCGGTGGCGATCCAGCCGGAACTTCCACCATGAGTTCTCCTCTTTGCGGGTCGTACACATATCGATGCCCAGGTGGTAGCCTGGGCAGCTGAATATTGTTTTTCTCAATAATTTCCCGCCAAAACTCTTCGTGGGATTCGGGCTTTCGGCCGTGTTCAGCCTCGAATAGCTGAAGAGCCTGGGGAACCTGGATACGAAACGCCATGTGTTCCTGGCTGCGGAAATAGACGTAAACAGGCGTCGTCAGGAAGCCGGGCTGGAGACTGCTCCCTTTTTGTCCGACCCCCACATCCGCCTTCACATACTGCCCCTGAGCAGCCGCTGGTAGCGCCTGGGGACTAGTCGGGGGCGGTGGTACCATCGCCGAACCCGGTGGAGAGCTGGGTGGACTTACAGGGGGTGGAGCGGCTCCGAAGTCGCTTGTCACATCCTCCGGACGTGCAATTCCCGGGGGCATCGCTACCGGACGTCGCTGCTGGCCCGCGGCAGGAGGGCTCGGAGTTGCCGGCGAGGACGGTGCCGGAGGCGGAGCCGTGGTGACTTGCCCGCCACTGCTCGGCTTGGGCGTTACCCGAAAAGACTCGTCGGAACTGGTGGAACACCCAATCAAGAATACCAGCCCGACCACTCCACCACCCCAGGTGATCCATCTCTTCCAGCGGAATCGGGCCATGGCGGCACCTCGTCACCGAGCGTTTTCAGGATTGATCACTGTCTGGCGACACAATCGATTGTAATCGCCGGGTGGACCGCACAACCAGTGGTGCCGAAACCGAGATCCCGGTTTCCCGGGCCTGCGGCTGTTGAACAAAGAACCGGCATTTTTCAAGGGCTTTGAGAGCGCTGTGAGCCGTTAGGTCAAAGTGAAGCGGCGTGATTGCAATCTTTCCCTGAGCCAACACGGAAAGATCGGTCCCGTGGTCTCCGGGTTCGGGCGCCGGCTCACCCGTTGCCCAATAGTAGGTGCGTCCCCACGGATCCACGCGCTTCTCGTACCGCTCGCCGAACTGACGCACGTCCATAGGCACAACACACACCTCGGGCTGTGAATTAAACACAGCCGCGGTTGGAATGTTCAAGTTAAAGAGCCGAGTTCCTTCGGGCTTTTTCTCTAACAATTGGGCAATGACCTGGACTGCGATTTCTGCCGCACGGTCAAACAAAGGATTTTCCTCGAACTGAAGCGATACGGCGATACTCGTGATCCCGAAAAACGCCCCCTCGATAGCGGCGGCGACGGTCCCTGAATACAACACGGCAATACCCGCGTTGAGTCCCACATTGATTCCGCTGACCACAACGTCAGGACGACGAGGGCATAATTCCGTCACTCCAAGTTTGACGCAGTCCGCCGGGCTGCCATCGACCGCAAACCCAAAATGGTCCTCGCCCTGGAAGACTTCCTTGAGAATGAGAGGGCGTAAATAAGTGATGGAATGTCCCACACCGCTTTGTTCCGTGGCGGGCGCCACAACGTGCACCTCTCCCAACTGCCTGAGCGCACGAGCCAGAGCAGCCAATCCTGGCGCATAGATTCCATCGTCATTTGTCAGCAGAATGAGCACAGTTTCGATTGATCCTCCTTAGCCTTCTTCAACCACATTTCTTCGACCCGAGCCGAACACAGCTGACAGCCAACGCGACTTGGATTGCCCAAACCTCCACGTTTAAACTATACCGGTGTCACGAATACTCGGCAACGAGCGATGTTCGATACGCGGCTCGCGGTGGCAACGTGAACTCACGCTGCGGTTTTTGCTGGGGCCAAGATCGATTCCCGATGATCGTCTCTATTGGAGTCGAGCGACTTTCCTAACCTGCCAAACCAGATTGGTGCGGAACACCAGCACACTCGGCACGGGGCTAGTGGGACTGCGTTTTCTTGAGATTTTAGTGTAGGATTGATAGTTGATAGTGCAGTGTCAACATCTCGCCTGGCCATGTGTTTGAATGAACTCAGGTTGAGAACCTGTGTCCCCTGTTTGCGCGACAAAATCCCATGCAGCAGACTGCCCATTCGCTCTCGAAAGTTCCCGATGCACGTGGTCGGTTTGGTCCATTCGGAGGACGTTACGTTCCGGAAACCCTGATCGCGGCTCTTGACCAGCTTTGGGTTGAATATCAACGAGCTACGCAGGACCCCACTTTCCACCGGGAACTTGAACACCTGTACCGCCACTATGTGGGACGTCCCTCCCCCCTTTATTATGCTGAGCGATTATCAGAATTTTGCGGCGGTGCTCGCATTTATTTGAAACGGGAGGACCTCAACCATACTGGGGCGCATAAGATCAACAACTCGCTCGGTCAGGCGCTCTTAACCGTGCGAATGGGAAAACGCCGCGTCATCGCGGAGACAGGGGCAGGTCAGCACGGTGTGGCGACCGCCACGGCCTGCGCCCGGTTCGGCCTTCAATGCGTCATCTACATGGGCGAAGAAGATATGCGTCGCCAGCGGCCGAACGTCTTCAACATGCGGTTGCTAGGGGCCCAGGTGGTGCCCGTTACCAGTGGATCCCGAACGCTGCGCGACGCGATCAACGAAGCGCTTCGAGACTGGATGAGTTCCGTTGAAACCACCCACTACTGTCTCGGATCAGTCACTGGCCCACATCCCTTCCCGCAAATTGTCCGCGATTTTCAATCGGTCATCGGGAAGGAAACCCGCGCCCAATGTCTCGAACAATTCGGGCGGCTCCCCGACTGGATTGTGGCCTGTGTAGGGGGAGGCAGCAACGCTGCTGGCATGTTTTATCCGTTCATCGAAGACGACGTGAAACTTCTCGGCGTTGAAGCTGGAGGCCGTTCTTCCCGGCTCGGAGATCATGCGTCAACCCTCTGTTACGGTCGACCTGGGGTCCTTCACGGTACCTACTCCTACGTCCTGCAGGACGAGGATGGACAAACCGCAGACGTGCATTCGATCTCTGCGGGCCTGGACTACCCAGGTGTGGGACCGGAACACAGTTACTGGAAAGAGACGGGACGCGTCACCTACACCAATGTCAGTGATCGTCAGGCTCTGGAAGCGTTCCAGACCCTGGCTAGATTGGAGGGCATTCTGCCTGCCCTGGAAAGCGCCCATGCCTTGGCGAAAGCCATGGAACTGGCCCAGACGCTTGGTCATGACCAGGTGGTCGTCGTGTGCCTTTCTGGCAGGGGAGACAAAGACACTCAAGAGGTCGCGCGACTGCTTGGGCAGGACTTCTCATAGGCCTGGGGTCACTCTCTGTGTTTTCTTCTTCGGATAAACTGGAGGCTTGTAGCAGGTAATCAACATGTCCGCTGTTTCCTCAGCTTTTTGTCAACTCCGTCAGCGTGGAAAGAAGGCGCTTATGCCATTTCTCACGGCAGGTGATCCCAACCTGGAGTTCACCCAGGCGGTGATCGAACTACTTTCAGAAGAAGGGTGCGCGCTCCTTGAGCTGGGATTCCCTTACAGTGATCCCATCGCGGATGGCCCGGTTATTCAGGCCTCCTACACCCGGGCACTCAGGAATGGGATTAAGGTGGACGCGGTGTTCGACACCGTCGCCCGGGTCGCTCCAAAGGTCGGAACTCCGATCGTGGGGATGGTGAGTTACGCCATCGTCTTTCGCCGCGGAATACAAAAGTTCGTCGAGGCTGCCAGGTCATCTGGTTTAGCTGGTCTCATCGTCCCTGATCTGCCGGTCGAAGAATCGGATGACCTTCGTGCAGTGTGCGACGGAGCGAACATCGATTTGATCCAATTGATTACGCCCACCACGCCGCGTCCTCGGGCGATCGAAATCGCGCAAAAAGGCCGGGGATTCATTTATTATGTGTCCGTCGCCGGGATTACCGGTGAACGCTCGGAACTACCACGCAGTGTGGTGGACAATGTGGCCTGGTTACGGCAGCAGACCGATCTCCCCATCTGTGTGGGATTTGGCGTCAGTAGGCCGGAACACGCACAAATGGTGGCGCAGGTTGCCGATGGCGTGATTGTGGGATCGGCTTTCGTTCGGCGAATCGCGGAAGCAGCGACCCGGCCAAAACACGAAGTGCTTCTCGAACTCCGACAATTTGCCAGGAGCCTCCTTTCTGCATTGGAAGCGGCATCTCAGCCTTTAGCTCAGCGCGATTAAGAGTAATTGCACAGCGAGCCGTCCGGTATGCCAATGGGTTGAAGCCTGACCGAAATCAAGCTTCTCGGCAGCGTTTGCCGGGCCTGAGCCCAGTTCGCGTCGGTTGACGGGAAGCGGCAAAGCCCCTGGAGAGTCAGTAGCTTCTCGGTCGTACCCGCGCTTGCACACGCAACGGAAGACCCTGGATCCGGAGAAATCCTTCCGCATCACTCTGGTCGTAGTCCCCGCCTGCTTCCATCGTGGCAATGCCCTCGTCGTAGAGGCTGTTGGGGCTGGCCCGGCGGTCCACGAAGATATTCCCTTTGTACAGGCCGAGGGTGACCTCCCCAGTCACCGGTTTCTGAATCTCGCGAATCATCGCCAGAAAGGCATCCATTTTGGCGGAATACCAAAAGCCGTAATAGACCAGTTCTGCCACTTCCGGCGCCAGCCGGTCCCGCAAGTGCATCACATCGCGATCGAGCGTCAGTTGTTCGATTTGCCGATGGGCGAAGTACAGGAGTGTCATTCCCGGTGCTTCATAGACGCCCCTGCTCTTCATCCCCACAAACCGATTTTCTACCATATCCACCAGCCCCACGCCGTTACGTCCACCGATTTCGTTTAATCGGCTAACAATTTCATACGCGCTGAGACTGTCTCCGTTCACCCGCGTGGGAACACCCGATTCAAACGCGATGGTTACTTTTTCCACGCGATCAGGCGCCTCCTGCGGCAGCGTGGTCATTCCAAATTCAACCAATTCCACCCCGTTTACTAAAAGATCTTCCAGACGTCCGGCCTCATAACTGATATGGAGACAGTTTTCGTCCGAGCTGTACGGCTTCGCGGCCGTTGCTTTGACAGGAATTCCCTTTTGTTCGCAATAGGCGATCATTTCCTTCCGGCCGGGAAACTTCTGGCGGAACTCTGCTAATCGCCACGGAGCCAGAACCTTAATTCCGGGCTGCAGAGCTTCGGCAGCAAGCTGAAACCGGCACTGATCGTTACCCTTGCCGGTGGCACCGTGGGCGAAAGTATCGGCACCTACCTCCCGGGCAACCTGAAGACAGACCTTGGCAATCAGAGGCCTCGCTATGGACGTGCCCAGCAAATAGACCCCTTCATACCGAGCGTCCCACTGCATGACTGGGAACGCGAAATCCCGGCACAACTCTTCCTTGGCATCCACCAGTCGGGCGGATTTCGCCCCGATTTTCCTCGCTTTGTCCAGGATCGCCTCACGATCCTCACATGGCTGCCCCAGGTCAACATACACCGCGTGGACGTCGTAACCTGTCTCGACCAACCAACTTAGGATGACCGAGGTATCCAATCCTCCGGAATAAGCCAGCACGCAACTTGCCATAATAGAAGGGTCCTCTCAAGGTAGTTCAATTCCTGACACCAGCGCCCGGATTGAGCCGGAGCAAAACAGCCATTCCACTTTTGCGACTCGACGGAAGAGAATATTGTAACTGATCGAGGCCGCTGCCCCAAGAATCGCGCCCAGACGCTTACCTACTGCGGTCTGATATACAGGCACGACGAGTTCCGAGGTTTATTCGCGGCAAAAGTGGCCGGGGGCGAAAAAACACGGCGAGGTCTGAGCTCACCTCCCTGCAAAAAATAACTCCGGCACCTGGGCCGGAGTTCACACCATGCGCGCCCGGAGGGACTCGAACCCCCAACCCTCGGTTCCGAAGTCACAAGACGAGTTCGCCCAAAGCGAAACGGGCGCAAACAGTTGCGGCAAACGCACCCTGCCCCGGTGCTCCGCTCGGTGCTCGACAGCCTGCATCAACCTGCACCGAAGCATGGGGCCATCAACCGTGGCCACAATTCCGTGGAATGTGGATAACATGGTCCATGCTAGAGAATGCGTCGGCAATACGCAGCTCCAGCCCGCCGTGCCGTTTGCTGCCCCGCCGGCCCGACGCAAACCCTCGGTAATGGCGGACAAAGAGAACGGACGAAACCTCATGGCAAAGCCAACCCCTCGCCAGTTTTCGCAAGGTGGGCACCGCCCAACACCAACCTTGCTGCGATTTCCCCCCGGTAGAGGCGATTTTCTGTTTCCCCGCAGATTTTTCGCGCCAGGCTCTTGACGGGGGGCGCCTTGTGGTACGCTCAGCAGCGCCATGGATTTCCGGTAGGGAGCGATCGTTTGCAGTGAAGCGTAGGCGGCGTTTGGCTCCAGGGCAGTGCCCATGGCAGCGGTCGGTTTTGAGGCCAAAGCTGGTGTTCTTCGGCGGCGTCTAGTCGGCCGGGGCCACTGGGTAGCGGGCAGTGCTCTTCGGGCTTCTTTTCCGCGGTGTTTTGTGGACGAAGGGGTCGGGCTATGCACAAGCCGGTTTGGACGTGGAGCATCTTTCGGCGATTGTCGGCCAAGCCGAAGCGAACCAGGAGGCCAGCGGGGCTGAAGCCGCGGAGCTTGCGGTTCGAGCCGCTTGCGCCGCGAGAGATGCTGGCCGCAGACGTGGTGCTGGCCGCGTTTTACGGCGACGGCAGGCACTTGGTGGTCGAATACGACGTGGTCGGCGAGGCGGCCGAGCCGTTCGAGGTGGGGGTGTACCGTTCGGGCGACGGCGTAGGAGCCGAGGGCTTGGTAGCGCGGGTGGGGGTGAGCGATCCGGCGGACTCGACGGCTGGGGCCCGCCACAGTGTGGCGATCGAGGCGGCGTTTGCCGAGATCGAGGCCGACTATACGCTTTGGGCCAAGATTGAGCAGCCCACGCAGCCGACTTCGGTGGCCGGTGGAGAACAAGCCCGAGGCAAGGAGGCTCGGCGATTCGAGGGCGGGGCGTTCCTGGGGTTCGATGGCACGCTTTACGTGCATGGGACGGCCGGGGATGATCGGGTGGCGGTGGTCGTGGCCGATTCGGGCGGCATCCAGGTGCGGCTTGATGACAGATGGTACGTTTACCAGCCGCAGCAGGTCCTGGCGGTCCACATCCGCACGCAGCAGGGGGACGACATTGTAGGCACCAGCGCCCTGGTCAGGTTGCCGGTGTGGGTCTTCGGCGGCGAGGGCAACGACCATGTGCTTGGTGGCAGTGGGGAGGACCTGTTGGTGGGCGGGCCGGGGGACGACATCCTTCACGGCGG
>NZ_JBAMME010000231.1:0-5628 GCF_039793925.1 Thermogutta sp. | reverse complement strand
GCAGGCCGACCCCGCCCACCTGGAGGCGAATTTCAACTACGGGTATTACCGCTGGCACAAAGCAGAGTTGCTGGGCAGCGAATTTCTGAAGCAGATGCAGCAGTTGGAGAGCAGCCATCGGAGCAATCCAGAGTACTGGCGGCTGTTAGGTTGGGTGTACCTGGAGCAGGGATATGTGGATGAGGTGGAGGAGATATTGCAGAAGCGCGGCGTGCAGGATGAGGCGCTGGAACGGGCGCATCGCGACCCGAACCGACCTGTTGGGCGAGAGATACGCTGTTTTGAGGGGCATACCAACTGTGTTACCTCTGTTGCTTTTTCGCCGGACGGGCAGTATGTAGTGTCGGGAAGTCGGGATGGCACCGTGCGGCTGTGGGACGTGGAAACGGGACAGGAAATACGTTGCTTTGAGGGGCATACCGACGATGTTACCTCTGTCGCTTTTTCGCCGGACGGGCAGTACATTCTATCGGGAAGTGGAGATAAGACTGTGCGACTGTGGGATTCCATCGCTGGTCGAGAATTACATCGCTTTGTGGGCCATTTTGCTCGGGTATTTTCCGTCGCCTTTTCACCGGATGGACATTACGCAATATCAGGGGGTGACGACAAGACCATTCGGCTATGGAATGTAATGACCGGACAAGATATACACCATTTTAATAGGCATATAAACAGTGTGCTTGCGCTCTCCTTTTCACCAGACGGTCAGTATATCCTGTCAGGAGGACGAGATAACACTATGCGACTTTGGGAGATAGAGAGCGGACTGGAGATCCGGTGCTTCTCACATACTGATATGGTATGGTCTGTTTCCTTTTCACCAGATGGACGTTATGCTTTGTCTGGAGGGTTTGAGAATACCATCCGGCTATGGGATATGGCAAATGGGCAAGAAGTGTATAGATTCACAGGACACATTTGGGGCGTTATGTCTACCACCTTTTCGAGAGATATGCTCTATATTTTATCGGGCAGTTTGGACGGAACTATACGGCTGTGGGAAGTAGCAAGTAGACGAGAAGTGCGCCTGTTTGAGGGACATAATGGATATGTTCTATCTATAGCCTTCGCACCTGATGGACAGTATGCCATCTCAGGAAGCTCGGATGGAACAGTACGGTTATGGAAAATATGTTATTTGCCATTCCGGAACATTACACACCCTTTTCCGACCTTGTCACTTACCCATAATAGCGCCCAGATCATCCGAGAAGAAGAGCGATATGCTGATTTGATGCGACAGGCATATGAGGCACAGGCACAAGGCCTCTTCCAACGAGCTTGCGTTTTACTTCGTCAGGCACAGGCACTACCCGGTTGTGAGAGAAAGCGCGAAGTATTGGACTGGGTGATGCGCTGCGGGGAACGAGGTGGAAGGCGATGTGGGTTACGGGATAGTTGGCTTGCCTTGAGCATCAAGAATACCAATATAGTTTACTCTCTTGCGTTTTCACCAGATGGCCGTCACATCATTTCGGGGGGTGGAGATAAGAGTATACACATTTTGAAAGTGGCAACAGGACAAGAAGTATGTAGTCTCAAAGGGCATACCCTTGATGTGGAATCTGTTGTTTTTTCGTTGGACGGACGTTATATTCTATCAGGAAGCAAGGACGGTACTATACGGCTATGGAATGTAACAAGCGGCCAAGAGGTACGCAGATTCTTGGGAGATACTAGCCATGTTTACTCAATTGCCCTTTCGCCAAACGGGCACTACGCTCTATCGGGAGGTGCAGATTGGACTATGTGGCTATGGGATTTGAGCGGGCAAAAAATATGCCGCTTTGACCACGCTTGGGACGTGCTCGCTGTTGCTTTTTCGCCGGATGGTCGTTATGCTTTGTCAGGAAGTGCCGATAAGAGTATCTGTCTATGGGACATTGAAAGCAAAGAAAGGGTTCGTTGCTTTGAGGGGCATACAGATGCAGTTCTTTCTGTTGTCTTTTCGCCAGATGGTCAGTATGTTCTGTCAGGAAGTGCTGACAGAACTGTGCGATTATGGGAGATTGCTACAGGGCATGAAAAATGTCGTTTAGATGGGCATATGGATGGGGTAGATTCAGTTGTCTTCTCCCCAAATGGAGGCTATATCCTATCGGGAAGTTGGGATAAGACTGTGCGGTTATGGGAAATAACAAGTATGCAAGAGATATGCTGTCTGAAAGTACACTCTAGGAGAGTGCACGCTGTTGCTTTTTCGCTGGATGGACACTATGCTGCTTCAGGAGGGGAAGACGGAACTATCTGCCTGTGGGCCCTCGACTGGGACTACGACTTCCCCGACCCCGCCGACTGGGACGAGGGGGCGCGGCCCTATCTGGATATCTTCCTCACCCTGCACACCCCCTACGGTCCGGATGGTCTCTCGCGGGTTGGCGCGCCGCAGTGGACGGAGGAGGACTTTCAAAAATTGCTCACTGAATTGGGCTATCGCGGCTACGGCTGGCTGCGCCCCGAAGGCGTGCGCCGTGAACTGGAGAAGATGGCAAGAGAGAGGCTCTGATGATTACCCAGATCACGAATCGCCGGGCTGAAGCCGCCTGCTCAGTGCATAAAAGTCCGCTCAAGCGGACTCGGAGTCGGCTTCCAGCCGACTTTCACGCCATGAGGCGGGGCTTGAGCCCCCGCCGAATCAGGCCAAACCAAGATGTGGGTATCACCAGAAAGGCTAATCCAAGGGACGAAGAATCCTGCTTCGTCATAGTCGTAACGCGGAATTCATTCCGCAACCTGCAACCTGTAAGGAGGTTACCATGGCTCGTTTGATGCGTTGTCTGTATTGCGGACTGCTTCAGGATGAACCCGCGGGCGTGAAGCAGTGTTCGCGCTGCGGGGGGGAACTCACCTTTGAGCAGACCTCGCCCGCCCTGAGCGGCGGTTCGTACCTGGACGTGCAACTGGAACTCGACCAGGTGCATGCCCCGCCCGGCCGCAACGTGGACCGCTACCTGCTGGTCACGCTGCGCGCCCCGCAGGAGGTCCCGCCCGAACACGCCGCCCCTCGCGAAACCAAGCGCCCCCCGCTGCATTTTGTCCCTGTGCTGGATGTCTCCGGCTCGATGGACGCCTCCGGAAAAATCGCATACGCCAAAGAAGCGCTGCGTCAGGCGCTCTACTACCTGCAAGACGGCGATACCTTCTCCCTCGTGACCTTCGAGAGCGAGGTCAAAACCATCATCCAGCCGACCACCTTCGACGCCCGCACGCGCCAGCAAGTGGAGAGTCTGCTCTCCGAATTGGACACAGGCAATATGACCGCTCTGGACGGCGGCCTGGAGCAGGGCATCCAACTGGCACACCAGGCCAGCCAACCAACGACCCTGGTGCTCCTGCTCAGCGATGGACAGGCCAACGTCGGCGAGACCGACCTGGAAAAAGTCGCCGGGCGCGCCACTCGGGCGCGGCAAAAAGGCATCATCGTCTCCACCCTGGGCGTCGGTCTGGACTATAACGAGGCACTGATGGTGGAGATTGCCAACCAGGGCGGCGGACGCTTCTACCACATCCAGCAACCCGACCAGATTCCGGCCGCGCTGATGCAGGAACTGGGCAGCACCGCTATGCTGGCCGCGCGCCAGGTGGAACTGGAGTTTGACCTGCCCACAGGCGCCGCGCTGGTTTCGCTCACCTCCCTCTACCCCACCGAACAGGTCAACCAGGTCGTCCGCGTGCGCGTCGGCGACCTGTTGCCGGGCCTGCGCCTGGAAATCCCCCTGCGCCTGACGTTGTACGCCCATCGCCCCGGCGAACGGGTCAGCGTCAGCGGGCGGATACGCTACCAGTCCCCCATCGGACACACCCTGGGCGGGACGTTGAACACCGTCACCGTGCGATTTGTGGAGGCGCAGCAGTTCGAAGAGATGCCCGGCCTGGTGGTGCCGGTGATGGAGCGCGTGCTGGAGTTCCGCCGCGCCGCACAGGTGTTGGACTTTGCCCGCCTGCGGGAGCAGGACCTGGCTCTGGCACAGCGGGAGGCCGAGCAGCAGCGCCGCGCCCTGCTGGAGTATGCCCGTCAATTCAACCCGGCGCGAGCAATGGAACTGGAAGCCGAAACGGTGGATGCGTTATTCGCGGATGCCCCGGCGGCCAAAGCCACCTTGCACCGCGCCGCGCGGGCGATTCGCGGGCTGGTGTAACCGCGACCCTGTAACCGCTGGATTGTGACACAAAGACAGGATATATGGAAATGTACCAGCAAGAGACAGGCGAACCCTGCCCGCGCGAAAAGCCAAACCCGTTGGAGTTGCGCGCCGACAGTTTGAACAACTACGCCGTCAGTATGCTGGACCTGGGGCGGGAGGCGGAAGCGGTGCGCTACTGGCAGGAGGCGCTGCAGGCCGACCCCGCCCACCTGGAGGCGAATTTCAACTACGGGTATTACCGCTGGCACAAAGCAGAGTTGCCGGGCAGCGAGTTTCTGACGCAGATGCAGCAGTTGGAATCCACACACGGAAGCAATCCAGAGTACTGGCGGCTGTTGGGCTGGGTGTATCTGGAGCAGGGATATGTGGAGGAGGTGGAGGAGATCCTGCAAAAGCGCGGCGTGCGGGACGAGGCGCTGGCGCGGGCGCATCGCGACCCGAACCGGCCCATCGGGCGCGAGGTGCGCCGCTTCGAGGGGCACACGGGCTGGGTGAACGCGGTCGCCTTTTCGCCGGACGGCCGTTACATCGCTTCGGGCAGTCAGGATACCGCCGTCCGGCTGTGGAATACGAAGACGGGAAAGCAGAGACGCCAGTTCAGGGGGCATACCAGCGGCGTTACGGCGGTTGCATTTTCACCGAACGGATACTGGATCGCTTCTGCAGGAGGGCAAGATCAAACGGTCCGAATGTGGCGCGCCTCCGAAAGTAGCGCTATCCGCACATTCTGGCCGCATCACTGGCTGGTCGCTTCGGTGATTTTCTCGCCCGATGGGCGCTATCTGCTGACTGCTGGGGGAGATAAAGAAGCACGCCTGTGGGAAGTCAGAACTGGAAAGCATTTAAAGTCTTTTGTGGGGCATACCGATTGGGTCAGTTCGGCTGTTTTTTCGGCAGATGGGCGTTTCGTTGCCACCAGCAGTTGGGATGGCAGCGTGCGCATCTGGGACGCGGCTACTGGCAGCGAACAGAAGCGCTTCGATCTGAATACCTGGCGCGTGTACGCCGTGGCTTTCTCGCCCGACGGGCGTTACGTCTTGAGCGGCAGTGATAATCCGTATTTCAACGATCCAAAACCGCTGCGCTTGTGGGATGTGGAAAGCGGAGAGGCAAAGGTTTTCAAAGGCCTTGATTTGGGTGTCAACGCAGTCGCCTTTTCGCCGGATGGACGTTATGCTCTGTCGGCGGGGGAAAGTGGACTGCGTCTCTGGCAAGTTCCTGCGGGCAGAGAAATACGCGCCTTGAAAGGGCACCACGGATCAGTGAGGTCTGTTGTTTTTTCTCCTGATGGGCGCTACGCTGTTTCAGGCGGATTCGACGGTACCCTTCACCTGTGGCAGGTGACCGGCTACGGCTCGTGCCGAGTCCCATATCCCACTCTTTCCAAAAGCGCGTCCTGCTCGAAGTGATTTTGAAGGAGACTGCAATGGCTGTCAATACTTACTTCTGCATCGTCTGCGGACGGGAATTCCACCCCCGC
>NZ_JBAMME010000230.1:4653-5756 GCF_039793925.1 Thermogutta sp. | reverse complement strand
CTTTTCTTCCATCTTTTCCTCCTTTTTGTTCTTTTGGTTTCTTTTCTCTTTTCACGGGAATATTATACCGTACCCCCTGCCTCCTGTCAAGTTTTTTCGCAAATTAAGACCAGCTGGCAAACTATTTGAAAATTCGTTAGTTATGCCCGCTAAGGCTCTAAAAGTAGTGAAGTTTTTTCTGGCGGGGTAGAGGAGGTATCATTGAAAGAGTTTCAGAGCCAGGGTGATGCACGCGGAAACTATTGCCGATACAATCCCGGCAATGAGTGCCAACTTCCCAGCCAGAAAGCCGATTTTGTATTGCGTGTCAAGATTGACACAATTCACATTGTTTAGCCGCTCTTCCAGTTTGTCAAGCCGTTTTGAGATGCCCTCCAGTTGCCCCTCAATCCGCGCAACTGCCTCTTTGACCGCCAACAATATCTCCATATTTCACCTCACCATCGTTCCGGAATAGAGGACACGATATATTTCCCCGATATTTCGGCAATCACCCTTGACATTGGAAGGGAACGCCTATCCTGCCGGAAACTCACCCAGCAATCATATGCAGAATTGTATTGCTGGTCTGCATCGTAATGCGGACGGAACTCAACTATCCAGCCCGCTCGCAGCTTGAGCATAATGTCAAGCATTGCCTCCTCCGTGACCCCGGGGCTAAGCGGGCTGGACATCGCTACCGGGTCATAAAACTGGAACTGGATTTCGGAAGCCAACCGCCAGCCCCGTATGAACCGAACCTGCTGACCGCTCTCGGTGATTACCGGCGAAGCATCCAGCACCTCCACCCAGTCAAGCCTTGACATTTGAAAGGCGTTCAGGGGAGAGAACCGATACACTGTCGGCAAGGAAGACTGATTTTCCCGCACCAAAAAGGCGGGGGGTAAAGTTGAGAAAGTTCGCATATTATCCTCCTTCCACGAAGATTGCCCAGGGTGAATACGACCAAGTCTGAGTGATTTCTCCGGTGTCCTGGTTTCTTTCCCATTTCCGGGCGTGGTATGTTGCCGGGCTGGCGGTCAGGGTATTGACGGAAAATTCATAGGATTCCAACTCAGGTGCAATCTCTGCGAGCACCCAATAATCTCCGGGTGAGAGCGAAC
>NZ_JBAMME010000230.1:0-4643 GCF_039793925.1 Thermogutta sp. | reverse complement strand
GGTCGTAGAAAGTAAATTCCTCTGTGCGCTACCATTCTGCCCGGCACACCATTGGAATCAGGATTATCACGCTGATTGAGGTATATGTTGCAATTCAGCCGGCCTTGAAAATCAATCATACTTCGGATTGGGATGCATACATTGCTTACTTCCATTACCCGCTCCAGCGTGACAAGCACGAGGTATCCCAGTGCCATTGGGCGAGATATCGTTTCATCCCTTTCCCCCCAGTTCCCACCCAGGCACCAACCGATGGTCATCTGTGGATAATGCGGAGTATCAGCCACCAACTCGGCAACAAAGTCTTGCGGTGCTGTGTCAAGTGTAGCGGAAGAAAACTGTGGAATGACCGGTGCAAAATTGACCGGTGCACCTTCCAAAATCGTCAAGGCAATCAGCCTGCTGCTCCGCTCATAGCCAATCCCGATGATTTGTCCTTGAGTGGAAAGATTGCAATTTTCTATGATGGCTGGGTCAATGATGACCGAGCGGAGAAAATACTCCTCGTTCACGGCAGATGGCACAGTCCCGAGATATTTCACCCGCACCAGCCGTCGCCCGTATGGATATGTCGTGCTCGGCGGAGCGAAATTGCGAAAATACCACTCCGCCAGCACTCGTGCCCACGCCGGGGTCATCCACTTCCCGGAGAGCGAGTGCGTTGCCTTGCCAAGCCCTGTCTGCCCTTCTGTCACCCACTCACCCAGCACTTCAGCTTCCACACCCTCAATCCAGTCTACCGGCACAACAGAAGTTTCACCCATCGCCACATTTTGCGGTGAGACTGTGATTCCAGAAGGGGGTAGAAAATCCACGAGTTTTGAGACCAGTTTGCACTGCTCTGGCGAAGTAGCATACGGTGTAGCCAGCCGGGTTTCCGCACCGAAGGAACGGCAGATTTCCCGGAGCACCTGTGTGATACTCATCGGAGAAACCTGGAAATTGTGGTGAACGAAGGGGGTGAGCAAAAATGTAGCCCGCCAGACATCAAGAGCCAGAAAGTCCTTGCTGTCTTGACATAGCGAGACGGCGCAGGGGTATATCTGATTTTGCGTGACATCATACCACCACAGCGGGATTGACACGCCCCCCTGAGCGGGTAGAGCATATTGCGGGGAATTCTGACCGGTAGCCGGGTAAAATTCAATTCCTTCTTCCGTTTCGTTCAGCGAAATAAAACCAATCTTCCGCTGAATGATTCCCCGTTCAGAAGCGTCAAGGTATGAGCAAGCAATGGTCTTTCTGCCGATGGCATTCGGTCGTAGCCGCTGGACGATTGCCGGGTGGCTACAGGTTTCTATTTTGGGATTGCCAGGCAATGCGATTGTTCCGTGTTCTATCTGTTCCGGAAGCTCGCCGGTGGTGTCCATTATCATCCTGACTTTTTCAATATATGGTGTGCCGTTGCCGAAAACGAAATTCGCCCAGAACCAATAATTCCCTGCCCCATCTTGTTCCCGGGTTACCAGCACACCAATGTTGTGCCCGGGTAGTGAAACTGGAACACGGCTCAATCCGCTGCCCCAATTGCGAATTATCGCTGGCGCCAAGCCACCGGTGGATTTGCTGCACATCAGCAGATATGATTGCGTGCCCCCAAGCAGAATAGCCCATCCCTGGATATTATCCACTTGCTTCGCCGCCACCGCAATTGCACCGGTAGGCTGGAAGTTTGTCAAGTCCGTAATGAAAATCGGATATGTCAACACCCAGCCGTTCAGGTTCGGGTCAAAATTGATGAAGTGTGCCCGTATGTCATTATTTTCGGGGTTGACAATTACACAGCACACCGCCCCTTCGGGTAAGGCGTAAATTGCCGGAATATATTTCGTAGTATTTTGCGGGTCAAAATACCATCCCGAAGTATGCCCCTGTCCGACAGTGAAGTCATCATCAATTGACAATACCTGAAAGCCGGTATATTCCAGTCTGGCGTCTTGACTTTCTATGATGTGCCGTGTTCCGGTGTTCTGAGCGGCAAGCGTAGCTGCGAGCGAAACCGTAATTCCGGCCGCAGCGATTATCGCGAATGGTGTGGAACTGGCAGCAATTACCCCGGCGGTCGCAAGATATGCCCCGATTGCTCCGCCGGTCGCTGCCACCTGTCCGATAGTGTTGATTGCTCCCCATCCATTCCAGGGAACCCGGATTGCTGACCGCATTCCCCGATATTGACCGTTTACCACAACCAGGCAGGAATGATATTGTCCCGGTGAGGTCTGAAGCCGCATCCAGAATACCCGAACCGCAGTTGTGGAAACCGGCTGTCCATCCTTCAGCACCTCCTCAACCTTGACACGCTTTTCAGTGTCATTCCAGCGTAGCCGATACACTCTGCCACCGCAGCAGAAGAAACCGATTGAGGTGTAATTTCCGGGGTTGGGTGGCAGAAAGCAGATAGCATCACCGAGCCCGAACTTTTCCGTATCGCCCAGAACCGAGAACCACTGCCGAAAGTCCCAGTTCCAATCCAGATTTTCCAGCTGGATAGCAGGGAGATTGACCTTGTAGTCCCCTTGACAATCAAGGGCAGTCAAGGCCTGTTCGGCTACTTGTGGGGCGGGCAGAGATACCATCTCAGAGCTGAAGGATTTTTTCTCGCCGTATGAGAGGAGCCCGGTTGCGGTGAATGAAGTCAGGGCATTGTTTTCTATGACCACCGAAGCCGGTTCAACATAGCCCCAGAAAAGCAGTTTGTTTCCGATTTGGTCAGAAATTCGGACAATCGCATATCGGGATTGCGAAATTGTGCGGTTCAGCAGTATGTTTCGGAGCAAAGCCTGTGGAACTCTACCCATTCCCTTGTCCACCACTCGCAGGGATACCCGCCCGCTATCCTGCGTGGCGAAAGGTGAAGTTGAAATCACCTGTCCGTTCCAATCGGGGATGACATACTCGGTGATTTCCACCCAGTTTCCGTTGCCGTCGGTGATGTCAATCCTGTATGTATTCATCCACTCACCTGTGCTGAATGTGCCCCGAGCAGATAGATGTTCCGGGCAAGAATGGATTTTTCACGCTGAGTCATCCCATCATACACCTTGACAAGCACTCCCTCCGGTGAACCAGAGATATTGACAGTAATTCCACCCCCACCTTCCGGAACTGGTGGTAAATTCGGCGAGGCAACCCAGGTCGGAGTTCCACCCGGGGGCAATTCACCGGGGGGTGTATAGAATTCCGGTGCTGATGTCTTTCCGAAAGCCCCGGCAATCTGTGCGAGCAGTTTCAGAATTTGCGACCGCAAAATCTCGCGCACAATATCCCAGATGACCCCCTTGATTGTCCGCCCCAGTTCCTCCCAGGTGAGTTTTCCCTCCATAAAGAGCCGTTCCCAGATTGACAAAATACTGTCTGCTACTTTTTCGGTGGCATCCTGCTTCATCTTTTCTACTTTTTCATATTCTTCCGCCTCCTTCTGGTGCTCTTGCTTGATCCGCTCCTTTTTCTCTGCTTCCTCTTGCTTTTGCTCCAGTGGAGTGGCTTTGACTGGCGGAAGCGGTGGATATTCCGGCACTTTAATTTCCGGTGAAAATGCTTCCTTTATGGCTTCACCTATTCGCCGGGCATAATACTCCATCCGTTCCAGCGAGCGGTTGACATCCCCATATTCCAGCTGGAATCGCAGCTCATCCGAAAAATCCGCCAGTGCTTTGAGCGGATTCCGCAGGAATTCGGCGAGCGTAGCGAAATAATTTCTGATGCTTCCGATGAAAGTTCGGAGTGTCCGCAGAACCGCGCCGAAGGTATTGACAACCATTCGCCCCCACTCCTCAAACATCAAACTAACCAGACCCAGCGTTTCTCCGATTGCCTTCAGCCCTCTCGCAAGATACAGAAGCACTGTCAAGACCGGCTGGGCGAGGGTTTCCCGAAGTTCTGATAGTTCCGCCTTCCAGCGGGCGGTCTCCATCGCCGCCGTGTCAAGCACCTTGAGCAGTCCTGCCTTTCCCTTTTCTCCAGTATATGCCGCCGAAATTGCCTCAAGTGCTTTTTGCGCGTCAATCAGCATAGCACTCATCTCGCCTGTCGCATCGTTGACTTTTCGCAATCCTGCCACATTCAGATTGAAGACTTCGCTGAGTTCATTCCCCCGCACTCGCAATCCCTGATACAGCCGGGTAAGCAAACTGATGACCTGCCCATAGTCCGAACCGGTCTGAGCAGAAATAGACATTGCCACCGAAGCCACATTCATCGCCGTCGTCAAGTCCCCGAAAATCGGAATAAGTCGCCGCAAGCCGGTAAGGAGTTTTTCCTCCTCAATGCCGGTCGCAAAAAGCCGCCACTGGTCTACCCAATCCCTGATTTTCTGCTGATTATCCGCAAATGATATCCCGAGCCGGTCAAGGTTGAGTTCAAGCCGGCGATATGCGAGCTCTTCGCCCATCACATCTTGAAACCCCTTGACCAGTTGCTGGACCGAAACAAAAGCTCCGCCGATTGCCATCAGCTGGTTCACCAGCATTCGTCCCATCTCGGCGAAGCTGTTTTGAATTTTTCCGGTGGACTGCTGGATTTGGGTCTGGGTTTTCTCGGTCTGTTCGTTGAGTTGCCGAAAACCTTCCTGGACTTGCTCCGTTCCCTCAATTGCTACCCGCCCGTATATAGTGCCGACATTGACATCAGGCATTGTCGTGCTC
>NZ_JBAMME010000229.1:11260-38106 GCF_039793925.1 Thermogutta sp. | reverse complement strand
GCCCCTTTGCCGACATAGAAGCGGATCAGACGAGCACTCCTTTGGATTGCGATGTCCACAGAGGAATCACGAACTCCAGCTCTTCGAGCCAGGATAAGGCCAATGGTCAGCGGAATCCCCGGTGAGTTCATCATGCCATAACCCTGAAGCCGGCCATCTGGTCCCGCAAACCCATGGCCCCACGATCCTACGATGCTTTGACCTCTCGCCGATTCCAGCGCTATTCGACGAAGGCCGGGCATGACGCCGCCATCTCCGGTGGCGAGCTTGTATTCAGCGAGGAAAATCATCACATATCCGTAGTACCACGTCTGAAAGCTATTGATCGAAAAATTGGCCGCCCATTGCGCTTCTCTTCTCACAAGCGGGAGATATTGCGGCTTTCCACTTGCCAGCAGGGCCAGAGCGTTCAACGAGCGGACGATGGCATCGGGGCGATAGGACGGATCCATGATGCGGCGAGCCAGCACTTCGCAGCCTCGATCCAGAATCCGCCTCGATTTCACGCAGTTGTAAGGTGCCGTTGGGCTGTAGGTACCAAGGACCTGGAGTTTCAGGGACACCTCGGCGGTCGTACCATCTCGCCAGCGTAGCAGTCGCAGCACCCCGCGCGCTGCTTCTGATTCGGCGAATGTGATTGCTTTGCCCAGCTCGGTGCGCGGGTCATAGGAAAAGTGTTTGCCATTGACTCCCAGAATGACATCGCCCACTTGAAGAACACCATCAGCCGGAGAACCCTTTTCTACCGCGGTGACGAGAATCTGCCGCGCATCTGTAGTCACAAGCTGATCAGAGTACATCCATCCCCGGGCACCCGTGGGACCCAGGTTCCAATCGTGCACTGCTCCCTCGGGAATCTTGTCCCCCTTTGTGAAATCCGGGATCGGTGTCGTGGAAACCGCCACCGCTTCTCTACAACATGTCCCACAACCTAGGACGGCAACCGTAAGAGCAATCCGGGCCAGTGTCTGCCATTTTTGGATGATCATGGCTGCGAACGCGCGCATCACTTTATGTAAGCCAGCCTTACAACTCGTCTTCGCTACTCCGTGGAGATTGTCTGACATTGCGAGGTGCCCGGTTTTTCGAAATGGGATTCCAGGACGACAAACAGAACCAGTGGTCGACGAGCGTGTGCTCCAGCCCAGTCAACTCGGTACGACCCAACATAATTCAGGATAACATCCATCGCCCACGGCACAAAGATGTCAAGCTCTGTGAGAAAAAACTGCGGGGAATTGGCCCTTTACGGCAACAAGCCGACGCGGCCAATATGCGACAAATGTTTTCATCAAGAACTTGCCTCAGCTCGAAAACCTCGTCGGCGCACGCCCACGCCAATATCTCAACCTCCTCGCCGCTGGAGTCGGCCGGGGCAATTCATACCGTGTAGTCGGTCGAGGGAATTCATGAATTGTGCCGGCGACGACGCACGACGCGGAACAAATCGATCCGCGTTTCCAACACGGGTGATCCGCCAAATTTCACTGGACCCGACAAGCGCGCCCCTCCGGAGAGTGGGGACATCTGTAGGTGCCAGAGGGGCAAGATTGCCAAGATTGCAAGGTTACGTTGTAAACACGGGGATCTTTGCAATCTTTGCAATCTTGGGATTCAGACATATCAAAAACCCCGTTTTTTTTCCGCAACATTGCAAAGATTGCAAAGATTGCAAGCCTTTAAGGGAACCTTGCAATCTTGGGATTCAGACATATCAAAAACCCCGTTTTTTCCACAAGATTGCAAAGATTGCAAGCCTTTAAGGGAACCTTGCAATGTTGCACCCAGTCCGCACCGGAGGGGCACGCTTATCGTGGCCGATGAATCCGTATCGGAGGGACACGTTTATCGTGGCCGCATCGGGGGGAGACGAAATCCGACGAACCACTCGCCCAAAGAGCGCCTCAGCGGCTTCCCATCGAAGAGGAAAAGAGGACACGATAAAGAACTGATAAAGAACTTCCGGCCGGGAATGCCCACGAAGGGCGACATTCCGCAACCCGATGGGCGGCGGAACTTCTGTCTGGGAGCTAACTTAATGGAGGCGGCGGGAATCGAACCCGCCACGAATTCCCCGGGAAATTCGACGGATTCGGCTCCAGGCGGCGCAAAATCCGGCGCGCTGGACGCCGACTTAGCCGTGATTATTGACACCTGGCCGACGTTGCCTGAGACAATCCGAGCCGACGTCCTGGCGTTAGTTCGAAGGGCTAGAGGGTGTGGGTCCTTCCAAAGTTTTAAGGTTAACCGGAGGCGGGCGGGACCATAGCCTACGGCTACAGACAGGAGATAGGTCTATGACAACAGCCGCTGACATTTTATTGGCTCAGCTGCTAGGCGAATGCCACGCTCTATGGCTACCCCTGCGACAGCCGATGGCCACCTACTGGGCGGCTATCTGGGAGCTACGCTGGCACTACGCTCGGCGGGGATTCCCATGGTATGCCGGGGGCTCCAAGGAACTGGCCCGGGCTTTGACGGCTTTGGTGCGCGCCGGGCTGGTTCGACGATGCCGGGGGCGTGAAAAAACCATAGGCGTCATTCTCACGGCCAAAGGTATCCGGCAAGGCGGTTTGCTGGCCGGGTTCGGGGCCGATGACGCCGAGTGTTTCACTGCTGAAGTGCTCAAACACGGCCCAGCCGGGGCGTGGATTCCCGAAATAGCATTGAACGACGGGAAAGGCTGGGGCGACGGACGCCAAGCCGAACTACAGGTAGTGGAAATCACGGCTCTACAGGCCCTGTCGTTGGGCTACGCCGAAGCCAATTGCGACGTGTATGGCCGGGTGGGTTATCGTGTTACCACGGCTGGAGTGGTAGCCGTCCAGGCGTGGGATGGAACCTTGTCCGAACCGGCCCCAGAAGGCCTAGAAGCCTATCTAGAAGCCTACCAGGAAGGCTTTTCGGCCGGCCTGGCCCGATTGCAAGCCCTACCGCGCCTAGATCGAGAGATTGGCGAGATTCCCTTGCCGGTGGCAGCGTGGTATCATGCGTTCGCGGGTGACGTAGCGACGGCTACGTAAGCGTTCCGGGTGTGGTGGGAGCTGGTTCACCCTTTCAGCGGCCCCTGCCCACCCGGGACGGCCTGCATAGACTGAAAGGGTTTCTCGATGACTCATTCTCTTTCTCTATCTGAAGCCGTGGCCCGCTTGCTACGGCTTGCCCCCGACTCTTGGGCCGACGTGCCCGAAACTTTCTCTGCCGACGAGCAAGCTGCCCTAGAATCCATCACGGCGGCTGGATTCGTTGAACGTCGGATTACTTTCACGGTGCAACTACCCGGCAAAGAGCAAGCCCAACGCATCATTATTGAAGCTACAGGCGAATTCGGATTGCTCGATGCGATGCAATCGGTAATTCAAGACTGGTGGGCATGTTGGGGGCAACAATGGCAAGAGCTACGGCAAGAGATTGGCGAGCCCGTCAAGCCGATTGTGGTTTTACAACGGAATGAGTGGCGGCTTTCCGAGCAAGGCCGACTGGCGCGAATCGACTTGGCCAACGGCGAACAACGGCCGATCGACTTTGCGTTGAAGCGTGGGTTCTTTGACGGCAAACCAAGACGGCTACCGGACGGCCGGGTTGTCAAGCGTGAGCCGGTACGCGGCTACGGCCGGCTGGTAAGTATCGAGAATGTGTGTGGCCAACCGTTGACGGTGGCGGTTGAGAATTGGCAGAAAGGGGCCGAGGCGTTCGCCAAGGCGCTGGAGCCGTTTCTTCGCCCACAAGCGACGCTCCAACCCGCGACGGCACAAGCAGAGTTTGTCCTTGCCCGCGATGGCGACGGCTGGTTTATCCGGGCGTTCGGTGAGCAAGGACATTTCAAAGCCCTGCGCGGCTTTGAACACCTTGCCAAGCTGCTGGAGCGGCCCGGCGAGCCTGTGCTGATGGCTTATCTGGTTGGTGGATTAACGGGGACGATGACGGCGGCGGACGCGAAACAACACGGTTTGCATGTCGGCTACACACGCCAATCCAAGGCCGATGAGAGCTTACTGGCGGCCTTGAAACGCAAAATCGATGAATGCAATCAAGGCATTGTGGACGCGGAGTGCGTAGGCGACACCACAGAAGCTGAAGTTTTGAAAAACGAACGCGAAATGTATCTAAAGCAACTCGACGACCTAATGCGCCCCGGCGGTGCCTGCCAAACCTTTGGTAGCGATGCCGACAAACTACGGGCGACAGTCCGCATGGCATTGGGGCGTGCCTACGCAACCCTGCGCAAGGGAGGTATGCCGAAGACGGCCAATCACCTTGAAGTGGCAATATCCGCGCAAGGTGACTCTTATCTGTACCGTCCAGAATCGCCCATAGCATGGAAGATTAAGTTTTAGCGGTTAGAACGTGAAACGTTACTGAGTAACGCGAAACATTACTGGTTTCTGATAGAGCGGTAAGCATGGTGCCTGCCGCGACATGTACTATCAGGAGCCAGTGATATGCTACAGAAACTCGTGCTTTCGCCACGGGAAGCTGCCTATCAACTTGGTATTTCCCTTCGGCACCTTTGGAATCTTTCGCAACCCCGCGGCCCCCTGCCTGTCGTTAAACTGGGACGGCGGATTTTCTATCGGCCGGAAGACTTGGCCGAGTTCATCCGCCAAGCGGCTGAAGCTAGCCGCCCCGCGGCCGAGACAACAAGGGGGCTAGCTAATGATTGAGCCTAGAGAACGGATTCTCGAGGGGCTGCCCGGCAACTGGCTTGTTGTGCCTGTTTGCGGCAAGCGGCCCGTTGGCGGTGCCGACTGGCCAAACAAGGCGGCGCGCGTTGATAGCATCGACACCCTGCCCCCGACGGCTGACGGGCTCGGCTTGTTGCTGGGACCATCAAGTGGCGTCATCGACATCGAATGCGACGGTGCGGCGGCTGAAAGCCGATATGCGCACATAGCCGGGGAAGACGCCCCGGTATGTCCCACGTGGGCATCGACGCGAGGCAAGCATCGGCTATTCGCCTGGGATGAGCGTTTGGGCGGGTTACCGTGCAGCGTTCAACTAGGCGGCGGCCTTGAAGCACGCCTGGGGCAGAATCGTGCGCAGAGCGTCCTGCCGCCAGCCGGCGGCCGGCAGTGGCTTGTGCGGCCCGATGAAGTCGAGCCGCCGCCGTTGCCCCCTCGGCTACTGGCCGCCATCCTTGATGCCGGCAAGCCGCAACCAAGCAATCTACGCGAGCTAGCGGCTGGCAATGGGAGCGTAGCTAAATGCCTGGCAGCCTGCCGGCAAATTGGCATGGCGGATGTGCAGGATGGCTCCCGGAGGCTCTTTGCGTATGCATGCAGATGTGTCGAGCATAACCTATCGGACGCCGACGCCATTCGCGTTGTGCGCACACTTGAGCGGGAGCGGCCGTTTCCTAGAGCGTGGACGGACGCCGAGATTCTAACCCGGCTGCGACAGGCAGAACGCCACGTTTCGCGCATCGAGTTGGCGCCGGAGCCCTTGCCGTGGCAGCCCTACCCGGTGGATGCCCTGCCTGAACCGTTTCGGGCGTTTGTCCAGTCGACAGCCCACGCGATGGGGTGCGATGCAAGCTACGTTGCGTTGCCGTTGATGGTAGCGGCTGCCGCGGCAATCGGAACAACGCGGCGGCTTGAAGTCAAGGCGGGCTGGCAGGCACCGCCGATTGTTTGGGGCGTACTTGTAGGCGAGTCCGGTACACTGAAGACACCCGCGCTGCGGGCGGCCCTCCAGTGGACAGAGCGTCGGCAAGTTGAATTGCTGGCGGCCCACGATGAAGCCCGCAAGCAATTCGAAGCCGATTGGCTGGCCTACGAGAAAGCCTTTGCCGAGTGGAAACGTGCAAAAACTGCCGGCTTGCCCCCGGTGAAGCCTGAAGCCCCGGCGGCTGTGCGGGTGTTGATTCAAGACACCACCGTGGAAGCCGTGGTGCCGATTCTGAAGGCCAACCCGCGGGGTGTACTTTTGGCCCGGGACGAACTGGCGGCGTGGCTTTCAGGATTTGACAGATACGCAAACGTCGCGGGGGGCGACGTCGCGTTCTGGCTAAGCGCCTACAACGCCCTGCCCGTTACGGTGGACAGGAAATTGACTGGCACGCTCCACGTTCCGGTTGTGGCCGTGTCCGTTTGTGGCGGGATTCAACCTGGGGTACTACAGCGTGCCCTAGGCTTGATTAACCGGGAGAACGGGCTGGCGGCCCGGTTGCTGCTGGTAATGCCACCGCGACGCCCGAAGCGATGGACGGAAGCATCCATCGAGCCGGCGATTATCGATGCGGTAGGTGCAGTATTCAATCGGTTGTTTGGCCTGGAGCACGACTACGATGGCAAACCCGTCCCCCGGACGATGCGGCTATCGGTTGAAGCTAAGGCGGCCTACATCGACTTCTACAACGCCCACGCGAACCAGTTGGCTGACGCGACAGGCGACTGGGCGGCGGCCTTATCCAAGCTGGAAGAGCTGCCTTTGCGGCTGGGGTTGGTGTTGCACCTGGTACGTTGGGCGGCGGGCGAATCGGTGGATGCTGACATCGTGGACGGGGATTCGATGGGCCGGGCAATCGCATTGACGGAATGGCACAAACACGAAACCCGCCGCGTGTACGATATAGTGCTTCCCCCTGATGAAGGGGCCGACGACAAAGGAGAAGAAAGCTTGCTGGCCTGGATTCGCGGCAAAGGCGGGGTGGTTACGGTGCGGGATTTAACCCACGGCCTACGGCGGTATCGTGGAAAAAGTGATGAAGCCGAAGCGGCCCTGAATGGCTTAGCACAAGCGGGGCTAGGAAGCTGGGAAGACAGCCCTTCGAACAAAAAGGGGGGTAGGCCAACACGTGTTTTTCGCCTGTGCCCCCAGTGTCACCGTCACCAAAACCCTAAAAATCCCCGTGATTCCGAAGGTTTCGGTGACGGGGCCAATGGTGACACCCTTAAAACCAATAGCCCTGAGCCTGAGCCCGTAAACCTGATACCCCCCGAAAGCTGGGACGTGGCAGCCGTGAATCGGCTGCTTGATGAAGCGGCCTGGGAAAATGGGGCTACTGGGGCTTAGGATGAATCCGACGCCGAGCGGGACCGACGCGAGCTGGTCGAATGGATTGCCAGGAAGGGCGGTACGGTGACGGTCCGCGAGGTGCAAAGATGCTGCTGGCGGCTGCGTGGCCCTGGCCAGGCGGAAGCCGCCCTCGAAGGGCTGGTCAAAGCCGGGCATGGGCGCTGGATTGCGGAGCCGCAACGGGCGGGCATCCACGCCGAGTTTTTATCCTCTCGACACTCGAACCCGGCAAAAATCCGGCAAAAACGCAGAAACCCTGAGCGAGGCGTCCCAAAATTGAGGGCCAGGGCAAGGCAACCCTGGCCGTTTAGTCAACAAGAAAGGTGAGGAAAGCATGGCAAGTATCGTGAACGATCCCAACGGCCGGCGGCGCATCCTCTTCGTGGCCCCGGACGGCGGCCGCAAGACGGTCCGCCTGGGCAAGATCGACCGCAAGAGCGCCGAGAGCATCTGCCGGCACGTCGAGGCCCTGCTGGCGGCGAAGATCAGCGGGCAACCCGTCCCGCGAGACACGGCGGTCTGGCTGGCCAGTATCGGCGAAAGCCTACGTGACAAGCTGGCGGCGGCGGGGCTGATCGAGGCCCGGCGGCAGCTGACGGTCGGTGAGTTCCTGGCGAGCTGGTTGGAGGGCAAGCGGGCGGCGGGGCACAAGCCCGCGTCCCTGCTGGCCTGGGGCCAGACGGCGGCGAGTCTCGCCGAGCAATTCGGCCCACGCCCCCTGGCAAGTCTGGCCCACGCCGACGGCGAGGCATTCCGTGCGGCGATGCAAGGGCGCGGCTTGCGGGCGACGACCATTCACAAGCGCCTGGGCCACGCCCGGCAGATGCTCGAAGACGCCGTGCGGCTGGGGCACATCCCGGCGAACCCTTGGAAGCACGTCAAGCAGCGCTGCGGCAACGTGGCCGAGCGGCGGGCTTACGTCCCCGTGTCGGACGCCGAGCGCGTCATCGAGCATTGCCCGAACGTCTTCTGGCGGCTACTGGTGGCCCTGGCCCGGTTCGGCGGCCTGCGCGTTCCCTCCGAGGCTTTTTCCCTCACCTGGGGCGACGTGGACTGGGAGCGCGGCCGGCTGAACGTACCGTCTCCCAAGACGGAGCACCTGGGCAAGCCGTACCGCGTCATCCCGCTGTTCCCGCTGCTGCGCCCGCACCTGGAAGCGGCCTTCGAGCAAGCGCCCGAGGGAAGCGTCTACGTCTTCCCCGAGGAGTACCGCCGGCGGTCCCAAGGGCCGCACGGCTGGGTCAACTGCAACCTGCGAACCACGTTTGGCAAGATCATCCGCCGCGCCGGCGTCGAACCGTGGCCGCGACTGTGGCATTCCCTGCGGGCATCGTGCGAATCGGACCTGGCCCAAAGTTTCCCGCTGGCCACGGTGGCGAAGTGGCTGGGCAACACGCCGAGCGTTGCGCTACGGCACTACGTCGACCCCACCGAGGCAGCCTTCGACCTGGCACTGAACTGGCGTCCAGGTGGCGCAAAAAGCGGCGCACCGGAGGCGCAAAAACCGGCGCAGCAGGCAGCGGCAGGGAATGGCAGCGAATCGCACAATTCGTCGGAAGTCCTGGAGGGTTGCGAGTTTATGCCATTGGGTGCTAGTCGTAACTCTTTGCTGCATAAGGACTTAATGGAGGCGGCGGGAATCGAACCCGCGTCCCGTGACATTTCGGCACCAGCTTCTACGTGCGTAGTCGGTCTTTGAAATCTCGCCGCCAGAGCTTCCGACCGACAGGATCTCCAGCGACCAGCCGAGGACAGGTTCTAATCCCGGGCGTACTCGGCGTGACCCGGGACGAGTCGGATGAGGTCGGCCGACTTTCAGGCCCCTCCGACAAGAGCCCTCAGTCGGGACTGCCGTTTGCGATTAGGCAGCCAGAGCCAAGCTGTGGTTGGCACTTGTTGTTTGATCGGCTTTTAACGTGGGCCACCGATCAACCACGGCACGCCACTGGCACCTCAACCTGTCCGGTCGAGTCCAGTTCGCCCCCGGCGGTTCTCTTCTATTATATACGGATGGCACTGTCGTCAATTAACACTCGACCGAACACCTAACGCCGTTCTCCGCGTCTTCCGCTGCGATGTGCAGACACGCGGAGACCCCCGAGCAAGGCGGGTGAGCACTTGACGGCGGGTCACAAGACCAGCTTGCCAGGGGATCCAAGCTGGCGGTTGTTCCACATCTGTAGCGGAGTGTACAATGAGCCATTGGCGTTTGACGACGTCGGTTTACACTTCATCCCAACGAGGTGTGAGATATTTGCGCAACCGTGTCTCGGTGTTTTCACCTAAATGTAACAAATGAAACGCTGAAGCCGGTTCTGCCTGAGCATTCATCCGTACCGACAATTCCGCCTGCCCTGTGAAGACCGTCCTTTACACTGGCCTTTCGCCGAAACAATTTTCAGGTTGCGGTTTTTAACAATGTCGAGTCTTGTCCGCGCCGTGAACTACGTGAATTAACGGTCAACGTCACACGGAATGTCCCAAATCATCAGCGATCAGGCAGCGTGGGCTTTTGTAAGCGTCCCCCTTCCAGCCACGAGACGCGCGAGATGTGAAATCTGCGCAAGAAAGCAACCCGTCCTTTGTGGCTAACTCTATGGATGTGCAGATGAAAGAGAATCGAGGGTCAAAGAGCCGTTACCCCGCCTCGCGACATGGCGGGTTTTTCTCGCGTTATAACCTGGCCATTCTTTGCGCTGTCTGTTTTCTCATCCCCTTCATGTGGGTGGGAGCCGACCGAGCACTCCTCAGCAACAAAAACGATGTGAAATCCTGGCTGCCTGATACCTACCAGGAAACCGCCACCTTTGAGTGGTATCGCAAGCACTTTGAGAGTGATATGTTCATTCTGGCAAGCTGGGAAGGTTGTACCCTCGACAGCCCGAAGCTGGAGCTTTTATCCCGTCGTTTAGCGTTAGAAATACAGCGACCGGAAGACGACCCCTACCGATTTTTCAAGAGTGTGATCACAGGAAAACAGGTTGTCGATCAACTGGTCGCATCTCAGGGGCTGACGCGTGAACAGGCCATCGAGCGGCTGCGGGGGTTTCTCGTCGGACAGGATGGACAACAAACGTGTCTTGTCCTCTTCATCGACCCCAAAGCGGAAGAGCGATGGGAGCATTATTTCCACGGGAATCCCCGCAAAAAGTTCTTGCATGCGGTGGTTGAAAGCGTCTATACGGCGGCTGAAGAAATCTGCGACATCAAGCCGGAGCAGCTTCACTTGGGTGGACCACCCGTTGATAACGTGGCCATCGACGTGGAAGGCCAGCGGTCGCTCGTGCGTTTGGCCATTGTCTGCGGTGTGGTAGGGGCCGCCATGGCGTGGTGGTGCCTGCGGAGCTGGATTCTGACGCTCGTCGTGTTCTCCACCGGTGTCTACAGCGCCGGTTTGAGTATGATTCTCGTGTGGCTGACCGGCACGGAGATGAACGCGATTCTACTGACCATGCCGGCACTGGTCTACGTGGCGGCTGTATCTGGGGCCATCCACATGGCCAATTATTATCGCGATACTGTGAGGACTCACATGGCCTGGGGACTTCCCGACCCCACGGTTGGTGCCCCAGGAAAAGCGCTGCGAAGTGCCTTTCTCCCGCTGTTTTTGGCGACTTTCACGACAGCGTTCGGGCTGGCATCACTGGCGGTAAGCGAACTGGTGCCCATTCAAACGTTTGGAATCTTTTCGGCTGCAGGAATCATCGTGAGCTTCCTGTTTCTGTGTCTGTATGTACCGTCCATGCTCCAGGAATGGCCAATTCCCGAGATCGCACACTCCCGGCAAGCGTTTAAATTTGATCCCGGGCGATGGGCGGGATGGCGCAAGGTGGGGGATTTCATCATCAGCCGGGGAAGTTGGGTGGTTGCGGGGTGTGCTGTGCTCATGCTGACCGGGGCGATCGGGGCCAGCCGGATCCAGACTTCTGTGAAATTGATGCGACTCTTTTCTCCCGAGGCCACAATCATCCGGGATTACGCATGGTTGGAGGAAAAGTTAGGTCCTCTCGTGCCCATGGAGGTTGTGATCAAGGTGGATCGGGATAAGGCGAAACTGGACACCCTGGATCAAATAAAGCTGGTGGCGGAAGTCCAAAGGGCTATCAAGCAGTTGCCGGACGTGGGAAGTGTGATTGCGGCCCCCACTTTTGCCAGGCCATTACCGTCGCAACCTGGCCTGATTGAGAAGCGCACGTGGATCGTTCAACTCCGTCGCCATCGCGAGGATCTGCGGGATTACTGGTCGGAAGAGGGGAACACGGAGCTGTGGAGGGTCAGCGCCCGCGTCAAGGCCCTCACCGATCTCGACTACGGGAACTTCGTAGAAGACATTCGACGGCAGGTTGAGCCGATTCTGGCAAAATATCACAGTCAAGGCGTCGAAGGGATTTCGGCCGTCTATACCGGCCTCGTCCCCCTGGTCTATAAGGCGCAGCACTCGTTACTGAACGGCCTGTTGACCGGTTTCGCCGGTGATCTTGTCATCATCGCCCTCGCCTTGATGTTCGTGATGCGCGACTGGTCGGCAGGTTTGCTGCTCGGCTTTGCTAGTGTGTTTCCCATCGCTATTGTCTTTGGCGTGATGGGACTTTTGGGCATTGTGGTGGATGTGGGCACCGTCATGACGCCAGCGGTGGCATTGGGAGTCACCGTGGATGATGCCATCCATTTCATGCTGTGGTGTCGGCATGGACAGGAGCGTGGGCTCTCGCGTGCGGACTCGATCCGTTTCGCCTACGGCGATTGCGCTCAGGCCATTTATCAGAGCTGGGGTGTGATTGGTCTGGGGCTTTCGGCTTTTGCTCTGAGCTCTTTCACACCAACCCAGCGTTTTGGCTATCTCATGTTTGCGATGCTGACGGCATCGTCATTCGGCAATCTCGTCCTTTTGCCGGCTTTGCTGGCCAGTCCCCTCGCCCACTTTTTCTGGAAAAGTGGTGAAAAGATCGCCACTCGAAAGCGCAGCCGGGGCGAAGTCCATCCCGCTCCCGAGTTGCATCCTCACCTAGTGGCAGATCGAGAAGAGGAACCTGTCGGAGAACTGGTGGCAGTGGGGGCAGAATTGGAGCCATCGGAATTAGTGGGGTTATCCGCGAAGGGGAACCTTGGTGCTGAAAAAGTCAGTCAGCGTTATGGTTCTGCTTCCAAACCCACCAGCCGGCCTCGGTTGCCTCGTCGTCCGCGATAAGAGTCTTTTCATCATCGTGGGGAAAGGACAGCGGCATCCTCCTCCGCGTGCAGAAAGTTGAGTCGTAAAGATCCACTTGCCGCGGACCGTAAAAAGTCTTACGTTTAAGGGATGTTACTTTCTACCGGAGCAGAAAAAGCGTCGCAACGAGATCACGCGTCGTCAGCATTTTGGCAGCGATTGGTTTTGCGGTTAAGGTCCTATCGTTTATGAATCAGAAAACGAGCGCACGAGAAATCCCCTACCTAGCGCAGCGCTCCCGTAAGGGAAGTATTACGGGAGTCCAGGTTCTGGGAGTGGGGAGTTACGTTCCTGATATCCGTGTCCGCAATGAGGATCTCGCGTCGCTGGGTTACGATGCGGATTGGATCGTTCAGCGCACAGGCATTTTGGAACGACGGCATGCGCCGCCGGAACTGGCCACGAGCGATCTGGCTGTGGAAGCGGCACGGCGCTGTTTGGCGGACGCGGGAGTGGATCCTGGAGAGGTTGATCTCGTCCTGCTGGGCACATACACACCGGATATGACGATGCCTGCCGCTGCCAGTCTGGTCCAGGAAAAATTGAAACTCTGTGCTCCGGCGATGGACATCCAGGCAGCGTGCACAAGCTTCATGTTCGCCCTTCTGACAGGAATGCAGTTTGTGGCCTCGGGGTGCGCGAAACGACCGCTGGTCATCGGGGCAGATTGCAACTCGCGCGTGTGCAATCCAGCGGACGTCAAAACGTATCCCCTGTTTGGAGATGGTGCGGGAGCCGTGCTCCTTGGCCCCGGCGATCGTTCTCAGGGTTTTATCGCGTTCTCCTACGGGTCAGATGGTGCGGGGTTCGATCTTCTTTATCGGCCCATGGGGGGATCACGCTGTCCCACCAATCAACAGGGAACACTCAATGGAGAGCAATATGTGGTGATGGAAGGTCGGCCGGTTTTCAAATGGGCCATCCGCATGCTCAACCAAACAGTTCATGACGTCCTGGAAATGGCGGATCTTACCCTGGCCGATATTAGCCTGGTGATCTTTCATCAGGCAAACATGCGAATTATCCAGGCTGCGGCGGAGGCAATCGGCATTCCCAGCGAAAAACTTTACAACAACGTGGACCGGTATGGGAACACTTCTTCAGCAAGCATCCCCATTTGCCTGGATGAAGCGCTGCGGGAGGGAAGAATCCGAAAGGGCGATCTCGTTTTGCTCAGCGGCTTTGGTGGGGGACTTTCCTGGGCTACAGGAATTCTCCGCTGGTAGCTTTCCCTTCTGCGTACATAGTTTCGTACAGCACGCGGAGGGAAAGCGGTTCTCCACCTCGCTCTGCAGATCGTGGCCAGCCCGTTATAGCAACACGGTCAGGTGTGAGGCGATTGCTGGGATTTATCCACTCTGTGGACTTTGCCCATTTTCGTCACTAATCTAAAAAGCCCTTGCCAGGGAAGAAGGATCCCGGTATTCTCTCCCCGCTGTTCTGCTCAGGCGGAGTCTGTCCCACCGGAGTATTATTGCGTCCTCTGCGCAAGCTGAGAGGACTGTGAAAGTGTATGACGTACCAGTAACAAATCGACAGAATGCATTGACCGGAAAAATGGCGGCCATTTTGGGGATCGGTGTCATCCTGTTTGCACCGGGATGCGCGAGCATGACGGCCCAGTCGCTCAACGCCGAGGGAGTTCGCCTCTACCAGCAGGCGCGCTATGAGGAGGCACTCCAGCGATTTGGCCAGGCGCTCATTTATAACCCCAACGATGCCGCAGCCTATTACAACATCGCGGCCGTGTACCATCGGTTAGGTGACCTGTATCATCGGCCGGACGACTATGGACGCGCAGAATCTTATTACCAATTGGCGCTTTCCAAGAATCCGCACCACATTCCCGCGCGGAGAGGTTTGGCGGTCTTGCTTGTGTCTCAGGGGCGATCGAACGAGGCGGTGGCGATGCTCCACAACTGGGCGAATTCCGCCCCCCGTTGGGCGGAACCTAAGGTCGAACTTGCACGGCTTTACGAGGAGCTGGGCGACCGATCCACCGCCCAAAAGCAACTTTTGGAGGCCCTCGCCCTCGATCCGAACAACGTGCGGGCCCTCAACGCATTGGGCCATCTCCGAGAACTGGAAGGTCAAAAGGAACTGGCACTGGCCAACTATGAACAATCACTGCAACTGAATCGACAACAGCCGGAACTCGCCCTGCGTGTTGCCGCTTTGCGGAACGAAATCAGGCTGGCCCGCAGCGGAGGGCGAAATACCCCGGCGCTGGCGGCGGGCACCAGTGCCCAGGTTCGTTAGGTCACTGGGAGAGTCACCCAAGTGTTCCTGAACGAAGCATCGACAAATACTCCGGAATTCTGACTCGGTTGCCAGAGTAACTTCGGCATGATGCGGCGGTCTTTCTCAAAAATCGTAATGCTTTTGGTCATTTCATCGACGCTCATGTCGAGTCGTACTTTCTGCGCTGCCGATCAACAGGCTTCGAGTGGCGTCGATTCGCCCCGCAATGCCGCCTATTCCCCCCCTCAAACACCCCAGTTCGACCATGTTGTCCTGCTTCTGCGCAACGGGCATGTCATCGAAGGACAGCTCATCACGATCGATGACAACTACCATGTGAAGGTCCCGCACGGCGAGATCTATATTTCCCGCCGGGATGTCGTGGCCGTCGCGGCCAGCATGCGCGAACTCTACTATCAGCAGCGCTCGCGGCTTTTTGGTGAGGATCCAGAACCCCATTTGGAACTGGCCATCTGGTGTGCTGAGCACGGTCTGCCTGACGAAGCGCGCGCGGAACTGGCAGAAGCCCGAAGGCTGGCACCGGAACATCCGGGGTTACCGCTCGCCACACGTCGAGTAGAAATGGCGTTTGCCCGCGAGGGGGAAAGGAACTCTGCGGCGTCCCGACCCCCTGGAGACGGCAGCCGTGCCGGACAAACCTCCCAGTCTCCGGCGAGTGTCCTGAACACCGGAAAAAAAGCCACGTCGCCCCATACCATGGTCTCTCCCGTGCCTGATCTGGCTGTACTTTTGCGCGGCTTGCCGGAGGATGCGCGGGAGGATTTTGTGAGGGTGATTCAACCCATCCTCAGTCACAATTGTGCGGCGGCCGCATGCCACGGGGGCACCGCCGTAGCGCCTGAATTGCGACTATTCAGGCTGTCGCCCGATCGGTACGCCCTGCGCGGGCAAACCGCTCAAAACCTGCGGACCGTTCTGGGGTGGATCGATTTCGACCAACCTGGCGCCAGCCCGATTCTGACAAAGCCTCTCCAGCCCCACGGAGGAATGCCAGGACCGGTTTTCTCCGGAACGGATATGAAACAATACCGGGACCTTGTGGATTGGGTTTACCGCGTCACCCAGCAGCGGACTCCCCCGCCACCAGAAGAGGTGCGTCCCACAGGAACGCCCCCTGGCACAGCGGTCACCGGCGAAGCGGCCGCCGGCATCAATCTTGATGACGTTCTGCCACTTCGGGAAAACGAGGTGCAACCCGCCACTTTCGTCCAGGACTTACATTCTGCTACCAATCCGGTTGTGTCGGCCGGGGCAGCAATACCCGGAGACAGCGGCCATCCTCGCCACCCCGGAGAAAATCCGGCACCCCCCTCGGGCAGCTCGCCGAGCTTTTGGAGAATCCCGGTCGGGCAATTCCTCCGGCAAGTCGACAGTCCATGGGCGGATGTGCGCTTCACTTTTGGCGATTTCGCTGGAAACGGCAGTCAACAGAAGAACGCCTCGTCTCGCGGTGCCCACTGATTTCGGATACTGGAAGGCTTTGACGGATCGCAGCGTTTGCAAAGTCTTCTGCAACCCCGCGGATTAGTTTCACACTTCCAAATCGATTTGGATTTCTCCGGCCAGAACTTTCCGCAAGAACTCGCGATTGCTTGACAGCAAATCGGACAGACCAAGAATCTCGGGAATTGTGTACCAACCGATGTGGCTCACTTCAGCCGTGTTGGGAACAATGAGAGCGTTCTCTGGTAAATGTGATTGCCACCAGCTCAGGTGAACACCCCATTCTGTGCAGCTTTCCCAGATACGTCGAACCGGTTGAGCGCGAACGCCGAGCTCTTCCTGCAGTTCCCGTATCACAGCCTCTTCCTCCGTCTCCCCTTTCTCGATAGCTCCCCCAGGGAAACAAAACTTTCCCGGGGCAGATACCCGATCGGAACGACGAATGAGCAGCAGCCGACCTTGTCGGGCAATCACGGCAACCACACCGTGCTTGCGGATCGGCAGAGCGGATCCCGGGTTGACAACTCGGTGGACGCTAGGGTAAGTGCTGTCTGTCTCCCGCATTTGCTTGAAGAACCTCCGTAGAACGATAGTCGGGCCGATGGATCTCGCCGCACGATGGCGATTGCCGGCGGAAATTCATATTTTCGGAAGATCCTGGAACGGTCTCTATTCTCGTTCTATCTGGGCCCTCGATAAAGAAAAAGACAGGGAATGCGCAAGAACACAATAGCGCAATGGGGCCTGTTTTTCTCCCTCGCTGACAGGAGAATGGGGTGGTTCTATTGTCGCTGAGACCCGCGCTGGCAGTGCGGGCCAGCTCGCGGCGCGTACAATAATAGGCGATGCGTCACTAACCGAATCATGTGCCTGTGCCTGGCCGAATTGTGGCCGAAGTCATTTCCATCTTTTGATGAGTGCGAACATGTCCATGGAAAATAACTCGGCAGCACCGAACAGCGAGCCACCCGACGAAAACGGACTTGCCGTGCTGAGCGGATTTCAGGTGTTCCTCGAGTCGGGGCTGCGTGAGATTGGGGGTGTGTTGCGGCGATTCGAGACGTCTCGCTGCGAAGTCCTAGTTTTGGAAACGGTGCCCGGTAACCCTGCGGCACTGCTTAAAATGGTCGTAACCCATCCGAACGAAGGTCGGATAATCCTGGAAAGGGCTGGTCTAGCCTTCACTGATTATCGGCTGGTGGGCGTGGTTCTGCCCGACGGCGTCCAGCCCCTCCTTCGCATTTTGCTGCCGCTGGCACAGGGCAATGTTTTGGTTCGCGCAACTCACTCTGTACTTTTTCCAGGCAAGAAGCGCCTCGCCGTTCTACTGGAAGCTGAGCCGGTAGCACGGGCAGTGGAGATCCTGCTGACCCACGGCTTCAACCTCGTGCCACCGGCACTGCTGGATGAAGAGACACAAGGATGAGCGAAGAACGTCGGCAGAGAACCCCATTCTCGCCCATATCCGCCGCCGAAAGCTCTTAAAAAAATTCGACTGTGTACAGGAAATGCATGGCTTCTTACCGGAAATGGTCTCACCAGAAGCTTAGACACGAGGAGGAATGTAGTATGAGGCAACACAGGGTGAGTCTTCCCAATTTGGTGGGTGATACGGGGCGCAGTGCCAGAAGTTGGATAATCACCCTGATTGCCATCGTATTTGGGACGTTGAGTTTTGCGGGTGTGGGTGCGGCCGAGACTGCAGCCGAACTCGCATCACCCCAAAAGAGCGATTATCTCCGCCTCGCGAAAGAGATCGAATCCCATTTTCTCGATCAGGTGCTGCCCTTCTGGTTTCCTCGCTGTGTCGATCAGCAACACGGCGGTTTTCATCCCCATTTCCGCGCTGATGGCACGCCTGGTCCCCGGAATGAAAAAACGATTGTCTTCCAGGCCCGAATGACGTGGGTGGCAGCGGAGGTGGCGCGCCGCTATCCGGATCGAAAAGCGGAATTCCAGGCCTACGCGGAGCACGGACTGAGGTTTCTCCGGGACGTGATGTGGGATCGTAAGGAAGGTGGATTCTTCTGGGGCCTCGATGAGAACGGAAATCCCGTCCCCTCCTACGGTACGGAAAAACACCTTTATGGCATTGCGTTCGGGCTTTACGCAGCGTCGAACGTGTACCGTCTGACTGGTGACAAAGATGCCCTGGTGCTCGCCCAAAATGCTTTTCGGTGGCTCGAGGAACACGCCTACGACCGGCGACACGGAGGTTATTTCGAGGCCTATCATCGTGATGGAACGCCGATCCTGAGCGTTCCGCCAGCCGGTGCTAATGGCCGTGCTCAACCCACTCGCGACCTGCTCGGTACGCCGTACGGATTCAAGTCCATGAACAGCCATATCCACATCTTGGAAGCCCTTACGGAACTCTACCGCGCGTGGCCCGATCCGCAGGTCGAAGAGCGACTTTTCTCAATCTTTCTCGTGGTACGGGACAAAATCGCGGTTGAGCCTGGATGTCTGAATCTGTATTTCACGCCGGATTGGCGCGCGGTCCCTGATCACGACTCGTTCGGGCACGATGTGGAAACCGCGTTTCTGCTTCTCGAGGCTGCCGAAGTCCTTGGAACTCCAGAGGACGACACCACGCGACGCGTGGCAAAAAGTCTGGTCGATCACGCCCTGGAATACGGCTGGGATACCAAGCTGGGTGGTTTCTATGACAAAGGAACAGCTTTCGGTCCTCCGTACGGCCTGGAAAAAATCTGGTGGACTCAGGCAGAAGGCCTCAATGCCCTTCTTCTCATGCATGAGCTGTTCGGCCAGCAGGATTCTCGTTACTGGACGGCATTTTTAAATCAGTGGCAATTCATTCGAAAATACCAGATCCATCCACAGGCTGGTGAGTGGTTCGACACTACGCTGCCAGATGGGAAGCCCGCGGAAAAAGATCTCGGCCACATCTGGAAGGCCGCTTATCACAACGGTCGGGCGCTCATGGCGTGTGCGGCCCGACTGCGGCATCTGGGTGGGGTGAGTCACCACGAGTGATCGCGTCTCGCAATCGTCGCACAAGCAAAAGGGAAACGTTCGCCATGAAATGGCACATGTCTTGGAAGGTTCACTTTCCACAATGGTGGTGTTTCACACTTATGTGCGCCTTTTTTCTGGTAGATAGCGCAATAACAACTGGTGAAGAATTGGCCGCACAAAGCCTGGAACGGGTCAAATTGTCACCAGATGGGCAGCGCTTGGTGCTGGCTGAATCAGGGGCTCCCTTTGTCCCCTGGGGATTTAACTACGATCACGACTCCGAAGGACGACTCCTGGAAGACTATTGGCACGATGAGTGGAACCAGGTGGTGGGCGACTTCCAGGAAATGAAGGCGTTAGGTGCGAACGTGGTGCGCATCCATCTGCAAGTGGGAAAATTTCTGATTTCGCCCAACAAAGCCAACGAAAAAAATCTGAAAAAACTTGGGGATCTCGTAAAGCTGGCCGAAACAACTGGCCTGCATTTGGATATCACCGGCTTGGGATGTTACCACAAGCAAGATGTGCCCGCGTGGTACGATTCTCTCGAAGAATCCGAGCGATGGAATGCCCAGGCCTTCTTTTGGCAAACCATCGCCCGTGCGGTGGGGCATTCTCCGGCCGTGTTTTGCTACGACCTGATGAACGAGCCGGTAGTCCCCGTGGGATCCGCCCGAGAACAAGGTTGGCTGGTGGGTCAACCGCTGGGCGGAAAGTATTTTGTCCAGCGGATTACATTGGAACAGGCCGAGCGATCGCGAGCAGAAATCGCCGTGGCGTGGGTGAAACGACTTCAGTCAGCCATTCGGGAAGTGGATAAACAGACCCTGATCACCGTCGGCCTGCTACCCGGCACGCCAGACAGAGCGGATACCTGGTCCGGTTTCCGCCCGAAAGATCTCATCCCGATGCTGGACTTTATCTGTGTGCACATTTATCCGGAAGCGAAAAAAGTGGACGAGGCGATTCAAATACTTTCCCATTTTGCAGTCGGCCGACCGGTCGTGATCGAGGAAACCTTCCCGCTTCGCTGTGGAGCCGAAGAATTCCAGGAATTCCTCGCCCAATCCCAAAAATTCGCTCAGGGTTGGATCAGCTTCTATTGGGGAACTCCCATACCTGAGTTGCGAAGAATCAACGACTTCCAGTCAGCCATTCTGGCAGGCTACCTGGAACTATGGTCAAAACTGGGCCCGTCCTACCGCCGCCCATGAGTTGGCCTTTCTCTCGCTAACGCATAAGTCCCGCACAAGTCATGAGAGATGATCCTGTGGGTCGCGTGTCTGTTGGACTCTCCCTGGTCGTAGGCGTCAAGATGCGATAATTTCATGAAGTCAGTCAGGTGGCAGCCTAGTGTTTTTGCCGCGTGCCCCCGTCATTGATGGGTGGGCAATCGCTGATGCAACTTCTTCCAAGTTTGGACGTATATGACGGCAACCTCCGAATTACCCACTCTCGAAGCCGCCTCCTCGCGGCAAACACAAAAGTCGGCCGGTCATGTGTGGGGACCGTTATTATGTCTTCTGGCAGCGATGCTTTACACAGGGACCAACATGGCCCTGCGACGCCTGGTGGAACCCGGCCAGGCGGCCAACTACACCTTCGTCCTATTTGTGAAAGAGACGATCACCGTCCTCTTGGTAGGCCCATGGCTCCTTGCGCAAGTTCTCCGCGGGAAGATCACCCTGCCCCGCCCGACGCATTTCTGGCAGGTGGTCGGAGCGGGCGTCCTCACTCAGACTATTGCCAACCTTGGTCTTTTGTGGGCATTCGGCACCGTCGGGATTGCCATCGCTATCCCGCTGTCACTGGCGGTGAGCCTCATCACGGCAGCGTGGATGGGAAAGTTCTGGCTTGAGGAAGGTGTCTCGCCGCGGCTTTTCGCGGCCATGGTTCTGCTCATTGTGGGAATTATTTTGCTGCACGGAGGGGCCGATACACTGGCGGGCGTGGCCAGCAGTTCGTCTTCACTTGCCCTCGCCGCTGTTCTGTTGAGCTGTCTGGCCGGTTTCATCTATGGTCTGCTGACCGTGGTCATTCGCAACGTCACAACAGGGGGGACTTCGGGATGGTTCGTTCTGGTCCTGGTGACGGGCGCAGCGACCGTCACCCTCGGGCCATATGTCTTTTATGTGCACGGGCTGGACATTCTTTATAGTTGCTCCGCCGAGCAGTGGTTGTGGATGATCGTTTCTGGCATACTTAACCTGGTGGCGTTTTGGTCATTGACCAAAGGCCTGCAGCGCACCCCGGTTGCCCAGGCCAATTTGCTTACATCCTCTCAGGCAGTGATGGCCACCATTGCCGGATGGATTGTGTTTGGAGAGGTTTTCAATCTACAAGTGGCGGTGGGGATTGTCCTGGCCCTGGCCGCGATTGTCCTGAGCACTTTGCGGTAGCACCAGGCGGAGTATTAGTACTGAGTATCGGGGAACATCCTCGGGAGCCCGATCATGGATCCTTATCAAGCGCTTGTCCAGGAATTTGAACAGGAAATGGCAAACACACGGACTGTTCTCGCCAGAATTCCTGAGGACAAACTTGACTGGAAAGTCCACCCCAAATCGAACACACTTCGGTGGGTGGGGAGCCATCTCGCGAACATTCCCCATTGGGTGGAGGTCGCTTTCCACACGGAGAGTTTGGACGTGGCTCCGGTTGGGGGCGAACCATATAAAAATCCGGAGGCCGACTCGGTCGCTGCGATGCTGCGCCTTTTCGATCAGAATGTGGAAACGGCGCGAGGCATCTTGAGCCGAGTCAATGCGGAAGAGTTTTGGAAGCCGTGGTCGCTCCTTCGTGGTGGGACCGTCCTCTTTACGCTATCGCGATGGCAAGTGGTGCGAACATTTGTCATCAACCACACGATTCACCATCGGGGACACCTATGCGTTTACCTGCGATTGCTCGATGTGCCCGTACCAGGGCTGTACGGTCCTTCCGCGGATGATCCGGGCTGAGCACCATTGGGAGGGAGGTAGCCCCCTCAGTCCTTGCGGTACCTGCGGCAAGGCCGGCTGATCCGCATTGGTGGTAGTCAAAAGAAGAGCAGTTGGCCATGGCGCAACAGTGGTTTATTCAGCGCCGCAGCGGCGTGAAAGACGGCCCGTTCAGCTCTCGCGAGTTGAAGCATCTGGCTGAGCGGGGTGAACTCAGCCGCGATGACCTGGTCTGGAACGAGGAACTCGACAACTGGGTTCCTGCAGTGAGGATTCGAGGCCTTTTCGAGAATGCCTCCGGTAACACCGGTGAACTTGTGCCGTGGGTGAATCAAAGCAATGTCGAGCAAGTGGTCACCCCCAGCGGGAATGAGGAGCTGGCACACCAGAATACTGCGTCAGCCCCCCGGCCGGAAATCGACCGTGCGACGCCCGAAAACGAACCGGACTCGGAAACTGGGCGCAGTGGCGCGAGGCTTCGCTTCAGTCGAACTTCTCGTAGGCGTCAAACGTTTGAAGGTTCCCCTGCCACTTTCGCTCGATCGCGGGAAACCCTGGGACGTCACGTCTTGGATCGTTGGCTGGCGTTTCTCCGAGCGCGATTTGGCAGCGAATTCCTTCAGGCCAGCCAGCACCTATTTCTGCTCTGCGGAGAGTACGGACTCCTTACCGCCGCAGTGCTTATTTTGACCGACAGTCTTTTCGTCTCCCAGGTGAGGAATGCGAGCAGTCTTCTACTGACCCTGGGCATCTGTTTCTTTCTTTTCGTGGGTCACTATCTGTCCGCCCGAGTGATTTTCGTCCTAGATCGTTGGGAGCTGCGAACCCGAGCTCAATTGGCGTCGTCCGTGGTTCCTGACGGCATGTCACTCTTCAGCATGCTCATCGCTGTGGTGAGTATTGTCATGGGAACCGTGTACGCCCTATCGACAGGATTTGTCGATCTCATTTTCTATGCTGTGGCGCTTTCTATTTGGGGTCTGTTTGCGTCGATTCAGTTTTTGGATCTCGACGACCTTCAGATCGCGATCAATCCCGATCTTTCGCCAATGGAGGAACTGATTGGGCTGCTCTATCTCGCCGGTAAAATGGTGGCTCGCCTCTGTCCGGTCGTTTTTGGAGTGCTGGTGCTGCTGGGCAACCTTCATCTCAGCTTAGGATTACTCTTCACCCTGACCGGGAGTCCTGCTGTAGAAGTGAATTATCTGACAAGCGCTTTCGTCCCTCACGAACTTGCCAGCATCTTTGCAGGACCGGCCATTGCGGGCTGGGGATTGGGGCAAAGCGGCCTGGTGATGGTGCTGCTCGCGTCACTCTGGCCAGCAGTGAGCTATTCCCTTTACTTATTAGGGCAACTCGTGATTGCGTGTCTGGCCGCGATTATTGCTCTACTTCATCTAGAGGATCGGAACCTGCCCCATATCAGTGAGTCAAGCAAGAGAGAATTTACAGACGGGTGAGTCTCCGCTGACACGAAATCCCATCCCCTATTGCGCCCTGGAAAGCCAGCACTAACGACTGCCGGAAGATGACCTTTGTGGCGACATAGGGGGTGGTCCCTGGGCGGCGTCACTCCGTGAGGCCCTTTCCCGTTCTTCCATTTCTTTAAGCGTCACGCCGCTTGCAAGAGAACGTCGGGGGTCTTTTTTGCCTTCCCCCGGAGAAGGCGGGATGATTTGTTTGATCACGATGTCATCGAATTCCACCGTCCCTTCTCCCAGATAGGCGTAGAGCATGACGCGTCCCCAGGTCGGTGTGTACTGCGTATGACGTGGAGTGAAATCTTCAGTGTGGATGTTCCAAGTATTGAGTGGCCCTTTCAGGTTCTGCTGACTGCGGTAGCACTCCCGCATCTGGCTCCAATCCGGATAAGCAGCTCGCCTGCCCGTGCTAGAATTTACCCGGTTGGTCGCAGAGGAAACTCCCGGCATTTTTGCTCCGGTGCGGCTTCCCGTCCCCGGCGACTCCACCCGATATTCACTGGGCATCTCGGCGTAACATTTGATGAAGACTTTGACCGCCGGCCCATTGCTTCGCCAGCGACATTGAAAACGATACGTCGCCCCTTCCTGGACCTGGAAGGGCAAGCTGTAATACATCACGCCGGTGCTGTCGCCCACGCCGCGATCAAAGGTGAAACGGATGACGTGGTTCTGGGGATTCCCAGGTTCGGGAACCCAAGCGACGAGACGGCCCAGCGGCTCGCGATCCTGGCCGGCTCGATCTTCCCAGCCTACAGGAACGCCGTTGATCGCGCGTTCAAAATCTCCTCCGATAATCAAATTGGGGTTTTTCTTCCAATTTTCCTCTGCAATGGGATCGGGTGGCGGCGGGCTACCGGGTTGCCGACCGTAGAGAGCATCGAGCAACTGCTGCACATAAAGATGGGGAATCTCACTCACGGAATTTGTGCGGGCAGACTTTTCGTAGATTACGGTCGGAGTGGGTGTGGAAAAATCAACGCACTTAATCACAAGATCGTAAACATCGGTGCTGTGGCCGGGGGCTCGCTCGACACTTCCCCAGATGGCGATGTCCGCATCAAAGCCACTTTTCACAATGTCCCGCACTTTCTCCAGTGGTGTCTCGGGACCGACTTTGATGCCATTCATCTCGCAGAAGTCGCGGACATCAGTCATCGAGTCAGGAATCAGAAAGCCTCCCTCCCGGTGGAGCTTCTGCCAGATCATCTCGCCCACCATTTGACCATAACGGCCATTGTCAAATCGCGACTCGAAATCAAAAGGAATCACAACTTTCTGACCGCTTTGGCCAAAGGACGGCTGAGCGACCAACAGCCCCCCACACAGCGTCAATAGGCCGACCGTCCACAGGACCCGATTTTTTCCCTTCATGGTTGTCACTGTGCACTCCAAATTAGGAAATTAGGGATTTGCTTTCCCGCCGCTGATGAGTTGCCGGTAATATCCGCGGACAATGTCTTCCCACCCTGGAGGTGCCGGCTCCTGAACACTGCCAAGGATTTCTTTCTGGATGTCCTTGGGGATATTCACCGTTGTGTCCTGCTTCACTTCGAATTCACCGCCCACGTATTCCTTCTGCCGCTGCAGTCCCTGCAGGACCACTTCCCGCTTGCGGAGGGCGTTTTGGTAGCGCCCCGCCTGAAGATCGCGTTCGATCTCCCGCATCAGCTCGATGAGCTGTTCCATATCCGTGTGGTGATAGTTAAGGATCTGCATTTGCGCGCTGATTGACTCGGCTTTATTGCGGAGTTCCGCCTGCTTACCTGCCAGGCGCTGAAGTTCGCGCGGTCCATGGGGTGGCGGTGTTGGTCCCTCGAGACCCTGCCCACCCTGACCACTCTCCTTTCCACCACCCGTAGCTCCGCCCGTCGGATCTTTACTGAAGTCTTTGATTTGCCCTTTCATGTAGGGATCGGGCGTCAGCCGGCTGGGCGTTTTTCGTCCACCCTTGCCCACCGCTTCGTCGCTCACAAACTCACCGCTGGATTTTCCACTGCGTCCTTCACCGGAGCGTCCTCCGATCTCGCTTGTATTGGGCAGGCGATTTCCTGTTACACCTTTGGCGCTCATATTGGAGATTGGGCCATCGGCGGCGTCCCAGCCTGCCCCTTTGTCCAGCGAGTCCGCCGCACTGGACGAGACATCTTCCATTTCATCAAAGAGGTCCTCTTCCTGCTCCATAAGCTCACCGATGAGGTCCTCGAGTTGCCCCGGCAGATCCGCCATGGGGGCTTCTTTATCTTTGTCGCTGAGAGACTCTTCCTGGCTCCAGCGTTCGCGGTCGGGGGTATCGGGCAACCATTTTTCCAGATTACTCGTCAGCTCCTTGGCCATCTCGTAGCCCAATTGCTCAAGGGGCACCGCGATGTCCATCGAACGCTTCAGAAGGGCATCTTCCGCCATTTTCAGTTCGGTCTGAATCTCATTGAGTTCCTGACACAGCGAAGAATTAGCAAAATCCTGCTCTGGGAGTTTACTCAGATCGCTGTGCGCTTCTTTCATGAATCGCGACCAATCATCCTCTAAAGCTGCCAACTCTTTAAGTTTTTGCTCTTCCTTTTCCGTAAAATCCTCGACCGGGGTCTTGGCCAACTCTTCCGAGGCTTCAATGATTTTCTTTTGTTGTTCAAGGAATTCCTGCAATTTGCTCTGAATTTCTTCCAGCTTCTTTTTCACATCGTCGGGCAGGTCTCCGCCTGGCCGCTTCTGGGCCTCCGCCAGAAGCTCCGTCTGAGCCCTCCTGGCCACATCGAGAATTTTTCGCAACGTGTCGATGATTCGATCCTGAATTTGCAGCAACTCCTGGCTTTCCTCGCCGAAGGTCGCTTTATCCGCCAGTCTGGCCAGCCGGTCGCAGTGCTGCACCGCCTGAAGCATCTCGTTGACTGCCAGGTTGTTGAGAATTCGCTTGATCGTCCGCCGATCCTCACTATCGGTATCCTTTATGCTCCCCACAACATCATTCGTGGCCCCCTGGATGTGAACCTGGCGGCTGCGAACATTCCGCAAGCCTGTGTCCAGAACAGCCGGATTCTGCTTCGCCGCGTCACGCAGCGTGACAAGCTCGGTCTTCGCTCGAATCTGCTCTTCGAGAATTCGGAAGATCGCGGCACGAAGGTTTTCCAGCTCTTTCGATTCCGAGGCAACCTTCGCGTCGGGAGAGATGATCTCAATGAAATGCCACGCAGACGTGGCCTCCTGCGGACGCAGGTCGAGGCCATATTTCCCAAAATTGCGCCTGTCCCACGCTATGGCGCGAATGCCCACCTTCTGCCGCGGAGCAAAGCGCGCAGGATCGAGGACCAACTCGTAGTCCAAAAATGGGCTGCTAGGATTGTCCCACTCGTTAAGCTTTACAGGAGCCTGCTCGGGGGCATTTGCCGAAAGACCACCAGTGGAAGAAGAGCTTTGTCCCCCACCCGCCTCTGTTTCATTGGACGAATTCTCGGTGAGAGGATTGTCTTGAACAATTTTCATTTCGAGACGAGCGCGGCCCACCCCGTAATCATCCGC
>NZ_JBAMME010000229.1:0-11250 GCF_039793925.1 Thermogutta sp. | reverse complement strand
CAGAGCGGCGGTGACCTGTCGTGCCGGCTTGACAATTTCCACTGTTGGGGGTTGATCTGGGATGACCGTCACCCGATTGACGCGCGGGTTCGAATCCACCTGACCGGCCTCGTTTTTCAACCGTATGACAAACTGTCCATCTCGAATCAAGGGAATTTTCACGGTAAAAGTGCGTCCGTCGGACTCCACATTGCCGACGATCGGCTTTCCGTCAAGAACGACTTCTCCCCCGGAGATGGGTGCAGACGCGAAAATCTTCAACGTGGCTTCGCTGTACTGTGGCCCCCGCAGGTCGGGAACCCGTTGCCGAAATGTTTCGCTGGGGCGACCCAGGTAGGCGGGAAAATCCAGCGTGACCTCGACCTCCGTGATCGCCGGGATTTGGGTCACACCCAGTCGATAAATCGCAGATTGACTGTCTCCTATCTCCACGCGATACTTCACCGGTTTGAGCACCGTCGGCACTGTGAACGTGTACTCCGACAGGTCCTTGCTGGGCGTCATGGGAAAGCGTTCCTCGGGTTTTCCCTCTTCAGCGACAAGCAGATAAGCGTCATACGTTTTTTTCTCCGGCAATTCGACGCGGGCTGTTACAGTCACACTTGAGCCTATCAGCACATCCGTGTTGCCGGGCTCCACCGAGAGGATTTTCACCCTGCCCACACTGGGGACGAACTGCCAGGGTTGTATCAAGCGAGAGGCGGCAGAACTCCAATTGGGCAGCACCATTCCACAGAGGATGCTGATCAAAATGAGCGTGACGAGGATGCCGCTCCATTCCAGCAGGTCTCGGGATGTGTGCATTGCAAAGCGGAAGCGGTCCCAACGGGATTGTCGTTCCGCCGCCTCTTCAAAGCGGATTCCCGCCGCCTGGGCCGCCGCATCGTTTACAGCCGCCAGACAGAACGCCGGATTGGCCTGCCGGGAATCGTTGAGCAATTGAAGGAGATTGATCAGGGCACTCTGCAACTCGGGGAACTCAGCCTCGATGCGCCGAGCAGTGGCTTCCAGGCTGCGCTGGCTGCGAATAACCCGCCGCACAATCCACACGAGAATTCCAAGGGTGAAGGCTAGCCAAACAAGAAATGCCGCCGCCAGAAGAACCTGAGAAAAATGGAAAAGGGCATCCGCGAGCATGAACAAGAGGAACACGCCCAGGGAGAGCGATGCCCCCATCACACAACTGGTAAGAAGCGTGTAAAACCACCATCGCTGGCGTGTGGCGTCGAGCCGCCGGATTACGCCTTCCGCAGCAGGGGACATCATGACCACACCTCTTCTCTGTTTACCCGACGAGTTTTCCGCCGCCCCCCATTTCCCCCTTTCATTGTTACCCACCCCCAGGGGGAGAGTCAATTCGATTGGGAGTTTGACTCATCCCCATTTTCCCTGCCGACGGGGATGCGGACCTCCATAGGGGTTCGCGTGGGAGCGATATTCACCCCAGAGGGACGTGCGTGTCACGTCTCCTTTCTCCGGAGGGACCTGCTTGTCAGGTCCGTGGCCTGGATCAACGTTCGATGATCCGTACGGATTCACCGGACACGACAAGCGTGCGGGTACGATAAGCGTGTCCCTCCGAAGGATTTCTCCGAGAAAGCCGCTTATCAGCTCACATCCAACATTTGGCGAATCCATTTCACCGGCCGAGTTCCACCTATCTCTTTCAATTGCTGGTTAAAACGGTAGGGGTCATTCACGAATTGCCCCGAGAACATATTCTGCCCGCGGCACGTCGTAGGTTTTACCAAAGCGGGAATGGGTCGGGATTGGGTGTGCTTTCCCGGTTCGATGGCGAGGTCTTCGGTCTTAGCGCCGAGCATCGCATCTCGTTGGCCTCCCCAGAGTCCTGAAAGCTGTTACGGCCCCGCGGAAAAGGGCAAGGGCCTTCCCCAAAACGGTACGCCCTCTCTGACATTGGCATGCTGTGGTTCGCCAAGACACCCTATCCCAGAGCTTTGAACCATACCGACCATATAGCGACAAGCCGCCGGCGGTGCTACGCTATAAGCTTGTTCGGTCTTCTGCGCCAAGCTTTCCACGTTCCATCGAGGAGGAGTGCACCATGGCGAAACAGTCACGATTTTGGACTCCCAACGTATTCGTGGCGATCTGTGTTTTGGTTCTGACCACGCGATCTGTCAACGCTGAAGAACCTCAAAAAATTCTCCTTTGGCCGGAAGGCGCTCCCCTCGCTAAAGGTGACCGACCGGAAGACAAACCGGGCCTGATCGTGTATCTTCCCCCCGCAGAAAGAGCTGTGGGAACGGGTGTGGTCGTATGTCCGGGTGGGGGCTATGGGGCGCTAGCCATGGACCACGAAGGACACCAAATCGCCCAGTGGTTCAACAGCTTTGGCGTGGCCGCCTTCATACTTGATTATCGCCATCGCAACAAAGGATACATGCATCCAGCTCCGATGCTGGATGTCCAGCGAGCCATCAGGCTGGTCCGTGCCCGAGCCGATCAATTCGGCGTGAAACCCGATCGGATTGGCGTGATGGGATTTTCTGCGGGCGGACATCTGGCGTCCACAGCCGCCACCCATTTTGATGCGGGTGCGCCCGACGCTCCGGATCCTATCGACCGGGTGAGTTGCCGACCGGATTTCGCGATTCTCTGTTATGCCGTGATCGCGTTTGATGAACCCTTCACCCATCGCGGGTCGATGCGCAATCTGCTGGGTGACAATCCCGACCCCGAACTGGTGAAGAGCCTTTCCAATGAAAAACAGGTCACCCCGCAAACGCCGCCCACCTTTCTTTTCCACACCAACGAGGACACCGGTGTACCACCAGAAAACAGTGTCGCGTTTTATATGGCGCTGCGAAAAGCAGGCGTCCCGGCAGAGCTGCACATTTTCGAAAAAGGTCGGCACGGTCTCGGTCTGGCCGCCGGCGTCCCGGGAACCGAATTATGGCCGGAGTGTCTTAAGGCCTGGCTGAAAGTCCGCGGACTGCTGGATTGACGAGAGGACAGCGGCCGAAACCCGAGTGTGCGTGTTCCTCAAAAAGGATCGTTTGGAAAGGCCGAGCCGATGGGCCAATCCCTGATTTTGGGACTGGGGGAAGTTTTGTGGGATTGCTTTCCCGACGAGGAGCGTCCGGGAGGCGCTCCCGCTAATTTCTCCTACCACGCCGCACAACTGGGCTACCAGGGGGGCGTCCTTTCCCGCGTTGGGATGGACGAGCGCGGTGAAAAGCTCGTCCGCTGGCTTGCCGAAAAAGGGGTGAGGACGGATTGGATCCAGCGCGATCCTGACCATCCCACGGGTACGGTAACCGTGGATGTGTCTCGACCAGACCATCCCCAGTTTATCATCCACGAAAATGTTGCCTGGGATTTCATGGAAGCAAGCCCCGAGTGGCGAGCCGCTGTAGGATCGGCAGTCGCCGTGTGCTTCGGGACTCTCGCCCAGCGGAACCCGCATTCCCGAGAAACGATCCAGGGGCTTCTTGCGGGGGAAAGATCCAAGCGGCTCATTGTGTACGACATTAACTTACGCCAGAAGTTTTACAGTCGCGAAATCGTCGAGAACTCGTTGCGCCTCGCCAGCCTGGTCAAGCTGAACGAGGAAGAAGCCCACGTCCTCCACCATCTCCTGGAATTTCCGGGAACGACAGAGTTGGCCTGGTGCCAGTACCTCTTGGAACATTTCGGCGTCGAGGGAGTTTGTGTGACGCGGGGTGCCCGCGGATGTCTGGTCGTAGATCAAACGGGTTGGGCGGCAGCACCTGGCATCGAGGTGAGGGTCGCGGACACCGTTGGGGCTGGAGATGCATTCACCGCCGGCTGGGTCGCCGCGCGACTTCGGGGATGGGACGTCGCGAAGCAAGCCCACTTTGCCAACGCAACTGGAGCGCTTGTGGCGTCCCTTCCTGGGGCTATGCCCCCTGTTGGTGAAGAATACCGCCAGTTGCTGGAGCAGTTCGGGGACAAAGGTTAGTTTGCGCCAACACGGCATGTTGCCCATCGGCAGGTGAACCTGCAGTACGCGGTTACGTGCAGTCGAATGGATTGGGGAAACTGGACAACATACTGGGTGCTTTCAGAATGGGCGATCCGCCTGGTGATGCTCCCGGTCATTGTCCTGCGCAAAGAACGCCCTTCCACTTGCTTGGCGTGGTTGACCCTCGTGTTCTTCGCCCCGTGGTTGGGGGCGATTCTTTATCTGGTCGTGGGAGAAACACGATTAGGTCGAAAGCGGCTACAACTGCGGAAAAGTCAGTGGCTGAGCCTAGAAAGTCTGAACGCTCCACGCGTGGGATCTCGGCTTGTCACTTCCGACAATTCCTCATTCGTTCCTTTGCAGCCGCTTGACGAGGACGAAGACATACAGCAACAGTCTGCGGAATTGGAAGGATCCCAAACTGTTTCTCATCAGGGACTGAGCTACCAGGGAGAAGAGTTACTCCCCAGTCCTCTCCGATCTTTGGCCAACCTCGCTGTCCAGCTCACGGGTTTCCCGGCTACGCCCGATCACGAGATTTCGTACCTCTCCGACTCGCTTTTGACAGTTGACAGGTTAATTGCGGAGATCGATTCAGCGACAGACCACGTCCACCTGCTTTACTATATTTTTCGCGATGATGTGGTGGGCCGACGTGTGGCCGAGGCGCTGACCCGGGCGCGACAGCGAGGGGTGGCCTGCCGCGTTCTGGTGGACGCCGTAGGCTCCCGGCATATGCTAAGGACGCTGGCCCCGGCCATGCGACGTAACGGCATCGATGTGAGGGCGGCACTTCCCGTGCGGATTTACCGCATTCCTTTTTCTCGGATTGATCTTCGCAACCACCGGAAGATTGCCATCGTGGATGGCCGGGTGGCTTACGTGGGCTCGCAAAACATTGTGGAACCACGCTACGGCCATCGAAAGGCAGGGCCATGGTACGATGTGACCGCGCGAATTGTTGGCCCCGCTGTCCACCATCTGCAACTTTTGTTTCTGGAAGACTGGTTCTATGAGTCCGGAGAGTGGCTCGACGAACCCCGGTTTTTTCCACCGATCAGCGGAGGTGGCAACACCATCCTGCAAATACTTCCCAGCGGCCCGGACCTTCCTACGGAACGCTTTCAGGATCTTTTGGTAAAAGCGATCTTTCTTGCTGAACGAGAAATTATCCTCACCTCGCCATATTTTGTACCGGACGAACCTCTTTCACTAGCCCTGCGATTGGCGGCATTGCGGGGAATCAACGTGCAGCTCGTTTTGCCTCGGCGTTCGGATCATCCCATCGTCGATGCCGCCAGTGAATTTCACTGGCGGCGGCTCCGCGAGTTTGGAGTGCATGTTTACTTCTTTCCGGACGGCCTTCTCCACGCGAAGACGCTCACCATCGACAACCAAGTCGCCCTCTTCGGATCTGCCAATTACGACATTCGGTCGTTCCACCTGAATTTTGAGGTCAACCTGCTCATTTACACGCCGGAAGCGGTTGAGGAGCTCCGCGAATTGCAAAAACGGTATATCGAAAGATCCAAAAAAGCGTCGGCGGAAGATTTGGCCTCGCCCGGTTGGGCGCGGAATCTCGCCATCCATATGGCGAAGTTACTGAGTCCTTTGCTCTGACGGCGCGCAGAGCACCCGTCTCCGGAGGTTAAAAAGCAAATTGAGTCAAGGATGCTTGAGGGGAGGGAATCGAGAAGTCCGTTGGAAAGATCCGGGAATGACGGAAAAGCGCATAAAAAAATTGGTAGCGTGAGGTTCACAGCCCTATAGGCGACGGCCAACCGCTCCATGTCCCCCGAGCGGAGCTCGGGGTGGCTGAAATCCTTAGAAAGGAGGTGATCCAGCCGCAGGTTCCCCTACGGCTACCTTGTTACGACTTAGTCCCAATCGCGGAGTCCATCTTCGGCGCCTGCCTCCCTTTCGGGTTAGCCCGGCGACTTCGGATGTCCCCCACTTTCGTGGCTTGACGGGCGGTGTGTACAAGGCTCAGGAACACATTCACCGCGGCATGCTGATCCGCGATTACTAGCGATTCCGGCTTCATGCAGGCGGGTTGCAGCCTGCAATCTGAACTGGGGCGCGCTTTTTGGGATTTGCTCCCCCTCGCGGGTTTGCTTCCCTTTGTACGCGCCATTGTAGGACGTGTGCAGCCCCGGTCATAAAGGCCATGAGGACTTGACGTCATCCCCACCTTCCTCCGGTTTAACACCGGCAGTCTCGCTAGAGTGCCCGGCATGACCCGCTGGCAACTAGCGACAGGGGTTTCGCTCGTTAAGGGACTTAACCCGACATCTCACGACACGAGCTGACGACAGCCATGCAGCACCTGTGCACGTTCCACCTCAGAGAGGCGTGGCCCCGCTTTCACGGGGTTAATCCGTGCATGTCAAGACCGGGATAAGGTTTTTCGCGTAGCCTCGAATTAAGCCACATCCTCCACCGCTTGTGTGAGCCCCCGTCAATTCCTTTGAGTTTCAGCCTTGCGACCATACTCCCCAGGCGGAGCACTTAACGGTTTCCCTACGACCAAGAAACCATGGAGAGTTCCTCGGTCTAGTGCTCATCGTTTAGGGCTAGGACTACCGGGGTATCTAATCCCGTTCGCTCCCCTAGCTTTCGTGCCTCAGTGTCAGTATCAGCCCAGAAGACCGTCTTCACCACCGGCGTTCTTGCCAATATCTACGGATTTCACCCCTACACTGACAATTCCATCTTCCTGACCTGACCTCAAGCCGATTAGTTTCAACCGCACTCCCACAGTTGAGCCGTGGAATTTCACAATTGACTTTATCGGCCACCTACGCACCCTTTACGCCCAGTAATTCCGAGTAACGTTCGGACGGTCCGTCTTACCGCGGCTGCTGGCACGGACTTAGCCCGTCCTTCCTCTGGGGATAGGTCAAGCCGGCCCTGAGGACCGACATTTCCTCCCCCCTGACAGCGGTTTACAACCAAACGGCCTTCGTCCCGCACGCGGCGTCGCTCGGTCAGGCTTGCGCCCATTGCCGAAGATTCTCGACTGCAGCCACCCGTAGGTGTCTGGGCAGTGTCTCAGTCCCAGTGAGCGGGGACATGCTCTCACACCCCGTACCCGTCGTAGCCTTGGTGAGCCGTTACCCCACCAACTAGCTGATAGGACATGGGCCCCTCCTCGGGCGGACTCGCACCTTTGGTCGCAAACCCGAAGGCTTGCGACGTTATCTGGTATTACCCGCAGTTTCCCGCGGCTATCCCAGTCCCAAGGGCAGGTTACCCATGCATTACTCTCCCTTTCGCCGCTCGAGCACCCTTGCGGGCCTCGTCGCACGACTTGCATGCCTAATCCACGCCGCCAACGTTCACTCTGAGCCAGGATCAAACCCTTCACTTAATTGTTTGCTTAGTCCTCCCGCGTTATCCGCGTTCGGACATGGCTAGCAATAAGGAAAGGCTTGATCACTTGCTGCTCCAGGTCGCCCAGAGCAGCTCTGAAAGCTTTCGGCTGAACCGTCGCTTTCAGGGGCTGTGAACCTCACGCTACCAAATTGTCAAAGATCATGGCTCAGATCCGCCCACCGCGTTTTCGCGTCGGGCATTTTTTATTGTACCCCTCGCCAATCTATCGTCAACCGGGGTATTGATCTTTTATATCTTGTCGCCCCCTCGATCGTTCGACTCAATCCTAACCTGTTCTCGCGGCCTGATCAAGGGGGGGTTCACCCCAACCGCTTGGTGACGTTCCCGTTTTTGGTCAGGGCATTTCTTATTCTTATCCCAGACCGTTTCGTCTGGCAAGCCCCCGGGCCATTTGGCTTCCAAATTTTTTCCTCGCCACTTTCTTGGGACCTCCTAGGGGCCCGTCGCTCATCATAGAATATGGGGTGTCGGCCCGAATCGGTCAAGGGAGCCCCCAAACCTTCGAAAAACCAAAATCGGGAGGCGATGCCATGGCTTTTCTCTCTTTTACGCCTGGTCGCTGGTTCGGAGGTGGTACCCATTTAGGGGTAGTTTGCATTCTGCTCGCTGTGGCTTCCTGCGGACTGATCCCTTGCCCAACTTTGGCCCAAAACGTCCCATCCTCGCAGGCCCAGATTACCGCCTCTGGATCCCGGGTCTCGGAAGGGTTCTTCGAGTATTCTCGCACAAGCTGGACGCTCATCGGCCCAAGAGGTTTTGTTCGCTTCGGATCGCCCTCACCCACGGTAAGTCCGTTTGCTTCTTTCGGCGATCCAGATACTGGGCTTGGCATGGGGGTTAGGGCCGGCGGTATCCAGAGCCAATTTTTTGGGCAGTGGAGCCAGGGATACCGACGATCCTTCACGGGGCAGGCGCTGCAGATCACGCTCCCGGATGGCTCCTGGGGGACCGTGGCCGATCAAGCTTATACCCCCTTCGTGATCGGTTTCTTTCCTGTGGTTGGCGATTATGCAGGGTACTCAGCAATCGGTCCTGGACTGCCGGTTCTGGCGGCTCCATTTCCACCCCTCGTAACTCCCGGAATACTTCCTCCGCCCGCCGGAATCTCCGAAAAAGCCGTAGCGGCACCCAAACCCCGTGAAAAGAATTCAACTCCACATGAAAACGAAGCCCAGTCCCAAGCTGGCCCGCCGGACCAGATATCCTCTCTGCAGGACAAGAACGGGCTGGTGCTATCCGGAAAAGATGCAAAACCATCAAGCACCCAAGCTTCTTCCGGGGAAGTTTCAGCCTCAGCAGAACGGGTTGTGTACGGCGTGGACGAGGCCCGCCGGCGACGCGAGCAGGAACTGGCCCGCGAAAACGACATCGCCCAATCGTACCTCAGCCGGGCTGAGACCGCCTTGCAAAGCGGAAAGCCCGAAATCGCAAAGACATATCTGAGACTTGCCCAGCAGCATGCCTCGGGATCGCTTCGGGACCACATCCTAAACAAACTCCAAGCGCTGGAACAAACTGGCAAGCAGTGAGATTGGGACGTATCCTCATCCGAGGGGATAAGGCATTTGTTGTGCGGTGGCCGCGATCATGCTGGCAAGCTTCACCGCGAGTGGGCCTTCCTAGTATCACCGAATTGACGGTTGCATGTTGCGGGCGCTTCCACACAAGGTACCAACAGTAAGCCGTGGTGAATCGTCCAGAACAAAGTGAACAGGTCTTTATCGAGCGCATTCGGGCAAAAGACCCGGTAGCGTGGGAACAGCTTATCGCCACATACGAGGGACGACTGTTGGCGTTTCTCGAACCTCGCGTGGCAGATCGGGCCGCGGCTGAAGATCTAGTCCAGGAGACATTCACCGGGTTTCTCAGAAGCCTGCCGCACTTTGATGAATCACGCTCCCTTGAAAAGTGGTTGTTCGCTATCGCAGCAAACAAGTTGAAAGACCATTTGCGGCGGGAGAGACATGTGCAATCGCTCGTGGTTTCCAATGATGAACAGGAAGCTCCACAGATTCCTGTAGTGGCCGGAGCCCGCGGGCCCAGTACCATCCTCGACAGCCGGGAACGTCGCATCAAAAGAGAGGCTTTGCTGTTGAGTATTCTTGCCGAAGAGGTGGAGCGAATTCGCAGGGATGAAGGGTGGACAAAGCTTGCCTGCCTGGAGCTTTTATTTGTGGGGGGATATCGCAACAAGGAGGTGGCAGAACTGTTGGGCATATCGGAACAACAAGTGGCTAATTGGAAACATGATTTTCAGTCCCGCCTTAAGCGGCATCTTGATGCAGCCAAAGAAAACGGCATTACATTTTGAGGGCGTTAATTCGCGGCGCGTCACGACCATTGTGAGGATTTTCTCATATCTTTGAAGGCATCACGAAACGGGTCATCGTCCGAGTTAACCGGAGATCGAAATGGGCAGCGAAAAAGCGGAAATTCGCCCGGAGGAACTGGAGGCCTTTCTTGACGAGGCGCTGCCCGCCCCTCGTATGCGCGAAATTGAAGAAGCCCTCCGCCGGGACAGAAATTTGGCTGAACAATTGCGTGCGATTATTCAGCGGCGCGATTTGGGGTTGGTTTCAATCGCAGAGGTTTGGCGGCGTCAGCGTTTGAGTTGCCCCAGTCGGGATACGCTCGGGGCCTACCTCCTGGGCGCCTTACCGCCGGATGAGGCACGATTTGTGCGAATACATTTGGAGCGGATTGGTTGCCGCTATTGTTTGGCTAATCTGGCAGATTTACAGTCGCGCATGGAGGCAACGCAGGAACAGAAAGAGGCGGCACAACGTCGTTGCCAGCGGTATTTTCGTTCCAGCCTTCATCACCTCACCCATTCTGCAGAACCATGAGCCATAATTAAGAGACAGCACTGAACGACTCGTTCTTTATGTTTCCTTACTGACTTGGCGAAAACGGCTTCATGGTTCCTCCAGCAACATCCCCGGAATGGTTGACTCCTTTGTTCCTGGCCGGGAAAGAGGCGGATGTGACCGCCCTGTTTGGCCGGTTGGGCATGGCCGCCCTCTTGGGGTTCTTGGTGGGGATGCAACGGGAGCATAGTGAGTGGGGCATGCCCGGCTTACGGACTTTCCCTCTTATCACACTCTGCGGAAGCGTCTTCGCATTGTTGGGGCTGTCTTTTGGTGGCTGGCTGCCCGCTGCAGCCCTGGTGTGCCTGGTTGGTTTGCTCTTCTTTCCCCATTACCTGAGGATCCGGCGAGCCGATCCTGACCCGGGCCTGACGACAAGTGTAGCCGTCATCCTGATGTACGGCGTGGGCGCCCTGTTGGTGCTGACCCGCATTGAAGTTGGCGTTGTCCTTGGGGGCGCTGTGGCAGTTCTGCTTCAGTTCAAACCGGAGATTCACCGGTTCGCAGAAAAGCTCGGCGACGAGGATTTGCGGGCAATCATGCAGTTTGTGTTGATCACCTGTATCATTCTGCCGGTTCTGCCTACACGCCCCATTGACCCACTCGGAGTGGTAAGCCTGTTTAATGTGTGGTTGATGGTGGTCCTGATTGTGGGGATCAGCTTAGGAGGCTACATCGCATACAAGTTTCTTGGAACACGGGCGGGTGTTTACCTAGCGGGCATTCTGGGAGGCGCTGTCTCCAGCACGGCCACCACGATCAGCGCGGCCCGGCAGGCAGGCAGTGATCGCGCTCAACAGAACGCCGCGGCGGTGGTCATTCTGCTCGCTTCCACCGTGATGATCGGCCGGATTTTTGTGGAAATGGCCGTCGTTAATCCCGCGATGCTGAAAACCTCCGTGATACCGCTGAGCATTTTGGCCGTCGCGACATACCTGCCGGCAAACTTCCTGCGTTTACCGCAGGACCGGGACGGAACCCGGCTTATCGCCGAGCATCAGAACCCGACGCAGCTTCGCTCGGCCATCTACTTCGCCG
>NZ_JBAMME010000228.1:0-5792 GCF_039793925.1 Thermogutta sp. | reverse complement strand
GAATTCCGCCTCGATTGGCCAGTTCCCTTGAGAAGCGAGCGCCACGACGGTGGCGTGAGTGTGCATCAAGGCTCGCGGACGCTTGCGATCAGGCTGGGGCGAGCGATCTTGGCGTTATTGCTCAATGCGGTATAGACTCATCTCGGCGACGTTATCCCGCACACGGTGTTGGCCGCAGGTGACTGAGTGCACCTCCGATTTTAGCTCTTCGTGCATTTTCCGAGATTGGCCTCCGTATCAAATGAATGCTCACAAAAAAACACGTGATCATGATTCGACAAGCCGGAAGTGTCGGTGGGGCACACAAGTCACTGATCGTACCTGGGAAGCTGATCCTCCCCCGAGGCCATGGCAAAATCATCAAGGTATATCCAGCAGTCCCTGTTATTTTTGGCCCGCTCGGGGATGAACGCACCGAGGGTGGTGGGCATGCAGAGTGTTTTGTGCCCGCCTACGTGCTCGGGAGGAATCTTCCAGGAGAAACTAGGCGTTACGCCGTCGATGTATTCGGCCACTTTTACCATTTTTCCGCCCATCGGTCGCAACCATGCTTCGTATCGCCCTGACGTCGTCGAGGTATCGAAGTGGAGTTTCACCAGAAACCAGTGATTAGCCACAATCCGTGTGTCGATGTCCATCTGTCCCAACTTCCATCGGTCCCACTCGGCCGCTTTGTGAATGTTGGCGAAGGGAACGGGGGGATTGCCCGAACCAAGCCCCTCACACTGGAAGAGGAGTTCGCGATAGGATGGTAGCTCGTAAATGCGGGGTCTTTCTTCGCCTTTGATCCACACCTGACTGCTATGATGGATCGTGAAAAGCCAGCGAGGATGAGCCGGATATATACCATTCGGGCTGGGATATAGAAACTTGCCATTGGTGATGCCGCTAAGCTGATCTTCCTTATCCTGAGGATCGTCGTAGTGGTTGAGGTAGAACCAGAACTGGAACCAGACGTTGCCGGGAATCTGGTCGGTTGGTCCTCGGGCGTCGCCCAGTCGGAGGTAGAAGTCGGTTTGCGTCTGAAACTTTCCGGGAAGAGCCTCAATTGCCAAAACTCGTTGGGAATTGCGTCCAGGGAATTTGGCCTGGTAACCCGGAATACGTTCCACAGTGTAGAGGTAACCCGTACCTCGACCCACACTATTGATCGACTTAACACCCGACCATTTTCCTTGTGTAAGGAAAGGGGGATGTGGATCGATGACATCGCGCTTGACCTCGTATTCGAAATCATCGAAGAACAGCAGCCCAGGGGCGCTTTGCTGTACCTGTTGGGCCCGAGCAGGTGTAGCCGCCGCAAGCAGTACTGCTGCTGGAACGAGCCAAAACAGTCTTCTGATCGCTGCACAAGTTCGAGGCTTAAAGGTCATGATCGTGTAACTTCTGGACGAATGGCGGTTGCTGATCCGCCGAGGAAGCAGGTGGCCTAAAATTAGGGCAATTGTCCACACGGAATCTTGCGCTCGCCACGCCTACCGGAAACCCAAAGCAGCAAGTCGACGCCCAATAATTTTAATGGAACAAAATTGCTTGGCAAACTATTCCCTAAATTTCTCGGTTTTCTGAACGGAGCAATTTGGTCGGAAGGGTTCCCAGGAATTTTTCAAAGTGCTTCGCTTCAACAGCCGGGCCATTGATCCACGTCAGCGTCTCACGATGCGCATTTTCCTGCCGTACTAGACGGCATGAGGCTATCCTCTGTCCGCATCGCAAGCTTTTTGCGCAACGGCTGGCGGTACTGGAGAACAATTTGTTCCAGACGATAGAACGCATCGCGCGACTGGAAGAGGAGAACGCCCGGGTATATTAACAGTTGGCCGCCGTGCCGACGAAGCACATGCAGAACGAGTAAAGCGACCAGGCATGTAATGCTCACCAGGGCCATCAGCCGCCCGGGCGATGGTAGGGCCATCGCCCCAAGCATTATTTCCCAACCAGCCACTAAGGCCCAAGCCGGTACAATCGTGTGGACCAAACAAGCAGCCAGCTGGTCAAAACGGAAGACTTGACCACTGAACGATATGGCCGTAAACACCAGCGACCTGTTAACCGCAAACCAGCTTGCGCCCGCAACTACCTCGTTCATTTAGATCCCAGGTTGTGTTTGCCTTTGCGGCAAGCCACCAATGTGTTCCCATAACGCAAAGCATGAGTCGCTGTTTATCCTATTCGGGAGGATCGGCTCCTTGGTTGTGGTTGCCGCAGTAGCGTGCTCGGGACTTCATCGGCCGGTGGCCGCCAAACAGACCGGCTAACCTCACGTCGTCGCGGCCGCACCACAGGCTTTTGCCATCTTCCACCACACAACAAAGGCTCCTGGACCAGCTGTAACCAACACAACCAGCACAAGCAGCACAATCCAGCCCGACCGCTTCTTGGGCGGCGCTGCCGCCGTGGACAACCGCTCTACTTTTATGCACAGCTCGAGAAGCTGCACAGTTACAGCAGCGGGGTCTACGCCGCTTGCAGCCACAATGCGCAAGTTGGCCGCGCCGTCTGTTCCTACCTCCGTTCGTTGCAAACGGGGGAATGTTACTCCGCCCTCGTGCGAAATCTGAAAGCTCAATTCGTCGCCGCTGCGAACCAGACGCTGGCGCCCCTGGTGAGTCGACACGGGAATACTTTTTGTCTTGTAACCCCGCTTCCCCTCTTTGTCCTCGGCAAGTATCGCTACGATGGCTTCCCCTCCTTTCGGCTGTCTGAAATGCCCCAAGGTTCCCGCCCGAAATTGCTGTGAGGCAAAATTCGCCCAGAGCTTCAATCCTACTCCCAGCCCCTTGGTGGGCTCACCGGTTGACAGAATCCTGTACGTCAACGTGGTTTGGAAGTCACCACCGATGCGAAAGAGGGGAAAAAGCCGATTTCCTCTTTGAGGGAATGCACCTCACACCGTTTTCCGCAGTGACTGTACCCAATTGACCCGTTCGAAGAGGTACCAGGACCGGTGGGAGTTCCCCACCTGGGCGAAAATCATGATAGAACTCCGCGTTCATTTGGCCTAAGGTCAAAATCACACAAAGCAGCACAGCACTGCTCATCGGAAGTTGCCTGTCGCCCAAAAGGTCTCAGCCAGCCTCTTGTTCTGGTTCCCGGCCTCAAGGGCCAACGGACGGAAGGTCGCCAGCATTGGGTGTAACATTGGGTGTGAGTAGTGCGGTAATCTCCCGCCAGGAGACCTGATAAGAAACGCTTCGCACGCTGCCGTCGGCCAACAAGAACTGCGCTCCGCCCGGATGAGGCCAACCCCAATTGGTCCTGTAATCGTTTCCCACAGCATCGCGCACGAGGCCCAAACCGCGACGCGCTGTGCTCCCGGAGACGCCCAAGAAAAACGGCTCGTCCCAGTACCAAGTGTTTGGCGTGTGTACTGCCGGATCGAAGGCCTTTTCGCAGGCGATGATTGTGTTTGAAAGTCCGTCAGTGAATTCGGCAAACCGCTTGCACCGCCGGGCCCTTGCGCGGGCAACCCTTCAATAATCATGCTGTTAGCTGCATAGTCCGCCTTTGCCCAGCGCCAGCCGCCGCCTTGGGACTCGCCGTAATTCTCCCTTTCCACTACCGTGTGTGCTTCAGCAGTCCAGCGACTTGGACACACATAAATGCCCGCCGGCACTTGCCAATCACGCTGCTAATACACGCTGTTCTGCTCAACAGAGGGCAGGATCGAGTAGAGCCACGAGCCGGTCTGGTACCACGGCGGGCGGCGAAGGTCGCCAGCTCCCCAGTGATACGTCTGTCCGGTGGAAAAATCCGTTGTCGACGGCGTAAACATGTTGCCCGATACCTCGGCGATCACCTGTCGGTTGTCCCACCCGCCGTTGTGGGGAAGCACATTGTACATTTCGTGGTGCATGTGAAGCCCCAGACCGATCTGCTTCAAATGGTTGCTGCACTGCCCACGCCGGGCAGTTGCCTGGGCCATTTGCACAGCAGGCAAAAGCAGGGCCACGAGAAGGCCGATGATGCTAATCACCACCAGCAACTCGATAAGCGTCATCGCCCGCCTGTTCACAGTTCCGCTCATGGCGAGCATTGTCCCCGTCGGTCACTAGAAGTTTCCGCCCCTTGTTACATCGCAACCGTGTACTATGAAATGCAATTTACACCTGGACCCTCGGTGTAATGGTGTCTGGATGTCTTTTGCGGCACGGGCTGGGGCCTCCATCAACTCCTTCGGCTGCCAGTGCCGGTATTTCCACAGCGTGGCCTTTGCGATTAGACCGTCGTAAAAGCGAATCTTCTTGCCCCCCTTATCGCGCGACCGTGATCGCGGATCGTCACTTCCACAATCCAGAGGCCCACCCGCGCGGCCTTGGCCGTCACCTTCGGGCAAAACTCCAACCGCTCGCATTCCAGGTCCAGTGCCGGAAGCACCTCTGTGGGAAACAGCTTGTAGCAGGTCGCCTCGTCGGTGATTCGCACCCGGTACAAAAGCCGCCCCATGATGTTCAGCACCGTCACCCCGTGATAGAACGGATTGGCCAGTTCCCTGAGGCACCCAAACCAATGGCCCGCCGGGCGAAGGCAAGGTATGGCACCATATCGTTGAGCAGCGCCCCAGCAATATCGCCCGCTTTGGTCCGGAGGCGATCCACAATACGGCAAACGTCGTCGCCGTGCCCAGGGAAGTCAATCAGAAAATCGCCGACTACTATTCGTCCAAACCACTTAGCGGTTTCATGGGTGGAAAGACGGTTCGCGAGTCGCTGGACAGTCAATCATACGAAGAGCAGCAAGCCTTTGGCCTGAAGATCCTGCCAATGGTGCTTGAGGGAAAGCCGTTGCCGTAAGGTGGAGAAATGCCTATGTGCTCAGAACGTATCCAGAGCCTGATTGCTCAGTTCCGCGAGGCGGTGCTGGAAAATGCGCAGTACTCCAGCCGTGCCCTGACGGATCCCAAGAGGAAGACCGACCCCGACAAGGCTAACCGTGCCCATGACCGTGCCCATCAGTGCTACAAAGAACTAAGGACCACACCAGAAGGCCGCCAGGCCATCTGCGATTTGATGCGTGATCCTGATCCTTATGTCCGATCGGCAGCCGCAGCTCGCGCGCTTTTTTGGAAACCCGAGGAGGCCCGTCAGGTCCTGGAAGAGCTAATCGAACAAGGAGGTATCCTAGGCTTTGAGTGCGAGCTGGTTCTCAAGGAGTTTGACGCAGGAAGACTCTCGTTCGATTATTAGGCGGCGTCGAATGCCTGGGGCGGCTATTCGTCGGCGTCTGCCAAACCGATGCTCGCAAGGTTAAACTCGATGCCTCAGGAGTTCCCACGACATCGCCGGCTTTTCTGCTGGACAACGGTGTGACTGACGCGGCCGATTAGTGTTAGCAGACCCTCCGGCAGACCAGCAGCGACAGCTCGGGCCAGCGGCGGCAGCTACCAGGACGCCACCTACGACGACTACAATTACCAGTACCAGTGGACGAAGACTTGGCTTCCTGAGGGCCAACCCACCGTGACCGAGTCAGCCACGAACCACGTCACGGGCATCGAAAACGGCACCGCTACCGGCTGGTCGAGCTGGTCGATCACTTGGGGCAGCAGCAGCGGCTCTGGCAGCGCGAGTGGTAGCGGCTCGGGTTCAGGCAGCGGCAGTTCCTCCAGCACGAGTTGGGGCGGCCCGTGGAGCAATTCTTACGACGAGACCATTACGTATCCCGGCTTCTACGACTATCGCTACTATGGCCGGGACTACGGCGGCGGCCCCGGCGAAGAGGATGACATCGCCTATGTGGGCGACCCGTTCAGCGACGCCAGCAGCGGCATGTTCCCCTTCGCCTATAGCGAC
>NZ_JBAMME010000227.1:0-5798 GCF_039793925.1 Thermogutta sp. | reverse complement strand
GCGTGTACAGGGTCGTGCGACGGCTGGGCGGTTGGAAATGGGTGGAGCAGGCGTTATCATCGTTGCCGTCTGAAGTGATAACGGAATCTATAAAGACTAAAGAGGAGCATAGTGTAACAGCCAGGTCCGGTATCAACTTGAAACGAGTTGCTGTGGATCTGACGCCGGTGTTGCCTGGGGGCGAGAATGGGGGCGCCAAATTGGTGGCGATAGGCCTTGTCCGTCACCTGTCTCAAATCGCCCCAGACTGCGAATGGGTTCTTTTGACCTCAGACAAGAGTCATGATGAATTAGCTTATTTAGACTCGCACAATGTACGCCGTCTGTGTGTGATGCAACGGGGTGGAAGAGCCGGAACTGCAAAGAGAGTGCAATTGTTGAAGGAGTGGGTACGTAATAGTCTGACGTCCATTCTTCCACCATCGGTTGTAGCAAGATTAAAGTTGGTCTATCGACAGGCGTTTCATCGCCCTCGCATTAGCAGCCTGCCCAGGCAAATCGGCGCGGACCTGGTATTCTGCCCCTTTACCGCACCGTTTTTCTATGATCCGACTGTGCCGATGGTGATTGTGGTGCATGATCTGCAATATCTCTACTATCCCATGTTTTTCACTATGGACGAGCGCTATTACAGAGACCTGCATTTTAGAGACTCTTGCCGTTTAGCCAGCAGGATAGTGTGTGTGTCAGACTATGTGCGCACGACAGTGTTAGAGAACGCAGATATTGATCCTAACCGTGTTGTCACTATCTACACTCGCATGGCTAACCGGTTACCCCAACCAGATACAGGCTCAGTTTCAGTTTTGAAGCGCCTGGGGATAGAGGCAAATCGCTTTCTTCTTTATCCATCCAACTTTTGGCCACATAAAAATCACGAGATGCTGTTAACGGCTTTTGGTTTATTTCGCGCGCACCACCCGGAGTCTGATTTGAGGCTGGTATGTACCGGCGCACCTGGCGAGCGTATGGATAAGTTGCAGGACGTGGTTGGACGCATGGGGTTAGGCGGCTGGGTCATCTTTGCTGGCTATGTGCCTGATGAAGAATTAGCCGCACTGTTGCAAGGATGCTGTGCTGTGATTTTTCCGTCCCTTTATGAAGGGTTTGGTATGCCAATCCTGGAGGCAATGGCATTCGGTAAACCGGTCTTGTGTAGCAACGTGACCGCCCTACCGGAGATCGCTGGCGATGCAGCGCTGTTTTTCGATCCTCGTAAGCCGCAGGAAATCGCGCAGGCAATTGCACAGGTTGAAAGCAATCCCGAACTAATGGCACAATTGGTTCAGCGCGGCTATCAACGCGTAGTGGCTTTTGAGGATCCGACAGAGATGGCTCGGCAATACCTTCGGGTTTTCTGCGAGGCTCTCGCCGATACGAGCCGTTTTGGTCTGGCAATTCACGGCATATATCCAGATGGGTGGACGGGTGAACGCTTGACGGTCACCTATGATGCCAACTCTGAAGAGCGATACCTGGAGATTTCGTTGACGGCTCCATCCTGGTTGCCTTTTGACCGTGTATCGGTCTGCCTGACACAGGATGGAAAGGATGATTCAGTGAGATACCAAATTGAGCGGGGCCGAACACTAATCGTCCGTCGTATGCTTCCTTGCGATAGCGGTTTTGTTGAGTTGCTGATTGATCCCGTCTTTCAGCCAAAGGCGTACAATATGGGTGAGGATACCCGTATGCTGGGGTGTGTGGCTCGTGCTTGTCGGGTTGTGTCACCCGGCGGCATTATTAATCTTCTGGAGGTACAGGCCGGTCATGCCACCACGAATTAGCATTATTACGCCATCGTATAACCAGGGCAAATACATTGAGCGCACCATCCAAAGCGTGCTGTCGCAGGGGGTGGATGGTTTGGAGTATTTAGTCATTGACGGGGGCAGCACGGATGAAACCATCGAGATATTGAAACGCTACGGGGACCGTTTCTATTGGGTATCTGAGAGAGATCGCGGACACGCCGATGCTATTAACAAAGGGATCATGCGCTCATCCGGTCCCATCATCGGCTGGTTGAACTCTGACGATATTTATTATCCTGGTGCGCTGGCAACCGTATTAGAGTACTTTGATACACACCCCGAAACTGAGGTGGTTTATGGGGACGCCAATCATATTGACGAGAACGATGCCTTTATTGAAAAATATCCCACCGAGCCATGGAATTGGGAGCGGCTTCTGGAAACGTGCTACATTAGCCAACCGGCGACATTTCTGCGCCGGTCCGTCTTTGACCGCTATGGTTTGTTAGATATTTCCTTGCGTCAGAGCATAGATTATGAGTACTGGATACGCCTGGGCAAAAACGGCGTGCGCTTCGATTACTTACCCGTCTTGCTGGCGGCTACCCGTCTGCACGGAGAAGCATTTACGGTAAGGGCAAGGATCGCCTGTCACAAGGCTAACAATGATTTCATGCGGCGGCATTTTGGCAAGGTGCCAGATCAGTGGATTTTCAATTATGCTCATGCTGTGGTGGAAACGAATGGCTTCCGCCGCGCTGATCGCTTTCGTTTCGCTGTGGCTGTTTCGCTTGTATCGCTGTACGCCTCGCTTCGGTGGAATCGCGGCATTTCAAGCAAAGTGCTGCGAACGACTACTTTCTGGATCGCGGCCAACGCACGGAATGTCCTCCGAAAGAGGTTCGCCAAATGCAAATGAGAATTGGCTTTGACGTGAGCCAGACCGGCTGCTTAAAGGCAGGCTGCGGGTACTTTGCCGATGGTCTGATCCGACACCTGGCCGAGATTGACTCAGAAAACGAGTACATCCTGTATCCAACTTTTGGAGACGGATATTGGGATCCTGACTGGCCTGATTCAACTGTTCAGATCAACAAACCCAACTTCCGGCGTGGATTGGGGCATCATTCATACGAAGACCTGCGAGCCTTCTGGACCAAACCGCCTGCCGATCTCGAATCAAGACTAGGCCAGCCGGATATTGTGCATGCCAACAATTTCTACTGCCCTGTAGGATTGAAACATGCTCGGTTGGTCTATACACTCTATGATCTCGCATTCTTAGAATATCCAGATTTCACCACCGAAGCGAACCGACTCATATGCTTTAACGGCGTTTTTCACGCCAGCCTATATGCTGACATGATCATTGCTGTGTCGGAATACAGTCGCTCCCACTTCTTAGAGATATTCCCGCATTATCCTCCAGACCGAGTTGTCGTGGTCTATGGGGGTAGCCGATTTACGAGGCGCGAAGATTTGGCAAAGCCCAAAAACCTCGCCCAACTCCAGCCTGGTCAATTCTGGTTGAATGTAGGAACGCTTGAACCACGCAAGAACCACCGGCGTTTGTTGCAAGCATATGCGCGGCTGAAAACGCATGTGGGTGAAACTTTCCCGTTAGTCCTGGCCGGCGGCAAGGGTTGGTTGATGGATGACTTGGATCAGTTGATTGAGAGATTGGAGTTACGGCAGGATATTATCCTGCTGGGCTATGTAGATGATACGACACTCCAATGGCTTTATCAAAACTGTTTCGCGTTTGTTTATCCTTCGCTGTTCGAAGGATTTGGTTTACCCGTATTGGAGGCGATGAATCTGGGCGCGCCGGTGATTGCCTCAAATGCCAGTGCACTACCTGAGATCATAGGCTCTGCAGGTATACTGGTGGAGCCCAATGATGAAGTCTGCATTTTTCGAGCCATGCTGGCTCTATTGTGTGGGGAAATCAACCCACAGGAGTTACGTGCTCGGTCCATTCTGCGTGCTCAGCAGTTCTCATGGGAGCATACAGCGTGGAGGGTGCTAGATGCATATCATGCGGTCGTTAAGAAAAATAAGAAAGGAGAGAGTGTCAGTGCCTCGCAAACTTGAAGAGATGACGGATGAAGAGTTTGTTGAATATTGTTACCAGAGGCTACTCGGCCGTCCCGGCGATCCGAACGGCAGGGGCCATTGGCTAAAGATGCTTCGTGGTCAAGAGCTGTCGCGGCTTGATTTACTGGAAATATTCATAGAAAGCGACGAAGCCAGAAATCGGTGGGAATCCCCATTTCTGAGATTCGCACCACCTGGCCATTTTCTATCGCCGTTGCCAGCCATAGAGGATGTAGAGAATTATGAGCAAATAGTCTCCGCTGCACGGAGTCGGCCAGATATAGCCGGCATTGATCTAAGGGTTATGGAACAGATTGCGCTGCTCAAAGAATTTGCGGCGTATTACAAAGAGCAGCCATTCACTGAACAGCCCTCGAAGACTTGCAGGTATTACTTCGCCAATGATTCCTACGTTTACCAGGATGGGTTAGTCCTGTACTGTTTCCTGCGGCATTACCGACCCCGTCGAGTAATTGAGATTGGTGCTGGTTTCTCATCGGCTGTTATGCTGGACACCAATGAACTCTTCTTCGGTGGAGCGATTGACTTGACTTTCATAGAGCCGTATCCACAGCGACTGAGATCCCTCCTACGCAAATCAGACGAAGTCAGGATTGTTGAACACAAAGTCCAGGAAATCCCAATCAGCGAGTTCTCACGTCTGGAGAAGAATGATATCCTGTTTGTTGACTCATCCCATGTGGTAAAGCTGGGGAGTGACGTGTCCTATATTCTCTTTGAAGTCTTGCCCGCTCTAAAGCCAGGCGTCCTGATACATTTTCATGACATCTTCTGGCCATTTGAATATCCGCGCGAATGGTACGCCGAAGGGCGCGCTTGGAATGAGATCCATGTCCTGCGAGCATTTTTGTCATACAATATCTCGTTTGAGATCCTGTGCTTCAACAGTTATATGGCTATGTTTCATCGCGATCTCTTATCACAACTTATGCCGCTTGCCTTGAAAGGCACAGGTGGGAGTCTCTGGATTCGGAAAATTACAATACCACAAAAGCCACCCTGTTGATGTGGCAGCAAGGGCAAGATACTGTACTGTCAAGCTACTGTGGAGATCCGGTTTGACCCCCAGAAGTGGGAACTGGTCTGCCGCCCGGAGAAAGGAGGCCCTCCGGTGCACCTGCCCATTCGGGGGCTGACCAAGGCCGACCTGATGGGAGAGTTGAGTCCACTGCGGGCAGTTCCGGCGTATCAGCTGGCGCTTCCCCTCTCGGTCGCCGAGTGGCGGCAATGGGGCCTGGCGACGGGCGAGATCTGGGGCTACCTGTGCTCGGACGACACGCTGTTGCCCGGCGCCTTACATCGTGTGGCTCGGGAGATTGACCCCGCTCGTGGACGACATGTTGTGATGGGCCGCTGTCGTTTCATAGACGAACACGGGAGGTTCACCGGCATAGAGCACCCCAGCCATTTTGAAAGTCATCGGCGCGTTTTGGAGGTATGGAAAGGGCATATGATTCCCCAGCCGGCGGTCTTTTGGACGCCGGAGGTGTGGCAACGCTGCGGGGGGATGGACGTCAGCCTCAAGTATCACATGGACTACGATTTGTTCTGCCGGATGTCGCGGCATTATCGCTTTTACTTCATTGATCAGGTGCTGGCAACCTACCGTTTGCACGCGGAATCGAAAACCGACGCCTGGACGGAGGCTGACCGGCTGGAGGATAGCATCCGCCTGAGCCGGCGCTATTGGGGATCCCCACTGAGGCCAATGTATTGGCAACTGGCACTCTCATTGGCCTGGTATCGCTTCCATCGGGTGGGGCGGGCGCGCAGGCTGCATGGGAAAGCCCAGGAGGCCTGGCGACAGCGACGGTTGCTGCCGGCGCTCGTATACGAACTGGCCGCCGCGTTGCTGGCGCCTGAGGTTGCTTTCTACGTGGGGATTTACCCGGCTCTCCGGCGGCGCGCCAGGGGAATTCTCAGGCA
>NZ_JBAMME010000226.1:16147-118727 GCF_039793925.1 Thermogutta sp. | reverse complement strand
AAAACTTAGCTTGTAAAATCTCCAGGCGTGAAATGGCTGAGGATTAGGTGCGCGAATGAATCACCCTCAAGAGGGGAATCCTGTAGGTTAAAACGGAACTCAAAATTGGCACGGAGTGATGCACCCGTGCTCTCTCCGGACGCTTTCCTGAGTACTCGGGAAGTGGATGTTTCGATGGGGATTCCACCGTTGGCGCGGGTACAGCGCGATAATCCGGTGGGGCGGGGCGCAGACTATCCCTTCAAATACTCTTCTGGGAAACGCCATGGCTTTCGGTAGACCGGGATTGCAAGACGGGCGGCTTCCTCGTCTCCGATGATCTGCTCCTTCTCCGGATCAAAGTTGAGAGAACGGCCCAGCCGGTATGCGAGATTTCCCAGCACGATGGGGATGTCCACGCGAACGTGATAAAACACGCTGCAGGAGGGCTGCTCTCGCGTTTTCACGCAGTTGATCCATTCCAGTTCGTGTCCGGGAGAAGGTGGGATGGAAGGAGGTGGTGGCTCGCGGTCCTTCATACGATCACCCTCCGGTACCACCTGATGCATGGTGTAATTAGCGTACAGCGTTCCATCCACTCCATGGAAATAGATGCCCAAACGCCGTTGGGGGACAGGCTTCCCGTGGAGATCAAAGCCGTAGCTGTTCACAAGATTGCACATCCACGTCATGGTCAAATTGGGATACTGCCACAAAATTTCCTGAACGTCTGGGGCGTCCCCGTCGTCACGAATGATGTAGCGGCCGCCCGAACAGTGGACGCGAAGCGGATACTTAAGGTCCAGCGCCCAAATGGGGAGGTCGATGATGTGAGGTGCCATTCCCGGTGTCCAGCCTCCACTGTAATCCATCCAGGAACAATGGTAGTACGAGCTGCTAGCGAGAATTCGGTTGTACGGCCGCATGGGCGCTGGACCGATCCACAGCTCCCAGTTCAGGTCTGGCGGGCACGGCGTGCCGGGGTCGTGTCCTACCCCTTCAGGTCCCTGGTTCATGACGTTAAACGTACGAACCACACTGACTTGTCCAATGAAGCCTCCCCGAATTTTTTCCACGACACGACGGTAGTTTTCGGAGGCGTGGATCTGAGTGCCGATCTGGCTAATCCGATTGTGCCTCTTCACGGCGTTACGAACCGCCAAACTCTCCCCGAGATGCAGCGTCATGGGCTTTTGGAGGTAGATATCCTTGCCCGCTTCGCAGGCGTGGATCGCATGGAGACAATGCCAATGAGGCGGCGATGCAATGATGACAGCATCGACATCTTTTTGATCCAGCAGTTCGCGATAGTCTTTAAAGCCTTTACACCCGGGGTATTTTTTGAGCACGGCATCTAAACGTGACTGCCAGGGATCGGCTGCCGCTGCGACGGTTACCTCCGGGTGCTGGGCGGTGTTGGCGAGGTTTGCCTGGCCCATCCCACCGCAACCGATGAGGCCAACCCTGACTTTTTCGCTGGGGTCCGAGGAACCGGCTTCGCCGAGCACAGAGCCGGGAATGACGGTGGGAACGATCATTCCAGCACCGCTCAGGAATGCTGTGCGGTCCAGAAAACTGCGGCGTGAGAAGCGTTCGTACTTGCGCATGGCTTCACCCCCTGTATTCGGACTGACGATGCATGACAGAATGGTCAACGATCTGGCCGGGAATGGTATTGGGTCCGCAGGGTTTTGGCAAAAAACTCAACCTCGCCGGGCGAGGATGCTCCGCCCGGTTCGTACGCGTTGGAATCCCGACGCTACATCTCGGATCTTTTCCTCCGAGTCACACGGTTTCCGGAACGACGAACGGCTTCCGGTAGTCTCGCGTGAGGAGTTTGTCCGCTTCAGGATTATCAACAAAGCGCTCCTTATTTCGGTCGAACGCCAGTTTGGGCCCCAGAATACACGTGAGCTTTGTCAGGTCCACCCCCAAAGCACCTGCGAGGTTGTCTTCTAGCATTTTCCAGGCGGCTGCGACGAGCTCGTGGTTCGGCAGGCCAGCAGCCGCTTCGGCAAAGCTCACTTCTTTCCCCAGACGGTAAGAGATATTGCCCAGGTGGCAAAGGGCGGAAGAGTAGTGCGCCACCTCGATATCGGCGTGCAGCTCTTCCACCTTGCGGCTGCGCATGCAGGCGATGAAGTTTTCGAATTGGTCGCCCGGGCCCATTTTGACATCGACCTTTACCAGTGGTTCTGGCTTGTCCTTACCCTTCGGATAGAACTTACCTTCCTTGATGACACCCTCTTCCAGATAGAATTCGTTGGTGACAATGGGATCGAATTTCTTTCCGCCCGGGCCGGCTTTTCCCACGAGGCCACGTACTTCGAAGAGCAAGAGCACATCCCCGAAGCCCATGACCGTGATCTGCATGTTGGGAGTCTGCCCCTGGTCTTTCCAGTTGTGATCGGGTTCGTCGACGTATCGGCCGCCGGCACTGATCACCCAATCGGGCAATGTGGCGCCAGGGATCGCCCATCGCGCAATGTCCATTTGATGAACTCCCTGGTTGCCGATTTCACCGTTGCCGGTCGGCCAGAACCAGTGCCAATTGTAATGGACGAGGTTTTCGTTGTAAGGCATCCACTGCGCAGGTCCGAGCCACAGGTTGTAGTCCAACTCGGGCGGGGGATCCTTATCTTCCTTGAAACCGATGGACCACCGTGGTTTGCTGGCATAACCCTTTGAAACCAGGAGTTTGCCATACTTGCCCGAGGCGATGGCGGCCACCTGCTGCGCCCAGGAGGCGCTCGAGCGACTCTGGGTTCCGTGCTGGACAATCCGGCCGTATTTGCGGGCAGCCTCGACGCACTTGCGGCCCTCGAACACATTGTGACTGCACGGCTTTTCGACGTAGACGTCTTTACCTGCCTGGCACGCCCAAATCGTCATCAGCGAATGCCAGTGATTGCAGGTGGCGATCGAGATTGCGTCCAGATTCTTGTCGTCCAGGGCCTGGCGGACATCCGGGACACACTTAGGCGTATTGCCCCCGCGTTTTTCAACCTGCTTGATGCGATTGGCAAATAATCGACTGTCAGGATCGATCAAATACGTGACTCGCACATTCGGCATACTGGCAAAGGCGTCAATATGGGCTCCACCGCGGCCATGGATGCCCGCGACGCCGATGTTAATCGTCTCGTTGGCCCCGATGATTCGGCCGGAGCTTCGGGTGCCCGAGATGGCAAAAGTGAAGACTGCACCGGCGGCGGCCGATGCTTTGAGAAAGGAACGACGATGGACACGCATGGGTTTGACCTCCTCCATCAAAGGGTCTGAGGGATGGATCGATGGTGTGGGGCAATTTCCTGCGGTTCGAAAAAACATGACGTTGGACGTCTGGTGCATTCTGGAAGTTGGGGTCAAAAAACAACCACCGGTTTCGGCCAACGCCCGGTAACATTGAAACAAGGCAAAGCCTCCCCGTCCAGTCTTGGGCTCGGTTTTTCCATTGGCCCGGTTGGTCAGCGTGCTAAGTCGGTTGGACTTTTTTACGAGTCTGCTTTTGGCTGAATCACAGCCGTCGCGGGTGGTCGGATCAACCAGGGCCTAAGATCAACCGGCGCCCAAAAATTGCGTCGGGGGCATTGAAATTTTTGCAACGTTCGATATAAAGCCGATGAAAAGTTTCGAGGCGTGCCATCGATGGTGGCCGTTGAGCGATGGCAAGCTAAAACACGTGGCTGGGTGTGGGTGCATGTGCCCAAGCGGGAAAGGTGGCCTGTGAAAGGCTTCGGTGGTCGAAGCCATCCCGCCGGCACTTTTTGGACGGAGGTACGTATCGTGGCGACCAAGAAAGCAGCAACGAAGGGTGCGGCAACCAAGAAGGCTGCTGCCAAGAAGGCAACCAAGAAATCGTGCAAGAAGAAATGAAATGCTGAACGCTGCTTGAGAGACTGGAGATCTGTCCTCAGGAGAAGTGGATAGTCTCCGCCTCAGCACGCTGCTCATCCCGACGAGAAAGGGCCGTGAAGCAAGAGGCTTGACGGCCCTATTTTTGTGGGAAAATTCTTGCACAGCTTCCTCTCATTGCAGGTTTCGTGGGGCCGTGCCATACTGGTATGTGGGGTCGATGCCATGGCAATCATGTGCCCGCACTGTGGTGCGGCTTACGACGTAACTCTGTTCGCTTTTGGGCGTTCGATACGGTGTGACTGTGGCCGGTGGATCGATGTGCGATCCGGTCACACCCAGTCGGTTCATTCCCTGCAGGAAGGAGGACGTGCCATGGCGGAGATTCCGGTGGGACGCGTGACACACTATTTCAGCCATTTGGGTGTGGCGGCCGTGGAGATCACCAACGGCACTTTGGCGGTCGGAGATACCATTCACATCAAGGGACACACGAGTGACTTTTACCAGCCTGTGACCTCGATACAAATTGACAGGCAGCCTGTCCAGGAGGCGAAGGCCGGGCAGAACGTGGGGATTAAAGTCGTGGAACATGCCCGTGAACACGACACCGTGTACAAGGTGGTTCCCGAAACGTCCGCATAAAGGTCGTGCGGTTTTTGACATGTTCCAGGTTGACTGCGAAGAGTGGGGGGCAGCTCCGTTTCAAACGCAGGATTACGAGCTGCTCGACTTCGGAGGAGGACGTCGCCTGGAACGCTTTGGGGCGTGGATTTTGGACCGTCCCAGTCCCGCGGCAGAAGGACCCGTGGCTCGGCCGCAGTTGTGGCGGATGGCTCACAGTCGGTTCGAACGGGCTCGCGGCAATCTAGGGAAGTGGGTGGACCACAGTCACGTGCCGCAACGGTGGACGATTCATTGGGGGCCACTCGTGTTCGAATTGAAGCGCAACGAGTCAGGCCACGTGGGCCTTTTTCCTGAACAAGCTGCCAACTGGAACTGGCTCTACCGTCGGCTCAGCACGACTGCTGTCACCAAACCAATTCTCAATCTTTTTGCTTACACAGGAGGGGCCACTCTGGTAGCGGCACGGGCGGGGGCAGAGGTTGTCCATGTGGATGCGGCTCAGAATGTGGTAGGCTGGGCCCGTCGCAATGCCGAGCACTCGGGCCTGGAAAATCGGCCCATACACTGGATCGTTGAGGATGCACGCAAATTTGTGCGTCGTGAGTTGCGGCGGGGCAAACTGTATGAAGGGATCATTTTGGATCCGCCGAGTTATGGCCATGGTCCCCGGGGTGAGGTCTTTCAGTTTCACAAAGATATCGAGGCCCTTGTGCGAATGTGTTTCGAGCTGATAGATCCCCAACGGGGGTTCTTTCTCTTCACGTGTCACACACCTGGCTACGGGATCCACCAGGTTACACGACTGATCCACGGGATTCGTCCGGAGATTTGGCAATACGGTGAGCTGAAAATACGGATGATGGTGATCCCCACTGCAGACGGCCGACCGCTTCCCAGCGGTATGATGGTGCGTTGGGACGCCCTGGGTCTCCTAACACCGTCGAACACGTCTTAAGAGTTATCCTCGTCGAGATAAATGCGGCGCAGCGTGCGCTCGAGGAGTACCCCGACAGGCTCGCCTTGTGCATCCACCACCAGGGCAAGAGGTTCCCGCTTTTGAAACAGTTCCTGAAGAACAGACACCAATCTTTCTTGCGTGTGAACGCGCAGAACAGGTCGGACCAGAGCCCGCACCGGTATTTCCGGGTTCAAAAAAAGTTCAGCCAGATATACGTAACCTCTGTATCTGCTCTCACCAGTGCTCTCACGGACAAGAGCAAACTCCTCGAATTTTGCAGGGATTTGCTGGGTAAGATTCTGCCAGGTCACATCGGGAGAAACGATGGGAATGGACGAAAGTTCATCCATGAACTCGGTCGCTGGTTTGGCGCCATTTTCCAGGATGGCCCGGGCAATTCGGCGTTGAATCCCCACAATCAGCCCCGCGTGTTCACCCTCCTCCATGATCCGTCGCAGCTCCCGGCTGGCAATCTCGGAGCGTGCTTTTTCCAAGGGAGCAGCAAAGAACAGCGAGAGTACTCGACCATAGACCCAGAGTATCCCTGAAATTGGCAAGAGAAGCACAGCGAGCAGCGAAAAGACCGGCCCAGTAACGCGGAGCAGACGGAATGGCGCCTGAAGGAAAAGTCGCTTGGGAATGAGCTCTCCAAAAATGAAAACGATGGGAGTCGTAATGAAGGTCGCGAGAAGCTCCACCGTCGTCGCCGAGGTATCGGCCATCTGCTGGAGAAGAAGAACGGCTGCAAAAGAGACTAAATAATTGGCCAGATTGTTGCCTACGAGAGTCGTGCTGATAAATAATGCTGGTCGCTCAGCGAACCAGGCCAGGATACGAGCGAGCCAATCGCCTGTTCCTGCCAGAACCTGGAGTCGCAGTCGTGAAACGCGGTAGAAACCGGTTTCAGTCCCGCTGAATAGGGCGCTTAACGCAAGACCGATGATGAACAAAACAAAGGGAAAAATGAGCGTCATTCCGCGCTCTCCTTCACATGATCCCGTCGACGAAGTTCAGCGAGTACAACCCCGCGACGGCCGACCTGAATGGCACGCAACTCAAACGGTCCCCACCGGCAAACGTCCCCAGGTTTTGGCAGTCGGCCCAGTTGGTCCTGGAAGATACCTGCAACTGTGTGGGTGGCCTCTTCGGGACGCTCGAGACCGAAATAACGGCACAGCCGGTGAACACTTGTCAGCCCCGTCACGTGCCAAACGCCCGGCTCCACAGGGAGGATGGGACGTCGCCCAAAAAACTGCTCGCTACGACTGGTCTCGCGTGTGAAGATGCGGGAAAGAAGGTCCTCAAGCGTGATAACGCCCACCGTTTCGCCATACTCGTTGACAACGGCTGCCACGTCTCGTTGCTCATCCACCAGCGCTTGCAGGACCTGAGCAGCCGTAACATTCCAGGGGACATAGGTGACCGCCTCAGCCCAAACCGCGAGGTCCGCAGAATCCAAACATTGTGGTGCGGGTGTGTTAGGTTGATTTGAAGTCGGGAGGGCGCTGGAATCTGTTCCGTCGACTGCCCCAGGAGACCCCACTGCTCTCATAAGGGTACGAGGTGAGAGCGCGGATGTGAAAGCCTCGTCTTCTTGTTCCACAATGAAAAGATATCTTGATCCCGAAAAGGCCGTTTTAGCCTCAGTGGCTGATACTGGCCTGTGGTGAATTCGGATTCCGGTTCGAGGCTGCATGACATCCTCGGCCCGTAGATCGGAAAGCCGCACAAGGTTTTCCAGAATATGTTGCTCATCTTCCAGTACTGCGGCTGCTTCCTGCGAGACGCGAACGGCCTTTTCCAGCTCCCTGACGCGGAGAAAGGGTTCCGGTTTGAACCCCGGCCAGAAAACCCGCCGAATGCCAATCGCTATCCCACGTAACACCGGCAAAAGGGGATTTATCAGCCTGACGGCCATGTAAATGGGAAAGGCTAAAACCAAAGCCCACGCCGTCGGACGCTGAGCAGCCAGGCTTTTCGGCAGCATTTCGCTGAAAAAGATGAGAATCAGGATGGAAACTGACGCAAAAATACCGGCCTGCTGAATATTTCCTTGACGCTGCCAGTGCAGGGTGAGAACGGAAGACATGGTGAAATAAGCCACATTGACCAGCAAATTGCAGAACAAGATGGCGGTTAGAAGGTGTTCCCCTCGGCCGGCAAGGTAGGAAGCGAGGCGACCTGTCCAGCCAAAAGTCGTTAGCCGGTCCAGGTCCTGACGACGGAGCGAAAAGTAAGCCGCTTCCGCGGCAGAAAAGCATGCCGAGAGGACCGCCAGACCTCCCATCATGATCAGAAACGGAATCAGTGAGAGCATGCTCACAGCGACGCCCTGACCTCCGAGTGCAACGGTATCATTTGAGCGGCCCCGCGTGTTCAGGTTTCATCCGCTGTGGTGCGGCCGGTGGCCACATCAAATTCGTCGATGGCCGGTATGAGCATCGCAGCCGTGGCAAAACTGTACGCGGCAACCAGCGCGACAAAAACAAGATGGGTTTGTCCCAGAAAGAGGCTGGTGAGAGCATAAAACGTCGCCAAGGGACAGGCAAACGAAGCCAGAGCTAGTGCGTTAGACGGGTTTCGAATTCCCAGGGCAAGGTATAGTCCCGCTCCCCCGCCGATCATGAAAGCCAGAAACGGGTGCAGCTGGGCCTGGAACGAGCCACTGAACGCAAGCATCACCCGCATACACACTGCGACACCAAGAAAGAGGAAAAACACGGTTCCCAGGCTGGTTGCGATGGCATGGCGAGAGTTGACGTAGTTCAAACCGGCATGAACTCCCAGCATGGCCACAAACCCAAACAGTACCCACAAACCGACAACCAGATAGACTGTGTCCTCCCAAGTCAGCCAGCCCCGCCAGCCCAGCCACAGGCACAGGATCGTGGGCAGGAGCACATACTCCTTGCAGTTGTAAAAAGTTCCCAGGAGTTTGCCAAAAATGAACTCCTTAGGCGTGATGTCCGACACCAGAAGCAGATCCAGCGTCCGACCGTCACGTTCCGTCGTCAGCGATGTAACCGCCTGCGTGTTGACAAGGATGAGACTTATCAAGAGGACGGGCACCGTGACTGCCGCGACGAGGTTCTTGTTGGGTCCCTCAATGGTTTCTCCGTACTGGGCCAGGGCGAAGAACGCTGCAAAAAAGAGGACAAGATACCCGAGTCGCACAAGCAAGGCCCGCCTTCCATAGGCCCACGTGCAAACCTCCCGCCACAGCACCGGATTGTCCCAGACTTCTCTCTTTTTTCCAGGGGCGGCGTGAAGACGGCTCAGTTCTTCTGCCGATTTTGACCTGCGATCAGTTGGGGTCAGAACCGGCGCTCTTTCGACCCCAACCACGCCTGGATATGCTGGGCCCCGTGCCGCGATTTCAGAGGCACTGGCTGAGGCCTCAGTGTTTGCCACCGCCGCGAGTGCCGGCTCGAGCGCCTGCGATTCTGCCCCCGTTGCCCAATCTTCCTCCGCCGGTTGCCGTCGAGGATCCCGAACTACGTTCCAAACGCGTACTCCGGCGATGGCAATGCCGTTCAGGACGAGGAAAGAGATCAGTTCCACGATGAGGAACCCTGCCCAGCTAAATCCTAATGTGCCGAGAGCGGATTCTGCCCGAAGAATCGGACGAGACGCTTCCAAAACTGCCCGCCAGGGGCTGATCATCACAGCGAGAGAAGAACACGGCATTCCGACGAGGACACGCCCTCCCTGCCAAGCCAGCACCTCGCCGATGCCCAGCCAGAACACGAGCGCGAGAATCGTCAGGGTGATTGCTTGAACAGTCTTTTCCCGCCAGAAGGCGAGAAGCGTGCCCAAACTTCCAGCTACGAGCATGGCTGCAAAAGTGACGAGGAATACCCGAAAAATCTGGCCATAAGAAATGCCACCCAGCAAAGCAGCAAAAAGATACACGGGTATTCCACCAACCAGAGTGGTCAGGAGCGTTACCAGGCTGCTGAACAGCTTCCCCAGAACAAGCTCGGTATTGGTCAGCTCTGTTACCAGCAACAGATCGAGGGTGCGTTTGTCCTTTTCCTGACACACGCTTGACGCGGCCACCAGTGCAGCGGAGAATATCGCCAGGACGAGCTGCATGGGGCTGGCAATTTGAAACCAAGTTTCGCTGAACCGGGCAGCGTCCCCGACGTCCCGAATGTATTGGGTGCCAGTGACCACCAACCAGGCCGTACACATTAGCAAAAGCAGAATGGCGGCATAAGCTGTTCTGGCAAGAAAGAATTGCCAGCGCCGTGGGCAAACCGCCATTTCACGCGTTAATATCGGACCTGCAAACAAAGCTGGCTCCTGATTATCCCAAATGAGTATTTCGTGGACTGTACTTTCTCTCGTGTTTCTTGTTTTTGAAACAAACCACTTTTTTCGGTCCCATATGGGACCACTGCGTGTGCCAGTCCATTGCTGATCCACCGGCTGAAGACAGCCGATCTTTTCTTCGATCTGATAATCCCACCCACACAACAGGAGGGACCACTCTTCAACCAGCGTCGGCCTTCCTCTTCCGGAACTGCGATGCGTCCTGTTCTGCCTTCCGTTACTCCACCTGGATAACCCTATTTTATGTTAGATTGTGCCGAGAAGTCTCGAAAGACAGAGTGCATGCCCCGAGAGGCTAGGCATGATGTGCTTGTTGCGAAGCTGGACGCCGCTCAATGGGCTCTGCATGCTCGGGGGGTTCCGCGTTCGGTCGGGAGCCTGTACCAGTTGAGTGGCGGTTCTTACAGCTCAGCTTGCGGCGGCTGGTTGCTTTGATGAGGCTGAATTCGGTAACCCACACCGCGAACCGTCTCCACCATTTTCCCCGCTTCCCCTAGTTTCTTGCGGAGAGACGCAATATGCACGTCCACGGCGCGATCTGTGGTGACAAAGGGCTCGCCATGGACCAGCTCGGCGATTTCTGTTCGGGAAAGCACGCGACCGGCGCGGCTGGCAAGGATATCGAGGATCTCAAACTCTGTCCTCGTCAATTGGATTAACTTCCCCCCCACACGCACTTCCCGTCGTGATCGGTCAATCGCGATCTCTCCCACGGAATAGGACTCCTCGTCCTGCTCTTTGTCGGGCGATTTCCGTCTGAGGACGGCGCGAATTCGTGCGATCAACACCTTTGGACTGAACGGCTTGGGGATGTAGTCATCAGCGCCGGTTTCGAGCCCTGTAACGATGTCCTGGTCTTCTCCTCGCGCTGTCAGCATGATGACAGGGATGTTCGCTGTACCGGGCTGACCTTTCAATCGACGACAGAATGTGAGGCCATCCATTCCCGGGAGCATCAGGTCCAAAATGACGATGTCGATCGGTTTGTCATTGAGAATAGACAAAGCTTCTTCGGCCGAATACGCTGAAACCACCGAAAATCCTGCCCGCATGAGGTTGTACTGGAGAAGCTCCTGAATGCGGCTGTCATCCTCGATGACGAGAATCTGGCGGGTGCTCATGCATCATTTCCCCGTGCAGAGTCCGGCCGGCTGAAAAGTTGATCGGAAATGGGTGTCATCCACCGTGCATCTAACCGCCTAAGTCCAATTATTTTTTCCGGCTTGGACAGATCAACTACGAGCATGCGGCGTGCCAAGAGGTAAAGTCCTATTCCTGTGGATCGCTTTCCAATTTCGAGTTTTTCCAACGGTCTGACGCCGTCTACTTCATAGAAGAAGCGACATATGCCCAAGCTTTTTTTGGGGAAGGTTCCCGAGGAGTGGTAAGCACCTTCTCCGCCCTGGCGACCTCTTTGAGAATTCTCGTGTTTCCATCACGTGGCCGTAATTTCGCGACGACCCGATTACACCGAATCGGTAAGCTCAAACACGGCCTCAATTTCTACCGCCGCTCCCAATGGAAGTGTGGGGGTTCCGAAAGCTGTGCGGAGGCCGATGCCGCAATCGTTTCCGAACACCTCAGCGAAAAGTTGGCTGCACCCATTGATGACCGACGGTTGTCCGTGGAACCCCGGGGCGGACTGGACAAGGCCGGTTAGCTTGATCAATCGTTTCACTCTATCGAGGCTGCCCAGGTAACCCCTGACGGACGCCAGAATTCCCAGACCGGCCCAGACAGCGGCCTCTCGCCCTCTTTCTTCGGTGATATCCGCACCGACAGTTCCGCGGATTAACTCGCCGGTGCTATCGACGGGCAGGTGGCCTGAGGTCCACAGCCAGGTTCCAACTTGCACAACAGGCCGGTATAGACCTTTCGGCTCCGAGCGAGGTGGAAGCCGGACACCATTTTTTTCCAACCACAGTTGCAGTCGCTCTTCGTGTGTCATGGCGTTATGTCAGGCGGAAATTTTCAGGTGGGGGTGAGACGTTCCAGCTCAGTCGATCAGCTTGGTAACAGGTTGCTCCACAATTCCTTGGGCACCTGCTGCCTTGAGCCGAGGGATGATATGTCGCACAACACTTTCGTCGCACACGGTGATGACCGCCACCCAATCAGGATCAGAAAGGTCGGCCACCGTGGGCTTTTGCAAGGCTGGCAAAATGGCCACCACGTCTGCGAGCTTGTTCCGCGGCACGTTCATCATCAAACTCACTTTGCCCTCAGCCGCCATGGCGCCTTTGAGCATCAGCACGATGTCTTCAATCTTCTGGCGCTTCCAGGGGTCCTGGTAGGCATCCCGGTTGGCGATAAACCGGGGCGTGCTGACCAGAACTTCCTCCAGAATGCGAAGATTATTGGCCCGTAGAGAGCTTCCCGTCTCCGTCACTTCCACGATGGCATCTGCCAGCCGCGGGGGTTTAACCTCGGTTGCACCCCAACTGAACTCCACTTTCGCTTTCACCCCATGACGTGCGAGAAACTGCTCGGTGATTCCCACCGCTTCCGTGGCGATGCGCTTTCCTTCCAAATCTTTGACCGACCGAATAGGAGAGTCTTCGGGGACGGCCAGGACCCATCGCACTGGACGCCGGGAAACTTTGGAGAATACCAATTCCGCAACTTCCACGACATCCGCGTTGGTTTCGATGATCCAATCGTAACCAGTTAGGCCTGCATCGAGCACGCCGTCTTGAACGTATCGGGCCATCTCCTGCGCCCGGATGAGAACGCATTCGATTTCGGGATCGTCAATCGCCGGGTAATAACTCCGATTGGTGTAAGTAATTTTGTAACCCGCACGACGGAACAAATCGGCCGTCGCTTCCTGAAGACTACCGGCTGGCAAACCTAAACGCAGTACTTGTCCAGACTCAGACATTCCTTTGTTCACCTCACAAATTGATCGTAGCTAAGCTTCGAACTGCATGAATATCCTTGACTACACACCTTCACGATTTCTGCCCGTAAACCTTTTTCGGATCGAAAACGGGCTCGCCCACCGGTATCAGACCGGTGGGAGTGAATTGGCGATAAAAACACGAGCGATAGCCGGTATGACACGCCGCTCCGCCCACTTGCTCGACTTTGAGAAGAATCGCGTCATTGTCACAATCGATGAAGATTTCTTTGACAATCTGTACATGCCCGCTCTCTTCCCCCTTCCGCCAGAGCTTGTTTCGGCTGCGGCTGAAATAAACGGCTCGCCCGGTGGCGACCGTCTCGGCAAAACTTTCCGCGTTCATGTACGCCAGCATGAGAACTTCGCCCGTCGCGGCGTCTTGGGCAATGGCCGGCAGAATGCCCCCGCCTCGACTGAAATCCGGTCCAGGTTGGGGGCTCGACTCTGCAGATGTAGGAGTTTTATCAGACATCGCGAAATTTCCTAAGACAATCCTCTTTCCAAAACGTCGCTATTTCGCCAATCAATTTCCATCGCAGCTTACGCGAGAAACCGCTTCGCTAGCTTCACACTGCCTATCCCTGTCAGTGTTCTTAAAATTCCCGGTGCCGCCCACGTCTTCGTCCCGCGTGTTCTGGGCCGGTGAGTTTCCACAGCCGGTGAATCCATTATTTTACCCGCGATCACCCCGACGATAACCGCCGCTTCCTCAAATCAATCGTTGGTTCGGTTTACGCAATCGCGAGGCATGCGCGCCGCAAAGCAGGGACATCCGGTGATCGCTCTGCTCACAGCGAGCCGGTACTCACCTCACATGTCGTCAAGGCGTTCTCTTACATCCCCTCGCAGGATGGGTACAATGTCATTCTCAAATACGCCCTGAATCCCTTCCACCGAGTTGTTTTCCATTGGGCACAAAGTCTGGGGACTGTCAATTTGAAAAGCGACACGCTCCCCCGCCTGATTGTTCACGGGATACCAGAAATAGACGTGATTGCGGCGCAGCACGACCCCCTGGACAGAGGAGGCCACCCGGAAACCGCGGAGGGCATCCCGCACAAGATTGAACTCGGCAATCGTGCCCATCACGGCGGCCATCTCAGACTTGTCGCCATCATTTCGGTTTCCCGTAATCAGAACGCCATCCGTGCGGTTCCTGACGCAACCGTTGTGACGGAGCACGTTTCCAAGAGCATGGGGAAACAGCAGCGGGAGACTGGCTCGTTCGCCGGTTGTCAGCAGGATGCCGCAACTTGCCTCGTCGGCCTGGGTTCCTTCCACGTGGTTGAAAAACAGCGGGCCGATCCCGCGGTTCCACGTCATAGGCATAGAAGATGCCAGCGTGGTACAGGTGCCATAGAGAAATACGGCTGGTTTTCTTTGCCGGGCCACTTCATTCCCCGACACAATGTTCCCGATGCAGGAAATCCAAAGTTGAATCCCGGTCATGCCGTTGACTGTCCGATTGTTGACAATATGGTTTTCGAAGAATGCCGTGCAAATCACCACCCGGCTACCCGGCGGTGGAACGACACGCCACGGAGAGTCCAGGCGGTAGGTTGTTTGATCGCGTGCGACGATTCTCCGAGTCTGGCCCCAACCGGGACCATCGAGCACGGTAACGTAATACTCCGTGACTACGGGTTCACGATCGTTTTCTTCCTCAGGTGGCCAAAAAGGCGTTTCTCGACCTTGATCGTCACGGGGTAGATCGTCGCGTTTGACGTCGCCCAGCCATTCTTCCGGTGTTTCCTGTATGAAGGGTGGGAGGGTCACTCGGTCTACATCGGCACCCGTGATAGGGCCAAAATATGCCACCCGCTGACAGGCTTCAAAAAGAATCATCTCGCCCACATTTTGGTCTGTTCCCGCGACCCCCCCGAAGACCGCCCGATCTTCTCGGTTGTTGGCGATCCAGTTGTGAGTGACCGAGCCCCGCCCGGTGGACAGCCAGATCATGCGTCGCCCTGTAGGGCCGCCTCCCTCATTGCCCGGCGGGACGGCACATACATTATCTTCGATGATGCATTCCTCGACAGGCTCGTTTCGTCCATTGATATAGCCTTCCGCGTTCCCGCCCCACAGTGTGACGCTGACGAGGCGATTCTGGGAGAATTCGCACTGCTTCACGCCGGAAAGAAACAGCGGAGACCGTGCCCACAGCTCACAGCCTTTGACCACCGCGCCGATCGCGTGGAACAAACGAACCCCGCAGTTCTCGGCCTGTTTTCCTTGACAGTCACGCACTTCTACGTTTTCCACACGGCAATTGTGAATCCATTTAGGAAAGTCAGGGTGACGAATCACAATCCCAAGATTGGTTTGTACACTTCCCAGGACTGAGAGATTGCGAAGACAAGCACCGTCTCCTGCCAGCCACACGCAGGCTTTCTCGGCACCCGGCAGGCTTCCCTCTTTGGTTTGAAAGTCAACAACATCTTCCCCTTGAAGCACCACCAGATGTGGTCCGGAAACAGGGAATTTGTTTTCTTCCGGTTGCCAGGCCGGATCATCTGAGAACACAAAAGCATCGATGTGAATTCCACCCCCCTGCTCGTTTTTCCACGTCAGACGATGTTCTCCTGCGGTAGCTGTCAACGTAGCGGAAAGACTCCATCGGAATGTACCGAAACTTCCTGTATTCGGTAGATTCTCCAGCCGCACAGGTGGAGTGTCGTCGAGTGTCAGCGTCATTCTGCCTGACACACCAGGTTGGCCCCAGGGTGACATTTCCGTGGCGTAGCGAAGCCAAACATACCACTCGCCGGCGCGAGGCAGCGTTAGCTTGTACACCATGGTGTCGCCGGGCGTGTGCACCGCAGCGGGGCCTTGATTCCACGCGATCCCCTGAAATCGCGCGAATTTGGTAGCGGGGCTTGACGGGGCCTGAAGAATCGTGCGGCCTCTACCTTGCCCGCTCACAGTCACGCCAGCAGGAATCACCAAGGTGCCGGAGAGCATGTATCGGCCCGCGGGTAACGTCAGGATGCCTCCACCTTGCGCAGCCAAAGCATTGACCGCAGCCTGAATGTCCGTTCCAGTGAGTTGTATCTCTGTTTTAGCTGGTACCTGTGCTTCCACCTGAATGGTCAATGGATTGCTCCATCCCCACTCTCCTCCCGCGCCCGCGTGAATATGAAGTTGATAACGCCCCGGGGAAAGATCATCGGGCAGGCAGAGTGTCGCCGAGTATTTCCCCGGAGACAGTGAAGGTAACCACACCCCATTTCCCGATTCGGATTCAAGATAGGCCAATACTTCTGCAAAGTGGGGCCGCTTGCCAATGTTTCGACCAAACACCCGAACGACGCTGCCTGAGGTGCACGTGCGGGGGTAACACCACCACAATTGCGGACGATTAAGCACGATAGGCTGCGATCGACCCTCGACATTTTCAACCCATACCAAAAACGGCCCATCGTAGGCGCGTTCGGGAATTGTGACGGCTACCATTTTGCCAGTACAAAACTGGATTTTCGGACGGATTTCCGCTCCGTGCTCACGATTGGGGCTCAATCCCCACATGACAACGTTTTCAGTCAGGCCGTCGCCAACCAGCAGGAAGGTTTCGTCGGGACCCGCATCATCCGTCCACGCGGAAATGACAGGGCCACCCGGCCCGGACTTGCCTTCGGGAATCCTGTACTCGGACCCCGGAGGCGGGGGCAGTTCCGCCGTCGACCGAGTTGCCGCCCCCGCAAACAGAATCGCCAACAGAACGTAACATCGCGCCATGGCAAGACCTCGGGGTGTCCGTGTGGGAAAGTTGCTCCAAAACGAATCTATTTTCTGTTGGTCAATTCCCTGTCGCAACAATTTTTGATAACGGTTTTCGGTATCAACGCGACAGCTTCGAATGAGAATAGTTGCCAGCTCTTCAGCCATTCAACTCCATCGCCTCTTCCCAGTGTGCATACAGCAACTGGAGCTTCTGTTCCAATGCTTCCAGTTCCTGCTTGAGCTGCTTCACACGCTCGCCATTACGATACGTCCCGGGTTCACTGAGTTCACGGTGGATCTCTTCGCGCCGGGACTCATGTTGCAGAATATCTGCTTCGATATCCTCCACTTTACGATACGGGAATCGTCTCTTTCGTTTTCCTGAACCTTCGCTGCGTTGGTCAGCGCGTTTAACCGGCCGCCTGGTTTGCGATTCCTCCGACGCCGTCTCCTGGACTTTTTGGGCAGACTCTACACGCCGAGCATCTGCCAGGGTTTGGTACGTGATGTAATTTCCGTGGATGACCCGGACCTGTGCCCCCTCGAAGACGAGAAGGTGATCAGCCACCTGGTCGATAAAATAACGGTCGTGACTCACGAAAAGAACAGTCCCGTCAAAGCGTCGGAGTGCCTGCTCCAAGGCATCGCGTGCCCAGAGATCGAGGTGGTTGGTTGGCTCATCCAGAACAAGGAAATTCGCTTTGGCCGCCGTGAGTCGCGCGAGTGCGACGCGACAGCGTTCTCCACCGCTCAGGTTCTTCACGGGTGTGAGAGCGCGGTCACCCGTGATACCGAATTTTGCGAGAAGATCTCGACGCTTTTGCTCGACCAGGTCATCACCGAGGATTGACGTGGGCAAAACCGCGTCCATGGCGGGCAAATCGGGCGGCAGGCATGTCAGATGCTGATCGAAATACCCCACCACGACATTAGCCCCCCGCAGCACGCGCCCCTCGTCAGGTTCGATTTCTCCGAGCAGGCATTTAAGAAGAGTGCTCTTGCCGCATCCGTTAGGTCCTAGGATACCCCATCGCTGACCACGCGCGATTTCGAAAGTAAGTCCCCGGAACAGGGGGCGACCAAAACTCTTGGCGAGGTTTTCGACTCGCAGCACGATGTCGCCACTTCGTTCGGCAGCCGGAAACTGGATGGGCGGCGCTGTGATTTCGCGCGGCGGTTCAACAAGCTCGATCCGTTCCAGCTTTTTGCGACGATCCTGAGCCTGAGCGGCCTTCTGGCCGTAATGATGACGCCGAATGAACTCTTCTGCCTTTTCGATTTCTTCGAGTTGCTTTTCGTAAGTGCGTCGGGCAACCAAAATCCGTTCCGCTTTTTGACGGCGATACGCAGAAAAGTTACCTGGGAATGTTTCCACCGTTCCGCGGAAAAGTTCCAACGTTCGCGTTGTGACTTTGTCGAGAAAGTACCTGTCGTGGGACACGATGATCATCGCCGCCCGGTGGTTTGCGAGAAAATCTTCCAGCCAGCGGGTGGCATCGATGTCGAGATGGTTGGAGGGCTCGTCGAGCAGCATGAGATCTGGTTCGGACAGGAGCAACTTCGCAAGCAAAAGTCGGTTCTGCTCACCACCACTCAGTTCGCAGGCAGGGCGATCGAAGAAATCAGGCCCCAATCCCAGACCTTCCAGGATCTGCTCGATTTTATGATCGAGGTGATAAGCGTTGAGTCGGTGAAGTTCCTGTTGAAGCCGATCGAACCGAGCTGCGAGTCGAGCCCGCTCTGCAGGTTGCTGGACTTCTGCCAGAAGAGCCGCTGTCCTTTCGGCTTCGTGTTGCAGCTCAATCAAATGCCGTAGAGCACTCTGGGCCTCCTGCCACACGGTACGGCCGGGTAAAAACTCCGCGTGCTGCTCTAGGTATCCCAGGCGAATGCCACTGGTGATTTGACATTCCCCGCCGTCGGGGGACTCAAGGCCAGCGATGATCCTCAAGAGGGTCGTCTTGCCCGATCCATTGGGTCCGACAAGTCCGGCCCGATCACCGGCATAAAGGTCGAAGGTGACTCCGTCCAGGACCGGATCGGGACCAAAGTATTTTCGGATGCCTTGAACGTGCAGAATTTGCATGATGACATGGCCAAGCTGATACCCTCAGGTGTACTCTTCGGGAAGGTACTCTCTTGCAGCGGTGTGAGCTGCCATGACTGACCACCAGAAGGACCAATGGCTCTCGAAGGGATTACAACCCCACGATGTTGTAGCCGCAGTCTACGTGAATGATTTCTCCGGTGATTCCGCTGGACATTTCACTGAGGAGGAAAACAGCAGTCGAGGCCAGTTCATGGAGGTCTACGTTTCGCCGTAATGGGCTTTTTTGGGCGGCATGCCGCTGCATTTCATCGAATCCCGCAATCCCGGCAGAACTGAGCGTCCGCACTGGCCCGGCACTGATCGCGTTGACGCGGATGTTCTTCGGCCCAAGGTCCCAGGCCAGGTAGCGGACACTGTGCTCCAGGGCCGCCTTGCAGACTCCCATCACATTGTAACCGGGCATCACTTTCTCGGCGCCGAAATAACTGATGGTCAATATTGAGCCGCCACTTTCCATGAGTCCCCGTGCAGCACGGGAGACCGCCACCAGGCTGTAGGCCGAAATGTCCATGGCGACGTGCCAGCCTTGGCGGGTGGTTTCCACGTAAGGATTCCGCAGTTCGGCCGGCGGAGCGAAGGCCACAGCATGGACGAGCAAATCGAGCTGCCCGTACTGCTCCTCAATCGCTGAAAACACATTCGCAATGTCGTCATCAGATTGAACATCGCAGGGGAGAAAGACCTTGGGCTGATGAGCTTCTACCAGCCGGCGAACGCGACGCTCGTTGGAAGGACCTGGCAGGTGCGTGTAGGCCAGCTCGGCACCTTCGCGATGGAGCGCCTCAGCAATGGCCCAGGCGATGCTCCGATCGTTGGCCACACCCATGATCAAACCGACTTTGCCACTAAACAATCCCATGGTTGTCAGCATCCCTTACAGATTTCCGGAGTTACACACAACGGTCGCACATCAGAAAGACTCATTCTTCTTCGTCCCTCCGGAAAGCTCGGAATGATTTTTCGGTCCGATCTCCCCTGCAGATCGTTTTTCCTACACTCGACGGACTTTCGTTCGGCGTGCCGTGATTCCGGGCAATGTGTCGCGGTTTCGTTTCTGCGTCTTCAACCGAGAACTGGGACCGGACCCGCCAGCACCTCGTACTCCTCCAGAGGTGCCATGTCTCCCGAGAGGACCTGGCGACACTTGGCCTCGAGCTCGGGCAGGCGGCTTTCGATATAGCGGCGAGCGACCCGACGCTTGCGTTCGTTGGCAGCGGCCTGCCCAAGCAGGAAATGGCCCACAATACAAACGATGGCGGAATCAACCAGTCGGCGCCCGGCTAGGTCCAGATAGCTGGTGGATTGCGTCTTGGTGAACTGGAGTGCCTCCTGGACACGCTTCCGCGCTTCGATTAACTCGTTCCGCAGGTCGTCGAGAAGTTTGTCGCCGTACACCTTGTTTTCGAAATCCGCAACATAGCTTTCAAACGATCCAGAAGCTACGCCGCGTACCGCCGCCACAATCTGGAGCTGGCTGGTCCCCTCGTAAATGGTGGTGATTCGGGCATCCCGTAGGTAGCGCTCCGCCGCGTAATCCTTCATGTAACCCGATCCCCCGAGCACCTGAATCGCATCGTTAGCCACCTGCACGCACATCTCTGAGGCGTAATACTTGCTCATAGGGGTGAGCATGCCGTTGACGCGTTTCAGCGTCCGGGCAAGTTGCTTCCGCTCTTTTTGTTCGTCTTTGGGAAGATCGGGAACGGTTTCCAGGATTCGCAGATTGTTGTTCTCCAAATCACAGATGCGGCTCGTTTCGTACGTAAGCGCGCGGGCGGCTTCGATGGCGATTTTCATTTCCGTGACCATCTCAGCCACCGCGGGGAGACGTTCGATCGGCCCACCGAATTGCTGTCGCGTGTGGGCATACACGCGTGCCAACCGGAATGCAGCTTCAGCAATTCCCAGGGACTGGGCCGCGACCCCCACCCGAGCGCCATTCATCAGGGCCATAACGTACGTGATCAGGCCGCGCTGCCGTTCGCCGATCAGCCGGGCGGGCGTATCGTCGAACACCAGCTCGCACGTCGGACTGCCATGGATTCCCAGTTTTTCTTCCAAATGCCGGACTCGGATTCTCTCGTTCCGTTCCGTGATGAAAAGGCTGAGCCCCCGGCCATCCTGGATGTCGGGTTCGCTTCTCGCCAGGACGAGCAGAATTTCACCACAACCGTTGGTGATGAAACGCTTCACCCCATTCAATCGCCACTGTCCCGTTTCATCCTGATATGCGCGGAGGCGCACCGCCTGCAAATCGCTCCCCGCGTCCGGTTCGGTCAAAACCATGGCGCCGGTGACTTCGCCCCGGGCGAACCGCGGCAGAACCTCATCTTTGATGTCGTCTGATGCAAACGCATTGATGGTCTCCGCAATGCCCTGGAGCCCAAACAGGTTCATAAAGGAAGCATCCGCGCGACTGACAATCTCGGTGGCCATTGTGTAAATGAGATTTGGACAATTCAGACCACCATATTTACGGGGGAGAGTAAAACCCATCAAATCAGCCTGGGCCATCCGACGGAGATTTTCCCGGACCAGCGGATGAAGCGTCACGGTGCCGTCCTCGTTGAGTTTGTTACCCTCCCGGTCGATTTGCTCGGCATGGGGAGCGATGATATCGGCGGCAATTTGGCCGACGATTTCCAGCACGCGCCAGTAATTGTCTACTGCGTCCTCTTCGTCGACGGGGACGTAGTCTGCGTTTCCGTTGGCGGCATAAGCTTCCTGAAGCCGCGCAAGCTCCTTCAGATCGATGTGTCGGAACAAGAACAGGATGTCCTCGTTATCCAGAAAGTAGTTCCCCACGGATATTTCTCCCGTTTTACCAATTCCCGAAAGCAGCCTCGTCAATTAAGTCTGAAAACCCAGTCGAATGTGTCAATCCGCGTTACGCCCTCGCGGAGAACGGTGCTCGGTCACCGCCGCCGTTCGCGGAGGGCTTTAATCATCATAGGAATGACCTTTTTCAAATCGCCGACTATTCCGTAATGGGCGATAGAAAAAATCGGGGCGTTCGGATCAATGTTGATGGCGATGATCTTCGCAGATTCCTCCATCCCTGCCCGATGCTGTACCGCACCGGAAATGCCCGCGGCGATGTAAAGAGCGGGGCGAACGGTGGTCCCTGTTTGGCCGATCTGGTGTTCCTTGCCAATAAAACCGCTGTCCACAGCCGCACGGCTTGCCCCTACTGCTCCTCCAATGGCTCCCGCCAGCTCGTGGATAAGTCGAAAATCTTCCTTGCTGCCCACTCCCCCGCCACCTGCCACAATGACCCGGGCGCCCTTCAAATTCACTTTTCGGGGTTCGATATGTCTCTCGATGAGCCGCAGGGCCAATAGTGACTCATCAATCTCTACTTTTTCATCGATGATTTCACCATTGCGGGAAGGATTGGGTGGAAGCAGCGGCATAACGCCTTCCCGAACGGTGGCCATTTGCGGCCAGCGGTCGTAATTGACAATCGTGGCAATAATGTTGCCTCCAAACGCCGGCCGAATCTGCAGCAGCAGATTGCGATGCACTTCCTTCGTTTTGGGATCGGTCACATCGCTGATTTGAAGATCCGTGCAATCCGCCGTCATTCCCGCCTGAATGGCCGAGGCCACACGCGGCGCGAGATCCCTTCCCAGGGGAGTCGCCCCGTAAAGCACAATCTGCGGCCGATATTTTTCAATCAGGGTACAGAGAACCCGGGCATATGGAATTGTCTGAAAGTGGGCCAATCGCGAATCCTCGACAACATACACGCGATCAGCGCCGTGCGCAATAAGCTTGCTTGCAAGAGGTCGGATCTGGTGGCCCGGAAGAACCGCGCCCACTGGTACTTTGAGCACGTCAGCAAGTTGCCGTGCCTTGCCGCAGAGTTCAAGCACAACATCGTGCAACGAGCCGTCTTCCTGCTCTGCGAAAACCCAAACTTCTCCCTGGCGATTTGGTGCGATCATGATTGAAACCGTTTCCCTGAATGCACTCTCCCGTGGGCCAAATTTTGTCTTTTTGGGCTATTAGCTTCGGCTGTCGCCTAAGTACCCCTGATCACGGATTTTTCAATGAGTCTTTCTCTTCCGTGGGGTGTACTCTCAACTGGTTAACCGAGGGTCCGGTCCACAACCAGCTCGTCGATCAGACGACGGATCCCTTCCTCAGTCGGCGGAATGTTGGTGAATCCTTTCTTGGTGAGGACAATGGCTTGGACGCGATAAACCTTCGTGGGTGATCCTGGCAGACCACACCGGTTGAGGTCAGCGTGAATATCATCAAGACTCCACTGCTCGATGAGCAGTCCCTGACGGCCCAGTTCCTCTTTCCGCCGCTCGATAGCGTCGAGGAGCTCCTCGTCGGACACTTGTCCCAGGCGGGCTTTCACCTCGGCTTCGATTTCCGCCGGAATGCGAGCCCGCTTGTACCGCATCACTTTCTTGGCGGCTGGGGGACGCGGCTGGTTGGCGCCTCCGATGACCGTAAACAGGACCGGCAGTTTGACTTCCACCACTTCCCAGCCCCGTCCTACATTGCGGCGAACCCGGGCGGTTCCGTTCTCAATCCAATCGATTTTTTCCAGGTAAGTCACCTGAGGGATGCCGAGCTTTTCGGCGATTTGTGGGCCCACCTGGGCGGTGTCACCGTCGATAGCTTGCCGACCGCACATAACGATATCAAACCTGCCGATAGTGCGGATGGCCTGCGCGAGGATGTAACTCGTGGCGAGCGTGTCGGACGCGGCCGCCCGACGGTCCGTGATCAAAATAACCCGGTCAGCACCCCGGTAGAGGCAATCCCGAAGAACGTCGGCTGCCTTGGGAGGTCCCATGCTGATCGCCGTGACGGTTCCGCCATAGCGGTCTCGAACTTCCAGGGCCGCCTCCAGGGCATTGAGGTCTTCAGGGTTGAAGATGGCGGGCAATGCGGCACGATTGACCGTGCCGTCTTCTTTCATGGCCTCCGCGGTAATATTAGTCGTGTCGGGTACCTGTTTGACACAAACAACAATGTCGTATGGCACGGCGCAACTCTCCCAGAGCTTTGATCCTCCCGAAAGTGTTTCTTTCGCGGCCCTCCGTGGCGTTATTAGAAACCATCCTTTGGGGGCCCGTAATTCGGCAATCCGACAGGCGATCCGCCCTGTTTCCGGCGCTTTGCAGGTCCCAAGCCCGTTCGTGAAAATGGGTCGCGGGTGAGCAATCTCAACGTGCCGGGTTGCCAAAATGCCTATTGTAGCGAAGAAGCGAAAACTGCGGAACAGCGCCTTTCAGGGGCAGTCCCCCACAATTGGCGGGTGCGATTATGCAACGTAGAAGGTGTGGAAATGTGACTTGCGACTCGTCATCCTGAGTAGGGGTGCTTCCACGGGGCCCGATACTCTCGCTTGAGGAGTTTTTCTGCTGCCGGATTATCCACGATCGTACCTCTCGCCTCATCCCAGTGAACCACGGAGTCGCTCTCGTAGGCGATCATCGCGAGTTTCACAGTCACGGTGGATCGGTATCCTTCTTCGATGGGACAGGCAGAAGAGCGTCCTTCGCGAACCGCTGCCAGAAAATCTCGCATGTGTTCCAGACCGGCATCCGTCGTGGGGGTGTACTCCTTACGATCGGCGTTCTTGCCGTTGGGGATCACGACCCATCGATTATCGGTGACGAAGACGGTGGCTTTCGTGCCAAAGAAGAAGACGCCGTTGTTAACTTCCGGTGTATACTCTTCAGCCCCCCACAGGCGATGTCGCCACACGAGCGGTCCTTCAGCAAATTCAAAATGGGCCGTAAGAGTGTCCGGTGTGGTGATAATGCCCTGGAGTTTATAGATTCCGCCCGCGGCGGTGACTTTGTGGGGTGTCGTGAGATTCAAAATCATCCGCGTCGCATCCACCAGGTGAATACCCCAGTCCACTAGATGCCCATGACCGGTTGTTTTTTCCAGTCTCCAGTTAAAGTGCCCCACCTGTTCACTGTACGGGAGAAGTGGTGCGGGACCACACCAGAGGTTCCAATCCAGGCTGGGAGGGGGAGCCTTAGGCGTGGGATCTTTTGTTCCGGCACGATAATGGATCTGTGCATCGACCTGAATGATATCTCCGGCTTCACCACTTTTGATGAAATCGCGTACCTCTCGAAAACTGGCGTGCTGCCGTCTTTGGAAACCGATTTGGACAATGCGCCCGCTGTCCCGTACCGCTTTTAACATCGCCTGGCATTCGCGAATGTCGTAAGCGAGTGGTTTCTCACAATACACATGGAGTTTTCGTTCCAGGGCTGCCAACAGGTGAAGCGCATGCCAATGTGGTGGACTGGCAATGATCACTGCATCGAGGTCGGAATTGTCAAGCATGTCCTGGTAGAGCTTGAAAGTTTTAGGACGTGTGCCCTGCAGTTGCTCCAATTCTGCGGCGGATTTCTCCAAATGTTCCGAGTCCACGTCGCAGATGCTGTTGATGACCGCGCCGCCCGCCTTGAGTGCGGCACGCGCATCGACCATTCCGTACCACCCCACACCGATTACACCGATTTTGAGAGGTGACTCTGTGCCGGCATGCACGGATTTGATGAAAAAGTCTGGGAGGGCAGTTGCAGCCGCAACCGCAGAGCTATTTCGGAGAAATGCGCGACGTGTCGTTTTCATTGATATTTCCTCCTAAAAAATGGCTCTCAATATCCGCTTGCTTACTGGTTCGCCTGGCCCGGCTCGGTGGGACAGTATTCGTATGCCCCAAGATCGATGCCCTTCCCTTGAGGTCTGTGAACGCCCAAGATGTCAACGCTGGGCGCCAATTCTGTCGTCCCCGCGTCGATGGCGACGCAGTCTGGCCGGAGACGCATGTCATACCGGGCCAGGTCGAGGAAGAATTCTTCGGGGTGGTCTACGACCAGATTGTGATCCACCGTCATATTCTCACCTCTGACGTCCAGCGCGCTGGCCAAATTGTTTCGCACTACGCAGTCTCGGGAGGGTGTGCCATTTTTGTGGTTTCCAATGCGGATGGCCGCCGGTCCCGGGCGGCGGGTGTTTGGATCGATCACCGTGTTATTGACAATTCTGCAACGCACGGCACCACCCAGCGTGATGCCGTGATAGTGGTCCACAACGACCACGTTGTTTTCAATAATCCAGTCTTCATACATGCCGTCAAAACATCCGATTCCCTGAAGGGTTCCACGATGAGGTTGCTGGGGATCTTCGTAATTGATGATGATATTTCCACGCAGAACGACACCTTTCACCACGCCCGTGCCCACGCCGCCGGGGCCCACGGACCAACTTTGAAAACCATCGTCATGGTTGGCATTAACGTCGTAACAGTTTTTCACAATGTTGTACTGGAAAACGGTATGATCGCCGAGTCCGCGAAGACCGTCCCCCGCGAAGTTTTCCACAACATTTTTTTCCACAAGGCAATTCGGTCCGCTGACCGAAATCCCAAAGTTCACATTCTTGAGATAATTGCCCCTCACTGTAATCCGCGGTCCATCGGCGAGGATTCCGTCACACGAGAGCTTATTCCAATCGTCCGCTGTCCAGTGGGAGGTATCGGCAGCGGACTGCAGATGACAGTTTTCCACAACAATGTCGTGGACCGGCCCTCGCCAACCGTGCGATTCCAGGCGGATCATGACCTGGGGTCTTTCCCCTTCCCCGTATTCAGGGCTTACGTAGAGGCCTCGGAGGATCCAGTGACAGCCCGACTGAATATGAATACGCCGAAATCGGGGAGCATGACCCGGTTCAGCGGCAATCGTGATCGCTCTTTGATTGTAATACCCCTGAATGCGGAGATCACCGAAATCACCAGTTCGGACGTAGATGGTATCACCGGGTTTCACGGGCGCGCCCGGATTTCTCGGCACAAGTTTCACTCCCTGGCGATACGGCAACGATTCCCACGTCTGAGACTCAATCAATCCTTTATCGAACAGTTCCTGCAGGCTCTTCCAGGGGCGTTCCTTGCTGCCGTCATTGTCTGAACGGCCGTGGAGGGGATCTACATAAAACTCTGCACAGGGGGCGAAGCTCTCGGAAACAAGGGCTACACTTACTACTGCCGTCAAACACGCCCAGAAAAGGCGATTGTCCATAAGAGGCGTCCCTTTCAAGGCTGTCAACTCGATGTATGGACCTGAGTGACCAAAAGATTGCCCAGATTATATAGGGGCACTTTTCCCAAGCCAATTGCCCCTGGTATGGAGTTCACGCGGGTTTTTTCAGATGCTGTGTGTCGCAACGAGCGGGAGAAAAAAGCTTGCGACGGCAACCAGTCGAAAGAAGCCCGCCGACACTTTTCCTCCCCGTTTCCCATAGGTCTCTCGCAGGCTGGCGTACGCCAGTTCGCGGTCATGGCGTGTTGTGTGCGGGAGAACTCTGGTTCGGACTGGCTGCTTGCTTCGGATTGCTCGATGCCGGTTGCAGGTTCTGAGCTAGAATCGGAAGCGGGTCGTAAAGGGGCATATGTCGGTAATAGACTTCAAGCGTGCAGATTGCCAATGCTGTAGTGTAAATGCGACCACCGTGCCGACCGTAGCGCTCGGTAGGATCCCAGCTTCCCGCCAGTGATCCAGTTTTGCGCTGGGTCGGCAAAAGTGTTGCTTTCATAGCCTCATTCCATTTACGCCAGAAGTCTCCCCCCATGTTGTGCATCACTTGAGTGGCGTAGTAGATGTAGTAAAACCAGGGCTGAGAAGTATCGAGCTTTTTGGGGGACGGGAGATTCTCTAGGAGATAGTATGCCCCCGCTTTCATTCCTCGGTGTTCCCTTGGCCAGCCCAGATATTGCCGGCACAAAAGCGCTTCAGCAGTCATGGTGGGAGTTGCCGCATGTCCTGGCAGATAGGCGTAACGGCCTCCGTATTGATCCGTTTGCGCCGAATTGAGGTACTGCGCCGCTTTATAGAAAACGGAGTCCGGTACCCGAAGGTACGCCATTTTTCCGCTGCGAAGGGCCATCAACTGCCACCCCAGTACGCTCGTATCGCCTTCTTGTCCGGGATCATACCGCCACCCACCCGCCGGATGCTGCGCACGAATGATAAAGTCGATGGCCTTTTGAGCAGGTTCTCGAAGTTGCGGGTCCTGGGTCATGGCGTAGGCTTCACAGAGAACCAACGTGGCCTGTCCATGTGCATACATATCGCCTATTCCGTTTCCTCGCAGATCACCGTCCAGCCCCTGGTGGCTGACAAGCCAGTTGAGGCCCTTCAATACGACGTGGCGGTATTCTCCCTGAATGTGAGTCTGACCTGCCCCGAGGAAAGGAAGCAGGGCTAGGGCCGTAGCCGCCACGTCGGCTTGCTGGCCCAGGCCGTCCTCATCGCCGGAAGCCCCGGGGGCCAGATGGAATGCATGGAGCGACCAACTGCCGTCGGCATTCTGATGTTTGGCCAGCCATCGCAGTCCTCGCGCGACGGCCGCCTCGGTTTCGTTGGTCCCTCCCTGTTCGGCCAGCAGCCGCGATCGCACCGAAGGATCCCGACCCGCGAAAATAGCAGCCACCGGCCGCGAAAACAGCACATCGCTTAATCGATCGGCAATGGCGGCCATGGGCAGAGTGGGCTGAAGTGATTCTCCCAGCGTGTCGGGGGCAAACTGGTTTACGATGCCCACGTCCTCATCCGCGGGGAGTTGAACATCGGTCACCAGTCCAGCCTCTTCGAATTCGTTCGGAAGATGCTCCCGCTCCTCCAGCAACCCTTCCTCCCCAGGGCTGTCCCGATAGTTGATGGAGGTTGACAGGGTGATGGCCGGCGGGGGTAAGCGTCCCGGTGCCGTCAGCATCCCTAAAAGAAGGAAGGCGACCAGATGAAATACGAGGCTGATCAGCCAGGCTGGAGCATCTTCCCAGATCACGCGCCAAATACTGCGAACTCTCCGCGGAGCTACAGCCTGACGGAGTAATTCCCGCCGTTCCTCAACTTGAACCTGGCGAGAGGAGGAACTAATTGGTAGACCGGTCGATTTCGGTACTTCCGCCGTCCAACGTGGGGAGGCGGGGCTCTTCGCTGCTTGTTCTGTGCGGCTGGAGCGAAGTGAAGGTTGAATAGATCGCGCAGCTTGCTCCATCTGTTGGAGCCGCTCCGCTTCCCAGAGCTGAAGCAGTCGAATCGCTTCGGCTTCCTGCTCCTCTGTGAGCTCCACGCTGGCCCCGCACCTCCAGCAGTCAGCTAGTCGCAACCACAACCGAATGGACATCGGTGCCCCACAATCGGGACACGCACAGGCGAGAATGCCTCCGTCCAGCCATATTTGGCCGGGTTCCAGGGACGAGCGGCTTTCGTGGCTCGGGGTGCCCGTCTTCACACCTGAGAAAGACTCAGCTACGGGCTCCGAGTTTTGAGAAATATCCCGCATTGGACCGGATAGCAACGTCTCCTCTTTGTGACATCCAAACGCCTGCTCTAATGCTCATTGTACCAGCCTGAACGAAAAAGCCCATGTTTTTCACTGGCCTTTTTCGAGATCTTAGCCATTTTTGCACATTTCAGAGCGCCGCTCCGGCAATTGCGAGGAACCGGTGGAGGACGATCCAGTCAACTTTCCGAATAGGTTGTTTCGTATCCCATTTGGATTGGCAACAATAGAAGCGAAGGACAGGTTACAAAGTGTTTGTCGCTGTGTTGAAGTTCAAATTCTGCGTGAAGATCGCGAATTCTCGTTGGCAAGGCTGGGACTCCACATGAACCTGAACTGGATTGTCGACGATCCCACTCCTGTGGTGCTCATGATTGTGATCGTAGAGGCGATTCTCGGCCTTTTCTTTATTGCTACCGTTCAGAAGCCGTTTTTGTGGGGTATGGGAGGCGCAGCCGCCGTGCTCGGTCTGGTGCTTCTGGCCGACTATCTCGTAATAACCGACCGAGAAGCCGTGGAGCAAACGATTCGTGATGGCGTGTCCGCGCTCCGCGAAAACGATCTGGACCGCGTTCTGACCTTTCTGTCTCCCTCCGCTGTAAAAACACGGGAGCGAGCAATTTGGGCGATGAATCTCGTCCGTTTCACCGGAATCCACATTTCTGATCTAAAAATCGAAGTCCACCCCCGCTCGAATCCTCCCACGGCAGAAGCCCGCTTCTTCGCAGTTTTTCGTTATGAATTTCGTGAAAAAACCGCGGAACAGGTTTACGAGGTGTACGCCGCTAGGTTCACCGTCATCTTTGAAAAGGTCAATAACCGGTGGCTTCTCACTGACCACTATGAGTATGAAGCCGCGAGGCTGTAGGGTGCCGTGATCGACGGGGTATGAAGCTTGATTTTTTTAGCGATCGAGTTGTTGGGTGGATGTGGCACGTTCGGCGACCTTGTCGACGAGGAAATCCTCAGTGAAGCGCGTGCGGTAGTGAAAGCTGCTTGCCGGACCCTGAAACCCAACCACCTGGCGATCTACTTCGATTTGCTGGGAAAGAATGTGTCCAGCCGCGACATCGAACTTGATGGTGCCTTCGCTTAATCGCTGGACGAGCTGAACTTCCACTTCGGGGTCGTCGATCGGTGTGAGCACCTGGGTTTTTACGTCAATCGTGGCCACGTCATTCTTCACTGAGACAAGTGTGAACTTCTGCTGAACCTTGACTTTCTTGACGGTTCCATTGCGCAGCGGGACCATAATTTCATCCGGAAAAGTCCACGACTCACCAACGGCGACGGGCTCCTCCGGGAATGGGACCGTCAGGTAACCGTGGGTCTGGAAGGCATCGGGTTCCAATTGTTCCCTTTCGAGGACGTGGCCCCGAGTATCGAGGGTAATCCTGGCGAGCGGCTTGCCCACCGTCTTGGCGACATCCTCGAATCCCAGGGGCGGATCCTGCTTCTCACGAGTCGAATATCGCACCTCGGGACGTCCCCCTATGCGATGCGTCATATCCACGTCGTCCACTTGCAATTGGAAGGTCACTGTTCCGTCTGGCCGGCGAGAAAGGACCTTCCACGTTTTGACGGACTGCGTCACTGTCTCGGCCGTTTGTTCTGTTTGGGTCACGACCGTGCGAACGCTCGCTCTGTGGACAACGCGCCAGCGGAGCTCCTCACCGGGCTGAAGGCTGTAGCGGAGGCGATAGCGACCGGGTTGAAAGCTTGATGCCTTGTCCGGCTCGTCTCCGGCGCAAAGCCTTGCGAGACCGACTACGACCAAGCAAAGCAACCAAACGCTCATTAAGACATGGCGTTTCGCAAGACTCATGATGACGTCCCTGTCACTGCGGTGGAAACGATTCATCCAAGCCCAGGCGATTCGGTTCCGCTAAGTTGTCCATGAACACCAGTTTGAAGCCACAAACGACCGACGGCCGTGATACGGACTGTCACTGTTATAGAAGGAGAACGCTCGGTCGCAAAGGTCAATTTCTTGCAATCGCAGCTTTTGGAAAGTTGGGATTTCTGCGGAAAAAGGGTAGAGTTTTTGCGGTACGGTTTGGCTACGGGAGGAAAGCGCCCCTTTGCCCACCCAAGCCGTAGAACAACGTGACCATGGGTCTATCAGGCACTTTTTGCGTGAACGGGGCGCTTCCGGCAAACTACGCGTGTTTGGCCGAAAGACGCCACGGAGGTCAGGGAATATTTGGGATGGGTGGAACACTGGAGCGGGTATGGCCTCCCCAGCCGAGCTTTTCTCGAAGCGTTCGGTAGTAACTGTGCCCCGGAGCGCTGACAAGCTGAAATCGTGGTTCGGCACGCCGAACCCGTACGCAATCTTCCCCGCGGAGGGTATCGATCGCTTGGCCATCGATGACCAACATCGTGTTGGGCTGCGGGTTGAGAACCCGGAGTTCGTACGTGCGATCGGCAGAATCGACTACCGGTCGATTAGAGAGTGTATGTGGACTGATGGGGGAAATGACCACCGCATCAAGGTCTTTACGAAGGATCGGACCACCGGCAGACAGCGAGTGAGCGGTAGAACCGACCGGGGTGGCGAGAATCAATCCATCCCCAGAGTACACCGTTGCCAGGTCGTGGTCCACCCACAGTTCCACGTCCAGCAAACTAAAAGGCGGCCCATTGAGAATCGCGACCTCGTTGAGCACCAACCATGATCCGCAGCTCTCACCATCACGCTTCAGCTCACAATGCAGCATCAGGTGATCGATGACGGGAAGTGGGCCGCGTTCGGCAAGAACCAGCAGAGCCTCCAATTCGTGCGGCGAAATATCGGCCAGAAACCCCAACCGGCCGAGATTCACGGCAATGACGGGGAGCTGCCGGTTGCCCATCTGTCGAGCCGCCCGCAGAATTGAACCGTCGCCACCGAAGACGATGGCAAAGTCCGCCTGGTATTGCGACAGGTCAACCTCACCCGTCAGGTCGATGACCAGAATTTCCGCATGACGTTCGATCGTCGATTTGAGGCGGTTGACCTCCCGCACGACGTCCGGCCGCCCCCCATATCCAAGGATGATCACTTTCATAGCGGAATCTCTCGCCGGAGAACAGGTTGAGGGCTCGACACCATTCCGCGGAGAATCAGTCAAGAAAAAGCTCTCCGGTGACAGCGTCGTTCTGCCGCCTGTCGGCAAGCCCGGGCGATTCCCTGCACGTTAAGTCCGAGGTCAGCGAGTTGCTCTCCTCGCTCGGCATGCTCCACAAAGCGGTCAGGAATACCCAATCGCTTGATATGAGACGTATTCAAGCTTGCATCGTTCGCGGCTTCCAATACCGCACTTCCAAACCCGCCCTGAAGAACACCTTCCTCCACCGTTACCACCACCGGACTTTCTTCGATCGCGGAAAGAATGGTCTCGGTGTCCAGCGGCTTTACGAATCGAGCATTGATCACGCCAAAGTCGAGCCCTTCTTGAGCCAGTTGTTCCGCAGCAGCAACACATGCGGGCAAGAGTGCCCCGCAACAGATAATAGTTCCGTCGCTCCCGGCCCGAATGCGCTCGGCTTTGCCCAAGGTTACCGGTGTGAACGGCCGCGGCACTTTTTCTGCCTTGGCTTTGGGGTAACGAATGGCGACTGGCCCATCATGCGCGAGGGCAAATTCCAGCATTGCCGGAAGATCAGCGGCATCGCCGGGGGCCATCACTGTTACATTCGGGAAAGGACGGAAATAAGCAAAATCAAACACGCCATGGTGAGTCGGGCCATCCGCGCCCACCACACCAGCCCGATCCATCATGAAAACAACAGGCAGATTTTGGAGCGACACCTCCTGGAAAAGTTGATCATACGCGCGCTGGAGAAATGTGCTGTAAATATCGACGATGGGACGGACGCCTGCCTTGGCCAAACCCGCGGCAAACCCCACCGCATGCGATTCACAAATTCCCACATCGAAATAGCGATCGGGGAATTCGTCGCGGACCGGTTCAAGCATATTCCCCTGGCACATGGCGGCCGTGATCACCACCACTCGCTTGTTCTTCCGCATCTGCTCGAGAATGGCATTCCGCGCTACTTCGGTGAACGTCACCGAGGAGCCGTTACTCTTGAAAGCGACTTCAGTGCCATTAATCCGATGGAACGGTGCAGGCGCGTGAAATGTTCGGGGATCGCGCTCGGCCGGCGGAAAGCCGCGGCCTTTCTCGGTCAATACGTGGAGGAGCACCGGCCCGGGGAACTGCTTGACCATTCGAAGGTACTTCTGAAGTTGCGCGATGTTATGCCCGTCAACAGGCCCGATGTACCGAAATCCCAGTTCCTCAAACAGCATCCCACCCAGCATTCCCGCTTTGATGGCGTCCCGGAGTTGGTCCAGCAGACGCTCCATCGACGTGCCGACCAGTGGCACCCTGGACAACAGATTGTAAATTTCGTTCTTTATGCCGGAATAGAGTGGGGCCATCCGCAGCCGGTCGAGGTATTCAGCAATACCGCCAACCCGCTGGCAAATGGACATCCGATTGTCATTAAGGACGACAATGAGCGGCTTTTTGAGCCATCCCGCGTGGTTCATGGCCTCGGACACGATTCCGGAGGGAAACGCCCCATCGCCAATGACGGCCACGACATGGCGATGTTCTTCCGGCCGAACCAGATCATCGCCACATTTGAGACCGACAGCCGTGGAAATGCTGCATCCCGCATGACCGGTCATGAACAGATCGTAGGGGCTTTCCGCCGGGTTGGGATAGCCCATCAAACCACCCTTGGTCCGAATGGTGTGAAAGCGATCGAACCGTCCCGTGATCATTTTGTGGGGATACACCTGATGGCCGGTATCCCAAATAAGACGATCTCGAGAAAAGTCAAAGACGGTATGTAGCGCAAGCGTCAGCTCCACGACACCAAGATTGGAGGCAAAATGGGCGGATCGTGTGCCGAGGAGTTGGCACATCGTCTCGCGAATTTCGCCAGCCAGTTCCTGCAGTTCCTCCAAACTGAGCGATTGAAGATCCCGAGGCGACTTGATGCGGTTGAGAATCTTAACCATCAGTGTTTCCGGGTCCCCACAAAAAAGGCCAGCGCCACGAGATGGCGACCATCAATCGGTAAACGCCCCAAGACCTCGGCAGCCCGAGAAAGGAGCTGGCCAACCATCTCGCGGCTTTTCTCGATCCCCAAGAAACGTGGGAATGTCAATTTTTTCTGGGCGTCGTCTTTTTTCAAGCGTTTCCCTACCAATTTTTCATCACCTTCGAGATCGAGCAAGTCGTCCGTGATTTGGAAAGCGAGCCCCAGTGCCCTGCCGTATTCGCGCAATCCGCGCAAAACCTCCTCCGTAGCTTCTGCCACGGTTCCCCCTAACATGAGGGATGCTTCTATCAAAGCCCCCGTTTTTCGCCGATGAATAGACTCAAGCAAATCGAGCGAACCGTCTGACTCCGCCGCCAGAATGTCGTCTGCCTGTCCTCCAACCAATTGGCACGGCCCCGCAGCCTCCGCCAGCAACCTGCAGCATTCCGCCGCCAAATGGGGGGGATGGATGTCCTTTGCCAAAGTCTCAAATGCAAGTGTCAAAAGCGCATCACCAGCAAGGATTGCCGTCGCCTCGCCAAACTTGCGATGACACGTGGGCTGACCCCGGCGCAAATCGTCGTTATCCATGGCCGGCAAATCGTCATGAATGAGTGAATAAGCATGAATCATTTCGACGGCGCAGGCCGCTGGTAACGCGCGATCCCATTCCTTCCCGCACGCCTCTGTGCTGAGGAGCACCAAAAGTGGCCGAAATCTTTTCCCGGGCGACAGAAGACTGTATCGAATGGCTTCTTTGAGTCGGGGAGGACATCCTTCCGGAAAATCGGTGCGACGCGCTAGCTCGGCATCTATTCGCTGCCGCATTTCCTCCAGATGGGAGGCAGTTTCCTGCCAGTTGTAAGAAGGAATTTTTACATGGGACATAATAGAGAAACTTCCCGCGGGAAAAACGCCAAGATTTTACGTCCGCTGCTTCCACACCACTCAGCTTTCCTGCTCCTTCGCGCCCCGCCTTCGACTTCGTTTTTCCCGTTTTTCTTCCAGGGACATTTCCTCTTCCACAAACGGTTTTGTGATGGGCGTTCCGTTTTCGTCTATTCCGGTGAGGATTTCAATCCGCTGTTCAGCACGAGTCAAAAGTTCTCGGCATCGCCTGATCAGCCGAATACCTTTCTCGTATGCGCGAAGAGCGGCATCGAGTCCCAGATTACCCCGCTCGAGTTGTTCGACCACCCGTTCCAACTCTGTCATCGCCTCCTCGAAAGAGAGGTTTTCCTCCGCGCCCTGGGGATAGTCTCCACCCTGAGAGGCCCTGGCCATCGTTGAGCCCTTGCTCTCTGCTGGTTGGTGTGCTGCCTCGTTACCGGAGGGATCGCCCGTTGAGGGAAACATCGCGGAATCACTCCCATTCGATCGTTGCCGGAGGCTTCGAGCTTATATCGTACACCACGCGATTAATGCCGGGAACCTCATTAATGATACGTGTGGAAATCCGGCCCAAAAGGTCGTAGGGCAAACGTGACCAGTCGGCTGTCATAAAGTCCTCGGTATCGACCGCCCGAACGGCGATGACCTCCTCATACGTCCGGGCATCGCCCATGACCCCTACAGTCTGCACCGGCAGAAGGACGGCGAAGGCCTGCGCTGTTTTGCGGTACCAGCCCGCTTTTTTGATCTCCTCCACGACGATCGCGTCCGCCTGACGAAGGATTTCCAGTCGCTCTTTGGTCACCGCGCCAAGACATCGCACCGCCAGACCAGGACCAGGGAACGGATGCCGCCAAACGATTTCCTCCGGCAAGCCCAATTGGAGGCCGAGTTGCCGAACCTCGTCCTTGAAAAGATTGCGGAGCGGCTCGATCAGTTCAAACTGGAGATCCTGCGGGAGCCCGCCGACGTTGTGATGGAGTTTGATCGTGGCGGCCGGACCGTCACGCAGGCCACCGCTTTCGATCACGTCAGGATAGAGCGTGCCTTGGGCAAGAAACCTCGCCCGGGGAATCTTGGCTGCTTCCTCGGCGAAACAGTCGATAAACACCCGCCCAATGATCTTGCGCTTTTCCTGAGGATCGGTTACCCCGGCCAGCGCGGTCAGAAACCGCTCTTCCGCACGGACAACGTGGAGGTCTGTCTTGAAGTGTTTGGTGAACTCCTCGATAACGGATTCGATCTCCCCTCGCCGCATGAGGCCGTTATCGACCAGAATGCACGCCGTTTGGTCGCCTATAGCTCGAGATAGGAGGGCCGCCGTCACAGAAGAATCCACACCCCCGGATAGTCCACAGATGACACGATCACTGCCCACCCGTTGGCGAATTTCCGCGATCGTTTCTTCAGCAAAATCCGTAAGCTTCCATGTTCCCTGACAGCCGCAGACACGTTTCACAAAGTTCGCCAGAATCTGTGACCCGTACGAGGTGTGCGTTACTTCCGGATGAAACTGGAGTCCGTAAATCGGCCGGCGGCGATGCTTGACGGCCGCCAATGGACAACTATCGGTGGAGGCCAGAACGGTAAATTCTTCAGATATGGCGGTCACCTGGTCACCGTGACTCATCCATACCTGAAACTCGTTTGGTAATCCTTCAAACAGTTCATTGGGTTCCCGGATACGGCATACAGCCGGGCCATATTCGCGCCCCCTTAGACTTTCCACTTTACCCCCCAGACTCTGACAGACGAGTTGCATTCCGTAACAAATTCCCAAAATGGGCAGGTTCATTTGAAAAAGGTCGGGATCACAGCGGGGGCTGTCGTTCCAATGAACGCTGGCTGGACCCCCCGAAAAGATCAAACCACGGGGTCCGATCTCCTGCACTCTTTCTGCGGGAATATCGTGCCGGACTATGGCCGCATACACGTTTTGCTCGCGGACGCGCCGCGCGATGAGCTGCGCATACTGAGAGCCAAAATCGAGAACCAGAATTTTTTCGTCAGTGACGCTCATCGTATTTTGTTAACACCGCAGTGAAAAACTCGAGTAACTTGCTTTGTTGCTTTCTCATTAGAGCACTGAGGGCCCAACAGCCATTGCTTTGCCTTGCCATTTCAGAAGTTCGGTACTCCTAACCAATTCGCCAACCGGAAAACGAAGCAAGGCGCTCCGTGCGGAACGCCTTGGATTTCGTTACGCTCGCCGGTCCGCGAAGGACTTCCTTAAGCAGGGATCGAAACTTTGGGAGCTCCCGTCGCCGGTCCTAACTGTTGACACACAGCCGCCGTGACGCGGAAGAACTACTTATTCCTGCGGGGAAACAACTTTCCACCGTAAATGGCCCCCGAACCGAGTTCCTCTTCAATCCGCAGTAACTGATTGTACTTGGCAATCCGGTCAGTTCGGGACGCAGATCCCGTCTTGATTTGCGCCGATCCCGTGGCGACGGCGAGGTCAGCAATGGTGGTGTCCTCTGTCTCGCCGCTCCGATGGCTGATAACGAACGTGTAACCTGCCCGACGGGCCATGTCGATGCATTCCAGTGTCTCTGTCAGCGTACCGATTTGGTTGAGCTTGATGAGGATGCTGTTCGCGACGCCCGATTCGATTCCCTTTTGAAAGATCTTGGTGTTGGTGACAAACACATCATCGCCGACGAGCTGGACCTTCTGTCCCAGCCGCTCGGTGAGAAGGGCCCAGCCGTCCCAGTCGTCTTCGGCGCAGGCGTCTTCAATGGAGCAGATAGAGTACTTTTCAATCCAAGAATCCAGCATCTCGATGACCGCCTGAGCGGACATCTCTTTGCCACCAATCTTGTAGACACCCTTTTTCCCCTCCACGGCCAACTCACTCGCCGCGATGTCCAGAGCGATGAACACCTGCTTGCCGAGTTCGTATCCGGCCTTTTCAATCGCCTCACGAATGCACTCCAGGGCCTCCTCGTTGCTCTTCAGATCAGGAGCGAAGCCACCCTCGTCACCGACATTGGTTGATAAATTGCGGGCTTTGAGGACCTTTCGCAAGTTGTGGAATATTTCGCAGCCACAGCGGATTGCATCCTGGAAGCTGTCAAAGCCCAGCGGCATGACCATGAACTCCTGAATATCGACGTCGTTGTCCGCGTGGGCGCCTCCATTCAGGATATTCATCATCGGCGCCGGAAGAATCCGCGCTCCCACACCTCCGAGGTACCGATAGAGGGGAAGATTACAAAATTGAGCCGCGGCCTTGGCGACCGCCAGGGAGACCCCCAGCATGGCATTTGCACCCAGTTGGCTCTTGTTCTCGGTGCCGTCGAGTTCGATCATCAATTTGTCGATGGCGGCCTGGTCCAGGGCGTCCATGCCACAAATTTCGTCGGCCAGCTTCTCATTGATGTTCCGAACCGCCTGGGTAACCCCCTTGCCGAGGTACCGAGTACTGTCGCCATCGCGGAGTTCCAGCGCCTCCCGGGTTCCCGTGCTCGCTCCGCTGGGGACCGCCGCCCGACCGAACGAGCCGTCCTCGAGGAGCACATCCACCTCGACCGTCGGGTTCCCGCGACTATCCAGAATTTGCCGACCAACAATGTCAATAATTGTGGAGCTCATCGTTCCATCCTCTCTTGCGACTTAGGACACTCGTTCGAAAGCTTTTTCTGGGACCTCCCGGTGGCTTTCTCTCCGGAAACCACTCCCTTCCAGCAATCGTCTGACTTTCCGTGGAATGCCGACCAACAGAACCCTCCATCGCGACTGCTGGACTCGCCTCCCCTACCGCGGAGTTAAAACACTTATTGTGATGCAAAACGGCCAGGACGACCAGTCAGGGCGTTCCATACATCAGGAGGATCACGCAAATTCTCAATAAGGCCAGACCCGCAATCGGAGGACTTTTTGCCAGACCGAATTGACAAAGTGATCAGTAAGTTAATTGCTTCGGGGAGTTCCCGACACACAGCACAACGGGTCGTCAGTACCTTGGAGAAGTTTTTTCTGCCAACGCAGGCTGGCCGTCTTCGGCTGAAGAGTTGCTGTTAACGTAAGCTTCCCACTGTTTGAAGTCCAAACCGAAGTCCTTGCCGGTGATTTGTTTGAGAGATTGCACCGCAAGGTATTGGATAGCGGGATCGCGATTGCGAAGCAGTTTGGCCAGAACCTGACGCGCGTGGGGGTCTGGCAATTTGCCCAGGGCCTTGATGGCTGCCTGGCGAACATCCTGATCCGTGTCGTTCAGGGCCAGTTCAGCGAGCACCTCTGTTGCGGAACCAGGCGGACTTTTGGCGAGCAAATGACATAATTGAATCCGTACGCTTGGGTCGTCGTCGCTCTTGGCACGCCCCACAAGCGTCGCGGTCGGCGGCATGTTCAACTGCCCCATAAGACGGAGAATCTCCGCCCTCAGCTGCGGGTCATCCTCCGCAAAAAAAGCTTCCTCCAGTTGCCGGGCCACGTTGGTTTTATCCCTGGGACTTGTCGCGCTTTTGACCAATTTTTGCCAGCTTTGGAGCTTATCTCGGGGGGCGACGATTCCTGGAGGTAGCGGAATATCCTGCGACGTCTTCTTTTTTCGCAAGAAGCTGTCCGAGCTGCCACAACCCGCTGCCAGCACAAGTACGATGCAGACTCCACCGAGCAAACGGTACCTTGGCCACCGCGGCCGCACCGACCCACGCGGCCTGTCAAAGCTCCTCAGATGTGTTTCCGATATGGATCGCAAGATCGACATGAACGTTTCCGCCAAAGCGTGGAGTCACACGTTCCACCAGTGCCGGGGAGAATCGTTAGACAACCTGGATAGCCAAAGGCGCCAGCGTCCTTCCAGACACTTTCTCACCTGACTTGCGGATGCTTTCTCTATCAGCACTCGCGAAATACCCGAAAGGACGCTCCGAAGACGCCTCTCGCGAAACGGCTTCCCAAATTACCGTCGGAGAAAATTACTCAATTCTGTTCAGTTTGCCAAGATTCATTTTGCTTACTCTTTGACAGCAGAAGCCACACCGCGTCGATGTGGGCAGTGCTGCACTGAACTGCCTCACTGGTCTCCGGACCTTCGGAAACCTGTTCGGACAGACTGGAGCCCTGGTGGAAAACGGATCAGGATTCCGGAGAGTGTCGCGAAATTGCCGGCAACTATTCGCCCTTCATGAGGGGATGTGATATGATAACGGGTGGTGATGGCCATCCCCGGCGCATGTTCCTGAAGACGGTCTCGACCTGGGGCTGCTTGTCGCGGGGTGGTTTATGGTCCATTGGGTGCAAAGCGAAGGAGCAATTGTCATGATTGAACCCGCCGACCATACAAAGAAACGGAATTGGGTCGAGACCATTCTCAGGTACGTGCCGGGATTTCGCGGATATCTGGAGAAAGAGTACCGGCGAGAAAGTGACAATCTCCAGCGCGAGTGGTTGGCAGGGCGCCTGGAGCGAGGAAAGCGGGCCATCGATAACTTGATGGGATTGCTTGCCGAGGGCGGCCACGTGGACCAGCTCGCCAAGCTGGATCAGGTCCGCAGCCGGATCGATCATCTCATCGCGCGGGTTCGGGGGGCTATGGAAGGCTATAGTGGTTTCTTCGACCTTGTCAAAATAGACGAAGCGGTACTCGATCGAGTCTACGAGTATGATGTCTCCCTTGCAGAGAAAGTGGAGGGTCTTGCCGCGGCCATCGAACGACTGCCCAAATGCCCCTCTGATTTGTCATGCGCGATCGATGAGGTCGTTGCTTCGCTGGAAGAGTTCCATCGCCTTTGGGATGCGCGGGAAGAAATCCTTACCGGTCTGCGGTGATACGGACAGCTTTTCCGTGCGTCCACGCACCGAATTCCGGGAAAGAAAAGGGATGGGGGTTAGCGCGAGGTTGGCGGGGCGGCTTTGTCATATCGAAGGAATTGGCTGAGGAGGCTGTTTGATGGGCGTACGTCTGGAAGTGATCCAATTCTTTGACGACACCAACCGTTCGCTGATTCAGCGAATTCCTCCCGAGGGATCGGCGGACATCAAATTGGGAGCACAGCTCATTGTTTATGAAAACCAGGAGGCGGTCTTTTTCCGCGACGGCAAAGCCCTCGACCGGTTTGGGCCCGGACGTTATACCCTCACGACGGCCAATGTCCCCTTGATCACGCGACTGCTCACAATTCCGTGGGAGAAATCCCCTTTTCAGTGTTCCGTGTATTTCGTGGGTAAGCAGACGTTTTTGGATCAGAAATGGGGGACCCGCCAACCTATTGTCTATCGTGACCCGCAGCTCGGAATGGTCCGTTTGCGGAGTTTCGGCAAATTCTCGTTCAGGGTGAGGGACTCTGTCGTTCTCATTAACACGCTTGTTGGGACGCAAGGGAAATACACAACCGAGGAAGCCACCAGTTTTTTGAAAGATCTGATCGTCGCTCGCCTCACCGATTTTCTAGGGACACTCAACATCAGCATACTTGATCTTCCCTCGCGGTATGACGAACTGGCGGCTGGGGCGAGAGCCAAAGTGGCAGAAGATTTCGCCAAGTACGGACTGGAAATTGTGGACTTTTTTATTAACGCCATAACTCCGCCCGAAGAAGTGCAACGCATGATCGATGCCCGCAGTGGCATGGGGGCCATTGGAAATCTGGACGCCTATTTAAAGTTCCAAATTGCCCAGAGTCTGGGAAAACTGGCTGAGGGACACGGCGAGGGCAGTAGCGCCATGGGAATGGGCTATGGCGCTGGATTTGGCATGATGTTACCAGCCATGATCCGCGAGGCGGTTAGGGAGAGCGCCGTGTTCCCGGGGCCTGGTGCAGCGCCTTCGGTCGCACCCGTTTCGGCACCGCCAGGTTCGTCCCCGGCTGCCAGTCCCGGGGGCGCTCCGGTGATTGCGGGAGACGCACAGACGGTTCAGCAACAAGAGAAAGGTGCGGCTGAGGCCACCAGCGACCCCATCGCGTTGGTCCGGGAATTTGCATCTCGGTCCGGTTATCAGGTGGAAGAGACGGCGAGCAAACTAAAGGTGCTTGTCCCTGTGGGAAATTTCCGCAAGCAAATTGTCTGGTGTGGGGTGGATCAATCACAGGCTGCCGGTGAGAGGGTGATACGTTTCTGGTCGGTATGTGGGCCGGCTACAGAAAAAAATGCCGTGACCCTTTTGCGATTCAATGCCCGATTGGCCATCGGAGCCTTTGCGTTCGACAAGCTGGACGGTCAGGAAGTCATCATCCTCCAGACCACTGTTCCGGCCGCGACGATGACGATTTTCGATGTCGCCCGCATACTACCGGCTCTCGCATGGCAGGCCGATCGGGTGGAGGAACAATTAGGCGGGGAGGATATTTATTAGAGGCTCCTTCCATTTTTCAGGATGGGTGCTCACTTGATGAGTGTGGCAACACGTATCTTTCAGCAAACCACCTTTTCGAAAGTTGCTCCCTGGTGGCTTGTTGTGATCTTCTTGCTGGCACTGGGGAGTTTTTCCACTATCGGCTATTCGCTGGACATCGTGCAAATCAAGGAGGGAGAGAACGTCCTCACACACCGTGGTCGAATTCTTGTGCAGGCTGTGGATGGCGGAGTCCTCTTATTGACGCCGGAAGGCCGTTTGCTTCCTTTGGCACCGGCTGAGATCGTCTCTGTTTCCCGCGATTCTGTGGAGTTCAAAGCAGCGCCTTCGGAAGACGTCGCTCGTTGGTGGCTGACGCAACTGCCTGCAGGGTTCGAAGTTTATCAAACTGCCCATTATGTGGTTTTACATAATACTTCTCGCGATTATGCCCGCTGGTGTGCCAGTCTTCTGGAGCGACTGTATGCCGGCTTTACCGCATACTTCACCAATAAAGGGGTTACTATTGAGAAACCGGAGTTTCCTCTTGTGGTGATCATCTTTTCGTCTCGGGACCAGTATGTGACCCACTGTCGCGCTGAAGTGGGTGACGGGATCGAGAAGATTCAGGGCCACTACAACCTCGTTACGAACGTCGTGACGATGTACGACCTGACCGGGAGCGGTGGGACCGCGACGGCAGCGCAGATCTCCCGATTCGTGCAGAACCCGAACGTGCAGCAAAGTATTGCCACGGTTGTGCATGAGGCGACTCATCAACTGGCCAACAATTGTGGAATCACGTGCCGCTGGACCGATACGCCGCAGTGGGTGGCCGAGGGGCTGGCCATGTTCTTTGAGACGCCTGATTTGAGAAGCGCCCGCGGTTGGGCGACGGTGGGGGCGGTTAATCAATCGCGGCTGGACCGTTTTCGCAGTTATCTTTCCAGACGGCCAGATGATTCGCTAGTGACGCTCATTCGCGACAATGCGCGCTTCCAGAACACAGAAACCGCCTTGGACGCCTACGCGGAAGCGTGGGCATTAACGTATTTCTTACTCCAACAGAAACGAAGCGCTTTTTTGGAATATCTCAAGCGGTTGAGAGAAAAGCCGCCCCTGGTTTATCATTCCCCAGAAGAAAGAATTCGCGAGTTCACGGAAATCTTCGGGGACGTTGACGACCTGAACGCTCAGCTTCTTCGCTTCGTGTCTCGCCTTCGTTGATTTCTCTGATCGGACTGACCAAAACACAGCCGCATGCTTGTTCCTGAAAGGGGTTCCAAATAAGATAAGAGGCGAATTTGGGGATGGAATTTGCCTCCCACCCAGAGTCTTTGACGTATCCGTGGAAGCATTGTATTGTGATTCCCCACAAACGCAGAAGTGTCGATTCCAGTCTGGAAGAAAGGAGCTCGCCATGGCACATCCACAGCAAGCAAGCTGCGTGACGACGAAGCCGTCTGCCCCCTCTCGAAGAGATTTTCTTAAAACGACCGGGTTGGTGACAGGAGCCGCATTGACCGGTATCTCGATTGCTCGAATGGCCCATGCTGCTGGAGAAGATCCGATTTTGAAGATCGCCCTCATTGGATGCGGCGGACGCGGCACCGGGGCGGCTGCCGATGCCCTCGAGGCAGATCCGAGAACGGTTCTGGTGGCCATGGCTGATGCGTTTGAAGACCGTTTGAAGAGTAGCCTTGAGGCTTTGAAAAAGCAGTTTCCCGATCGCGTCGAAGTGACTCCCGAAACTTCTTTTGTCGGTTTCGATGCTTATAAAAGCGCTATTAATGCGGGCGTGGACGTGGTTCTTCTGTGTGAGCCGCCCCATTTCCGCCCCATTCATCTCAAAGCGGCGGTAGAAGCTGGAAAGCATGTCTTCGCTGAGAAGCCTGTGGCAGTGGATGCCGCCGGTTATCGTTCCGTCCTTGAAAGCACGGAACTGGCACGACAGAAAGGGCTCTGTATTGTATCGGGTCTGTGCTGGCGCTACCATCGGGCGACTGTCGAAACCGTCAAGCGCATTCAGGACGGAGCGGTGGGTGAGATCATCGCGATTCAGGAAACATATAACACCGGACACATCGGTGGGCGTGATCGCGATCCCAATTTGACAGAAATGCAATTCCAGTTACGAAACTGGTATTGCTTCACCTGGCTCTCTGGCGATCACAATGTCGAACAGCATATTCATAGCCTGGATAAGGCGCTCTGGGTGATGCACGACGAGCCGCCCGCCGTAGCCTGGGGAATGGGAGGACGCCAGGTCAGGACGGAAATGCCACGCTACGGCAATATCTACGACCACCATGCGGTCTGCTATGAATACCCCAACGGAGTTCGCGTGTATTCCTATTGCCGTCAGCACGCCAATTGCTGGAACGACACAACAGATCATGTCTTTGGCACGAAAGGCCGGGCGATCATTCTCAATCAATGGCGAATCGACGGAGAACAGTCCTGGAAGTACCAGGGCGAAAGTCCCAATATGTATGTCGAAGAACACCGCGCACTCTTCTCAGCAATCCGCAAGGGTGAGCCGATCAATAACGGCGTATACATGGCGCGCAGCACAATGATGGCCATTATGGGGCGGATGGCCACGTACACAGGACAGAGAATCACCTGGGAAGAGGCGATCAATTCCAAGGAGGTGCTTGCTCCGTCGGCGTACACGTGGGACGCAACTCCGCCCATCGTTCCAGACGAGAACGGACGCTATCCCGTGGCGATTCCAGGGATCACCAAGTTTGTATAAGGGTCTCCGTCGGCCGGCGAATGACGGGAAACACCCAAGCAGCCGGGGTCAGGGATCGGAGCCCTCGCCCCGGCTGTGACTTTGCAGTTTGAGCCTGACGTATCCAACGGCGTTGCAGGCGTCAAAGGCTATCGATGCCGCAAAAACTAAAAACTTTAACAAAGGTGTCGGCGAGAAATTGGGGGAGGAAAGCCGTGCGACGTCGTGAATTCTGTCAGCGGATAGGAATTGCCATTGGGGGGTATGCCTTTTTCGGGCAAACTCCCGCATTTGAACCCGAACAACAGAATCCAGCCCTTCGCGGAAAAGCCCATGATGCCCTTGTGCGGGCGGTCCGATTCTTCGATGAGAAAGTTTCGGTGGAAGGGGGCTATGTTTGGGCGTATTCCGAAGATTTACGCTTCCGGGAAGGGGAAGGCCCTGCTTCTCCGTCTACGGCTTGGGTCCAACCACCGGGGACTCCGAGCGTCGGAATGGCGCTCCTCAATGCGTATCGACTGACGCAAGAGTCGATATGTCTTCAAGCGGCCACCCGCACGGCCCACGCACTTGTGAAAGGCCAGCTCGTTTCCGGAGGTTGGGATTATCGAATCGAGTTTTCGCCCGACGCCCGGAGGAGTTACCGTTACCGTCAGCCGCCAGCAGGTGGCGAGAAAGCACGCAATATGTCGACGCTGGACGATGATACAACACAGTCGGCGCTACGGTTCCTCATCGAGTTCGACCGCACAACCGGGATGGCCGATAGACAGGTGCATGAGGCTGTTCTTTATGGGCTGAATTCGCTCCTGGCGGTGCAGCGTCCTAATGGAGGCTGGCCACAGCGATTCAGTGCCCCGCCGCGCCTTGAAGACTATCCGGACGTATCTGCCTCCTATCCCGAGGACTGGCCGCGCCAGTGGCCTGGCACTCCCTACTACGATTGTTACACCCTCAACGACAATGCCCATAACGACGCCCTTAAAACAGTGCTTCTGGCCTGGCGGGTTTACGGAGACGAACAATATCGCATGGCTGCCCGTCGGGCGGCGGAGTTCCTGCTGAAAGCCCAGATGCCAGACCCCCAACCTGCTTGGGCCCAGCAATACGACCCGCAAATGCGTCCGTGCTGGGCACGTAAGTTCGAACCCCCGGCCATATCCGGCGGCGAATCGCAGGGCGTTTTGCGGACACTCATTTTGGCGTTTCACGAGCTTGCCGAGCCACGATTTCTCGATCCTATTCCCCGAGCTCTTGCCTATCTGGAGCAGTCCGCGCTGCCAGATGGAAGATTGGCCCGATTTTACGAATTGAAAACGAATCGGCCACTCTATTTCACGCGTGATTATCAATTAACATACAGTGACGCCGATCTTCCGACGCACTATGGTTTTAAAATAGATAATCATGTTGGGACTATTCGGCAGCTTTATGAACATGCCCGTCGGATGGGGCCACAGCCGCTACTAAGATTGGAACTTCCATTCCCTACTCTCCCTTCTACCCTGGTGCACGCTGTGGAACGCGTGCTGAAAGGAATTGATGAACAGGGACGTTGGGTCGAAATAGGGAATCTCAAAACAAGCGGAAAAGCCGCAACGGGGAGTCGGATCATCACTACGCGAACTTTCATCCGAAATATTGGTGTGTTGGCTCAGTATCTTGCAGCCACACGAAAAGAATAATCGCCCATATTATCGGGGGAACGAGCCTCAAAAAGAGCAGTATGTGAGTACTAAGATGGTTCTGGAAGGACTGTTTATCTAGCGATTGATCGTGCTCGGTGGGGAGGAGTCCGTCATCATGAGACGTCAGCAAACTCTTGTTTTATCAATCGGAGTACTGGTCGTTGGATTGGGCATGTGTGCGGCCACAACTTTGGCATTTGACGCTGCGCCCCGACCGAATATCGTGTGGCTGACCACAGAGGACAACGCTGCATGCTGGTATCGGCTCTATAACCCGGCAGGGGCACCGATGCCCAACGTGGAACGATTGGCGAAAGAAGGAATCGTTTTTAATAACGTCTATTCGTGTTCGCCTGTCTGTTCGCCGGCCCGAAGTACCGTTATCTCCGGCTGCCACGCACCGCGGTTGGGTGCACAGTGGCACAGGAAAATCTTGCCAGCGAAGCTTCCTCCGGGCCTGCATATGTTTCCCTGGTACCTGCGCCAAGCCGGGTATTATACGACAAATAACAGCAAAGAGGACTACAATTTTGCCCCTTCCGAGAAGATAGATGTCTGGGACGAATCTTCACCGCGGGCCAGCTATCGTCACCGCCGTCCCGGTCAGCCCTTTTTTCACGTACAAAACTTTGGCGGAACACACGAAAGTCAGTTATTCCCCAATAAAGACAATTCCGAACTGGAAACGGATCCCAACTCCGTAGTTTTATTTCCCTACCATCCGGATACGCCGCTTTTCAGAAACAAATATGCGCATTATTTGGATCTGCATCGCGAAGTCGATCGGCAGATCGGCGACTTTATTCGGCAGCTTGAAAAGGACGGAGTAATCGATGATACGTTCGTCTTCCAATTTGGTGATAACGGCGGCGTGTTGCCGGGGAGCAAGGGGTACGCCCGGGAGGACGGATTGCACGTTGCTTTGATTGTTTATGTTCCCAAAAACTGGCAACATTGGGTGCCTGTGCCGCGTGGCTCGCGGGTCGACGGAGTGATTCAATTCGTTGATTTGGCTCCGACGGTGCTCAATCTCGTGGGAGTGCCAATCCCGGAGGGAATGGACGGCAAGCCATTTCTAGGGCCGGGCGTGACATTCGCAGAACTCAACCAGCGGAACCAGGCCTTCGGTTATGCCGATCGTTTTGATGAGAAATATGACCTCGTCCGTTTTTTGCGAAAGGGAAAATATACGTACTGGCGAAATTATCAACCTTTCAACTTTGATGGTCTCTATAACGAATATCGCTATAAGCAGGCTGCTTATCGGGAATGGTGGGACCTGTATCGGAAGGGGCAACTCAACGAGGTGCAAAAAACCTTTTTCGAGCCGAAATTGCCCGAGTGTCTTTTTGATATTGAAAAAGACCCCCATGAAACCGTCAATCTGGCGAATGATCCGCAGTACGCCCAGGTCCTTGCAGATTTGCGACGAACGATGCACGATTGGGTCACTGGATTGCCAGATCTCGGCTTTATTCCCGAGCCAATCTTTGTTCGAGAAAGCCAGGGTGATGGTTATTCGTACGGCCAGCGGAATAAGCAGCGCATTGCCAGACTAGTCGAAATCGCCGACTGGCAGCTTCGGCCGTTCGCGGAGGTTGCTCCGATGTTGGAAAGAGCATTGCAAGCCGACGATCCTTTACAGCGGTACTGGGCGGTCATCACATGCAGTGCGTTCGGCAAGGAAGCGCGTGCGTTTGCTGCAACCATCCGCAGAATGGCGGTAAGCGATCCGGATCGGTTGGTGCGGGCGCGGGCGGCCGAGTTTTTGGGGCTGGCGGGCGAGGAAGATCCGCGACCATTCCTGACGGATATCCTTAAGCAGACTGAGGATCCTGTGGAGGCCAACCTGATTTTGAACACGGTTGTGCTTCTCAAGGATGGGCCGCCCCGGCTGGAGTTTGATCTCACGCCTTTGCGTTCGGCAGTCTGGTTTAATGCACCAGGGGAAGTAGCACGCCGGGTCAGATATATGATGGGCGAACGAGAAGAAAATGAGTAGCAGGTTTCGGGGGCAAACAGGGGAAAACACGCTCATTTGGCGGGCAGATTCCGCGATTTCCAGGCGGCGGATTCTATTGCTTCGCAGGCTGACGCTCTCAGCATCAATCGCGCAACGCATCGCGTGGTGGTTTCGCAACAGTGTGCACATCCGGCACTAATCAGGAGATCGGGACTGGATGGCATAAAACTCTGGCAAACAGGGCCTTCCCCAATACGGTCGAAGGCCGCTTTGATGTCGGTGGCGGGAGCACTTCACCCCCGGGGAATGTTACTCGGCGGCTTGACAGAAACCCAGATTGTTTGAGTCGAGCTTGCGTGCAACGTGATCCGCCAAGCATTAAGCCGTGTCGCTGGCTGACTTTTGTCTAGGAGATGGGAACTCGGGTTAAAAAATCGTCGCCAGGGCACTTGATGACGATGTGCAGCGGGTGGCGATGGGCCTCAAACCGTCGCGTCGAGCGAATGAACAGCCGTCAGCCGACCGGAGTTCCAGACTGTGATCACATTCTGGTGATTGGCGGAGATGCGATGCTGCGTGAACTGGCAGCGTGAAGGTTGCACTTACCCCGCTGATCAAGACGGCCAGGAAAAGGATGGTTATCTTGCGCCAATTCGGAACCGGGCGAGGACAAGCGGTGTCTCCAAACAGGACGACGGAACGCGCTGTTACTCAAAAGATACTCACAAACCCGAACTCAAACGTGTTGTTGTCTCTGTGCACGACTTTCCAATAATTGGAGAGAGTCCATCACAGCGTCCATCCCTTGCGGTAAGTCGGACGAAGGAGCGCATCCGCTTCATCATTTCCCACGATACGGCAGGCGACGGGATCGTATTCCAGCGGCTCGTTGAATCGACCAGCCACGTTGGCCGCCAAAAGCAGTTCAATGACAGGACCTGTGTGATCGAAGTTGGAAAACGGCTGGCCTGTGCTGCGACACGCGTCCAGCCATTCGTATTCGTGCCCCCTTACCCTCGGATAACGCTTGGGTGGCTCCGTTTGCTCGGGAAACTTCTCCAAGGGTAGAATCTGACACACTGAATTGTGTGCATTCGTATGGACAATCCCTTTTTCTCCCACGAGGAGGGTGCCGGAACGGGGCGTCCAGCTTTTGTCCTTCCACTCCAGATCTCGACCCGCAATCTCCTCAAGTTTTGTCCAGACGCCCTGCCGTCGCAGTTCATCCTCGTTGGCGTTGTACCAGTGGATGATCGCCGGAGGCTGAGAAGATCGGGCGGGAAGATAAAACCGTACGAACTGCCAGCGAGGGAAGCCGTGAGGAGCTTTCTCAGGAATCTCGCTTTCAATCCGGATTCGCTTGGCAGAGCTTGCAGGAGGATCCCATAATTCGCGTAGTTTCAATGCCTTAAAGGCAAGGTTAAGTGAGTGCGAACCACCTCCGCCCAGGCACCCGGTGCCAAAATCCCACCATCCACCCCAACCCGAAACATACTCCGGATGATAGGGGCGTTCCGCCGCGGGTCCCAACCAGAGCTCCCAGTTCAAATGTGCGGGAACCGGTGGTTGATCCTTCGGGGGAGTTCGTGCCCCACTTCCTCCGAATACGAACCATACGTGGACCTCCCGGATGTCCCCAATGATGCCATCTTCCAGTAGTTCCAGGGTACGGCGGAACGAATCGGTTGCCATCCCCTGATTGCCCATCTGGGTGGCTACTCGCTTCTGATTGGCCAGCTCGCGCAATACTCGGGCTTCGCGAACGTCGTGACTGATGGGCTTTTCACAATAGACGTGCTTGTTGAGATGAAGCGCAGCCGCCGTGATAACCGCATGCGTGTGGTCCGGCGTCGCAACGACCACCGCATCGATCTGGCTGCTCTTTTCATCGAACATTCTTCTGAAATCCTGATACGAAGTAGCGCCCGGCAGTTTTGCGGCGAGCTTTCCTAGCTGTTCCGTGTTGGCGTCACACAATGCAACGAGCTTCGCTCCGATTCGGGCGAAGGTGGGTGCAAGGTAGCTTCCCCGTTTGCCAAGCCCCACTGCGGCGTAGGCTACTTTTTCATTCGCCTCATAGGAGAAAACCGCTCTACTAGAGGGCAAAATGCACCAGGCAGTACCGGTGGCGAGCGACTGTTTGAGCCACCTGCGGCGAGTGATTCGGCGGGCCATGAGTCAATCTCCCGGCTCCAGAGCGATGCATACATCGCGCGAGTGGAAGCCGTCTCCCGACAGCTCGTGACACGCTTCGAGGCCTTGGTTGGTCTGCCGTTAGTATAACCGCCTCTGTCCGGCAAGCAATGCTCGAAAGCCGGCGCCGGGTGTGATAGCTTGGCGTGGCAGTGCGATGCGGACCTGGAGCAACTGTCGCCGTCAGTCGAGCACAGATTGGATCATCCTGTACGAAGCCGGCGTTCAATCTCGTGAATCGTCTGCCAAATGGAACGATGCCCATCTGAGACAGCGGCGGTCTCTTTGCCCGAAAGCCATTCTTCCACACGCTTTTGGGCCGAGATGACCGTGGCGTGACTCCGTCGTCCGAAAAAGCGACCAATCTCCGACAGATTGGCTCTTGTGCATTTCCGAGCGAGCCACATAGCGAGCATACGCGGCTGCGCCACGGTGCGATCTTTCCTGTCACTTTGAAGTGCGCCGGGGGGAAGAGCAAACGCTCGACAAACTTCGCGTTCGATATCGGCGAGCGTCACCTGCTTGGTGCCTTCTGGTAGAAGATCACTGAGGATCTCGCTGGCGAGCTGGCAATCGGGGGCCCTCTTGAGCGCCTTGGCAGCGGCCTCCAAGCGTCGCAGGGCACCTATGAGCTGACGTACGCTTCGCGCGAACGACTCGGCAACCCACTGCTGGACCTCCCGATCTAGGGCAAAACTCGCCGCAAGGCAGAAATTCTCAACGATTTTCGCCCGTGTGGCAAAATCTGGCGGATCGATGCGACAGACGATTCCCCCCTCCAATCGGCTCCGCAGCTCAGGGGTCAATTCTCGAAGTTCAGAGGGAGGTCGGTCGGCAGCACACACCACCTGGCAACCATTCTTCATTAGGCTGTCGAGTGTGTAGAGAAGCTCGATCTGCGTCTGCCGCTTGCCTCCGAAAAATTGCAGATCATCCAAAATAAACAGTTGGACACCCCGGTATTTCTGACGAAAAACAGGGATTGTTCCTGATTGGAGAGCCTCCACGTAAGCGCTGGTAAATTGCTCGGCAGAAAGATATAGCGCGGCAACCCGGGGATTCCTTTTTTTCACTCCCTTCCAAATACCCTCCAGAAGGTGTGTCTTACCGACACCGCTCGGTCCGTGAATCACCAGGGGGGAATAACTCCCCAGCTTTCGTGTCACTGTCTCAGCAGCGGCATACGCCAGTCGGTTGCAATCCCCTACAACAAAAGTTTCCAGGTCAGCGAACCCCGATTGGTCGGCTCGATGGCCGGGATTCGATTGGGGATTGAGGGGCGTCGGCGTAGTTCGCGCTCTGTGGACATGCGAGGTCTTTAAGGGTTCTTCCCCGGTTGCAAGCGCGTCGTCTTGCCGATTACGGCCGTTGGATGTTACGTCTGTGGTGTGACAGATTATCCGCAAAGAAGGTTGTGACGAGACGCAGTGGCCGGTTGTAAGCGGGCTCTCATCCTTGCCGGGATTGACTGGTCCTTCCGCATAGATGTGAGGTGCGAAGCATTCAGGCTCACGGGGCGCGTCCTCGAATGTTTCCCGAGTACCAGGGGTTTCCTGGGTACCGACTCCCGACACAGATGGTTTGCCCGTCGTAGGTGAATCGCAAGTGATGCACCCAGGACTCGCGGCGTCATTTTCTGCGGAATGCTCACAGGAGCGCGCTGCATGAGCGAAGAGTGGCAAATCGTCCAGTGAAGGCGGATGAGTGTGAGAGGAGGTGGTCCGGCGTGAACTGGCCCTCTTTGCTGTCGCAGTCACTGCTCGAGTGCCGTCATGGTTCGAACGTGTGGTCGGCCTGGAAAGTATGGGCTCTTCATCCTCCGTTACACTGAGATTTTCGTTCCACTCATAGTGAACTTCAGGGATTTTGCCGAAGACTGCCTTGCAGGCTTCCTCGATCGCGTCATGAAAGACGGTTCGAATCCAATCCACATAAAAACTGTTTGCAACCTGGAGCGTAAGCCGGGCACCATCCCAAAGGAAGCGCGTACGTCGGCCGAACCATAGGGCATAGCGATCATATCCGACCTTATCGGCCAGCACCTTTCGGAGGGCCGATATGACTTCCTTTTCATCCCTGGTCACTGCTCCACCGCTCCTGCTGCGCGTACCTTCAGCGCACTGGTTCCAGTGATTGCTCCATGTGATTGCCGCTGAACAGGCTGCGCAATCAGATGAGTTGCGCGTGAGGGATGAACTGAGTCATCCTCAGCCTGCATGTGTGTCACCCGATGAGCGTGATTCTACCGCTGACAGCACTGCTGTCAAAGCCCCGCAACTGGGTTGGCGGACGGAATTTTCTGTGGTCGTGTTTCAAGGGTAAGACCACTCCGCAAAACACAAAACGTCTTTGCCATCGAAAAACTTTTTAGAGGGTTGCCCATCAACCGTGGCGTGGGGAAAGATTGTTACGGAATCAGTCACGTCGTGTTGCACGACCACATGCGTGCGTCATATATTATAGAATGGATTCAAGTTGTGATTTTTTGTGAATCTTTCAAGAGAATGAAGAGCAGTATCCTGGTGCACGAGGCCTGGCGTGTCAATCCGGCGTCACCCGGTGACGGGACCTGCTGCCCCGCGGTCGTCGTTAAAAACGAACAGGAAGATGTCCCGTTCCTCCAGAGGTTGCATACCCAGCGACTCGTAAACACGCAAGGCCGGAATGTTTCGGGTATCAACAGCGAGGAGGAGCCCGCTCCGCTTTCGTATCCGAGCCATCCATTGGGCGTAACGAACCGCTTCCCTGCCCCAGCCGTGTCCCCGGAACTTTGGAATCAGTCCCATGTAAACCAGCTCGAGTTGGTCAAAATCTGGATGATCTGTGAGAACCAGGCACCCGACCGGCTCATTTTCATGTGTGATTACAAACCACAAGTCGGGAGAATAGACCCCCGCCGCGCGGTAACCGGCTAACACATCTTCCGTTTCTCGGATTCCGTTAAGTTCAGGGCAGTCAAGGGTACCGACGTAGGTTTCTTCGACAATTTCCGCGAATTCTTTGCCGCCCCATGATGTTACAGGCACGAAAGACAGCTCCGACGAGGGAAGCTCGCGTGGAAAGTCGCGCGCGGGGGAAAGAAGATAGCGAAGCCGTGCAAGGGGAGAAAATCCGGTGTTCTTTAAGGGCTCGTGAAAGATCGTTTGGCCCACTGAAAGATTGGCAAAAATCAGGCGTGTTTGCGAGCTACGCAAGTTGAAAATGATCCCGCTGAAAAGTTTTTCGGCCGTCGTGAGTGGTTCGTTCTCGCGAAGTCCCGGTGCCGAGATCACGGCCGTCCTGCCGGGATACATCGTCCACAGGATGGCTCCGACCACTTCATCCCCTCGCTGGGCCTGAAGAATCCCAGCCGTGCCTGGAGGGGATTTGCGGAGATGATCGAGAAGACGCTGGAGCTGGGCATCGCGGTCATCTGCCGGAAGGTCCTTGCACAGCAACCAAAGGTTAAGACGGAAAGTTTCCCGTGAAGCGGGACGAACCACCAGCCCCGTTTCGCCCGGACTGCCTTTCAGTTGTTGGTTGGAATCCTCCATAGTACTCTCTCGTTTAGCGTCATCTTAGGCGGGAAACTTCCCTCGCGTATTCCTCTGCCACTTGCATGATCAGTCGTCGCGGCACCCCAATGTCCACCACCTCCACGTGGCCCGCAAATTGCACGGCCTGGGGCTTTAAAAATCCTGGTTTCATCACGGCGAAAGTCACCGTGTGATCTGCTCGCACACAGGGCTTTCCCGGTTCCCCAGTGTCGCAGTCCCAGCCGCTGGGAAGATCCAGGGCGAAGACGTGGGCCCCTGCATCCTTGGCGAAGTTGATCGCCTCTATGAAGCCGTCGAACGGTGGCCGGGGATCTCCAACGGCCCCTGTGCCCAGCAGCCCATCCACGATCCACTCGGCCTGCGTAAGATAGCCCTTCAACTCCTCGCTGTTCAAATCTGCGCCGATTACTTTCATCGGCAACCCGGCACGGTCCGCGATTTGATAATTGAGCAGGGCATCTCCTGTGAGAGACTCACCCGGAGAGGCCAGTAGCAAAAGCACGTCAAACCCTCGCAAATCGAGGTGCCTGGCCACCACGAATCCGTCGCCCGCATTATTGCCCTTCCCACAGCAGACAACGACACGGCCATTTATTCCCAAACGTTCCAGCACGTCGGTGGCTCCCCGGCCGGCGTTTTCCATGAGGACCGGCCCTGGGATTCCGAAGTCTTCGACGGCCCTGCGATCCAGTTCCCGGACCCACCGTCTGGGAAGCACAACATCGCGCAACCAATCGCGCTGCCGACCGTGGAAGTCCCCGTCCATGTGTGACGGTCCTGTACAACGTGGGTCGTGATTTGCCGATAAAACTCTGAACTGTACCACCAGTTTACCAGAAGAGGGCCCTGTTTGGGCCCTCCCAGTGTGCATGGCGAGGTTTGGCCTATTTAGTTAACCCAGCAAGTTCGCGATGGCACGTTACTTATTGCCGGGCTGCCCTCCGATTTCAGTGCACATCTCGGGGCATTTCGAGTGTCCGGCTTTCAAGCCCCGCAAATGCGAGGCCCAGGTATACCACGAATCCTACCAGGAATGCGGCAACTGGTGGGCATGGGACAAGGTTGATGTTGAGCACCAGATTGACCGCGCCCACGCAAAAGCCCAAGATCCAGGAGACCCAGCCTGCCGGGTTGAAGCCTGCTCGCGGTCCTGCCCAGCGGTTGCCACTGAGCAGATAGTCGGCAGCCATCGCCCCACATACAGGACCGAACGATGCGCCGATCACGGAGAACACCTTCACAGCATTGCCGGCATATCCGGAGAGTACGAGAGCGATAGAACACAGGGCCCCAATACCGCAGGAGACGAACGGATTGACCTTGGGCAGCGTGGTTTTGAAGCTGTTGGCTGCAATGAAGCTGGAGAAACATGCCGGCGGGAAGGCCGCAATAGCAAGCAGGTACCAAAAGACGGCTGGGGTCGTTGCGCCCAAAACGGGCGAAAGTTTTTCCATGAGCAGCGTCGTTTGCAAGACAGGAGGCTTCCCTGCGAGCTGTGCGCCGACTGCACCGGCAGCGATCACAAGGGAAAGCCCCCCGGTCAGGATGATGGCCCCAGCAATTCCCACCAAACCACCCCATTTCACGTCATTTTCGTCCCGGTTGCCCATCCCGAAATCGACACCGGCGGCTCCGGCTGTGGCGAAGAACCCAACCACATAGGTGGAGACCGCCAGAAAAATACCCCATACTGTCAGCGAATCGTGAGCCTTAACCTCTTTGGCGTTAGAGTCCTGGTCCGTTGCCAGGGTGCCATCGGCAGCTACCTTCACAGGAGTTTGGCCATCCTGCACAAGCTGCGCGTGATTCATCCTGGTGACGCCGCCCAGAGACGCCAGCGTGAGGATAATCAGAATCGAAAGTGGCAACAAAGGCAGATAAGTAGCGACGCGCCCCACATATTGAATCCCCTTGATGCCGATGAGCGTCGCCAGGAGTACAAAGGCAATGGCCACTATAGAAAAAGTCACTGAACCCGGTCCCGCGCCGAACGGTTGACACAACAACTGGGTGGTGAAAAATGCATTCACCGCCAACCACCCGAATTGCAGAACCCCCATCAAGAATCCCGGCATGATGAATCCGCCCTGCACGCCGTACGTGGAGGTACCCACGATGTAAAGAGGAAGTCCCGTTTGGACGCCGAGCTTTCCAGGAATGAGATAAAACAGGTAATGACATATCAGGGCGGACACAATCAGCGCCAGAATAGCAATCCCTAATCCTTGGGCGAGTGCACCGCCTGCTGAAGCCGGTATGCCGCTGCCTTTGGCCAGCTCTTCCAGCATCGGCAATTGATGCCAGAAAACGAACCACAGGAAAATGCCCGCGTAGGTTGGCGCTGTACTCGCATACCAGGGTGTCCGCTGGTCCTTGGGCACCGGACGGGCGCTTGCGACATAATCTGGCAACTGTGTTGACATAGAGTATTCCTCCTCACTTGAAGACAAAGCCGGCGAAACCTCCACGTTTCGGGTTCATGCACTGATAGCACAATCTCAGTTGGCATTGAGTATAACTCCCGAAAATGAGTTGTCCATTACCGCCCTGCAGTTTTGGGGGTCGAGAAACGACAACAATGTCTGGCAAAATCTGAGTGAGCCTGGCGCAAACAGGAGGAACCGAACCTGCATTTTGCCAGGGGATTTTTCCGGCAATTCTCACTCGCAGTGTGACGAGACCGGAAAGCAGTAACTTGGTTATTTAGCTTAGTCGCTGCGAATTGCTGAGATTGCCCCTCTATGAAAAAGTTCTCGGTTTTTCCCCTGCTTTTAAGTTTCCCTGGCTTCAATGCTTTGTCCGGTTCGGCGCTGTTCTGCGTTGACGCAATAGGTGAGGTCCTGTAGCATACGTGCGTCTAGCCACTCTTGACCCCACGATGGATGCTGGAGAACCGACATTGTATGCGCCAGAGGATTCCATGGATGGAAAGTCGTATCTCGCCCGATGTGTGAATATCCGAATCCATCGCAAGCTCCGATATCGCCCTCAGACAGGATCTCCGCATGGACGCTAGCGGGAATCTTCTTGCTTGGCCTGGCAGTACGACTGGTCGCAGTGTGTCTCTGGATGTGGCGCTTTGGTGGCGGATTCATCTTTGGTGATAGCGAGAGCTATTGGCATCTTGCCCGCGCCATCGCACGGGGAGAGCCCTACCAATATGGGGTCACCGGGGCGATTTTCCGCACGCCCGGATATCCCCTCCTTCTTGCCCCATTATTTCTCGTTTTCGACGATCCACCCATCTGGCTGGCACGTCTTGAAGGTGCCGTTCTAGGCGCTGTAACGGGCGTGTTGGTTTGTTTGTGGGGAAAAGAACTATTTAACAGGCATACGGGGATCCTTGCTGGAATATTGACGGCTCTGCACCCTGAATTGATTCTGGGATCCATTCCCGTATTGAGCGAAGCAGGCTTCGCGCCGGCATGGGTACTGGGGATGTTTCTCTTTGCTCACAGTTGTAGACAGAGTGATTCAGGTGAAGTCTGCGTTTGGCGATCTGCGTTGGGTGTTGGCGTCGCATTTGGACTGGCCACGCTAATTCGCCCCAGTGCTCTTCTCTGGCTTCCGTTTTTGGCGATCGTCCAGCTCCTCATATGGCGGCATTTGCTGCCCTCCTGGCAGGCCTGGGCAGCCACTGTGGCAGGATTTGCCCTGGTCATGGCACCGTGGTGGGTCCGTAACTACTGGATGACCGGGAGGATCATTTTGACGACGACTCAAGTGGGGGCAAGCCTCTATGACGCCTGGAACCCGCAGGCCAGCGGCGGCAGCAACATGGATTTCGTGGTCGAGAAACTACGGGAGGTTCAACGCAACTATCCGGATGCTGATCCCCTGTTCTGGGAGCTGGAATTGGATCGCAGATTAAAACGTGAGGCCGTGACGTGGGCAATCGAGCATCCCACGGGTGTCCTCTGGCTTGCTTTTGTGAAGGTACGTCGCTTCTGGAATATTGTGCCCAATGATCCGGGGTTCAATGTGTTTCCGGTGAATCTGGTAATGGCTGTCGCCGCAGTGTTGACCTTTGCTCTGGCGATCGTGGGCATGCTCCGAGGGTACACACGGCGCGTGGTGCTGATGACCTGTGTATTGCCAGCGGTGTATTTCACACTTTTGCACATGGTTTTCGTCTCCTCGCTGCGATATCGCATCCCCGTGGTACCGGGTTTGATTGTGCTGGCGAGTAGCGCATTGGCGCTGAGGTCGTTCCCGCGTCGTAGCAACAAGGAAGATTGATCAGATTTGTGGGACGCCGACTGTGGTGGGGTGAAGTATGCAATGGAAAGAGCGAATCACGAGCTGGAAAGCAAATGGCTCTCGAGCGAAGCGGGTGCGTTTTGCGCGAGAGAATGCCTGATGCGCATGCAGCGGTGCAGGGTTGGACATTTCACAGGGCAAGATCGGGACCAAAGACAACTGATGCCTCGGAGCATGGGGCACCACACTGCTGGAGATCTGGTTGCCTCACGGTAACACTGTAAACACCATGACCTGGCGGCGGCTGATTCAAGAGATCGGGTTCTTCCTGAAATGGGGCCTTGCTGTTGCCCTGGTCGCCGGGTTTTTCTTTGCCATCTGGCTCTATAAAAGGGTGGATGATGAGCTCCGCAGCGAAATTGAGCGGCGATGTGCGGTGCTGTCTCCTCATTTGCGTATCCGAATACGATCGGCTCAGTTGTTGCCTGGCGAAGGAATTCAGCTTCGCGGTGTCCGCATTACCGTCACAGATCTACCCAAAGTGACGGCTACAATTGCCGAAATTGAGGAAATCATGCTGGCGGGACCAGTGGCGTACAAGGAGTTGCTGTCTGGTGATGTTCCCGTTGAGCGAGTCATTGTCCGTCGGCCGCATGTGCGCATCGCCTGTGGTACCGATGGACAGTGGAACATTTCTCGTTTACTTCCTCTGCCAAAACTGCCAGGAAGCAAACATCCTCCAGTTTATATAGAAAACGGCATGATGGAGATCATCGACCTTCGTGGGCCGATTCCGAGCGTCATTGCGTATCGGGACATTCAAATGGAGATCTCCAGTGAGTCTCGGTCGCAGTCGGACGGATCGAATGCCGGGTCTCGAAAATTCCGTGGCACAATGACAGGCGATTTTGTACGCCGAATCGATATTGAGGGAACGTTCGATTCCGGAGCGCCGTGCTTGAGACTCACTGGCGCAGTCGACTCACTGGAACTCTCGCCCGAGTGTCAGGCCGCTTTTCCCCGGGAAGTACGACGCACCTTGCGTCCATTAGAGCATCTTCGCGCGCAGCTTTCTTTGACATTTCACATTTTCTGCTCGGCCGGCAGCAATCCGGTGGTGGATTACGACCTTTCGGGCCAAGTTCGTCGGGGACGCCTCGATGATCCACGACTGCCGTATGCCATCACAGATATCCGCGGCTACTTCACCGCCGCACGAGACGAAGTGTCATTCACTGATGTCACGGCATTTTCGGGTTCGACGGCATTTGTGGTGCGTTCGGCCAAACTTTTGAACTGGGATTTGGCACAACTGGCTGATCTCGATATGCAGATCAACCATCTGAAGTTTGATCCGGCCCTCCTTCCGCTTTTGCCCTCCAAACTTCAGGAGGAATGGCCGAAGTACTTTCCCGAAGGCACAGTCCATCTCACCGTGCGTTTGACGTCTTTGCAGGGGCAGCGTCATTTTCACGTCATTGCCAATCTGGAAAGTGCGTCGTTTGCCTATTATCGCTTCCCTTATCGGCTTCAGCAGGTTCAGGGACGCCTCGAACTGACGCCCGAGCGGCTCGGAATCCAGCTCGTAGCGATGGCTGGGAATCAGCCCGTGGAGATTCGCGGCCAAGTACTCAATCCTCTGGCTGGACCGGTGACCCAAATCAGCATCAGTGGCCAGCGGATCGCTCTGGACGAGCGGCTGCTTAATGCGGTTCTGGATACCAAGAGCCGCCAGACCCTGCGGGCGTTGCATCTGAGCGGTTCCGCCGATGTGTGGCTTGGATTGTGGCAGAACGAACCAGGTGGCGTGCTCCATCGACAGATGGAGGCGACGCTCAATGGATGCTCGATTCGCTATGAAGCTTTCCCGTATCCGATTTCCGACATCACCGGTCGCATTGTTATGCGGGATGATGCGTGGTCGTTCCAGGAACTTCGGGGAAGAAGCGGTCCGGCAGAGATTTCTGCCCACGGTACGCTCCTTCCGCAAAATGGAAGTTCCACTTTTCGCCTCGATTTTGAAGCGAAACAGCTTCCTCTGGACAACGAACTGAAAGGTGCCTTTCGCGACAACCACATCCGCCAGATTTGGGAGGAGCTTGATCCAGTAGGCACCGTTCAAGTACGGGGGACGATCCTTTACACCTCGGGTGAACCTCTCGACGTCAAACTGTGGGCCAGTCCGGTGGATCGCGGCTTGACTCTTCAGCCTCGATCTTGCCCGTACCGCCTGGAGGGCATCGTGGGCAATTTGACCTACGAGGCCGGGACTCTCTCGTTTCAGGGGCTCCGTGGACATCACGAGAACACCGAGTTTCAAGCTGACGGATCCTGCGAGCTTGCACAGAGTGGCGGCTGGTCTCTCGATCTCCGCAACCTGTGGGTTGACCGCTTGATCATTGATCGGGCGCTACTTCTGGCCTTACCGGAAGCCCTGAGCCGTCCCCTTGCTCGTCTCAATATCCAGGGGCCTGTGGTCGTGCGTGGGCAGTTCCGGTTGATCAGACCACACCAAGCTTCGCCTGGTAATTCCGTTACCGACGAAATCGCTTCGGGCCGCGATCCAGTCGGCCAGTCGAGCCCTCTCCAGGCAGCATGGAATGTGGTGATCACTTTGGTTCAAAACAGCATAGGGACGAGCCTGGTGTTCGGAAATTTGAACGGAAAAATTCGTTTCCAGGGGGAATATTCAGAGGGAAACTTTACAGCCGATGGGGATTTGGATCTGCACGCCCTTCAGGTGCTGGGGTTGCCGATCACCCGGTTGCAAGGCCCATTCCGAATTGCCAATGAATTGATCATTTTTGGTGGGGACTGGGCTGTAGGTGAATTTGCTCGCAGGAGCCCGACGGTCAGTCAATCGGCAATGTCTCGCCAGCCTATAACGGCAGAACTTTTTGGAGGTACGTTATCCGGGGCTGGTTGGGTCCGTCTTTCCGACAGATTCGAGTACGATGTCGCACTTTCTTTGCTGAAGGCAGATTTCCCGGAGCTCGTCCGGGAGTACCAGTCTAGTTCGTCAATTATCCGTGGGACACTCGATGCAGCCGTCCGATTCAAAGGTCAGGGTGACGATATCCAGGGATTGGCCGGTTATGGGAATTTCCAGCTCCGGGAAGCGAATGTCTATGAACTTCCCCTGATGATCGCCCTTTTGAAGATTCTGAGCGTTCGACAACCAGATGCGACAGCGTTTAGCGAAAGTTCAGGGCAATTTCGAATTGCCGGACGACACGTCTATCTGGACAGCGTTACTTTTTCGGGCGATGCATTCAGTCTGACCGGCCAGGGTGAGGTAGATTTGGATGGGAACCTGCGATTGATTATGCGGGCGATGCTAGGACGTCGCGAGATTCAGGTCCCCGTGGTCAAGGAGTTGTTCCGTGGCGCCAGCGAGCAGATTGTCCTCGTTCATGTAGGAGGGACTTTGAAAGACCCAATTGTGCGACGTGAACCTTTTCCTGGCGTGAACGAGGCCCTCCAAAAGTTCCAACTGGGAAACAGAAATCCGCGTGGCAGTGAAGCCATTCTCGGGGAACGTTGAAAAACGGACCACTTTTGAGGATCCAATTACCATGTGGTGCTTTAGACGAGCTTTCGATCAGGTGGAATAAGCATAGGTTTGATGGGACGAGGAAGAAAGTAGCAACTTGCAGAGAATGCGGCAAAGGGTTCTTCCTCCTCGACTGTGACGACACAATATCAGTGAGGAGGTGGCACGATGAGTGTTGGACCTCTTGGCCCCATTATCTCCGCGATCGCCGGTACACCCTTGGCTCAGGGAAAAAATGAAACCGACACCAACCAGGTGCTGCGCGAAAGCCAGGAGAGGCGTGTGGCAGCAGATCGGCAGGCAGAGGCCGCCGCAGGAATTGGCGAGACGGACGGTGAAAATCACGAGACAGAAGAACGCGATGCTGACGGCCGCCGTCCCTGGGAATTACCCCCTGCGTCGCAGAAAACGGATGAAGTTGAAGATCAAAAGCGGAATCCGGGCGATCCGCACGGTGAGCTAGGACGCCTTATCGATTTGACTGGATGAGTTGAGGCGTAAAGTCCGGGAGATTGGAAACAGAACCATTCTAGCGGTGACCTCCAAGGAGAGGGCTGTTGTACGGTAAGAGAACAACCATGGTGGTCACGGAGGATTCATAACGAGTCCGATCCGCATTCTGCTCCATCGAAATGTGACTGGCATGTACAATCAACGTTTGCGAGGAGAACATCGTGCGGATAAAGGAGCGGACGGATGAAATTTGTGAAAATGCACGGCATTGGAAACGATTACATTTTCGTCGATTGCTTTGAACAATCCCTTCCCGAGGCACCCGAGCTTCTCGCGCCGAGGATCTCCGACCGCCACTTCGGAATCGGCGGTGATGGACTCATTCTGATTCTTCCCTCGGAAGTGGCTGACGCACGGATGCGGATCTTCAATGCCGATGGTTCCGAAGCAGAGATGTGCGGCAATGGCGTGCGATGCGTAGCCAAGTATGTCTTCGAGAGAGGGCTGAGCCGACGGAATCCACTGACGATTGAAACTGGACGAGGCATTTTGCGTCTGCAGCTCAACGTGCAAGAGGGCCGGGTTACGGATGTCACCGTCGATATGGGTGAGCCAATTCTCGATGCAGCGCGAATCCCCACAACACTGCCGGGCAATCCGGTCGTTGAGGCTCCTCTGATTCTGGACGACGGAACTTGCCTGAACGTGACATGCGTATCCATGGGGAATCCCCACTGTGTGATCTTTACTGAAGACCTTACGGACCAAACTTTTCGCCGGCTCGGTCCGATCATCGAAAAGCATTCTGCGTTTCCCCAGCGCGTGAATGTGGAGTTCGTTCGGGTTTGTTCACCCCAGCGGGTGGACGTGCGGGTTTGGGAACGCGGATCAGGCGAAACGCTGGCCTGTGGCACCGGTGCGTGCGCCGTATGCGTGGCAGGAGTTCTTACTGAGCGAACACAACGAAAATTGACCGTTCACCTTCCGGGCGGCGAACTTTTGATAGAATGGGCACCATCGGGCAGTGTGCTCATGACGGGACCGGCGACAACTGTATTCACCGGTGAATGGCCTGCTGACATTGAGCCGACTAGATAAACCGCTATGGCGCAGCCAGGTAAGCTTTCCGGAGATGGATCGCCGAAATGGCCTGTGAGGGTGGCTGCCCACGTGACAGCGCTGCTCCTCCGTACCTGGATGAGTACACTGGACTACCGGGTGTGTTACGAAGATCGCAGTATCGACCCTGTATATCCTGAATGTATAGGCCCAAAACTCTATCTGTTTTGGCATGAATATATTCTATTTCCGCTTTATTTACGGGGACATTGTTATTTAACAATGCTCGTATCCCGGCACAGAGATGCGAATTTGTTGACCGAAGTGGCCAAGGTTTTGGGATTTGATTTTGTTCGGGGTTCAAGCCGTCGGGGAGGCGATCAGGCCCTTCGTCAATTACTGGATGTCGGACGGTGTCGCCATCTCACGATTACACCCGATGGTCCTCGTGGACCACGGCGACAGATGGCTCCGGGGGCAGTCTACGTGGCATCGCGGTTGGGGGTACCGATTGTGCTAATGGGGTTTGGGTACAATAAACCGTGGCGTTTGAACAGTTGGGATCGGTTTGCCATTCCGCGGCCGTTTTCGAGGGCGCGTGCCATCACCAGCGCACCCATCACGATTCCGCAGAACCTGGATAGAGAAGGCATCGAATATTATCGCCAAATGCTGGAGAACCAGTTAAATGTGCTGACGGAGGCCGCTGAGGAGTGGGCTGAGAGTGGCGAGTCTCGGGAGAATGAGATGGCCCTGTTCAAGGCCCGGGCGGCTCATCCACCTTGGGAATGTCGTCGAGAAGGCATCGCAATTGGTGTGGATCCGTTGAATCGGTCGGCATACTAGGCAAAGCCTTTTAAACGATAGCTTCCCACTGGCTTATAAAGATTTTGGTTATCCATCGAAAAAACTGTCAAATTGAGCGCATCCTTATCTCTGTGATTATTTCGGGACAGCGATGTCAGACGAGTATATTTTTCCATCGCGGTTATTCGATAGTCAGTCGCACGTTTTTACGGTCTCTGAACTGACAGTCCTCGTCAAAGAGGTCTTGGAGAATGTGTTTGCCAGTGTGGCCGTCATTGGAGAGGTGGCAGATTTGTCAGTGGCCAGGTCGGGCCATTGTTATTTCACACTCAAAGATGAAGGGGCGCAACTGCCGGCCGTCATCTGGCGATCGCAGCGCGAACGGCTCACGTTCGACCTGCATGACGGTTTGCAGGTATTTTGCCGAGGGAGGCTGGACGTTTATCCGCCACACGGGCGGTATCAACTAATTGTGGAGGAAATTGAGCCGAGCGGCTGGGGTGCCAAAGAGCTTGCCCTCCGGCGACTCAAAGAGCGCCTGGCGCGGGAGGGATTATTCGATGCAGCTCGGAAGCGCCCTCTACCTCGCTGGCCCCGTCGAATCGGTGTGGTCACAAGTCCCACAGGGGCGGCAATTCACGATTTCCTGACCGCCCTGCGGGGACGCTTTCGAGCGGTAGACGTGCTCATTATCCCCGTGAAGGTTCAGGGGGAAGGCGCTGCCGAGGAGATCACGGAGGCATTTCAATGGCTGGAAAAATACGATTGGAACCTGGATGTGATTGTTCTCACTCGCGGTGGTGGAAGTATTGAGGACCTCTGGGCATTCAATGAGGAAAGTGTTGTGCGGGCAGTTGCGAGTTCAAGGATTCCGGTGGTGTCTGCAGTCGGCCATGAAATAGACGTGACGCTCGCGGATCTGGCGGCGGATGTACGAGCATTGACACCTACGGACGCAGCTTCCAAAGTGGTACCCTCCCAGGAAGAATTGGAAGCACTCTTGACAAGCTACGCCATGCGACTTCGCGCTCATCTCAATTTACGGTTGAAAGCGGTGCGGACGCAGTTGGAAGGCCTGGCTTCTCGTCCTGTGTTCCGTTTTCCCAAAGATTTGATTTACAATCGCAGTCAGCAGATTGATGAATGGGAACGGCGTCTCCAGGAGGCTGGCGACCGGCTGCTCGAGCGGAAGCGGATGACGCTTAGCGGTGTGGCCGCGCGACTCGAATCGCTCAGTCCCCTGGGGGTGCTTTCCCGCGGCTACTCGATGACGCTGACGTATCCGCAGGGAGCCGTGGTCCGGGAAGCAGCATCACTCTCCCCCGGTGATGTGGTACAAACTCGGCTGCACCGGGGAAGCTTCCTCAGTCGCGTCGAGAAAATAAACGGCGAGGGCGAACCTGTTCGTTTAGACCGCCCAGTATGATAGAACATTTCTCAGGAGGCAATCTGACCGTGACCCGCGCTGGGAAACGGTGGTTATGAAACGATCGTCAGGCATTTCAGGGTTGTTGGCGAGCATTGGTGGCTAAAGAAAGGATGTTGAAAAATTCGGTCATTTGTCAGCGTCGAGGTTGGTCGCAGAGGACGCCTCTTAGGGCGTTGCAGAGCGGGAACCATGCAGCAGACGCTCGATCGTGAAACAACACACATCAGGCATCGCTTGCGAGCAGGCTGTGTGGGCCTGCTGGGAGCGTTGATCCTTTGCACGGTTCCTTTTTGCGCGAATTCAATTCGCGCGGCTCCAACAGGGCGGTTCGATGGCTTCAGAGTGGGGTTTGAGGCAGCACCATTTCTGCCACTTCCCGAACCAAAGTCTCCGCCTCCGCAGTCGGCAGAAGCGAGGCCGGACTCGGGCGAAACAATGACCCAGAAAGCGCGAACAGCAACTAACTCACAGGAACCGCGGGTTGATCAGCCTTTGGCTCCCAGAGAAGCCGGGGAGTCGCCGTCCCGGCATTCCTCGTTTGGAGTATGGGAGATTATCAAAGCAGGCGGGACGGTCGGGTTTCTCATCATTGGCCTTTCCCTCGTGGCTGGTGCGCTGGTTGTGGAGCAGCTTATAACGCTTCGCAAAGCGGTGCTCATGCCCGCGGAGGTTCTGAGCCAATTGGCGCAGGCTCTGTCGGCTCGCGATCTGAAGGGGCTGGTGGCGATTTGCGAGAGCAACCCGTGCATTTTCACGGAAGTGCTTAAAGCCGGGGTGATCGAGTGGGAAGGCGGATGGCACCAGGTGGAAAAAGCACTCGAAGATGCGCTTACGGAATACACTGCAAGACTGCTTCGCAAGGTGGAGTACCTCTCTGTGATCGGTAACCTGGCCCCGATGTTGGGACTATTGGGAACGGTGGTGGGTATGATCCTGGCATTTAAAACGGTGGCCGAAACGCAGGGTGCCGCGCGGGCAGCGGATTTGGCACAGGCTATTTACCTGGCCCTTGTGACGACCGTGGAAGGTTTGATCGTGGCCATTCCCTCGCTGGCTGCATATGCCTATTTTCGTAATCGCGTGGACGAATTGATGGCAGAGGTAGCCGTTGCCTTGCAGCAACTTCTGGCACCCTTGCGGCGGCGCCGCCTGGCAACAAAGCCTCCTGCAGGTTCTCCAACAACACCGCCCTCGGGGCCTGTTCACTAATGAGAGCGAGCGTGCGTCCCCTTAGATTGCCGGTGAAGCTCAATCTCACGCCGATGATCGACGTAACCTTCCAGCTTATTTTGTTCTTTTTGCTGGCTGGACATCTGGCGCAACAGGAAAGCTCTGTTGATCTGGATCTACCCATGGCACAGACCGGCCACAAAGCGGTGGAAAGTCCTACCCGACGAGTGGTTATTAATGTGACCCAGGATGGAACTCTCATTCTCAGTGGTGAAACAATTGATTTGGAACGCCTGGGTCAAATCCTCGCAGCGGATCGGAGGGCGAACGAATCTATTGAGGTGCGAATCCGTACGGATCGCCGGACACCCTACGGAAAAATAGCACCCCTTCTCCTTCGTTGTGCGGAGAGCGGCATCTGGAATGTTTCCTTTGCGGTTATTGGGGAGGAGATGTCCCCGTAGAAGACCGCAAATTTATGGTGGATCAGGATGCGTCATGAGGCGGCAATCAGTCTTGAACGAGAGACAGGACCTGGATTTGCCGATGACACCTATGATCGACGTCGTCTTTCAGTTGATCATTTTTTTCCTCTGCACAACCCGATTCACACCGCTTGAGCAGGTCCTGCCCACTCCCCTCGATGAAGCCGGCGGATCGCGGAGTGTCGAGTCGCTTCCACCAGAAGTTATGAATCTGACGGAAGTCGTCATCAAGCTGACTGACGGGCAGCCGGTCAAAATTACCCTTAATAATCGGCAGATGGCCAATTTCAACGAGCTCGGGGTGACGCTTCGGGCCGTTGCTCGAGTTCGCGTGGATGTTCCCGTGGTTATCGATGCAAGCTTTGAAGTTTCCATGCAGGACGTCATCCAGACGTACGATTTATGCCGAAAGCTCGGTTTCCAGAGAATCCATCTAGCGGCTCCGCAGCGCTCATGAAATGGTTTTCTGCTTTTCTCGTTATCTTTTTAAATTTGATATTGGTGCCATCGCAGGGCACGGCGGACATTTCGGAAGACCTTCAGTTCATTCAATCATTGCGGTCTCGCCGGCTCTTTCGGATCGCCGAGTATCAGTGCCAGCTCTCGTTGCAAAGACCAGGCTTAAGCACAAGTGACAAGGCGGAACTCACCATCCAGTTTCTGGAAACGCTCAATGAGCATGCCCTTTATGCCGACATTGCCGGGCGGAGCGCCTGCTGGCAACAGGCTCAGCAATTGACCAGTAGCTTCGAGAAGGACCATGCTGATTCTGACTGGAGTCTCGTCGTGGGACTGGCAGGCGTCAAAGTTCTCGTCGAGCAGGGAAAAATCCTGCGGGAGGAAGCCGAGCTGACTCTTCTGGCCACTTCGTCTTCCTCTTCACCTGCGGATGAGATTATGATGCCCGCGCGAACGATTCTCCGAAAGGCTGGGGAGAAACTGAAGACCCTCCGTGAAAAAATTGCCGAATCACTGAGACGGCTGCACAAGGTGCCGGAGACGGAGGGCCTCCGACTTGGGGAACAACAACTTCTGAGCCTCGAAAGGCAAGCCCAGCTCTGGACAGCGCTTGCCGCGTTTGAACTGGGACGGACCTATCCTGCCGGGTCCGACGACTATCTCGCTATGCTCAATGAAGCGGCGAGCAACCTGCGTATGCTCAGCGAGTTGCCGCTGACACATCCGTTGGGTTTTCCCGCACGCCTCTATTACGCGGATGTCAGGCGTTTGCTCGGTCAAAAGGAAGAGGCCTGGAAAATACTGGACAATCTCAATAATGAGGCACTCTCTGAACGCCAACAGCAGCAACTGCTTGCGGCGCGTTTGCAATGGGTTACCACCTTCAAGGAAGAGCAACTGGCCAAAACGCTCTTTCAGAAGGCCGCGGGAGTTGAATTCGCTTCTTCACCGCCTTTGACCTACGCGATGCTTGAGGCGGCTGTTTGGTTTTGGCAAGCTGCAATGGAGAAAAAAGATCATAGTTCTGAGGAGTGGGAGGCGCAAATCAAAAAGCTGGTCGAAATCCTCCGACAGAGCGGGTCCACGTACTGGACGCACCGGGGAGAACTCCTCGTGGCGCGTGCCGCTTCCGCAAGTACCACTGCAAGCAGCACCACCCTCAATCTCTATGTGGCGGACAACGCCTACCGGGCTGGAAGGTGGCAAGAGGCCCTGGCAGCTTATGATCGTGTTGCCCAAGTGGCACAAAAGGCTGGGGAGGAAGACGTGGCTTTTCAGTGCGGTTGGGCTGCTGCGGCTATCGCACAGGAACAGTCACTGCATGAAGAGGCGTGGCAGCGGTTCAGAACGCTTTCGCGGGAGTTCCCTCGCCACGCAAAGGCCCCTGAAGCGGCTTTTCTGGCGGTCGTCAATCTTGGTCGGCTGGTAGCAAAAGACCAAAATAAATACCTGACGACCTATGAGACAGAACTCCGCGACTATCTTAACAGATTTCCCCTGGGTGAAGAGGCTTACCTCGTTCGATTTCGCCTTGCGCAACTCCTTGAGTATCAGTCAAGAATACAGGAGGCCGTTGGTGCGTATCTGGACTTCCTTGAGCAGTTGCCAGCAGAAAGCGCGAATGGAGGAAGCCGCACGCCTGATCAGGATGGCCATTCGAATGGACAGTTACCAGAGAGTACACGACAAGCCGTACTGGAAAAAGTGTTTTTGGGACTCGATCGGTGCCTAGCCGTTCTCTTCGAAGGAGCAGCGCACGATTCATCCGAAGAGGCTCACCAGGTGGCCCAGCGGCTTCATACCTGGAGCATCGCCAACAAAACTGGTACCGCGGATCAACGATATCGACTTATAGCCGAGGAGCGTGCGATCCGTCTGTTGCTGTGGGAGGGAAGAGATCCCGTCCTTGCGGAAAAAATCTTGCTGACACGCTTTCCTGATCCGGATCACTTTTGGAAAGAATTCCGTACGTTGGGCGAAGACATGTCAGTCAAATCGCAGTGGATAACCCTTTGGCTGGAGGTTATGGCACAATTGGGGCAAGAAAAAGAGGCGCAGTATTGGTGCGAACAACTTCGCAATTTGGAGTTCGATGTTCGCTGGGAGTGGGCGACCAGCGTCACGGGGAAACTTTCCCGGACAAAACCGGAGCGAGTTCAGGCTGTCGCGAGATGGGTTGTTGCGGCGGTGCCCGACTTTATCGAGCAATATGCTGCGCATTCCCGAGACTGGAGGTTGGAAGCCGGTCTGAAGTATGCCCGGCTGTTAGTCATGGCAAACTTGCGTGACGAGTCGCTGCAGTGGATGCGGCGGCTAGCCCAGGAGTTTCCCGAAAATGGGGAAATCCAGGAAAATCTTGCACTCCTCTTGGCTTATGCGGACGACGATGCTTTACGAAGCGAGTCCCTCCAGAAATTTCAGGAAATTGCCCGGCGAACTCCGGAGGGATCTCCTCGGTGGTTTCGGGCGAAGTACATGACGGCCTGGCTGCTCCACAATTTGGGGAAAACGCGGGATGCCTGGGACGTTCTGAGTCTCCTCGAAACTCTCCATCCGGACCTGGGAGGAGAGCCACTGCGGAGCAAAATCCTGTCCCTCAAAGAGCAGTGCCAGAGACACTGGACGCAAAGCAGATAGACTCACCCAGATTTTGTCGGTAGCTTGTTGCCCAGCAATTTCTCGACCATCGGTTTCAGAAGCTCCGACCACAATTCGTAGCCGTTATCGCTCAGATGAAGTCCGTCCTTGACGAAAAGCTCTGGTCGTGGATGCCCATCCGGCCCCAGCATTGGTTTTTCTATGTCCAGGAAGTACGCGTCTAATTCTGGATGCGCCCGGCAGTATTCCTCAATGACGTTGTTGGCGGCACGAATCCTCTCTATAAGGTGCCATCGGGCAAGCGACGGCTTGATCCCGATAAAAATGACGGGGGCGGTGACCCTTTCGGAACGGATCGTTTTTAGGAAATCGGCGAAGCGCCGACAAACGATTTCCGGCGATGCCCCGGCAGCAATGTCGTTATCCCCGGCATAGAACACAATCAATCGGGGATGATAAGGAATGACAATGCGCTTGGCATAGTGGGTGACCTCGTGAATCTGTGAGCCGCCAAAACCCCGATTGAGCGCGATCCAATGGGGAAACCACCGAGACACGTCCCATCGAACGATGCTGGAACTTCCCACGAAAAGAATGGCTCCCTTGGGTGGAGGATGAAGCTTGTCCGCCTCTTCGAATTCTCTGATAACGGGTTCCCAACGTTCCGGTCCCGTGTCTTTTTTCTTCTCTTCGTAACTCGCGAGCCTGGCGGAGAGTACATGACGCCGTGACACCTGTGCGTGATCCGTGCGGCGCGGACCGATTTCTTCAAAAGGAATTGTCTCAAAACCTGGAAGCGAGGACTGAACGGGTGCGTCTGGCTTCAGCTGCCAGTCTTCTGCCTCGGGATTGACAAAGAAACGGCTGGTGGCCTCGAGCGGAAGCGTCACATTGTTTTCCATCACGATATACGATCGTGCGCGATTCTCAATATTTGCCCAGGTTCCTCCGAAGCAGAAGTTTTTGCGAATGATATTGCCTTTCGGAGCGGCTGGTTCATCTTCCAGGATATTGACCAGCGCTGGATAGGAGTTTCGCCAGAGCTCACTCTGATAGGGTACGGCTTTAAGGCGTTGCATCATCGTGGTGGGCACGTGGTAGGAAGCCCAGCCAAGGCCTCGGGCGTCCACGTGCACAGCCGGCCGGCAATCGATGAAAATGTTATTTTCTACGAGATTGTCACGCCCGCCTCCGATAAATGCAGCACGTGTTACTCGATAAAAGATATTCCTGACAATCTGGGTTCCGCAGAACATATCGTCGAGGTAAACGCCCATACATCCGCGGTCTTGAAAACCGGATATATGGTGAAAGTAATTGCAAGAGATGACAGTGCCTCGCATGGTCCAGTCGCGGCCGCCGTAGATGGCTCCGGCGTCGTTGGATTCCAGGCACACATGGTCGATCTCATTCCACGAAATCGTATGGTTGTTGCCGGAGAAACCGACTGCCTGGTGGGGCGCATGGTGAATGTGATTGTGGAGGACGTGCTGGCCCACGCCGCCGATCGACACTCCGGCGCGATACATGGGATGAATTTGCCCGTAGTGATGAATTTCGTTGTCCTCGACGACGTGACCCGCGGGCGTGAGCGTGGCCCGATCGCCTCCTCTGGCGGAAACACCCCCTTCACCGAGCTCATGCAGATGACTCTGACGCACCACGCATTGACGACCTTCCCGTATTTGAACCGCCCAACCGCCCGTCAAAAGGAATTCGCAGTTTTCAACAGTACAGTTTTCGCAATTCTCACAGATCAGCGCGGTCCCGCGACAGTGGGCGAGCTTGAGACCCCGCAAGGTGACATTCTTTACCGAAACCAGCCGGATAATCTCCGAGATGACAGACACGGTGGGCTGGCCGCCTTCAAGCTGAGCGGCATCGGTGGGGGAGTCGGGCGGCCAGAAATAGAGCTGGCCGGTCTCTCGGTCCAGGTAGTATTCACCCGGCGCGTCGAGTTCGCTGAGGAGATTGAACGCGTACCACCACTGTCCTTTCCGATAGCCATAGTAATGGTATGGTGGTTTAACAGCAATCAGCGATCGACTGGGGTCAATGACAGCAATCGGATGTCGCTGATCGGACCAGTCCCAAAACCAGTAACCGTGAACCCAGGGGTCTTTTTCCTTCAGCCAGCGGGATGGGCGGTCGCCTTCGTAGATAAACTTGCCGACTTTATCACCCTTTGCACCACGGACATCGACAGGCTGTTCACCGAGGACGTCGACGATTTTAGTAAAACCTTCGTTGGGCCAGCGTCCCAATGTCATTCGGTGGTTGTAATAGAAAAGCTCGAGACCTCCACCTCCCGCCGAACCGTAATCTGAGATACCGAGTGCTTTGAGGTCGGCGATGAACACATGATCGCGCGCCTCTTGAGGCAGAAGCGGCGAGATATTGGCCACCTCACGGGCAGGTTTCCAGTTCGTGAGGAGTCGTCCGCCACTCCACAGAACCGAGCCAGGCGTTGCCGCTTCAAACTCGAGACTGGCGATTGAGTTCGGAAGACCCTGGAGGTTGATGGGTTCGGACAATTCCAGCCGTCCAGGTTCACAAACAATCTTAACCTTGACAGGCGTATTCTTTTCCCCGAGCTGATGCAAAGTGTGGACAAGTGGAGCGAGCGTCTGCCACGGACCGCTGCGATGCTCGGGATCTGGGGAGCGAGATAACCCAGACCAGCCGTCATTTCCCTGGGGAGAAACGTAGAACGTAACTTCACGCTCTGCGACCGGTTCTGCTAATGAGGCGTTTCCCCAGAAGGATAACCAACTGACGGTCAAGGAACTGAAAATCGCCCAGCGCACACGACTGACTTTCATTTGGGCAAGGTGGGAAAACATGATGTCACCTCTGCTTGTTCGACAAAATAAACAAAAGCCACGCACCCCTGCAGCACTATTCCCTTGCGGCACTCACGCGACTTGGGGGAAAACGCCAACGTACAACAACACTCTCCATTGGTTGCAGGCTGCGCCGCAAGGGCGTGCGAAACGCAATCGTACACGCTCTATGTGCCCCGGGTTATCAAACCTGCTCGGGATTGGGGTGTTGCCACGGGGCACGGTAGCTGCGTGCCAGCCGTTGGTTGGCAGCCTCATCGCCGACCACCTGGAGCTTTTCCGGGTCCCAGGTGATGTCGCGCCCAAGCTCCAGGGAGATATTAGCGAGGATGCAGCAGGCGGAGGAAATGAAACCCTGCTCGATGTCGGCTACTGGGCGGCTCCTGGAATCCACGGCGTCCAGAAAGTTTCGAATGTGCCGGCGAATCGCCGGGGCCACATGCCGCTCGAGGTCCTTTTCCGTTCGATCTTCGGGATATTCATCCAGCTCGTACTGCACATCCTGATGGACCGGTTCCCCCTGCCCTTCCGGGATAAAATCGTAACGGAACACGCTCGCGTGGAGAGTACCTTTGTCGCCGTAGAAAGTCGCTCCCCACGGATAATCAGGGTTGGGAGCCTTGCCCCATGTTCGATGTTCCCACACGACCGTCGCGTCGCCGAAATCGAAGACGGCCGTTTGTGTGTCCGGAACATTGGCCATGCTGTCTTTGTCCACGAGAATGCCGCCTGCCGATGAGATCCGTTTGGGCCAACCGAGATCCAGCATCCATCGCACCATGTCCAGCATATGGATACACATGTCTCCAATAATTCCGTTGCCGAATTCTTTGAAGGAACGCCATCCCCGGGGATGAATGGCTGGATTGTAAGGGCGGTACGGCGCGGGACCGCACCAGAAATCCCAATCCAAGTAGTCAGGAGGCTGTTGGTCGGGAACCTGTCCCCGCCGCCTCATATGGTAATAGCAATAAATTTCGACATGGCCGATTTTGCCGAGTTTGCCCTCTTTGATAAAACGGTCCCGGGCTTCGATGAGATGAGGCGTGCTCCGCCGCTGTGTATTGACTTGCACCACGCGGTTGTATTTCCTCGCGGCGGCCACCATCGCAGCCCCTTCAACCACGTCCACGCTGATAGGTTTTTCCACATACACGTCCGCTCCCGCTTTCATGGCCTCGATAGCGGCCAGCGCATGCCAGTGATCCGGAGTGGATACCTGGACGATATCGAACTCGTTTTCCGCCAGCATTTTGCGGAAATCACGATATATCCGGGGCTTTTTGCCGGATTTCTGTCGTTCCGCCACAATCTGAGCCGCTTCCTCGAGCATTCGACCATCGACGTCTGCCAGGGCGACGACTTCGCACGGTTCTACCTGCAGGAAGCGGAGGAGCACGCTCTTCCCATACCAACCGCATCCGATCAAGCCGATGCGCCGAGGTTTGGTGCGAGTTAAGCCCACGGCATAACCCGGCATGGTGGATAGTGTCAGGCCTGCCGCTCCCATTTTGAGAAAGTCGCGTCTGCGCATGGGGTGTCTCCTCGTTGTCCGAAAAATCAACATGCTAATAAAACCTGGCTAATGTCGCGAAACGTAACCCGGATTTCCATTCTCCGAACAATCGTCCGAGGATGTTGTCGATCGAGTGGAAATGACCGGGATCGCTTGCATTGATCCGTTCACGTGCCGAACGTTCACAGCCGCGAACTGTACAATTTGCGGTGAGTGGTCTTTTTTTACATGACTCACCCCGTGCTTGCGGTAGGATACCGGCCGAAGTGGCTCTTGTCCAGTATCGGACCCGTTCGGTCGTTTCGCCTTTCCGCTTGCGGGGTGCGACGTCAGTCCCTACAGAGTTGCCTAGGAAAGCGGTATGATGGTGCTCGGGCCGGTAAATTTTGCAAATCGCGAATCGGAGCTGATCGAGAGTGAAACCGGGTGTGGGACTGCTCAACGGCACTCTTCGCAAGAGATAAGCTGTCCAGAAACATTTTGGGAGATATGATTATTAAATTGATCTGAGATAGTCGGAAAAAGTTGTCGATTCACGCGAGAAGGGGATGTGAGGATTCCGGCTGCCGGAGCACGGGATCGACGGGCGAGGTTCCTCCAGAGTTGATGTCCCAATCCCAAGCAAGACTTGTGTTCTCACCGGTTTTGTAAACGAAGCGCACCAGGCCATATTGTTGAGGGTAGTTACCAATGAACCGAGAGGTTGACGCTATTCAGGCAGCCCAATCGTCGCGGGATAGCCAAGAGGCTAGTACGCAGCAGGCGAAAGAAAAACCGTCGCCCACGCAGGATCATCAGGTGGATTTGCAGCGCATTGAAAAGGCTGTGCGAGAAATCCTTTTGGCTGTGGGCGAAGATCCGGACAGAGAAGGTCTGCGGGAGACTCCGGCTCGCGTGGCCCGCATGTACGCCGAGCTGTTCCGCGGGTTGCGGTTGGATCCGCGTCGGCACCTCAAGAAAGTGTTTACTGAAAAATACGACGAAATCGTCGTCGTTAAGGATATTACTTTCGAGAGTGTTTGCGAGCACCATTTGATGCCTTTTATGGGCAAGGCGCACATTGCCTACCTGCCGGGAGGAAAAGTGGTTGGCCTGAGCAAACTGGCGCGGGTGGTGGAGGACGTTTCGCGGCGTCCTCAGGTCCAGGAACGCATGACGGAAGTCATCGCCGACCTGTTGATCGAGGAGCTCGACGCGAAAGGGGTAGCCGTCGTTGTAGAAGCCATTCACACATGCATGACAGTGCGGGGCATTCGCAAACCAGGGGCCGTGTGTGTCACGTCGGCCCTGCGGGGGGCATTTCGCACGAATCCTTCTACCCGAGCGGAAGTGATGACGCTGATCTATAATGGCCGTCATTGACGGCTCGCTTCTCCGGTGGTCATGGTATGGCGATCGATACCTGGGAGCAACAGCGGGTCCGCGTGTACGAGGACCTTTCCGGGTTGGTGAAAGGAAGGGTCCTGGCGGAGCCTGTTCTCTTGGAATTGTTTGCCCGGGATGCCAGTATCTTTCATATTCGCCCCCTGGTCGTCGTTCGGCCCCAATCGACATCCGATGTGTCGGCGTGCCTCCAGTACTGCGCCGAACACCGCATCCCGGTCCACGCGCGGGGCGCAGGCACAGGGATGGCGGGCGAGTGCCTGGGGCCCGGCGTCGTGCTCGATTTTTCGGCTTACATGCGTCGGCTGATCTCTGTCGAAGAGCGTGGCCAATTCGTGCGCGTCCAGCCCGGGGTGGTGTTCGAACGCCTGCAGCGCCACCTCAAAAGCTTGGGCAGGAAAGTGGCGCCAGAACCGTTCAATTCGGAGGTAACCACTATAGGCGGTGCTATCGCTCGGGGAACCTGGACAAGTCGATCTCTCAAATATGGCCTGCTGGGTGATTATGTACGCGAAATGACCGTGTGTCTTGCCGACGGCACCCGCGTCCATTTTGGCCAGGAATCTCTTACAGAGCATGCAGCGTCGCCGACGTTAGCCCCGAAAAGTCGTCTCGTGCTCCAAGTTGCCCAGTTGCTTCGTAACTACGAGCAGAACCGGACGAAGCAAGGACGGCCGAGGCTCCGCTCCGGGTACCGGTTAGAAGGCGTTCTTGCAGATGGCAAACTCAACATGCCGAAGCTACTGGCCGGATCGGAGGGGACACTCGCGGTAATGGTCGAGGCGACTTTGGAGACCGTCCCCGCGCTACCCGGCAGGGCGGTGGGCCTTTTGCTCTTTCCCGAGCTGGAACCCGCGTTTGATGCTGCGCTTGAAATATTAAACTTTCGCCCGCTGGCCTGCGACGTCATGGACCGCCGTCACCTGGGCCTTGCTCGTGAGGCGGAGTCCTGGTTTGGACACCTGATTCCCGAGAGCGTCGAGGCGGCGGTATTGATCGAAATGGAGGGATGGGATGTGGAGGAGGCCCATCAGGAACTTCATGGCTTAATTGAGAATCTGCGGACGCGGAAGCGATTGGAGTTTTCTGCGCAGACAACAACTGACGAATCAGAAATCAATTTTCTGTGGAAGCTGGCAAGAATTCCACAACCCATCCCCCAACTCGGGTCACGTAAATCTCGGCCGTTGCCGGTGGCGGACGATGTGGCCGTTCCACCTGAGCAGCTTGGCGCGTGCGTTTTCGCCCTGCAACACCTGCTCAACAAACTGGAAGTCTCTGCCGCTGTCTACTGTCAGGTCAGTCAGGGTCAGATTTACCTTCAGCCGTTTCTGCAGGAATCGGAACTTAGCAATCCCGAGCGAATAAGAGCGATCTGCGATGCAGTGTATGAACATGTTCTCAACTGTGGCGGGGGCGTGGGCCTCGGGCGTGGATGTGGGCTGAGTCGCAGCGCCTATCTGGCCCGCCAATGGGGACCGGAATACTCGCTCCTTGTGGAGCTCAAAAAAATATTTGATCCCCTGGGGCTTCTGAACCCGGGAAAAATCGTGGTGGATTCCCACACACGTGAATGGTGGCAGTATCTGGGCCGTCATGTCGGAGCCGATTGGATTGCTCTTTCCGCTTCCGGCACAGGCACTGCGGGTTCGGAGGACGCCGTTGATGAGACGAACACTCGCAACCGAGAACCGACCGTAGAAACCACTCCGACCTCCTGTACCGAAGCTGAGGTAGGGCTTCGAGACCCCCAGCTTACAAACGGGCGGACGGCATCAGCGCATGGGAGCGCGGTGAAAACGGATGATTCGAATCTTTCACCCGAGGGCAACCAGTCGGATGAGCGTCTGCCGGACATTCTTGTTTCACAGCTCGACTGGCATCCCGCAGCGGTGGCGTCCGTGGTGGCTCAATGCACGGCATGCGGCCATTGCCGTACGCAGCGCCCTGCTCTGCGGATGTGTCCGCTTTTTCGCTCCCAACCATTCGAAGAGGCGTCGCCACGGGCCAAGGTCACTCTCGTTAAGGCTGTCTTAACGGGAGAATTACCGCTCGAGACCATTACGGAAGATACCTTTCGCGCAATTGCCGACCTATGTGTGCATTGCCACATGTGTCGGGTGGAATGCCCCGCACAGGTGGATGTGCCTTATCTGATGCTGGAAGCCAAAACGGCGAATACTGCTGCCCATGGCCTTCCATTTTCGGACTGGCTACTCAATCGTGTGGAGACATTGGCGGCATGGGGCGCCCGGGCTGCACCGTTTATAAATTGGGCGTTGCAAAATAAGCAATTTCGGTGGCTCCTGGAAAAGGTTGCCGGTATTGCCCACGCACGCAAATTGCCCCGTCTGCAAAAAACAAGTTTTCTGCGAATCGCAGCCAGACGCCGGCTCCATCGACCGGTGCGCGATGCCAAGCCCAGGGTCGCCTACTTTGTGGATGTGTTTGCAAATTGGTTCGATCACCGCTTGGCTGAGGCTTTGGTTGCGGTGTTTGAGCATAATGGAATTGGGGTTTACGTCCCTCTCGAGCAGCGAACTGCCGGAACGGCAGCGCTCACCTCGGGAGATGCCGATTATGCCAGGCGGGTGGCACGTCGAAACGTGGCGGTATTGGTGGAAGCCGTTCGTCAGGGGTACGATGTGGTGACCGCAGAGCCGGCGGCGGCCCTCAGCCTGACTCGGGAATATCCCCAGGTCCTCGATGACGAGGACGCGCGGCTCGTGGCCGCTCACACGTTTGACGCCTGCGATTATTTGTACCGGCTTTATGAAGCGGGCAAATTGCGGTTGGACTTCCGAGGGCTGCCGCTCAGGTTGATGTATCACTGGCCCTGTCGCCTTCGGGCACTGGGTGTCGGACAGCCTGGACGTCAACTTCTCGAACTTGTCCCTGATCTTCACGTCGTGATGGGACCGGACGGATGTTCAGGTATGGCTGGAACCTATGGCCTGAAGCATGCCCATTACCGAACCAGTCTTCGTGTCGGTTGGTCGCTTCTGAACGCGATACGGGACCCGGAGGTAGAGGCCGGAGTCACGGAGTGCAGCACCTGCCGTATTCACATGGAGCAGGCCACGGCCAAACCGACGCTCCACCCGCTCAAGATTCTGGCTTTAGCCTATGGGCTCTGGCCAGGCGGGAAAGACGCTTTGCTTCGACCGAGCCGGGAGCGCACTTTGGCAGAACAGTAGAGTGCAAGTCTTTGGAGTTCTCCAGGAATTAAGATGAGGAAGGATACCAGCACGAACACCAGGCGAATTTCCGTACGACGGACCTCTCCGAGACCGTGGTACGCTGCCGGGCTGCGTTTTGAATGCACGGGATGTGGCTATTGTTGTTCCGGTCAGCCGGGTTATGTGTATGTGACGGAGGAAGAAATTGGAGCTTTAGCCGAGCGGCTGAGGATGGAGATCCAGGAATTCGAAACGCAGTTTGTCCGGTTATTGCCCAGCGGTGAGAAGAGTCTTGTCGAACGTCCAAATGGAGACTGTGTTTTTCTGGACCTCTACAGCCGGCGGTGTCTTGTGTATGAAGTTCGCCCGCGGCAATGTCGCTCCTTTCCATTTTGGCCTTCTCAATTACGCACCGAGCGGGACTGGGAGAAGGTGTGCCGCACCTGTCCGGGCTGTGGCCGGGGACGGGTCTATTCCCAGGAAGAAATTGAGCAACTGGCCCGGCTCATCGACATTTAAAGCTAACCGGTCGGTGGGCGGTGTGCTGATAACATAGGCAATTTTTTGCTTTGAACCGCTTGGGAGAGACCCGCGAAAACTCTCTGACTCGCGTCCGGGGTTCTGCGCGCCATGTTGGGTGTGAAGGAGTCCCCACTGCCCTTCTCCCGTCGCGATAGCCTAGCAGAAGTGGAATAACCACACTCCGTCGGCGCTGCCCGATGACAGTCGTTCAGAATTTTCAATCTGGTTGGAGTTTTCCGAAGTTTCCGCCGATAATGGTTGTGAGCATTCACCACGCTGTGTTATGCGACTTCAGATGCGATGCCGAGAGCGTTGGCATTTTCGGCCTGAGAGTGTCGGAAGAAGCTGTTGAAAACCAACCAAGAGTGCTCCCGGGACGGGTAGGGATTAGCTTCGGAAGAGTCGGGGACTTGACACTAGTTTCGCTCTAACCTAATGTTACAACTGGTCGGTAGGAACGCGGAACAGTGTCGAAACGATTCGACCGAGGTTGATCGGAGGAGCCAATTGTGACAAAGCGAGACATCGTGCGACAGATTGCGGAGGAACTAGGACTCCCTCAGTCGCAGACGCGAGAGGTTGTTCAACGGACGTTCGACGCCATCATCGATATCCTGACCACTGAACACAAAATTGAGCTGCGAAACTTTGGGGTCTTCAAGATCAAGCTGCGAAAGTCGCGGCGAGCAATGAACCCCAAAAAGAAAACGGAGATTCGAGTTCCAGAAAGATTTGTGGTCCGATTTAAACCCGGCAAGGAGTTGAGAAAACGACTCGAAGCGATGTCCAAAAAGCTCAAATCCGGGACTAAGGACGGTGTTCCGAAGGCTTGAACTTGACCTCACCGGGCCACTCTGAGCGAATGTATCGTTGAAATGAGCAAGATCGGCAGCTTCGATTGGGATTCTTGAAACGTGCCGGTTGGATTTGTCTCTCGAAAATTGCAAACGGCGCAAGATAGAGAGAAATCAACGGCGACCAGGGTCCTCAAAAGACCAAATCGGGATTTTGGTGCAACGGAGTGCCCCATATGCAAAAGTTCGTTCTCGCTGTGATTTCCTGCCTTTTGCTGACGATGGCCGTCGGGTGTGTTGTGCCGATTTACTCGGCTGACCCGGATCGGAGAGTCCAGCAGTTGATCTACACGTCCGAGAATCTGCGCTTGCTTTTGGATGAATGGGAGCGGGCATGGATGCTGGATCATCCCGATCATATGACTCCGTACCGCACTCATGGCGGCATTATCTGACCCGATTGCGATCGACACAAAACGCCGAATAAGCGATTGGCTTTCAGCCGCTGGCTTGTGCCGGAGAGACGTACGGAGGGCACTGCAGTCGGACCACACACAGAATTTCCACAAGTGGCACGCCCCGCCGTGACAGTGAACAGGAATCGAGGGCGCCCGGTGGGTCGGGAATCGCAGACAACGCCCAAGTGGGTGTGAACTAATTGATAGCGCATTCTGTCTTGTATGGTACACAGCGAAGGCGACGGGACCGGCTGACGAAATTGGTCCTGTCGCTTTTTGCTTTTCCAGTCTGCCACCTGTAGACTCGCCTTGGAAGCTACATCAGACGAGGTAAACCGGGATGGGGGACATTAAGCTGAGAAAACCGCTCAACTTTGAGAACGACGCCGAGATCGGCAGGCAATTTCCGCCTCGGTTAACAGCCGGTCCCGCGTAGGGTTTATGTTCTCTCGAGCCGCCGTGTCAAACTTACCCGTGTTGTTTGCTTGTCCGCGGTGGAATAGATTAGAAAGATCGGTGGCGATCTCTGCCGCTCTGCCGGCCCGGATGGCACGCCGTCGCGTATTTTTTCCTTCGCCTGGACTTGAGTGCAACACTGATGGAACCGGACCTCAGTCTCGAAATAGATGGCTTGAGGCTAGAAAATCCAGTCATGCTGGCCTCGGGCACCTTCGGAAACGCCGTCGACTGTTACGCATTTGCTGACCTGAATCGTCTCGGCGCTATCATACCAAAGACGGTCACCTTATCCCCCAGAATAGGAAATGCCCCGCCACGAACCGTAGAAACGGCAGCCGGGCTCTTAAACTCAATTGGCTTAGACAACGAGGGCCTCGAAGGATTTTGCACCCGATTATGGCGTGGGTTGGCCTCCCTCACATGTCCAGTGATTGTCAGCATTGCGGGGAAGACCGACGAAGAATTCGTGGAGCTTGCCCGGGCTATCAGTAAACTGGAAGGGGTTAAGGCGATCGAATTGAACCTTTCCTGCCCGAACGTGGCGGGAGGAATTGATTTTGCTACCGATCCGGCCCGGTGTGCGGCGGTGGTGGGAAAGGTGAGGCGAGTTTACGACGGGCCCATCTTCGCCAAACTGACCCCGAATGTGACCGATGCGACGGCGGTAGCCAAGGCGGCTGAGGCGGCAGGAGCGTCAGCCATCACAGCCGTCAATACGCTATTGGGTATGTCCGTGGATTGGCGTCGCCGACGTTCGCGGTTGGGGCAGGTGTTCGGCGGGTTGAGTGGTCCGGCGATTAAGCCGATCGCGTTGCGGATAGTGTACCAGGTAGCGCAGGCAGTCAGCATTCCGGTAGTAGCTGCAGGTGGAATCACGACGGTGGACGATGCTATGGAGTTTTTCGTGGTCGGTGCCAGCGCGATTCAGGTGGGTACGGCTTCATTCTACCGTCCAACTGCGGCCTGGGAGATTCTGGATGCGCTTCCCCGGGCGCTGAAGGAGTTAGGGGCGCGTTCTTTGCGCGAGATCGTGGGCACTTTTGTGGGCTCGAGCGTGTCATGTGAAATCGGGTCTTAGTGGCTTATCCCGACCTTGGGGGGACCGGGGTTTTCTACACGCGCGGGCTCCGGGCTTTTTATCCAAGCTGGTGCCGGTGAAAATGATGAAGAGGAGGCGTGCTGGTAAAGTTGCCCGGGCAGTACAGGGAGTTGTGTCACCGCGAATAGATTGATACACGCGGAGAAGGATAGGTTTAGAGATATGATTGTCGTTTCTGGCATTCAACCCACCGGTCGATTTCATTGGGGGAATTATTTCGGTGCCATTAAGCAATATGTCGAGCTGCAGGACCAGGCGGATGCCTCGTACTATTTCATCGCAAATCTGCACGCACTCACAACAGTGCGTGATCCTGAGGTTCTGCGGCGAAACACCATTGATGCTGCGATCGACTTACTGGCTTTGGGAATTAATCCAGACCGGGCCACGCTGTTTGTTCAGTCCGACGTTCCGGAAGTTTCCCAGCTTTGCTGGTTGCTCATGACCTGCACGCCAATGGGACTTCTGGAGCGGTGTCACGCATACAAGGACAAGAAGGCCAAGGGGCTCCCAGCCGATGCCGGGTTGTTCACTTATCCGGTGTTGATGGCAGCGGACATCCTGGCCTACGACGCGGACACCGTCCCGGTCGGTGAAGACCAAATTCAGCATATTGAGGTGTGTCGGGATATTGCGGGAAGCTTCAACCATCTTTACGGCGAAGTCTTTGTGATGCCCCGCGCCAAAATCATGGAAAAGGCAGCCCGGGTTCCAGGGACGGATGGTGAAAAAATGTCCAAAAGTTACAACAACACAATAGGCATTTTTGATGATCCCAAGGTGGTTCGCAAAACCATCATGAGAATTGTCACGGACTCGCGGCCCATACATGAACCAAAAGACCCAGAAACAGATCACCTTTTCCAGCTCTACTCGTTATTTGTGGGGGAAAAAGAACGCGAAGCAATGGCGGCACGCTACCGCGCGGGCGGATTCGGCTACGGAGAAGTCAAGCAGGCTCTGGCCGATGCGGCCGAAAAATATTTTGCGGAGGCTCGTGAGTATCGCAAAGAATTGGAAGCGAAGCCACAGTTTGTTCGAGAAGTCCTGGGGGACGGTGCCGCGATGGCCCGTAAAAAGGCGGCGGAGGTCCTGGCTCGGGCCCAGGCAGCTTGTGGCATCAAGTATGCGTGATAATTCTGTTGGTCCAAGGACGCGCAGGATGCTGGACGAGCGGCCGTTGCATTTCGAATGGAAAGAACTTGCCGCGATCGGTGGCTTTGTGATTTTTGGTTTTTTCGGACGCTCGCAACCTGGCTGTTTTTAGGGTAAGGGTAATTCCCCAGGCTGTACCGACACCGATTGGCGTTCGCTGTCGGCAGACGGTCAAGAGTTTTGGTGAATCAATTACGGTTATTGCTGGAAGCGCAAAGTTCGATAATCGCCGACGATGAGGGTGTTGGGGGTTGGCACTGATATTACCGAATGCCTCCGAATTGCCCGAATGATTGAAAGGCACGGGGAGGTGTTTTTGCAGCGGGTGTACACACCGGCTGAAATCGCTTATTGCCAGAGTCGCCGACAATCTGTGCAGCACTTTACTGGACGGTGGGCGGCCAAAGAGGCCGTTTTGAAGGCGCTGGGGACGGGTTGGGTGAAAGGGATCAGTTGGCTGGATGTTGAGATTCTCAATCGGCCTGGTGGTCGGCCCGAGGTGATACTCCGAGACGGTGCCAAAAAGGTGGCAGACAAATTGGGTGTGAAGCGGGTTTGGATTTCCATTTCGCATTGCCGAAGCCATGCCACCGCGTTTGCCATCGCCGTGGGAGCGGATTCGGAAAACGACGTGACCGGAGGTTAAGGAATCTGAGTGGGATGATAACGCGGCGCTCGAGAGGTCATCAGGTTTCACAATAAAGATACAAAAGGACACTGCCCGGAAGAGCTATTCCGAGATTAGCAAGCCAGAACCCCGGCGGTGGGATGGCCCCCGAAGACGTCAGTCCGTTAGCGAGCATCAGTAATGGGTAGTAAATGACGACAATTGGCAAAAACGACAAAAAGAATATCCCGAGGAAGTTTTCACTGCGGCAGTACATGGCAAGGGGGCAACCGAGGAGCACGAAACACAGGCTGCTGAATCCATTCGCCCACCGGCGGTACGGTTCCGTTTTGAGCTTGCGGATCTGGATTTCCAGTTGTTCCAGTTGATACCGCCAAGTCTTTTTCTGTTCGTCTGTGGCTTCGGCATGGCGGAGCAGCATTACCAGTTGGTGGGCGTCCTTTTCCAGTGTTTTCACCGCTTCCGGAATCTGCCACGTGGCGAGCCAGTCCCGATGGAGCGGTTCGATGGGCCTGTCGAAGGGAATGAGCTGGGAGTAGATATCGGACGCCCGCACCACCGCCGAGTTCTCGATTCTGGCCTCCGGTTTGCGACAGGTGATGATAAGCCCGCCCGCCTGACGATCTGTCGTGAGTTCGGCTTCCTCGGCTGACAGCACGATGGCCGGCATGTCGGGCTGGGTCTGAATGGTGATGAGGGGATTAATCAAGGTTTTCCCCTGTACGTCTTTGACCACAATGGAGAACTTCGGGGATGTGTAACTGCGTCGTGTCCGCAGCATGCTGTAGGCAATCTGTTCCACCGACTCCACGACAACCCGCCGCGCTCCGGGGCGTCCCCACGTCGCCGCCACATCATACATCCAAACAGTAAACAAACTGACAAAAAACGCAAACACAATGGTGGGCCGAACGGCGTGAATCGGGGAGAGCCCCAGGGCACGGAGGGCGACGATCTCGTTAGCTCCCGACATCCGTCCCAGAACTTGACTTACCGAGAGGAGGACCGCGATCGGGATTGTGATTCCCAGAATTTCGGGCAACAGATAAGGCAACATGCGAACAATTAAGATAGGAGGCAAGCCGCGGCTGATGCCCTCTCGGGCACCAATTCCAAGCGCAAGCAGCAACGTCAGGACCGTCAGGGCGGCCCCGAAGATCTTGAGCAATTCGGAGGTAACATAACGGGTAAAAACAGGCATGATGGTGGAAGCAACAACAGGCCACTATCAGGATTGTAGTTCTTTAGCAAAAAGTGACGCTTTTGCCAAGGCGGCTTGGAACGCTGTGCCAGACAATTGGGTACGGTGTGGCGTTAGGAAACTGGTTACTCTCCTATGAAGCAAAATATTCAGCTCAAAGAGGCATCCCAAGCAATGTTGACATGGTGGCCAAGGGTGTTAGAATCCAAGTTGAATCGCCTAAACCGCATGTGAGTTGCCCATCCTCAGGCGTGAGAAGCGGGCCCGCTACCCGCGATGACGAGTTTGATGTGGGCGAGACCCGTCGTATGAGGTGGATATTGCGGGTGTCCCGCTCTGTAATCTTCAAAAGAGGATTCTTTGTATGAAGTGCCAACGCTGCGATCGACCGGCGACCTACCATATCACGGAGTTGACGGGGCCAACCCCGGTTGAGGTGCACTTGTGCGAGCAGCACGCGCACGAGTATTTATCGGGAGGAAGCAAGGCCACAGTCGAAATGACGCAAGTGGCAGAGCAGGTGGCTCAGCATTACGCCAAACACATGGCGGTGGGACAGGCGGCCGAAGAAATGAAGCGGGCTGATCAACAGACCTGTCCCTATTGCGGAATCAGTTTCTACAAATTCCGAAGCCAGGGGCGTTTAGGTTGTCCGTACGACTACAAGGCCTTCCGTGAACAGTTGGAATTTCTTCTGGCCAATATCCATGGAGAAACGCGGCATAAAGGCAAACGCTCATCCAAACCTCCGGAAGTCGCTGCACGCCGCACGGAGCTGATCCGCCTGCGGCGAGAGATGCGTGAAGCCGTAGAGGCCGAGGAATATGAGCGAGCCTCGCAAATCCGCGATGAAATCCGTCGCATTGAGACAGAAGTTGTCTAGGACCCCAAGTACTTTTTTCGTGATTGGCCATGGGGAAAGAAACCATATGGTGGGCCTTTTCGGTTCCCGATCGGAAGTCCTTCCAACGTGGACTGCAAAAATCGGAATTATGACCCTGGGAGAAGAATGAAGGGGTTGCCTTACTGGTGGGAAAAATTCGTTTTGTGAAAGAATAGCAATCTATGATCTCGACACTCGACGATCTGATGCATGGTTGTGGCGAATGGCTTCGCGGTGAGGGACCGGAAAACGATATTGTCATATCCACGCGCATTCGATTGGCACGGAACCTCGCGGATTTTCCATTTACGAGCATCGCCACCGAAGCCGATCGCCGACAGATCTTGGACCGCGTGAAGGAGGTCGTCAACAACAGCCCTTTTCGCGACCAGGTGTTCTACGTGGATGTGGACACACTGTCGCAATTGGACCGCCATTTCTTGGTGGAGCGACAGTTGATTAGCCGGGATCTCGCTGAGGGACAGGGACCGCGCGGGGTGTTTATCGATCGGGCAGAGCGTTTCAGCCTCATGATCAACGAGGAGGATCACCTCCGGCTCCAGGCCGTGCAAAGCGGTTTTCAGCTGGAGCCCACATGGGAACTGATCAGGCAATGGGATGACTACCTCGACCAACATTTGGTGTTTGCATGTGATGAAGAATGGGGTTTCTTAACGGCATGCCCTACGAATGTGGGGACGGGGATGCGGGTGAGTGTAATGCTCCACCTTCCTGCCTCTGTGATCACCCGGCAAATGGACCAGACCCTTCGCAGCCTCGAGAAGTTAGAGCTGGTCGTCCGGGGACTTTACGGAGAAGGCTCTCAGGCAATGGGGGATTTTTACCAGGTCAGCAACCAGGTCACCCTGGGAAGGAGTGAAGAAGAACTCATCAACAAGATGGCCCAGGTCGTTCCCGCCGTTGTTGCCGCAGAAAGAAAGGCAAGAGAATTCCTTCTGGCCGAAGGGCACGAAAATCTCCATGATCGCGTGAGTCGTGCGTACGGGATTCTCAAGACTGCCCAAACAATTTCCGCCGAGGAGACGCTCCACTTGCTGTCGAGTGTCCGCATGGGAATCCATCTGGGACTCATTCAGGAAGTTCCCATCCAGCTTCTTAATGAGCTATTCCTTTTCACCCAACCGGCTCATTTGCAAAAGTTAGCCGGGAGCGAGCTCGATAGCGCTGACAGGAACATCGAAAGGGCGCGATTTCTCCGACGCAAGCTGGGCGAACTTTCGAAGAAAATCTGAGCGCCGCGCTCACCCCCTTGCCGCCCGAAAAGCCCTGCGGGCTTTTTAGTCAGCGCCGCTCCAACATGCCAGAACTTCCACCGTTTACCGAGAGCGGCCACTCTCGCGAATATTCTCCAAAAGTTTGCTGAGGCGTGCGACGATATTGGGATATTCGTTGAAAAGATTATTCTGTTCCCCAATATCTTCACGGAGATTATAAAGTTGGGCGGGAGGTGCGCCCGTGGGCACCTTATTCTCCGGTAACGACCAGCCTCCCGAGCCTCGACAGAGGAGGAGTTTCCAGTCGCCCTCGCGAATGGCAAAGTAGCCATTGGCGGAGTGCATGACCACAGGCGGTCGTTCCCACGACGCCTCAGGGTTTGTTAGAAGTTTGAGGAAGCTCACGCTGTCTTCGCCGGTGTGCTCTGGCAGCGATGTGCCCATTAACTCTGCGAACGTGGCCAGACAGTCGGTGAGGCAAATCGTTTTCGAGCATTGAGATCCTGGCGGAACGTGGCCCGGCCAGCGCACAACGAACGGCACGCGGTGCCCACCTTCCCAGACATCCGACTTTTGGCCCCGAAAATGATAGTTTGTGGCATGATTGAACTTTTGGAAAAACGGACGGATCGTCATGGTAGATCCGTTGTCACTTGTTACGATGACGAGGGTGTTTTGGCGCATTCCAAGGTTATCGAGGGCGTCGAGAACCTTCCCGACGCAGTCATCCACCTGGACGACAAAGTCGCCGTACTCCCCTGCCCTGCTCCTGCCTTGATATTCGGGAAGTGGTAGAACCGGTGTATGAGGAGCCGTTAGGGCAAAATACAAGAAAACTGGTTGGTGCGGTGACTCGCGACGGCAATCCCGCAACCAGGTTATCGCCTTCTCCGTCAGCGCGGGGAGTACCTGCTCGTGGTCAAAATCTTTGGCCTTCTTCCCTGGTCGCCAGTTAAAGGGAAACGCCTGCCCCTGAGTCTCCTCGGTCGGCGGTTGGATCACGTGATCGTTTTCGATGTAGCAGTAAGGCGCCATGTCCAGGGAGGCGGCAATGCCGAAAAAGTAGTCGAATCCCGCCGATAGAGGGCCTTCGGTCAGAGGCTTCGAATAGTCAACCCCAGGATCGTCTGTGGTGCCGTCGTGGTCTGTTACCGGTTGGCTGGTTGGCGACTGCCAGCCCAGACCGAGGTGCCATTTTCCGATGCAGGCAGTTCGATACCCCCGGGATCTGAGCAGCGAGGCCAGAGTGACTCGGTTTGGTTCGATAAGCGGCCGATCGAACCCAAGCAGGACCCCGCGCTGGAGACGAGTTCTCCAGGCATACCTTCCGGTGAGTAATCCATAGCGCGTGGGCGTGCAAACGGAAGACGGCGTATGGGCATCGGTAAAGATCATGCCTTCTCGGGCCAACTGATCGATCCGCGGCGTGGGGATTTTTGACTCCGGGTTGAGGCACGACAGGTCCCCGTAACCCAGATCGTCCGCCAGGATCAGCACGATGTGGGGCCGGTTGGCGTTTTGTACATCTTCAGCCTGGGTTTTCCCCCCAAGCGAGATCCAGACCCCACAAAGGGCAAGTGCTAGCCCCAAAATGATCTGCTGCTTGATGGTACGGCACCGAATCGTGGCTAATAGCGAATGCATCATCGCCCTCGTGTTTCTAGAGCCAAAGGTGGTGAATTTCGCCACTCGGAAATCGAGTATTCGCGGCCGGTGACGGAGACACGAGGCACCCTATCTTACTGCGACACCACCTCGAATGGAAGAGCTGGCAGCCATCCAGCGAAGAACTGTTGATTTCGGGTAGTGCTGGGAGCAGTGCCTTGTGGCCTGTTTTGCGTGAACATCCCCAGCAGCAAGTTGCCCCGCGTGCCCGGTTTGACTTTTTCCTTGTCGGCTTGAAAAACGAGCACATATCCCGATTGTCTGCGATCCACCTTCGCTAGCGTGATTCCTTCTGGGGCGGATGTTAACTGAAGTGTTATATTTTCGGGGAACCAGGCGCTGCCAGGAGGAAGTCGGAACTCTGCTTCGCCGCCCGCCGGTATTCGCACGGTGTCCCTGGTCTCGAAAGTCCACGGCACGGAGTAACGCCGACGGCCAGTCAGATTGACGGCGAATCTTTCGGCAGGGACCAGGTGATGGTAATAGAAGGCCTGCATCATATCGTCCGCAGGGACTGCTGTGCGGACAATTTCCCGCCCATTCACCTTGGCCTTACCGGCTATCTCGATTTCCACCAATCCGGATTCCGCATTGCGTGGGACCGTCAACGTTGCGACAACATGGTCGGTATCAGGAGGTATCCACCCTCCGCTGAGGCGCGTCCCTTCAGCACCTTTCGTGACGAATAGCTCAATGCCCTGATCAAACCCATCCCGACGTACGGCATAAACGTCGATTGGTACCACCATTCCCGGAGAAGCATTGATAACCGATGGAACCACGCGGAGTTCAAAGTCCGGCCGTGGCACACTGAGGCGGAGGCGATAGGCGAATGCCTCACCGCCCTGATGCTGCATATCGGTGACCTCGACAAAATACATGCCATCGTGGGGGAGTGTTACTTCCAGGTACGAATCGGCGTGGTGCGTCAGGAGACCCACGCTTCTATCTTCGAAATCATCATTGACTGCCACCACGTTGCCCTGCTCATCGAGAATCCGAAGCAGCGAGTCAACAGGTGAGAAAACACGGCGGCCGATCACCTCCGCGACCACTTTTTGTCCCTTGGTACCGGTAAACCGGAAGACGTCCTGGTCGCCGGGCCGGTCCATCCGCGCATTGATCACTGTGCCGATCGAAATCTTTTCCGCAGATTGGGGAGTATCGTTGGGTTCGTGTTCCATCGCCTCCGGCCAGTCGGACAGCGCGAATTGAACTGAGTGGGCCCAGCGTGCCCAGGCGGGAAGCGGCAGTGACCCGACCCCCGGCTGGCCTTTAAGACGCCGCAGGAAAAGCTGTTTCTCGGGCAGATTCCAGCCCATGAGCTGGAGCGTGATATCCTCGCCGATCCGCCCACCAACCGGGAAAACGCCGGTCACGTAGGGGACTTCCCCTACCACAATGCGATAAACAAAGTCATCCCGTCCGCGATAGATGGCGTCCTTTATTTCGATGGTGTAGTCGCCGTCGGCAGGAACATCAAATGCCAGAACGGGATCTGGATGAAACCAGAAATCGTCGACATAGGCCACTTCACGTCCCGAGGAATCCAGAATCCGCAGAGTTGCCTGAAACCAGCCGGGAACGGCGTCCGCGAGGTAGGGGATCAACTCCCGAGCCAGAACCGCCACCACCAGACGCTGTCCTTTTTTAGCCCGAATGCGAAAATGATCCACATCCCCCGGTTGGATCTGACCATTGAGCACCACGGGCATCTCTTCGTTGACGACGGTGGGTGATTCTTTGTCATTCGGCTCACTTTCCAGAACTTCCTTCCAAGGAGTGACGTGGAAACGCACCGGATCGGAAATCCCATTGGCTGTCTTTAGACGCAGGACATACCAGCCGGGTTGGACGTTCGGTGAAAGAGACACCTGCAGGGTTGCTCGTTCCGCAATCTGCGGATTGAACTGGCGTTTGGGATCGTTCCGGTACTTCCTGTATTCCTCCAAGGCCTTCAACATTTCTTCCGTGATGCCTTCTTCTGCCGCGAATTTGACAAGAAGCTGGCGGAAGGCCACCATGTTGAAACCTGCCCGCCGTTGTCGCATTTCGCGCCGAACCTTCTCTTGGATCTCCCGCAGTTTTTGAGCAAGATCATTGGCCTGTTTGTTTGTGAGCGGTTTGGTCAATCTGACAAACGTCGCTTGGGGAGATTCTGTGCCCGATATCTCAGGTGAAAGCGGTCCGATTAAGACGTCCGTTACGCCGTCTAAATACTGGCCCCCTACGACGATTTGCACACTAGTCCCGGACTGGGCGCCTGCCGGATAAGCATATCCGATGTGGGGCTCGCGCCGCGCTCTCATCTGCTGTGCCCCCGCGGTCGCGGACCAGAACATGCCCGCTATCACCGTGATGACACCAGCAAGTCTGATCGCTCCCCACACGGATTTTTGGTGGGATAATTGAAACAGTCCGGAGGGTGTCGGTTTGAAGTAGGCCTTCATGCACTTCATAAGGTTCACTCCCGCTGAGGGACAAGGAAATTTGCCGATACCCGAACGCTGATCTGCTTGATCAGCGTCCTCGCTCAGCGCCGCGGACGAAGCACCGCAGATCTACGGTTACATGATTTCCGTCAACAGGCCGCCCGATGTCACACCATTCCCCGGCTCGGGGATTAGGCGGACCATGTATCCCTGGGGATGACGGATGGTGGTTCCGGGATCAATTCCCAAGAGCTCATACATGCTAGCGATCAAGTCGGTTGGGTGCACAGGTCGCTCTTTGACTTCCGAGCCGTTCTTGTCAGTGGTCCCGACCACATGACCACCCTTGAACCCGCCGCCTGCCACAAGAGCGGAGAAGGCCGGCCCGTAGTGGTGCCGACCGCCGTTCCAGGGAGCCTCCCACGCGATCTTTGGCGTACGACCGAACTCTCCGCAGCACCACACGATGGTCGAATCGAGCAGGCCGCGATCGGCAAGGTCCTGAATGAGGGAAGCGAGGCCGCGGTCGAATTCGGGCAGTTTACGCCGCATGACCACGAAGTTCTCTTTGTGGGTATCCCAACCTTTGTAGTTGATCGTAATATAACGGACACCGCGTTCTACTAGTCGCCGAGCCACCAAACAGGATTGACCAAAGGTGGTCATCCCATATTTCTCGCGTACCGCCTGAGGTTCCTCGCTTGGGTCGAATGCCTTGCCACTTGTACCCAGAATGAGATCGTAGGCCTGCTCTTCGGCCTGTTTGACTTCCTGAATTTGGGGATCGTCTCCCATAGCTTGGCGCAGAAGGTCCAGGTTTTGCAGAAGTTCCCGGCGACTTTTTTGGCGCGCCACCGTCACCCCGGGAGATACGATCCCTTCGACTGTGAAGGGAGTTCGTGCCGGATCTCCACCCGTGGCGAACGGCTTAAACCGCGGCCCTAAAAATCCCGCCTCAGAGAAGCGACCCTGCGGTTCGGTCAGCACGATATACGGGGGGATCAAACCGTCGTATTCAGGCGGCTGTCCCTTGAAGTAGGCCACCACTGCCCCTACGGCGGGATAGACGATCCGATCTCCCGGCATGCGTCCGGTTTGCACAAGATAGGACGCCGTTTCATGCGCATTGACGCCGTGCGTCATGCTGCGGATGAGGCTGTACTTATCCGCAATTTTAGCCAGTTCCGTGAGCAGCTCGTTGATCCGAATGCCACTCACGTTCGTTTCGATGGGGCTTGTAAATGGTCCGCAGTAATCGCTGCCCGCCTCCGGTTTCGGATCAAACGTGTCCAAATGTGGTGGACCGCCCCACATCCAAATCTGAATCACGGCTTTCGCTTTTGCAGGCTTCGTGGCCGGAAGAGTCGGATCAAAAGCCCAGACATGACGCGGGACGACTCCCGCGCGGCCGAGGTAAAGGGCCAGCGCACCAAATATTCCCCGCTTGAGCGCAGCACGGCGAGTCAATCGCGCTGAAACTTGATGCCCTTCCGCATTAAGGACCACATGTGTGTTGGCGATATCACTCATGAGTGAACCTCCCTCCATTTCAGTGTCGGTACAAAAACTCCGTACTGTTCATCAAGGCCCAAATAAGATCAATCACCATTTCCCGCGAAAGCCGCGACGATTTAGCGGTGGTTTGTTTGAGGATTTCCCATTCCTTTTCGGTTGGGTATCGCGAGAGAATCGTGAGATAAAGTCGAGTGACCGTTTGGCGGGGATTGGTATAAGAGTTACGGGCCCATTCCAAACCCGGGCCCTGTTCAATTTTCGTCAGGATATGGCTGGAATTGAGAAGATGCAAACGCTGCGAGGCTGTCATACGGTTCGCACGCTCCGAGATGAGTCCCACATCGCGGGGTGGCCGACCAAAAAGCTCCAAAAAAGCACTTGTAATGCTGGCGTCCCCCAAGCGAACTGCCCGCTCTCCCTGAGAAATGATCGTGTAGGGCTCGGGCACCATGCTCCAGTACTCTTCACTGGTGCCTGTAATCTGGCAAATAGCATCAATGAGCACCTCAGCGTCGAGCCGGCGCGTCGGATAGTATGCAAAATACATCCCTGCCTTGGGATTTCGGCTTCTTGCAATGCATGACAACTGATACGTGCCCGAATTGCAAATGAGACGGTAAATGTGCTTGAGATCCCAGCCCGAACGAACCAACTCCGACTCGAGATAAGAGAGGACCTCGGGCGCCACGGCAGGATTGTCGTCACGGATATCATCCGGCTCGTGGATGATTCCCCGACCGAACAGCCAATACCAAATTCGGTTGACAACATTCTTGGCAAACCACGGGTTTTTCGGCGAGATCAGCCAGTCGGCAAACACCTGGCGGGGATCACGATCCGCCGGCAGTTGAATCTTAACCCCATCGGGAAACACCGCTTCCTGGGGAGGGGGTGGCTGCGTTGCGGTGTTTGCGTGGTACGGATCCCAGCTTACGATCTCTTCCTTCCATTCCATAGTGGATTTAAAGCTGATCTGCGAGAAAAAGGCTGCCATCCCTTTGAGTTTTTCCTCCGGCCATTGGTCTGCCCGAACGCCCATGAAAGTGAGTGCGACTGCCTGGGCAATACCTTTGGGACTTCGGTCTTGAGTTGCCCGATAAAAATTGACAGGTCCCACACGAAAGTTGCTGCCGCTAGAGGTGAGAAGCTCCCGCACAAACTGATCGTAGGGTTTATTTCGGGCCAAGGACGAATAGAGCCACCGATTATAGGCTTGCACAGCGTTGGGCCATAGGTTGATGGGGAATTCTGCCTTAATCCGGAGAACGTCTCCCCATCGCATGGTCCAGTAATCGGCGTACTCCGGCCGATTGAGCAACTCGTCAATCAACTTTTCTCTCTTTTGCGGGTCGCTATCTTCCAGAAACTTCTTGGCTTCGTCTTCCGTGGGCAACGTACCGATTAGGTCGAGGTATACTCTCCTGAGAAAAACCGCATCTGAACAGATGAAGGCTGGCGTGATGCCCTGCTCCTTCCACTTCGCCACCATCAGTTCGTCAATCCGATTGCGGACGCTGAACTCTTGGTCGCTGTCAAACGGCTCAATAGGTTGTGCCGAAACACCGGCAAGCACCGTCGTAACTGTCAACACAACCGCGAGAAGGCCGATTAGGCTAGAGCTGCGCATCTTATACCTTTTTGTAAAAGCTACCTAAATTGAGAACAAATCTAGTTGTCATTTCCTCCAAATAGCTAATGGCGCCAGGGGCACCGGATGCACCGAAAGACTCGGCGTCTCTCGACTAGGCCGAGAAAAACTCCCTGCGTTCAGACCCCTAGACATGCGACGGGGTAAGAACCGACCGCGCAAGAGTTGCCGATTAGGGAGTCAAGAATGTCTGTGAAAAAATTGGTGCCGGATCCACCCGTTTGTTGGGAAGGAGGTGGCCCTTGTAAAGTCGTAGCGGCCTCCTCTCCCTTTAAGCATTCAGCTATTCATCGGGTCAGTCCGGGACCGTGTACGTACCTCTGATCAGACCACGAATGACTTCCACGCAGTCATCAACTTTGATTCTCCACTGTCGGAGGGTATCGCGGTCCCTTACAGTTACGGTATCATCCTGAAGAGTTTGGCTGTCGACGGTGATGCAGTACGGCGTTCCGATCTCGTCCTGACGGCGATAGCGTCTCCCGACAGCCCCTTTTTCGTCGTAAAAGCAGTTGAAATGCGGCTTCAGATCCGCGTAGATGCGCTGAGCGATTTCTGGCATGCCGTCTTTCTTTACCAGTGGGAACACGGCAACTTTGATAGGGGCCAGTCTAGGGTGGAGGCGCAATACCACCCGTTTTGTGGGGACCCCTTTCTCGTCTGGCACCATGTCTTCGGCGTACGCCTCACACAGGAAGGCCAAGGCTGCCCGGTCTGCTCCGGCTGATGGCTCAATCACATGGGGAATGAATCTTTCCCGAGTTTCTTCATCGAAATAGGTAAGGTCTTTCCCACTGCCCCGATATTTCGGCTGACCGTCCGGTCCGAGTTCCAAGACCAATTCGTTTCCCTTTCGGATGAGTTTTCCCTCCATGTGACTGCGGAGATCGAAATCTCCCCGGTGGGCGATGCCCTCCAGCTCACCGAAGTCCCCCGGAGCCAGGAACGGAAAAGCGTACTCCACGTCAGCGGTACCGCAGGAGTAGTGACTTAATTCGTCCGGTGAGTGATCCCGCAGGCGCAAGCGTTCGCTGGCGAGACCGAGGCTGATGTACCAGTTGAATCGTCGCTGCCGCCAGTACTCGTACCAGGCCCGGGATGTTTCCGGTCGGCAGAAAAACTCAATTTCCATCTGTTCGAACTCCCGCGATCGGAATGTGAAATACCTGGGCGTGATTTCGTTCCGAAAGCTCTTGCCCATTTGAGCGATTCCGAATGGGATTTTCACCCGCGTGCTGTCGAGCACGTTTTTGAAATTTACAAAAATGCCCTGTGCCGTTTCGGGGCGAAGAAAAGCGACGTTTTCCTCCCCGCTTAAAGCGCCGACATACGTTTTAAACATCAGATTGAATTCCCGAGGAGGCGTGAGTGTACCCAGGGTTTTGGCGTCCGGGGCCAGCACCTGCGAAAAATCTTCTACCGTAGTGAGTGACACAAGCGGCGAGTGCCAGACAAGACGGTCGGCCTCCTTGGTCCGCAGATTGAAAAAACGAAGGGCTTTGTGTTCCACGTCGGCCACGGCTTCTTCACCGACAGCTTCGGTCGCCACGAAAATTCGCTGGCCATTGTATTCCACCCAACGTCCCTGGACCTGGTCATACCGGTAGCGCTTCTTGGTTTCCCGACAATCGACCATGTAATCGTGAAAGAGGTCGTAATGGCCGGAGCATTTCCACACCTGAGGGTGCATGATGATCGTGGAATCGATGCCTACCATTTGAAACGCCGAGGGAGCACCTGGGGGCACGACGAGTTCGTTATGGGATGTGACGTTGTCGTACCACCACGCTTCGCGAATATTTCGTTTGAGCTCGACGCCCAGCGGGCCGTAGTCCCAGAAACCGTTAAGCCCCCCGTAAATTTCGCTGGATTGGAAAAGAAAGCCCCTCCGTTTGCACAGCGCTACAAGTGCATCCATGTTCATATGTCTGCTTCCTCCGAACGGTTGCGACGCGGACTCCCTGTGAGTACGGATGTTGTTCGAGATTGCCGTTCCCATGGACTATAGATTGGCCACGCAAACCGTCCAATTTACCTTGCGGCGCGGCTGACGTCCATTCACCACAGGCGGACAGGAGATCAGGGCAGGCACGTTCGGTAGGGTTGACTCCCTCGCGCATGGTGCTAAAAAACAAGAAACCAGAGAACAGTTTACCAAAAGAGGGATATCATTCTGGGCTCGCGGTGCACAAATTAGGCCTCATATCGTCTATTCAGATCATTCCCAGATAGCATTGGGTGGTCGGTCTAGAGCCCGACGTGAAAATGTGTCATCAAAGCCGCCGGTGGGTTGCCGAGTGATGGTTGCCCTGTGAACCGGCGGAAGGATCGATGTTGGCACCGAGAAGGCGCGTCTATTGGGTGCACCAAACAGAGACCGATCTGGCGTGTCGGCAGGGCTGTGAGGGGAACTGAAGAAGGAGAAGAGGAGAATGACGTTTATTCTCAAAGACTGCGCGCTGATTCCCCTGTCAACGGGGCTCAGAGCGAGCAATCTCAGCGAGTTTAAAGCGGCGCTGGCGATGGCCCCGACGGAGTGCATCTATCATCATTTCTAGGGCGCCCTACTTCAGCCGCGATTCGATGACCCGGAGTTCAAAAACGACTTTGCGGTTTGGATTTATCGGGAAATCAGAGACGAAGTTTTGGCTGAGCTGCTGGCGATCATCGATCCCGCTGACTACAGCGACCTTGAGTTTCTCCGAAGCGAAATCATCGAGCTGATCGAGCAAAGGATCGAACAAAAAGAATGGCTGGCGTGGATCCCAGCCACGCGACCGTTTTATTTCCTCCGCGCTCAGATTGTGGTTTTTGACACGGGACGCAGGGCGGAGACCGTCGAAGATCTGGCAGCTTTGCTGCCGGAGCTTTCACCGGGTTCGGTGTTTTACCACGTGATCGATGCCAGACGGCGATCGCCAGTGTGCTGTGACGACTTCTCGGCCTGGCTGACAGGGCTGGGAGAGGAATATGACCCCTTAAGGCACGCGCTGGCGGAAATTGATCCTTACTTCGGAAGTTTGACTGACCTGCGTTCCCAACTCGTTGAGGCATTCCAAAGTTTTCTAAGGCATGACGGAGCTCCTGGAACGCTACGCAGAGGTTGCTGGTGCCGATGCGGTGGCCCAGTTACGACAGTTAGCTGAGCCGCTCAAAGGCATGAAGGTTGTCCATGTCAACTCAACAAGAGTGGGCGGGGGAGTCGCCGAGATTCTCAATCAATTGGTTCCTCTGCTCCGTGAACTTGGTTTGGACGCGGAATGGCATGTTATCGAGGGGAATCCGGCGTTTTTCACGTGCACGAAAAAATTTCATAACTGTCTGCAGGGTGCCGTCGATCGGCCCAGCGAGCAAGATTTGGCGATTTACGAACAGGTCAATGCGGAAAATGCGGAGCGACTGGCCCCGGTGCTCAAAGAAGCGGACGTAGTTTTTATCCATGATCCCCAGCCCGCTGCGCTCATTCGACACTTTCCTGATCGCAAAGGGAAATGGATTTGGCGGTGTCACATCGACGCCAGTCATCCAGACCGAATCGTGTGGAGGTATCTGCGGCAGTTCCTTACAGCTTACGATGCGAGCATCTTCTCCCTGCCGGACTTTGCGCGGGCACTTCCCCACCCTCAATATCTGATCGCTCCAGCGATCGACCCATTCAGCGGGAAAAACTGCGATCTTTCGGAAGAGTTCATCGACGCCGTGGCAAGCGATTTCAACTTGGACAGGACTCGTCCCTTGCTTGTTCAGGTCTCGCGATTTGATCGCTTCAAGGATCCCCTTGGTGTCATCCGCGCGTACCAGATTACCAAGCGATTTTTTCCCTCCGTTCAGCTTGTGTTGGCGGGAGGCGGAGCTACCGACGACCCCGAGGGAGGGATGGTCCTTGCGGAAGTTCGTGCGGCTGCGGCCGGCGATCCCAACATCCACGTTCTGGAACTTCCCACTGACGCCCATCGCATCATTAACGCCATCCAGCGTCTGGCCACTATTGTTCTCTTCAGAAGTCCACCAGGGAGGGCTTTGGGCTAACGGTGACAGAAGCGCTCTGGAAAGGCAAGCCGGTGATCGGTGGGAACGCAGGGGGAATTCGACTGCAGGTGATCAACCATCACACCGGCTTCTTGGTGAGTTCTCCGGAGGGAGCCGCCATGCGAATCCGGTATCTCTTGGAACGCCCTGATCAGGCCCAGCGAATGGGTGAGAAAGGGCGAAAATACGTGCGAGAAAATTTCCTCATGACTCGTTTGGCGCGGGATCACCTGACGTTGATGGTGGCGCTACTGCGTCGGGAAATCGAAAGGATTGACATGACTCAATGGAGATCCTGAAAAAACCCGACAAATTGCCAGCGATTGTCGATTCATTGGCACAGGGGGCCGATGGGATTCTGCTTTGTGATTACGACGGGACGTTAGCACCTTTTTGTGAAGATCCGCGCAAGGCCGTTCCCTATCCCTGGGTGTCTGCACTCTTGGGGGACATCCAGCGGGAAGGAACGCGAGTGATTGTGGTAACCGGACGGCTCGCTGAGGATCTGAGGATCCTTCTTCCTCTCTCGGGGGCTGAAATTTGGGGGAGTCATGGACGTGAGCGGCTTTTTCCGGACGGCCGACGGTGGGTGTGGAAACCCGATCCGAGAGCCGACCAACTCCTCGACGCTATTAACACAGAGCTGGCTCGGGGATGGCCGCACGTGCGCATGGAACGCAAAGTGGGCTGCCTCGCAGTCCATTTTCGGGGCCTGCCCGACCAGGAAGTGGAACGGTTGCAACAGACAGTTGAAGACCTCGTTCGGCGGCGCGATCCTGCTGGCCTGCTGGAAAGAAAAGCTTTTCACCTTGGAATGGAACTCCAGGTACCGGGACCGACAAAGGGGGATGCGGTGCGGGGTGTTCTTCAGGAACTGGGTGATCGGAGAACTGCGATAGCTTTTCTGGGAGATGATCGAACCGATGAGCATGCCTTTCGGGCCTTAGGGGAGGCGGGACTGAGTGTGCTCGTCAGCCCCCTTCCGCGAGCGACATACGCGGATGTTCGTCTGGAAAATGAAGCCGAGGTCTACGAATTTCTTCGTTGCTGGCTGAACGCTGCGAGGAAAGGAGAAGATCATGACGGCCAATAAAAAGGTCAACGGCTGCTCATCGTTTCCAATCGGTTGCCTCTCAAACTGACTCGCGAGCGAAACGGGAACTGGCTTCTCGATCGTGGGAGCGGTGGGCTGGTGACGGCGCTGGCCCTTGTGTTGAGAAACCGGGGGGCGTGTGGATTGGCTGGCCGGGCGTGCCCCAGGAAAAGGCGCCGCCCAACCTTGGTGAGCTCCTTGAGCGAGCAGGCCGCGACCTGGGCTACCGGATCGCACCGGTTGGATTGTCCCGGCGGGAACAGCGACTTTTCTACGAGGGATTTTCCAACGAAGTCATTTGGCCCTTGTTCCATGAATTCCCTACGCTAGTGAATTTCGATCCGGCTTATTGGCGCGCCTACCAGCAGGTCAATCGCAAGTACGCGGAGGCCATTGCCGCAGAATCTCAGCCAGATCATTTCGTCTGGGTCCATGATTATCAGCTCATGCTGGTAGCCGAGGAGTTGCGTGCTTTGGGGGTGAACAGTTACGTGGCTTTCTTCCTCCACATTGCGTTTCCACCGCTGGATGTCTTTCTCAAGATTCCCTGGCGGTTGGAGATTCTGAACGCCCTTTTGCAGTTTGACCTCCTAGGAGTGCAGACAGCCCGCGACCGACGAAATTTACTGGATTGCCTCCGAGCCCTAATGCCCGACGTGAAATGGCACGGGCGTGGACGCGTGGTTGTGGGGCAGGTGAATGGCTGATTTGTGCGTATTGGAGATTTTCCCATCTCCATTGACTACCGTTCTTTCGTTCGCCGGGCAAGCTCCAAAGAAGTCCTGACAGTCAGGGATGGAGTGCGTAAGACACTGGCTGAATGCAAAATCTTGCTGGGAGTCGACCGGCTCGACTACACCAAGGGGATTCCTCACCGGCTGCAGGCCTTCCGTGAAGCATTGCGGGCGTATCCCGACCTGGTCGGTAAGACGACGCTCATCCAGGTTGTGGTGCCGAGCAGGACCGGCGTCCCGCAGTACCGGCGGTTGCGAGCACAGATTGAACGGCTTGTGGGGGCCATCAACGGCGAGTTCACGAAACCGGGTTGGGTTCCCATCCATTACATCTTCCGGTCCCTTGCTCCCGACGAACTCCTGGGGTATTACCGCGCTGCAGATGTGGCGCTTATCACACCGCTCAAAGATGGCATGAACCTGATCGCCAAAGAATACTGCGTGACAAACGTGGATAATGACGGTGTGTTGATCCTGAGTGAATTCGCCGGGGCAGCTTCTCAACTTCAAAATGGGGCTATCCTTGTGAACCCGTTCCATGTGCAGCAGGTTGCCTCCGCGATTCATCAAGCATGTACGATGCCGATCACGGAACGCAAACGGCGGATGAAAAAACTGCGGCAGTCCATGCGCAAGCAGGATATTTTCTGGTGGGTGGATTCTTTTCTCCGTAGCGCAATTGCCAAGGATCTCAGCGAGTTCCCGCAACTGGAGGAATACATGCCCCTCACGACTCCTTCAGAAACGGTTGCTACTACTACCGTGTCGTAGTTAGATTCCCTGGGGCCGGCGAACCGGGAGCCTGTGACCTCCCGGGGAGATCAACCCTTGCACCGCCCGCTCTTTCGCGGGACTGGTCCACTTTGTCATGACAAGACTTCGTCCGACTGCCGTGGCAAGCCGTCACGCGATGCGGGAACTGCGATTGACTGAACCCGCCGATAACACAACGCAGGCCAGGCCTATCAAGATCACTTTGCTTTCAGGCATTCTTGTGGGGTGATAACCCCATCTCCATTGAGATCGTATTTTTGGAATTCGCGGAGTTTGTCGGATGTCCATTTATCTGTAAACTCGGCCATGAAGATCTGGCCGTCTTTGTCCTTATCACGCTCTTTGAACCAGGATGGGAGATCTGTGGGCAGCCGTTCCCAAGGCAACCTCTGGATAAATCGTTTGCCCGCGCGGCTCGATACCTGCGAGGCGGTCGGCTGGCCGCTCTGAGACGAACTTGCACCTGATTCCCCGGCGAGGTGCCGGCCAATTTCTTCGAGCGTTAGTTCACCGTTCCCGTCCTGGTCGGCCTTGGCCCAATCGCTTCCCCGCATTTTCGCCCACTCGTCTTTTTCCAACTTGCCGCTATGGTTTTCGTCGTACTGGCGCACAAGACTTTCCGCGTATCGACGAATTCTTTCATCCAGTGGGGGTGGCGGAGGCAGGCCCAGCCCGCTTTCCCCTCGACTTTGACCTTGCGACGCCGATGCCGGGGCTCCTCCGCTGTTCTGGACAGCTCCGGAAGTGGTGGTGGCGCTGGTTGGAAGTCCGAAGCCCGGAACGGTCGGAGTAGTGGAGGCTGTAGTTGTACTGGGCGGACCGAATCCCGGCACGGGCACATTGGGGCCGATCCGCAGCACCGTGACCTGCTGGGCCTGACTCTGGGTGGTCGAGGTTGATCCGGTGCTGGGAGTTTGTGGGTTCTGCTGCGCCTGGTCGTCGCCGTAGCGCTGTTTGTAATAATCGATGAC
>NZ_JBAMME010000226.1:0-16137 GCF_039793925.1 Thermogutta sp. | reverse complement strand
ATCGATGACTTTTTGCCGGACGTCGTCGATGCGAAAACTGCGCGAGACGTCAATTCCGAACCTCTCCGACAGACGCGAGCTGAGAAAACTGCCCATCCGGGATTGGTTGAGTTCCTCCGGGGTAACGGTTCCGTCCTGATTGGTGTCCAATTGCCGAATCATGTTTTCGTAGAAGGAGACCCGTCGGTCAACTTCGGGGTTGCCGGTGATTGATTGCGGCTGGGGTGTTGGCATCCCCGGTGGGCCGCCCTGTCCCCCGAACATATCTGGAGGGCCCCCACCAAACATGCCGGGAGGCCCCCCTCCCATCATCCAGGGGGGTTGAGCATAAACCAGAAATCCCCCTTGCAGACAGATTATCAGACCACCCAACAGAATATTGATTCGACTCATTGCCATGGCACTTCGCGACCTTTTTAAAATCCTCAAGCTGCCCATTTTGCTCACGATCAGCAGCTTAACATCCTGCCTGCTCTCGGTGCGCGCATCCGTCTGCCATACTGTCAAACGGCGTTGCCGCCAAAAAGTTTCGATTTTCAGCCCTACTTTAGATTGTAATCGAGGTCCGGGCTGAGTGCTCTTGGCCCGATTGACGCAATAACTATGGTGCTGGAAACTAGGCGGCGATCAGTAGCCAATGTGAGCTGTCCGCAACTGGGAGAACTCTGCTATGAAGAGATTTCTTTTGTTGATCGTACTGTGTTTAATTGGCGGCGGCTTGAAAACCGGATTGGGCGGGGAAGCAAGCGCTGCAGATCGTCCTAATTTCTTAGTTCTCATTACGGACGATCAACGGTATGATGCGCTTGGCGTGGTTCAAAAGGAACTGGGTGATCGCGGGCGTTTTCCCTGGTTCGAAACTCCCCATATGGATCGCCTTGCGGCCGAAGGGGTACGGTTCCGGAACGCGTTTGTCGTTAACTCGCTGTGTGCCCCCAGTCGCGCCGTGATGCTAACGGGGCGTTACAACCACTTCAACGGTGTCGCCTCTAATTTCCGACCCTTTCCGGTGGAAAATGTGACCTATGCCACGATTCTCCAGCGCGCGGGTTACGTGACAGGCTATTTTGGCAAATGGCACATGGACAGTCAGCAGGAGCGGCCGGGGTTCGACTTTTTCGCCAGTTTTGTTGGGCAAGGGCGATACTTCGATTGCCCGCTCTTGGTTCAGGGCACCGAAACCGCCACCACAGGTTGGGTGGATGATGTCACGACGGAGTACGTCGTGCGATTTATCCGGGAACACTCACGCCATGACCGCCCATGGCTGGCGGTTCTAGGGTTTAAGGCTCCTCACGGTCCGTTCACACCGCCAGAGCGGGCAAAAGAACGTTTTTCCGGATGCCTGGCCAAGCGCACTCCGAACTTTGACGTTCGCCCGCCGTACCTTGGTCCAATGCAGAATTCCACAAAACAGAGCAGCGACCAGGCCACACCTGCGGAGGTTCCGGTGAATCTGGATTATTTCCGTTGCATCAGTGCCGTAGACGACTGTGTGGGTCGGCTTCTTGAGGAACTGGATGAGTGCGGAGTTGCCGACAATACGATTGTCATCTTTCAAAGTGATAACGGCTATTACTTGGGCGAACATGGTCTCGGGGATAAGCGGAGCGCTTACGAGGAGAGTTTGCGGATTCCTCTTTTGGCTCGCTACCCGAGAGGGATCCCGAAGGGGTTGGTGCGGGATGAGATGGTCCTGAATCTCGATTTGGCTCCGACAATTCTCGATTTCGCCGGCGTTCCAATACCCCCGGAGATGCAGGGACAGAGCTGGCGGCCCCTGGCTGAAGGAAAGCAGATCCCTTGGCGAAAAGCCTGGTTGTATGAATACTTCGCGGAAAAGCAGCGAAACAGTCGGGTCCCAGACATTGTGGCCGTACGAACGGAGTCCGCCAAGTTGATCACGTATCCCGGACACGAGGATTGGACGGAGTTATTTGATTTGAAGAGCGATCCCTACGAAACGAAGAACCTCTACCATGAACCGTCGGCTGCAAACTTGCGTGCCGAACTGGAAGCGGAATTGAAGCGTTTGCAGCAAGAATTGGGGTACCGCGTACCCGAATATGTGGACCGTCCCGATTGGTGGGGAGGAACACCTCCTGATCCCAATGCACCCCCAGAAATCTGCCTCGATTATCGTTTTGATGAATATTCTTCGGGAGGCAAGATCCAGGATCAATCCCCACGTGGCAATCACGCCGTTAACCATGGGACTATAGTGACCTCTTTACCGGGCCACGGTGCCGTTTGCGTCTTCGACGGGAATTCCTATATCGAGGTCCCCAAATCAGCGAGTCTCAATCCCGCAGGAATGTCCTGGACCGTGGAAGTGACTTTTCACGCTGAGAAACCTGATGGGGTTCTCGTGGCGCGCGGGGGACAGTCGCACGGCTACGCCCTCTGGCTCCGTCAGGGACACCCAGTTTGGACAGTGGTGATTAATAATAAAGCCTTTTCTGTTGAGACAGATGAATCGGTGGAGGGATGGCAGACAGTGACGGGTGTCATCACGCCCCAGCATGCCGCCGAGCTTTATATAGGCGGCAAATTAGCTGGGCGGCGTCTGCTGCCCGACTTTATCCTCACCGATCCCAATGATTCAATGCAGATCGGGGCCGACACAGGTAGTCCGATTGTTCCTTCCACCACTCCTAAATTTCAAGGGGAAATGAAGCGAGTGGCGATTTGGCGTGGTGCACGGCGACCGGCTCCCTGAACCATGAGTTGGTCTGAAAGGCTCACCATTCTGTGGCAGCACGGAGGACCTTTTCCACGGCCATGGCGGTCTCCAGCATTTCCCGTTCACCGAGGGTGGGATGCACGAGGAACATGAGGCTTGTGTCGCCAAGTTGTTGCGCCACCGGGCAGGGACGAGTAGGAGCCAGTCCCCTCTCCTGGAAGAGTCGCTCCCGGTAGATTTCCGGACAAACCCCCGACCCGCACGGAATCCCTTCCGCGTTGATGGCCGCGATGATCCTCTCACGGTTCCAGTCTGGTCTTAGATGTTCCTTTCGAAGAAACGCGTAGAACTTGTAAAAGCTATGCTCGTTGTACGGGGGAGGTTCAGGAATTCGCAGGGAGGGGATGGAAAGCAAATACTGCCGCAGAAGTTGCGCATTGGCCTGTCTCATCCGAACCCAGTGTTCGAGTTTCCCTAACGCGACGCGTCCGATCGCCCCCTGCATCTCTGTCATCCGCCAGTTAGTTCCAAGGGTATCGTGCAACCAGCGGAAGGTGCCGTCGGCGGGCTGGTGTGCCCTGTCGAAATCTTTCCCGTGGTCTTTGAGACTCCACACTTTGCGGCAGAGCAAAGGATCGTTTGTAGTGACCATCCCCCCTTCCCCACCTGTTGTGAGGATCTTGTCCTGACAAAACGAAAAGGCCGCTATGTGCCCGAGGGATCCCACTGGCTGACCCTTATAACGCGCCGCGTGTGCCTGGGCACAGTCCTCCACGACAAAGAATCCCCGCCGGTCGGCGAGATCCATAATGGGATCCATGTCGCACGGCCAGCCAGCCAAGTGGACGCAGATGACCGCCCGGGTCCGCGGAGTCAGGACCGCTTCGATGGTTTCCCGGGTGATGTTCTGGCTGTCTGGGTCCACATCGGCGAAAATAGGGCGTGCTCCCACCCGGAGCACGCAAGCGGCGGAAGCGACGAAGCTCCGGCAGGTCACAACGACGTCGTCGCCGGGGCCAATGCCAAGCGCCTCCAGCGCGGCTTCGAGGGCCACTGTTCCATTGGCAACCGCCACGGCGTAACGGCAACCCACGGCTTGTGCGAATTCCTCTTCAAACCGGCGAACCTGTTGACCTGTCCAGTAGTTGACCCTGCCACCGCGCAGTACGTCAACCACGGCTGCAATCTCGTCGTCTTCAAAGACCGGCCAAGGAGGAAAACGGCTCGTCCGAACCGGAGTTCCGCCGAAAATTGCTAATTGGTCAGATTCGCTTATTTGGTAGCCCCTGGTTAGACTCATTGCATTCATACTCGACTAAATTTACTTTGGTTTGGCGATTTGGAGAGTATTACATTACTAAGCAACCTTTTTTACAATTGGGCAGCGATACGCGGGAAACCAGCCGTTGGCTTTGGACAAGGCCGCTTCGGTTCCAAAACGACGTCGCACAAGATCGTTATAAATTTCTGGTTCTACGATGTAATTGATGACTGAGTAGTCGCATCGCAAGTCAGAAAATCCTGATTTAAATTGGAATAGTGAGTCCTGCCGTGCTCCTAGCCCACCGCCCAAGTGTAGCCAGCGAAAGCCATTTGCCGTTCCCCAACGTCGCACGGTATCGATGATCATTTTGGTCGCCATGGCTCTTTCGCGGCCAAGTGTGGGATCAGCCCCGCTGAGATGATACTGGAGCACGTCCCCACAATGGAAAAACAGCGAGCCGGCAATCAATCTCTCCTCATGCACTGCAAAAAATAGTTTAACTCTTCCGTTGAGGTGACGACGTAAAGCATCGTAATATGACTTTGGAAAGAAATAATATTCGTCGGCGTTGACTGCGTGCATCGTTAACTCGTACAGTTTTTGGAATTCATGCATTCGATTTAGAAGTTCATCTTCGATGACCGTTATCCCTCGTTTGGCACCTTCTTTGATTTCCTTACGATGGCCGTGGCGCATCATCTGGAGTTGTTCGGCTTCACTGCGGTGGAGGTCGAGCACAACAGTCGGGCCCAAACGTTTGATCGCGGCAATTCCTTGCCACATCCATTCGCTGGGATGCAGCGGGTGTTGTCGGATAAACAGAGCGACGATTCGCAGGCTAAGGAGCACGTGATGGAGGGCTGTTTGCCAGTTATTGCGAAATGCTTCGGCTCCAGGCGCATCAGGGCGACAGTTCGTGAGCAGACCGGGATAACCATATGCCGAAGCACCGTCGCGCCAGTGACAGGCCTTCAGCTCGGGTAACCCTTCAAGACTGCGAACGAGAATGGGAAGTGCTGCAACGTAAGGGTCTTCCTCATACACCAATAAGAGAGGGGTTCCTTCATCTACCGTTCGAACAGCCAGGTAATACTCGGGGAGATGATAGACATCAAACCAGCCACAGCGAGCGAGGACCTCGCACCAGGTTTGCCGCTGATATGACTGGATAATTTGCATTTGTGCCATAGGCGTCAATATCCTTTTCAAGCAGCCGCTTTGCGATGTTTCAGTTCGTGATCTCCGATGGCAGCGTAGAGCGTGGCTTCCACTTCGTCCACACACTTTTGAGCGTCAAACCGTTTACGCCCCAGTTGATAGGCTCGCCGCCCGGCTTCCCGGAGCCACGACCGGTCTTTCAGCGCTGTGACCATCAACTGTGCGGCTTTGGAAATATCGTTGGCAGGCAGGACCAGCCCGCAGTTATGCTCTCTGATCAAGTCCGCCAGCCAGCCTTCATGGTTGATGGCAATGGGGCGCCCGGCGGCAAGGCTGTCAAAAAACTTGTTGGCACAGTTCTTGTGCAGCGCAGGGACATCAATGACCGTGGACATTGTCATGTCGGCGGCCGAGAAAAACCGCGGCACTTCATCCTTTGGGACTGGTGGATGGATGGAGAGTGTCCGATTCAGGACTCCAAGTTTTTCAGCCAACTCGCGAATGAGTGATTCCTCGCGACCGCGCCCGAGCAAGAGAAACCGAGCTTCGGGAAGACTCTTTTGTACTTCCGCCGCCAGCCGAACGATGTAGGAACACCCATTGACCAGCCCGAACGCGCCGGCATACAGGACAAGGGGCCTGTCAGCCAGCCATTGGTTTTCCTCGCGAAGCGAACGCCCCCACTCGGCGGGGACATCGAATCGCTTAAAGTCACAGGCATTGGGAACCACCCGCACGCGATCCCGCGGATAACCCGTGGCCACCACCCCGTCAGCCATCATGGGCGACCGGGCAATCACGAAGGCGGCATTGCGATAGGCGAACCGTTCCAGCCAGCGTGCCGCTGCAATTGTCAGAGGGCTCCGTAAGGCTCCAAGAGCAATCGGCACCTCCGGCCAGAGATCACACACCTCAAAAACCATGGGGCAGCGCCAGCGACGGGAGGCATAAACACCGGGTAGAGCCACGGTGAGCGGCGAGCTCGCGGCATAGACTAAATCGAATCGCGGGAGTCGGCGAATGTACCTGATGCACCAGGCGGCAAATGTGAAAAAAGCCACGATCCGGCGCCAGTAGGGCATCTTATTGGAATAGGCGATGCGAGCCCAGTGAACCTCGATGCCTTCTTCGTTTGTGATGTAACTTCCAGCGCGTCCTGCCCCTTGATCAGTCGTTAACACCGTGACCTGATGACCCCGACGTACAAGGCCGGACGCTAGCACAAAAGGGAAAGTACCGGTCGCCAAGCGGGGAACCGCAAAATGCTGGTTTATGAGCAGAATTCTCATAGAAATGCGCGATCTCCTCTTCCGTGAGCCAACGACCAACGCAATTCATCCGGTGGGGAGAGCCTCGTCGAGCAGCGAGAGCCGTTCGGCTGCGATCATAATAGATGCCACGCCATCTGGACAATGCCAGTTCTTTAGGAAGACCACGCGGTATCCAGGACAAGACGAGACGTGACAGCTTGACGACGAGAATAAAGGTGGCAAACCTCTCTCGGAAAAGACCCCCATGGGGAGGGGCTCGCGCTGGAGGACAAACTACTGCAGGGCCTTCGCTGCTTCCAAGCGTTTTTGCTCTGCGTACCACTGTTTCCAAAGACGAACATCAAAGCTGAAATTCTTGCCGCCGCTGAGCTCCACGAGTGCTTCGAGCACGCTCCGATTCGGGATAGCCCGCTCGATAATCTTTGTGCTGTCACCGCCACCACCAGCACCGAATGTCATGCCCGACTGTCCCGTGCTGGAACTGCTGAACCCCGCGCCGATAGCGCCGGGCGGCCGCCGACCTGGAATGACGAACTTGTGGCGTGTGATCAAAGCATCAATAAGCGCCGGAATAGCTGAGGGATCGCCCATCTTTTTGAGAGCTTCACCGGCTCGATTGACAATTATGTTGTCTTTGTCCTTAAGGCGGCTCACAAAGTAGGAGACCACTTCTCCTGATTTGGTAGGCGCCAGAAAATCCAGGGCCCGGAGTCGTATTTCTTCCACCGGGTCTTCGATGGCTATGACCGCGAGTGCCCGAAGGGCCTCTGGTGAGCTGATTCCTCCCAGCACGTCCACCATCAGCAGGCGGACGGCATCCCGTCGTTCATCCTTCATTGCAAGCACCAGCGGTTTGACAGCGGCCGGGTCTTTAATGGAGCGGAGCTCGTGTTCCGTACCCACCGGGTCGGCCTCCAGGCGGGTTAGCAGCCGATGGATTTTCTGGGCCCACTCCCGCTGCACAGCCGATTGCTGTTCCTTTTCCTGCTCGAGCTGCACTTGCTGTGGGAGCATCCATCGGCCTTTGTAAAGGACATAACCCATCGACTTCATAATCTCGTCGCGGGTCTTCCACTCGTTGCCCACCTTCTGATAACCGAGAAGCGCCCTTGCCCGAGCATTGTCCGGGTCCAGCTCAATAATTCGCCGGAGGTGCAGCTCACGTTGTTCTGGGAGGTGATGATCGCGGCACCAATCGGCCAGTTTAAAGTGGCCATCCACGGTATCTGGGGTCTGAGCCTTTAACTGTTCGTATTCGGCTTCCACTGGGCTTAGCCGAATGATCTCGGCAATCTCTTCGCGCGGAACACTCAAAACAATGTTATCCTTTGTCCGAATGCGGACGGCCTCAGCATTGTGAGGGGTCTCTTCCGCAAGGACTTCTCCCGTTACTTGACCGCCTGAGTTCAGCACGATTGTGTCGGCAAACGCTGGAACGCTGGTAACTCCTGCAATCCAGGCGACGAGAATGCCAGAGACAAGCCTCCGGGTTGTCAGAATGTGGCGAATGTTCTTCATCCTGCAGTCACCCTTCAGAATAGCTATTAGGGCGAGTTGAACAATTTCCCCTTCCTACCCCTTTTTTAGTATAGGCCGGAACACGGACGGCGGCCAATTGCGACCGTGGACGTCCACGACATTCGCTTCGTAGACGAGCAAGGGAATTCAGGGGAGAATGGGGAAGAGATCCGGAAACTGCCCCTCAGCATCCTTGTTCGGTGGCCAGAAGATTCCCTGCCGAATACTCCGGATGACTTCTTCCGCTGTGGCATCCGCGTCCGCCAGTTCTTCATCGCTCCAAGGTGCTTGGTAGAGGCCGGTTTGCTGGATGTCCTTGGGAAGAATGATGTAACCTAATTTGACTGGTGTGCACCTGATGACCGATTTGGCCAGATGGCGATAGAGCGGCAGTTGCAAGTCAACCCACTTGACCACGCTTTCTTGACGCCGGCGGTGAGTTTTTTCTGGCGGCGCTGGATCTTCACTGATTTTGTAATCGATGATCAGGAATTCCGAACCATCTCGCCGGCGATCGATGCGATCGATTCGGCCGATGAGGGTCACGGGTTCACCATCGACAACTAACGTAACCTTTTGGGCGGGCGTGTACTCGGAGTGGAGGATCTCCCATTCCTGCGCATGGGAGGCCTGAAAACTCGCAAAAGCCCGGAATCGCTCGCGGAGCTGCTCGAGCTGAAGTGGTACGGAAGGCCGGGGAGTGTGCGCTAGGATTTTCTCAATCGTATGATCCAATGCGCGTATGAGGAACTCAGCGATTTCGTCGGGATTGGTGCTGATTCGGTATTTAGATCGGGCGAATTGACAAAGCACCCTGTGAGCCAGGCTTCCGAAGCTGAGTGGATCCAACTCCTCCACGTCGTCAGAGAGCGTCCCCAACTGAAGCACATGCCGCAAATAAAACCGGTAGGGACAGGCAAGATAATCACGAAACTGAGTCACACGGATTTCCGAAAAGGCCACCATCACAGTCGGTGCAGGAGGTGCGAGTGCATCGCGATTCGTGGAATGTTTGTGCCATCGCGGTGGTCGACGTGGCGGACCCTCCACACCGGCGAAGAAGCGTGATACCCGTTTCACCATCCTCTTGTCATCGCAAGAAAAGAGAAACCGGCTCGGAAAAAGCGGATTCCCTTCCGTGTCCTGCCGGCCCACGACAATATGGAATTCCTCGCGACTGGAAGTGATTAGGCTAAGCAGGTAAGCATCTCGGGCGATACGCCGGGCACTTGGCTCCAGTTGCAACCACTCCCTCAGTTCGGCCGTCAAAAACATCTCGCCCTGCGTGGTCGAGGGAACAAAGCCCTCATTGATGCTGGTCAAAACAGTCACCGGAGCATCATCCCAGGCTACATCAAGCCATCCCATAATCTCCAGCGAAGGTCCGTTCCATGGTGCCGGGATACGAGTACTGGCCAGATGGGACCGAACCCACCGCAGCAACTCGCCGGGCGTGGTCTGCCATCCCAGTGCACTTTGTACTCTCTCGGGTACCTGCAGCCACTCCCCAAGGGTTTCCACGATGGTGCCACAGACTTCGAGGGTCTCTGCCTTTGCTTCGGAATTGCTTTCGGCCGGCTGGCGTGCGGTATCCAGCACAGGCCCATAGAATTCGAGGAGAATGTCGCGGAGCCGTTCCGCACACTCTGAGATCGGTTGAACACAAGTCCAGGTGTGGGGCGGGAAACGCTGCCAGAGATATTGCCATGCTTCTTTGACGGAGTTTTTTTCCCGTTCCATATCGTGCTCGTCCATGAGAAGCGGGAGCCGCTGGCTACACCAGGTATCGTACTCGGTGAGGAGATCAATCTTTCTGCCGATTTGGCGAGCCAGCCACCGTTCTGCCGTCGGGTGTCGGAGAAGCGAACCGAACGCTTCGGCAGTTTTTTGCTCCAGAAAACCACTCAGCGCTTCGAGGAGTGCCCATACGGAAGTGCGAATTACGGGACGGCCAGGACCGTACCGAGCGGGTAACCCGTGGTGCTCGAGAGCATCCACAATCAAGGGGACAAGCGACTCGTCGGGCGCTCCCACCGTGATATCTTCGATCCCATATCGCTCATTCAAATGGGACAAAAACCGAACCACAGCGTACGCCTGGTCCGCCGGCTGTTGACAGAGCGTGATTCGATCATCGGGAACACATTGGGAGAGCTCCTGCCAGCATTCCGGGATCAAACAGCCAAGCGCGTCAAAACGATCGGAGAACTCCCTAGGAGCCACTGTCAAAACCGTGATTTGGTTTCGCACCTGACCCAAAAGCTGGCGTACAATGGGGGGGAGGTCCACAAGTCCGACAAGGAGGGTCTCCCGGTCAAGGCAGCAAGAATTACGAGAACGCGCTTCGAAACGTGCGGCCGCCACGTCGCAAAGGCCTTCCCGGTCGAGTGTTTCGAGGTACAGCCTTTCCAGTAAAGCGAGCGTCTCCCATCTACCGCGATCGGGAAACTGAGAGTCGTGTTGAATTGCAATTTGCAGGACGTCATGAAATGAGAATCCTCCACCATTCAGGTCGTACCTCAACTGAGCGAGGGATTGAGCTAGCGTAAGCCACCGCTGGCGCTCCGGGGAGGGGGTCCAATGAGGGAAAAGCCGGCGCAGGGCCGATTCATCTCGATATGCCAGTTCTTGCAGCGCGATGCACCACCCGAGCAGGCAAGTGGGCTCGTTGGCAAGAGGTTTTTCGCTGGAGTAAAGGCGTTCAGGGAGCTGTCCTACGGTCATGACGTCTGGCGGAAGCAGGACCACGCCATGACTTCGGGCTTTTTCAGCGAGTTGGGCCAAGAGGCGTCGAACTGCCCAACTCGTCGGCAAGACAATAGCCAGTTGAGAAAGGTCCCATAGGCTATCACAGTCAGTCGGAGGGTTGATCTGGCACAGATAGTCCAAGACGAGTTGGACGACAGGCTTGGACCAACCCAATGATATTTGCCGGAAATTGCCGGGTGTAAGGATTTCCGAAAAGTGTTGCGATGTCTCGGCCTGGTGCCTGCGGCTTTTGGCTGGATTGGAACTTTGATGCGAACGCTTATTGACCATGCGTGTTTGCCCCACCTAGAGTATCTTGACCGAGATCCCTTTTCTCAGCCGTTCGGTGATGGTCGCGATTGAGATAGGTGTTTGCCCAGGACGAAGTGTGAGCCAATTCTGCATTGTATAAAACCGGCGGCCCGGCGAGCATTTCTTCGGATTCTCCGTAGGCTTTCAATCGTTCATAGACGATGGCCCACAGGCATTCCTTATCCCGAAGCTCGCATTGACCATCCATGGAGCCCCCGCATGGCCCATTCCGGCTGCACTTGGAGCACCAGCGTTTTGGGCAGACGTAGGCACAATCCGGTAAACTGCAGTCCCCACAATCCTGACAACCATACATCATGAACTTGGAAAATTTTTCCAGACCATAGAGAAGGCGAGCCGAAGCGGGTGGCTGCGGTTTGCCAGCCCAGCGTTGGTAGAGTTTCTGCGCGAGATTCCACAACCCCTTGCCCCTTGTAAAAGCAATTCGATGGACCAAACGGGAAAGGCGGTATCCCCACGTGACGTACCGGGAACATCTCGGTTTTTTCAGGGATTCAAGATATTCCCGATTGATTTTGTCGGGTTCGCTCAACCCCGTCTCGGGATCGTGCTCAAAAAAGAAGAATTCGTCAGGAAACGAGAATCGAATTTCTTTTAAAAATTGTCGCCAATCGTCGGGAGCGAAAGAGTCCAAATGGCGAAGAACCTCCTCCAAAGACTCCAGCTTGTGGATTCCCCCAAGGTAACCCGCGGCGAAACCCAGGCCGCGGAGCACAGCAAGTTGTTTGGCGGCCAGCTCGGCGAAAAATCTCTTTCCCCGATCAGGACCGGAAGCGTACTTTTGGCAGAGTTCCCATAGCTCGTCTGTGACCACACATCCCGGAAGTTGGCGCTCGTGGAAAAGTCTGGCGACCGTCTTAGTGAGAAGGTACACATTACCGATGACTGGGACGCCCGAAATCCCCCTTGCCTGGAGGAAGAGTTTCACTTCATGGTATTTCCGCATATCGTAGCCGAGTTGCGTGATCACCCATTCCGCCCCGGTCGCGATTTTCCGCACGAGTTTGAAGTATTGTGGAACCAACTCACGTTCATAACGCTTGAAGGGAGAAACGGCACAACCGATGTAGAATCGTGTTGGAGAAAGAGCGTCACGTCTACCCGGGCGAGTCGTGACAATAAGCCCTTCATTCATTGCCTTCAGTAGGGCGATTAAACCGACAGAGTCCAGATCGAACACTCCCTGGGGTTTGCCACCGAAACCCGTGGTGGGGTAATCGCCCGTAAGTGCCAGCACGTTTCGGAGTCCTTCGGCCGCCAGGCGCCAGGCGAGGCTTTCCAGACCTGCGCGGTTAGCGTCCTTGCATGTCACGTGGATGACGATCCGGTCTCGATGGTTGGGCAGGAATTGGGCAATCCAATCCGCCGGTAACATTGGATTGCCGCCGGGATTATCGGTGATCGAAATCCATCCGACACGAGGATGGGAAAGCAGTTCCCGGGCTAAAATGACAGGCGGCGCCTCATCTGGATTGGATGGAATTCCTCGCGTGGAGACGATCTCTATCCCGAGAGGAAAACCACCGCTTTCCAGCAGTTGCCGAAAACTTAAACCGGACGGCTCAGCGGTCGTCCCGCCCGTCATGGTTTAGCTCCGATGCAAACGGGAGTTCGCCAATCCTTGCCCTCCATGTTTTCGGAGGGCACCAAAAAGCCCAGCGGCCTGGTTCGCACTTTTCGCCACCATAACCGCTGGAAGCCCTTTCGCGTAGTCGTAGAGGCCGAGCGGCTGGCCACATAGAGACCGTTGGTCGGCAGGTATCAATTGGTGCTAGCGGCAACAGACCCCAGTTCAGCGGCGAGCTTTCGGGCGACATCGACGGCCTCGGTAGCGTTCTCACCATAGCCGTCGGCGCCGATCTGCTGCGCGAATTGGGGAGTGATGGGAGCGCCGCCGACCATCACACGTACCTTATCCCGCAGGCCACTGTGCTGAAGAGCCTCGATCACGTTTTTCATGTTAAGCATGGTGGTGGTGAGAAGGGCTGACATTGCAACAATCGTGCCCGGCTTTTCCTGGGCAGCCTGCACGAACTTTTCAGGAGGCACATCCACCCCTAGGTCCACGACTTCGAATCCGGCCCCTTCCAGCATGGAGGCCACTAGGTTCTTCCCAATGTCGTGAAGGTCGCCTTTCACCGTTCCAATCACCACCCGACCAATACGTTTGGCACCCGTTTCTGCTAGTTTTGGGGTGATGAGCTCCAAGGCCGCTTTCATAGCCCGGGCGGCAATGAGAAGCTCGGGGACAAAGTATTCGTTGCAGGCAAACCGCTGCCCTACTTCGTTCATTGCCGGGATCATGTATTTGGAGATCAGCTCCGAAGGATCAACATTGGCCTCCAGAGCGGCCTTCGTTACCTCCACCGCCGTTCGATGATCTCCGGTGACGATCGCATCGTAAAGTTTAGAGTAATCGCTCATGGACCCCTCCGAGTCGCTGTGGGCCAAAACTCGTCATGCGGTCAACAAGTGAGCCCGACGTACCAGATGTGTCAGGACTCATCTTCGTCCTTGCCGGGCAGTGTTCCCCTCAACTCCCGGGCGCTTCCAATATTAACCGGTTTGACAACCGCCTGCCAAGGGTGGTTGACCCCCGAACGTTCATCGGTCTGCATCCAAACGGAGAGCTAGTTTTGGCACCGCATCACATCACGCATGCCAAGCTCGCTCTCGTTGTCCCACCTTGCTGATGGCCTCGATTGCCAAACGCACGTCCATCTCCACCTGAAAATCGAACATTCCCACCACGATGAAATCGGCCCCGTTGCGAAAGGCATAGGCAAAACCCTGCTGCGGATGGATAGCCCCGGCAGCGAGCACTTTGAAGGCCAGCCAGGGTTTCTGCACTGTTTTCATGAACGTGGCTGTCTCTTCTGGATTATTGCACCACATGTTGTCGTTGTTTGCGTTATGGTCGCTGGGATTGCCCCGCATCCAGTCAAATTCTTGACGCCTTTCCTGCGGCGTCGCTGACCAGTAGCGATCCGAATGAAATGTTTTCATGTAAAAGTCGACAGGTAGTTTTTCTTTCTCGCATGCCTTAACCACCTCCAGCGAGTGACAGCCAATTCCCGCTGGACGGCCTGTTTCATGGATCAAGTCGAGCATTTGGGCAAGAGCATCAAGACCACCGCCGTTCATGAAATGGGAATCCGTCGATCCGCCGTGCGAGTAAATGCAGGTAGCCCCGCGCTCAACCTGCTGCTCGATGACACGTTTCATTTCGGCACGGTCTTGTATGACGGGAACGCACACGATCGTTTGAATCGGAGGATTGCGGTGCCGATTGTATTTGGCAATCACATCCCAGCAGGCCGGGTCAAGTTGGATCGTGTTGATTCCGCAGGCCATGGCAAGATCCAGGGTCTCGAAGACCTTGGCTTCGGTGTTGTATTCGCGGAAAAGCCGGGACACGTAAATGAGGTCGCGACTGTGGGCCCAACCGCCGATTAGATTCCCTCCGATAATCAGGCGACTGATTGTGACGTTGCCGATTTTCCCGGTGGGAAGAGGGCTGGGCAGTGGTTCCGCCGGCCGTCGCGTCGGCGGTGGAACGATCTCTGTGGCTGAGGCGGGTTGCGCCTTTCCTTCCGCTACGGCCGCGCGAAGGATATCCTCCTCGATGCTCGTATAAGCCAACCCCAAACCAGCCGCGCCTGCCAGCCCTCGGGCAAGAAAACATCGTCGGTCTGTCTTGCGAACGTCATTCATGATCAACCCTCCCGGTCAGTGGGAACCCGTTCACCTGAGCTGTAATCCTCTCATGTCAGTGGCGAACCACAGTGGGCACAGAAATACTCCCATCGTGAGTGCGTTTTACACGTCACTCATTGTGTTCTAGCGAAGTTCTCTATATCAATATCAGTCACCGCGCCCATATGGCTTAGCGGGGCTCCGCCCAAGACAGGGGTACCGCGGTGAAAACGATTTCCCGGTACGCCTTTTCCCATAAGATACCGAGGCTCTTATCGGTGAGGACCGCCAGGTCGGAATAAGCCCCTGGGCCCTCGCTTATCAGGCGGGGATTTTGAAACGTCCCCAGTTCGTCATAGCTAATCCAGAGCGTGAGGTTATTCCGCCCGGGACCACGTGGACCCGTCCATGCAATGCGATTGCGATCGTCGCTCCTCTTCACCGACGTCCACCTTTCTACGGCACAGCACACGGGAGTGACCTGCTGTCCGGGCCGAGGCTCGGACCACGTTTGGCCACCGTCCCGACTGAAACTGATCCAACGATGGGGCCCGTTCTCCTGCCGCATGTCCAGGGCAAGTCTCCCGTCTACCAGTTCCACGAGCTGACACTCGTCCAGGCCAGAGTCACCGGGCACAAACGCGCCCCTTTGCCAGGTTGTCCCATGGTCGTCGCTGAATACAACGAAATCCCGGAAGGGCCGGTAACGCCACATCGGAATGACGAGCCTTCCTGAAGATATTTGAACTCCGCCTCCCGGTCCCGGTACGCTGATGCCCCATTCCTTGTCCGCCATATCTCGGGCAATCGGGGTCAAATCGACGGGCTCCGACCAGTGTTTCCCGTTGTCGTCGCTAAATCGCACGAGGTTGAGAACGTCGCGTGAACCTGGGCGGGCACTGTGTGTATTCGCTCCCGGCGCACAGCGAATGTAAAAAATCCAGATGCGCCCCGTGGTTTTGTCCACTACCGTGGCAGGATTGGCTGAGGACCACTGCGGACCAGCGTGTTCTACCACCCGCACGGGCGACCATGTGCGGCCACCGTCACGACTGGTTTTTAATAGCAAGTCAATCTCCTGACCGGGCTCACCCGGGTCCGCAATGCTGTTCCGACGGCCTTCCGCAAAAGCCAGGAGCGTACCGTCGGGAGCCACTTCTAGGGCGGGAATCCTGATCGTGTGGTACCCAGCTTCCCCAGATGTAAATACTGTCACATGGTGTAAGCCCGTTTCATCGGCCTGCGCAGAATATGGTCCGCACAGGATGAAGCTAAACAATAAGGTAAAAAGCACGCATAACCTTTCCTGCCGCAAGAATGTGCAAAAGGAAATAATCAGTATGCGAACCAAACATGTGTTCATGGGTAACCATCTTTCAATTGCTAAGGTAATCAAGCGAGTATAGCAACTACTTCAATTGCTTTTTCGAAACGGATATTGTTCAATCCATTCATCGGCTCCGATG
>NZ_JBAMME010000225.1:7022-38491 GCF_039793925.1 Thermogutta sp. | reverse complement strand
TCTACATTCGGACGCGGGAACCCAAATGGTGGGAACTGGCAACGCACTATTCGCGTTTGCTCGCGCATCGTAAACATGACCGCAACGTTCATGATTTGGGATTTATCTTTCTCAACACGTACCTGCCATGGTACGAACTAACGGGCGATCAGGCCCTGCTGGACGTGCTCATCACTGCAGGCCGAACACTTGCCATGCGATTTCAGCCCAAAGGAAAGTATCTCTGCTCTTTCATTGGCCCGCATAGTCTGTTCATCGATATTATGATGAACGTCCCTCTGATAATCTTCGCGGCTCTTAAAACCGGCGATCAAGCGTTGCTGGAAATCGGCCTCGCTCATTGCCGCACCACCCGTGATTACCTGGTAAGGCCGGATGGTTCCACGGCCCATGAGGGGCTTTTCGATGTGGAAACTGGGCAATTCCTGGGGCAGAGCACCCATCAGGGACTGAGCCCTGAAAGTTGCTGGGCGCGTGGACTGGCTTGGTCCATGTACGGATTCAGCAAAGTGTATGCTCTGACGAACAACCCCGAGTTTCTGGAAGTTGCAGAACGAAATGCAGAATATTGGATCACGCATCTTCCGGAAGACAAAATCCCTTACTGGGATTTTCACGCTGATCTGTCGCAGCCCCCGCCATGGGGTCGTCAGAAAGAAAGCTCGGCCGCTGCCATTGCAGCCAGTGGTCTGTGGGATCTGGCAAAACAGACCCAATCTCCAGAACGTGCAATCGTCTACCGGAATACGGCCCTTGTGATGTTACTGGCTTTATGCAATCCGGAATATCTCGCGATTGAAACACCCGGGTGGGAGGGCATCCTCAAACACGGCGTCTATCACACGCGAAAGAACCTCGGCGTGGATGAGTCTGTCATGTGGGGAGACTATTTCTTCGTAGAAGGGCTGACCAAAGTCCTGACAAGCGAGGGTAGTTACAGCTAGGGCCGGTATTCCACGTCGAACCCGGGCTGCGGGGGCGTGACCCCCCGATAACTCCAGTCCAAAAGCTCAAGCGGATGAGCCAAAAGCAGACCAAGCCGACGCCGTCTCACTTCGCGACCGATATGGAGAAGGCATCCGGCATTGGCAGTTACCACTGCTTGAGCGCCTGTTTCCACAATGCGATCGACCTTCCGCTTGACCAATCGCGTGGCCATAGCATCCTGCAACAGGTTATAGCTGCCTGCAGAACCACAGCACAATTCACTCTCATACAACGGGACAAGCTCCAGCCCGGGAATTTTCGAGAGAAGCGCTCGGGGTTGGTGGCGAATCTTCTGGGCATGCGCAAGATGACAGGCATCGTGGTAAGTAACTCGCAGAGGTAAGGGGTTTTCCGGTATCTTCATTCCCAGATCGTCAAGAAACTCACAAATGTCGCGCACTTTCCCACTGAATTCTGCGTACCGTTGAGGATCCCCATCCTTCCAATAGTGGGGATATTCTTTGAGCATTGCGCCACAGCCCGCATGATTGACAATCACCGCATCGAGGTCTTCCACCGGGAAGCTGCGCACATTCTGCTCGGCCAGCCTTTTGGCACCGCGACCGTCACCAGCATGGTAGTGAATGGCCCCGCAACATCCCTGTCCCCGGGGAATCAGCACATCGCAACCGTTTTCCTGAAGAACACGTAACGTCGCCCAGTGAATATGCCGAAACATGGCCTCGCCCACACACCCCACGAACAAGGCCACGCGAGCTCGTCGGCGTCCTTTTGCAGGAAGGAAATCTGGCAACGGCCTTTGTCGCGGCACGTGGGGATTCACAAGGGTGGCCATTTTCCCAAAAATGCCCGGAAGCACCCGGAAAACACCCATCCGTTGCAGGCCGTGGTAAAGCCTCAGTTGCTGTAGCAGCCTGACCGGCCATAGAGCCATACGGACTCTTCGCGAATAGGGAAAGACGTGAAATAAAAAGAATTTCTCACCCCACTTTAAGGAAATCGCCCGCTGGTTGATCAGGGATAGACGCACTGGCTCGAGGATTCGGCCGTATCTGACCCCGGACGGGCACGCAGTCTCACACGCGCGACAATCCAGGCAAAGTTCAATGTGTTGAACAGTTTTTTGATCGATTGGAAGCTGTTGTTTGGCCATCGCGTGCATCAAATAAATGCGTCCGCGAGGACTGTCCGCTTCCTGGCGCAATTCGATGAATGTGGGGCACGCCGATGTGCAAAGCCCGCAATGGACACATCGGTCAATCTCGTTTATCGAATGCTCGTGTAACTCCACCACCATATTTGAGCTGGTTCTATGTCTACTTTCTATGCGAACACATAGCGCCCCGGATTCAGAATATGCGCCGGGTCGCAAATATCTTTCCACCGCTGCGCATACACATGTCGGGGATGCGGCGGTCCCCACAACACCGATGGCGGCCAGTTGGTGCCCTCCGGCGTTCGGAGAACGGCCACACGGGCCCCTTCCGCCTCCATTTTGGTTCGCAACGCCTGGATTTTCTCGACGGTAAACTCCCGGGCAGTGTCAACGACGAGAACCTGTCCGCTGAAAAGGTAGCCCCACCAGCGTGCACCAGGAAATAACTCTTGAACGTGCGTCGTTATCATGGGCATCTGTTCTGGCACCCCGCTTATCTGGCAAACAGCGTGGCCACACGTTACCACCTCACGCTCAAGCGCCTGGTCACTGACCGCGGAAATGGAGACCACCTTCCAGTTCTGCCGATCCGCCAAAGAACCAAGTGCATCTTTTGCCAGATCCACTTCCAGTTTGTCCCCTTCCAACAGAAAAGTCGCCATGACCCAGCGGCGTCCTAATTCCTCCGTGAGGTCCACATCAGAATCTGTCAAACAGCGATGATCACACATAATGACGTCCGAGAGACAGGGCAAGGGCAGCGCAGCGAGTTGCTGGAGAAACGTCTCGCAAAAAGTCGCGCGCTTCATCCCTACCGTGAGTATTTCGGTGCCTTCTGGTCGTGGCCGGGTCAGGAGCGTAGCCCGCGTGATTACGCCCAGGCTTCCCCAGCTTCCAAGAAATAAACGCAACAGCCGATATCCGGCGGCATTTTTAACCACAGCACCACCCAGGACCAGATGCGTCCCTTCGCCCGTGACCACTTCAAGGCCGAGAACAGCCTCGGCCAATCGACCCCACCGCCAATCCCGAGGGCGAGGAAAAGGAGCGGCCAAAAGCCCCCCCAATTGGAGATCACCCGGCAATCCGCTCAGGCCAGGAACCCATTGACGGGAGGCGGAGAGCGTTGCTTCCAACTCGGCGAGGGTGATTCCTGCCTCGGCGGTCAACGTCAATTCGGTAGGCTGGTAGTCGATGATCCTGTTCATGGAAGCGCACGAAATTCCCAAACCCAGTTTTTCAGGACGGCTGCCCCACCGGGCCCGTAAACCACTTCCCAAGGTGTAAACCGCCGAAGCACGGCGAGACGCTTCGCGCAGCACCTCACTCACTTCCTGGTGAGTGCCAAGCTCCTGCACAGCCTCGATCGGCAACCAGTCGTGGGCAAGACTCTTGGAAAGGGAAATCATACGTTCCTTTCGCCCTTGAACGCAGCGGATCCCTCCCGATTGTTCGGCGGGATCAGCTTACCGGGTGACAGGATGGCATCGGGATCAAAGACACTCTTGAGTGCTCTCATCGCCTGCAACACTTCCGGCGGGTACAGTCGCTCCATGAAGTCGCGTTTCTCCAATCCCACACCGTGTTCCGCGGTGATGCTCCCGCCCAAATGAATGCACGCGGCGAGGATTTCGTGACTTGCGGATACGGTTCGTTCCACTTCGGCCGGGTTTTTCGGATCGTAAAGAAAAATGGGATGGATATTGCCATCCCCGGCATGAGCCACGTTGACCACGCGGACATTCCAGCGACGCGCAATCTCCTTCACCCGGCTGGCCATCTCCGGAAGCTTGGTCCGCGGTACAACGCCATCCTGGATGAAATATGCCGGGCTGAGCCGTCCTACGGCTCCCACCGCCGATTTGCGACACTGCCACAGTCGTGCTCTCTCTTCTGCATCGGATGCGCTCACGACTTCCTGCGCACCACACTCTCGGCAGAACGTCGCCACCTGCTCCGCCTGGGCCTCAATCGCTGGTCCTACTCCGTCAAGCTCCACGATTAGCACCGCTTCAACATTGGTGGGGAAACCGAAGTGAAAAGCCTCTTCTACGGCCTGAAGTATCCCCTGATCCATGAGTTCCATGGCCGCCGGAGTGATCCCGGCACCGATGATTCGGCTAACCGCCAGACAAGCATCTTCAATCCGCAAAAACGTCCCTCGAAGCGTGATGAATTCCCGATAAGCGGGGATCAACTTTAACCAAGCACTGGTGACAATCGCTAGTGTGCCCTCGCTCCCGGTGAGCACTCCAATCCAGTCAAGATCACCTGGATCTGATCTCGGTTCCAACGCGAGTATCTCTCCTTCACCGGTCACGCACTCCAGGCCCAAAACGTGGTTCACCGTGACCCCATATTTTAGCGTATGAGGTCCGCCGGCATTGGTCGCAATATTTCCACCCAAGGTACACGCGACCTGGCTGGATGGGTCCGGGGCAAACTGATAGCCCGTTCCCGCAAGACGCTGTGTCAACTCGAGATTGATAACCCCGGCCTCTACTTTGACGCGTCGGTTAACAAGATCAACTGCCAGGATTCGGTTCATCCGGGCCAAACTGACAACGATAGCCTCATCCACTGGCGTAGCACCGCCTGCCAGTCCCGTTCCCGCCCCGCGGGCCACCAAAGGAACACGATATTCCCGACATACCTGAACCACCTGCTGGACATCGCGCGCACTTCGTGGGAATACAACACCCTGGGGCATGCACTTGACGAGAGTATAGCCGTCGCATTCATACACGAGTCGGTCAGCAGGGTGGACCAGGACATTCTCACGACCAAGTCGGGCCGTGATTTCGCGAAGGGCTTTCTGCCGCGGCGAAAAGGATCGCATGAGGGGCTCTCTTGCTTCTTTTTAACTCATTTCTGTACAGGGTGCCCAAGTTTTTCTTCAATGCTGCGGACCTTCCCCGAGATTCTGTCCTGATATCCTTTGCGGTAATCCAACTTCATGATGCATTCGATACGATTACAGTCCTTTTGAAGGGCTTCGAAGCACTTCCGGACCACATCCATCACCTGGTCATACTCTCCTTCGATGATGGTACCCATCGCATGGCACTGGTATTTCAAACCGCTGGTGTGCACAATTTCCACGCATCGCGCCACATAGGCGCTCAAGCTTTCTCCCTTATCCAGCGGGTAGATACTGAACTCCAGCAGAACCATAACAGTTCTCCCTGTCAGCGTTGGGTTTTGTCATTTTCTGTGACGGCCGGTCACACTCAGCTCCCTTGCTCATTCGCGTCGGAGAGTGACGCCACGGATCACGCTTGACCATGTCGTCCACAATGCCTAGGGACGCGATCGAGAGGGCGCCTTCCGGCTTGTAGGGCGGCTTGTGCCTTATTTATATTACCACTCCCGGCAAAGAGTAGACCAGCAGTATCCAAAATCACAACGCGTCATTTCGCCGAATTTGATCTTCAAAAAACGTCAGGTCATGGCGTCATTACGAAAACCGGACTCACGCATGCATCACACCAGGGAGGAACTTGAACGATGAATCGGCTCATTCCCGTCGTGGGCGTGGTGGTCATCTTGTTCGTCGCCTGGCTTCTCTCGGAAAACCGCCGGGTGATGCACTGGCGGCTGATTCTGAGCGGCCTATTCTTGCAGTGGATTACTGCCTTCCTCTTTCTCCGCACGGACATCGGACAGGGGGCGTTTGTCGCCAGTCGCCTGTTCATCGAGCGCCTCCAGTATTGCGTCGATCAGGGCACCGGTTTCGTCTTCGGCCCGGAAGGAAAACACCATCAGGTGGCTTTCGTGGTCCTGCCATTGATCATCTTCGTCTCGTCTCTCACCGCCATCTTATTTCACCTGGGGATCCTCCAGCTCCTCGTCAAAGCAATGGCGAAAATAATGGTGTGGGTGATGGATGTTTCCGGTACCGAGTCTCTGGCGGCTGCTGCGAACGTGTATGTCGGAATGACAGAAGCGCCTCTCGTAATCCGGCCTTATCTGGAAAGCATGACCCGCTCGGAATTGATGGCCATGATGAGCAGCGGAATGGCCACCATTGCGGGGACTGTGATGGCTGCCTATGTCGCCATGGGGGTGGATGCCGGGCATATCCTCACGGCGTCGCTCATTTCTGCGCCGGCAGCCCTCGTGGTGGCCAAGATCATGGTTCCCGAAACCGAAATGTCGCCCACTAAAGGGATTGTCCGCGTGCAAATTCCCAGACAGGACACCAACATCCTCGACGCCGCGTGCCGTGGCGCCAGCGAAGGTCTCACTCTCACCCTCAACGTGGCCGCCATGCTTATCGCTTTCATTTCTCTGATCACTCTTGCCAACTGGCTCCTCAGCCTTCCGGGAAACGTGGGCGGAGAGCCCCTCAGCTTAGAGAGATTGACTGGCTATCTTTTTGCCCCGTTTGCTTTTCTGATGGGCGTTGACCCGAAAGACGTACCCACGGTGGCGATGCTTTTGGGAAAGCGGCTGATCCTCAATGAGTTCATTGCTTATCAGGAACTAACCGCCCTCAAACCGACGCTGGGACCACGCTCCTTCACGATTGCGACCTACGCTCTCTGCGGCTTCGCCAATCTCGGATCGATCGGCGTGATGATTGGCGGGATCGGCAAGCTCGTTCCCGGTCGCCGGTCGGAACTGGCCCAACTGGGCTTCCGTTCCATGATCGCCGGAACACTGGCATGTTACCTCACGGCCTGTATCGCGGCGATTCTCCTTTGACCGCGGAGACTCGTCAAATTAACAGACAGCGATTTCAAGGCGGTCTTTAACTGTCCTGAGCGCCTTGATTCTGGCGAAAAGCTTGCAATTCGCCTCCACCACCGTCCACGGAGCGTACGTGGTGCTGGTACGCTCCAGCATTTGGTTGACGGCCACCTCGTACTGTCGCCATTTACTGCGGTTTCGCCAATCCTCCTCGGTGATTTTCCACTGCTTATTTGGGTCGGACTGGCGCGCCTGAAATCGGCGGAGTTGTTCCTCGGGGTCGATATGCAGCCAGAACTTAATGATCACAGTTCCGAAGTCGGCAAGCTGCTTCTCAAATTCATTGATCTCGCGAAATGCCCGTTGCCATTCCTCTTTGCGACAAAAACCTTCCACCCGCTCCACCAAAACGCGTCCGTACCACGAACGATCAAAAATCGTGATATGGCCTGTCTTCGGTAGCCGCCGCCAGAATCGCCACAGAAAGTGGTGGGCCTTTTCCTCAGCGGTGGGCGGCCCGACGGGCACCACCTCATAACCCCGCGGATCAAGGCCCCGCGTCAGTCGCTTGATCACTCCCCCTTTTCCGGCCGCGTCCCACCCCTCAAACACGATCACCACCGGCACCTGTGCTAAATGGCAACGGTGCTCCAGCTCATAGAGTGCTCTCTGCAGCCCTTTCAACTCTTTTTCGTATTGCTCGCGCTCCAGCGATTGACTGAGGTCCACCCGATCGAGAATGGTCGGACGCAGAAGCTCGTCTTCCCGCGGTTCAGGCATGGGAGACGGAGGATCTGCGAGCTGTTTCGGACGACGCTGAACCTCGTCCTCGATCTTCGCAACAAGTGTGCGAAACACTTTCAAACGTGTAAAACGGGCCTGATGAGCCTCCACAATCTGCCACGGATTCTGGAATGTGCTGGTGGCTTCGAGCACCCGGTTGGCCAGCTTGAACCATTTCTTATATTTCTTGTTTTGTTCCCACTGCTCTGAGCTGACTTTCCAACGTGTCGCCGGAGACGAGGCGAGGGCCTTTAGGCGTTTTTTCTGCACCCGCGGGTCAATGTGGAGCCAGAACTTAACAATCAAAGTCCCTGCATCAGCGAGTTGCCTTTCAAATTCCAAAATGTCGGCAATCGCCTGCCGGAATTCTTTCTTCGAAATCCGCCCCTCCGCGAAGTCGTCAAGCACGCGCTGATACCAGGAATGGTCAAAAATGGCAATTTCACCTGCACCGGGGATTTTATTCCAAAATCGCCACATCCACGGGCGGCGCTTCTCTTCCCCATCGGGTTGAAGCGTCAAATGGACACGAAACCCTCGGGGATCTAAGACCTGTGCCAAGCTGTTGATAACCATTCCCTTCCCGGCAGCATGCCACCCTTCAAACACAATGATCACAGGGATGCCAGCCGCCCGGGCCGCCCGCTGACATGCCGCCAGCTTTTGCTCGAGGACCGGAAAAATTTCCTTGTACTCCTGCTTTTTGACTTTCTGTCGGGGATCAATCAGCTCCAGCATTGTGCTTTTCCTCGTGTTGCGTGTGGCAAGGAAACCCCTCGTCCCGTAATGCCCGCCCTAGCCTTGTTACGAGACTTCGCCCGAGAAACCCTAGCTTTTTTCTTTCCGCGGATGGAAACGAAGCAGCGGGAATTCGAGTGATCATCGCGCACCACCCGGCGGACGATCACGTTGGCCCCCGCTTGCTGCGTGGTTGACTCGCTGCCTCCGGTCGGCTTCGACAAATGCTGGGGCCAAAAGAATTGGTCTAGCCGAAATGTAAACGGCAATGATAGAATCGGTCCACCAATCGTGCTCGTGTCTCAATGGCAACTTCGGAACAACTGTACTAATGACAATGTCGTGGCTCGCTAACATTACCGCCTCGATCGTATTGGCAAACATCTTGGTAACTTTTTTGCCAGTTATTGGAATTGTGGTGGCGATCTGCACCCGCTTCTCGGCTGCAGGAAAATGGGCGATTCCCGCCTACAGGGGGGTTCTGGCTCTGCTTTGCGGTGTCATACTAGGGGCAGCGGGGCAGTCGCCCCAAATCTGGTGCCTGTGCCTTCTGACTTTCTCTGTGATGCTGCTTATAGGGATTACCGACTTCTCGCGACATTTTCATCGGCGCTCGGTGTAGCGCGGCGCTCTCTACTTTTTTTCCCGTTTCCGCTGGCATGCTCCTTCACCCGCGATCAAGCACCTGCGCAGCCCGTCTTTTTCCTGTGCTTCCGAAGCCGGCCTTTTACGAGAGCCACCCTTTATTTCTCTCCCGCTCACTTCTACACCCCCGGTGAGGCATGTGCTTTGAGGACGCCGACCACGCAATCCGCAAGGGTGGTAACGCTGGCAATATAGACAGCTTACGGCGTGTACGGAGTGACCGTTGAGTTTGCTAAAACCCGAAAAAAGCTCCGGTTTCCGCCACTGTTTTTCCGAATCCTATAGCTAGGCGAACTCCTTCCCGCCGGAACGATACAGCCCAAGCCGGCGGGATGCGGGAAACTGTTGGCGGAGTTCGCTCTTACACGGTGGATTTCGGTTTGGTACGAGCCTGACACACATTGGTCACAAGATCCAGGCGGGAATCGATTCAACCTTCCGAGGGAGATGCCGACCGTCGGGCGATTTCCGAAACAGGAGGACAGGCATGCGAGGTCATTTGTGCACATGGATTGCCGCGGCGTTCATGATGTTCGCCCCCCAACTGGTGCTCGCAGGCAACCAGGAACTGGCTCAAGAGATTGCTAGCACACTTAAGAACAGCGGTCAGCTAAAGGGCTACAAGATCGGCGTGCGTTGCCAGGATGGAACTGTCTGGCTCCGGGGGACGGTCGCCGATCCGGAGCAGCGTGCCATTGCGGAACGCCTTACCCGCCAGGTGCAGGGCGTCAAAACGGTGATCAATGAATTGTCCGTTGAAAATGCCGCCCCCGCAGATCAGCTCAATTTGCAACCGGTCACGGGGGCGGTGGCTCCCGAACGAGTGACTTCGCCTATCGGCGGTCTGGAAGGCGGCGCGCGCCCAATGGCAACCCCGGCCCTCGCGGGGAAGGTGCAGAAGGCCGACCCTGTTCCCTCTGTGGTCGCCAACCAGCCCGTCCGTCCGACGGCGGCTACCGCAGTCAGTGAGGGTCCTACTTTTGCGGCCCCGGAAATCCCGACGCTGGAACCCCCTGTAGAAGCCAGACCGGCATCTGCCACGGAAGCCACAGAAAGTGTTCCGCGGCCGATTCGACCTCTGCCGATCGCGTATGCTCAAGCTCAGGAACCGACCCCGGCCGTCCCTGCGACCCAAGCACCGCCCGCAGCGGCCCCGCTTGGACGTCCTCTCCCGATGTATGTAGGACAAGCGGGTGCAGCCGCGCCAGCACGGTATGATCAGCCGAACATGCCGAATTACGCCTGGCCGAGCTACGCGGCTTACCCAAATTATGCTGCAGTCACCTACCCCAAGCAGTACTCGCCCACCGCATGGCCCTATATCGGTCCCTTCTATCCCTACCCGCAGGTGCCCCTTGGATGGCGGAAAGTGACCTTGGAATGGCACGACGGTTGGTGGTTCCTGGACTTTGACGACGGATCAACCAAAGGGCCATTCTCCGGGTTGTTCCGAGCAATTACCGGTCACTGAATCACGGATCAGAAAGCTAGCCTTCCCGCCTGATTGATGGTTGGGCCCCGCTTTAGCGCGGGGCCTATTTCTTTCTTGATTCCCAACAGGCAGCGTTCGTATCTGATCGCTTTTCTCAGAGGACAGCCGTGGCCGAGGAGATGTGACTCCCCGGAATGGTGTATAATCATTACCTGGTTGGTCAACCGACCGGCCATACCATAGCCAAACTGACGAACCCGAAGCGTCTGCTTCTGAATGCTGAACCCAGGGAATTCGTTGAGGAGTCCATCCATGCCGTTGGTTTCGCGCCTCTTGTTCGCCGTACCGATTGTCAGTGCATTCGGGCTTGCGCTCGCGGCTGAACCTGAGCTGAATCGTGAAATTCAAGGGAAAGTCCCCCTGACAGCCCATTCCTTCCCATTGGAAGACGTCCGTCTGCTGCCCAGCCCATTCCTGCACGCAATGCGCAAAGATGCAGAATTTCTGCTTTCACTCGATCCAAACCGTCTCTTGCATACTTTTCGAATCAATGCGGGATTTCCTAGCCAGGCGACTCCCCTCGGCGGGTGGGAGCATCCTGATTGTGAACTCCGCGGGCACTTCATGGGCCATTATCTGTCGGCCTGTTCCTTCATGTATGCTAGTACCGGTGATCTCCAATTCCGGGAACGGGTTCGCTACTTAGTGCAGGAACTGGCAAAGTGCCAAGAAAAGTTGAGCAACGGCTATCTCAGTGCATTTCCAGAAGAGTTTTTTGACCGGGTTGAAACCACCGGACGGGTTTGGGCTCCCTATTACACGCTCCACAAAATTCTGGCGGGATTGCTCGACAGCTATGTGTACTGCGGTAATCAGCAGGCACTGGAAGTAGCCAAAAAGCTTGGGGATTGGGTGATCGTTCGGAATAGCCGTCTCACCGATGAGCAGATGCAACGAATGCTGAACGTGGAACACGGCGGGATGAATGAGGCCCTTGCCAACCTTTATGCGTTAACCGGTGAGAACAAATACCTGCAAATTGCTGAACGATTCAACCATCTGGCAGTGCTCAAGCCCCTGGCCGAGGACAAAGACGTATTGACCGGGCTGCACGCCAACACCCAGATTCCCAAGTTTATCGGCGTTGCCCGGCTGTACGAGTTGACAGGAACACCGTGGTATCATGATGCGGCGCTTAACTTCTGGAAGTATGTTGTCCACGAACGATCTTACGTGATCGGTGGAAACAGCAACAACGAGTATTTCACGCCCAAAGATCGGCTTTCGGAAGCCCTCGGTCCCAACACTGCAGAAACCTGTAACACGTATAACATGCTCAAGCTGACCAGACACCTTCTGCTCTGGGAAATGTCACCTGAATATGCCGACTACTACGAGCGTGCCCTTTACAACCACATCCTTGCATCGCAGAATCCAGAAACTGGAATGATGTGTTACTATGTTCCGTTACAACCGGGTTCGCGCAAGACTTATTCCACCCCCCTGGACTCGTTCTGGTGCTGTACAGGCACCGGTATTGAAAACCATGCGAAATATGGCGAAAGCATCTACTTTCATGACGGCCGCGATACCCTATATGTGAACCTGTTTGTTCCGTCGGAACTCAAATGGCACCAAAAAGCTGTGACAGTCCGAATGGAGACGCAATTTCCCGATTCGGATACGGTGCATCTATACGTCGAACCACAGTCACCCACGCAAGTGACCCTTGCTGTCCGCTGGCCAGGGTGGTGCATTCAGGGATACTCCATTCTGGTCAATGGATCTCCGTGGACTTTAGAAAATCATCCAGGCCAGTTCGTGCGGATCGCACGAACATGGACCTCGGGCGACCATGTAGAAATCCGCGTGCCCATGCAGTTGAGGGTCGAGTCGTTTCGCGACAATGCTGACCGGTTTGCTATCCTTTATGGACCGGTGGTCCTCGCGGCTATCGTGCCGGATAGATTCGGCCAATCATTTTCCGCTGCACATCTGGTTGGGGGTGAAATTAGTACTGCCTCCTTCGGTCTTCTCGCAGCCGTCGCAGAGCGAATCGATTTGGCAGCCTTCAAACCGGTCGAGGGACAGCCGGGATGCTGGACTGCGCCCAGGGGATTATTCCGATCGCTGAGCGACACTGAGGAGTTAGAAATCACACTTGAACCGTTCTATAAGGTCCATGGCTCCCGGCGTTATGTGGTGTATTTCGATCGAGTATCTCCGTCACAATGGGACAAAATTGTTAGTGAATATAAACAGGCAAAGAAAAAATGGGAAGAAATTGAGAAACGAACGATTGACCGTGTTATCGTTGGCGATCCCACAAGCGAAAGAGAACATTCTCTCTCGGGAGAAAGGACCGAGAGCGGAACGTTCGCGGGCCGAAGGTGGCGGCATGCCGTCAATGGTGGATGGTTCGCCTACACGCTGAAAGTAGCTAAGGGCGACGAGCAATCCCTCCTCGTAGAATACTGGGGCAGCGACGTTGGGAATCGGGTTTTTGACATCATGGTTGATGGAACACGGCTTGCCACGCAGCGGTTGGCCAATAACCGGCCTGGCCGCTTTTTTATCGAGCTTTACCGCTTGCCACCCGAGCTTGTAAAAGATCGCGAAACGATCACCGTGGGTTTTCAGGCCCATCCGGGTGCCATGGCGGGGGGGATATTTGACTTACGAGTTGTCAACATGTCAGCCGATCCGGGCAGGAAGGTCACCGCTCCAGAATCTGAGCCATAATCGCCTTCCGAGCCGGTTGATGCACAAACTGTTTGCAGAACAGCTCGTTCACCCTGCGGAATTACTCGGCTTTTGGCTGAAGTCTTTGACTCTTGTTATGCCGCTGGCACAATTCTCTAAAAAAAGATGGCCCACGTGCGCTGCCATTGTGTTCATCCTTGCAGTGTACATCCCTTGCTTCCTGAAAGCGGGCTGGGTTTGTGATGACTGGATGATCATCGATCACTGGCGCCTGCATCCCCATTGGTGGGACACCGTGCGATCATGGTTTCCGCTTTTCTCTGCTCGCCCTTTGGCTCCCATTGTGCTGTCCACCATAACCAGCTTGTACTGTGACACTCCCCGCTGGTATGTCTGTTCTCAAATCCTTCTGCTTAGCGTGGCATGGGGACTGGTTTGGTACGTCTGGCACCGACTGTGCGGGGAGAAAGCCGCGGCGTTTTTTCTAACGGCCGTATATCTGCCTAGTATTGCTTCCACGCTTGTGTTTTCGCCAGGAATGCAACATCTCGCAGCCACGGCGTACGTGTTATGGGCGGCGTCACTGCTATGCCACGAAAGGGCAATGAGGCGACAGGGTCCCTGGCTGTTGCTGTCCGGAAGCTTAATCTTTCTTGGCATGCTGATCTATGAAATCTTTCTACCGTTACTCATTTTACAATGTCTCATGCCGATTTACTGGACAGACTCTTCCAAAACTGATCAATCCGCAAAAGCGATGGTTATCGAGTGTGCTTCACCGATCCACTGTGTGGTTGATCTCCACGTCTGGAAAAGCGTAGCCCGGACGACACTTCCTATCCTGGCCGCAGTTTTACTGGGCCTGGTCGTACAGAAGTTCGTGATGCCAAGATATTTTCCGGACATGTCCCGGCTGGCTCCGGGTGGTCTCAGTATGATGCTTCGAACATTTCTTTACTGGATTCATGCAATTCTTATCCAGGCGCCGATCCTCTGGGCCGACGGCCTTGTTCGAATGCATGAAGCCTGGGACGTATTGGCTTTAGCAGGCGCTCTGCTCGTCATAATCTCCCTTGTGCTGGTTAAATCTCCAACCGACAGTGCGAGGGAAACCATACACGACGCCAATACTGCATCTCAATCCGGCAACAAATCAGATCGCGTTTCACCCTATGCGGAGACAACGCCCGCTGGCCAGGGACGTCCCCAAACTAATCCCTTTTCCGCCCAATCTTGTCGAGTCCGGATGCTCAGAATCGTGTGCTGGATTTCTACGGCAATGAGCGTTTTGCTATTTGTGCTGTCTGGCAGTTATGCCGCCGTGTATGGCAACGACAACCGAAAGCTCTCCTCCCTGTGGGTTGCCGTTGCGCTCGCCGCGAGCACCTTTTGGGCACAAGCCCCTGCTCCCCAATCTTCTCGAAGAACGCGGTGGCTGCAGGTCAGTCTGTGTGGAGCGCTGCTTGTCAATGCCACATCCTTTTTACTGCAGCGCAATAATTATCTTCAGTCATGGCAGGCCCAGCAGATGCTTTTGACAACGATCAACCAGGAAACACAGCGTGTGGCAGTTCCCCAGGGAGCCGTCCTTCTCGTTGCTGTGCCACCTGTTGTTCCAACGAATCACAACGACGAATGCGTTTTCACACGCTCTTGGGACATCGCCTCCGCCCTGCGGATCGTGACCCACGACCACGTCGCAGATGCAGTCACGCTCTATCCCTGGCTTCTCGTTCAAGGCCGACTGATGGTCGATGGCCCTCGACTGGTGGTGGACAATCTCTGGCAGACTGACGTGAGCCGAGAAAGCGTTTTTTTCATTGGCTGCGAATTAAAACAGTGTCGACCGGCCGGCATAAAGGACTTTTTGTATCGATCGTTGGGAACGTTGCCTCCTGTCATCGTCGAACTGCGGGAGCCATGCGAACCCGTGAAAAACGATGAAGAATTGCTGCACGTCGTACGACTAGCGACAGAATCTTTAAACGTTCACCCGCCAATGTCCCTTCCTGCCAAAGTCACCCAGCGGTGGGCGGAGTGGATACGAACAGTCCTCCTCGGCAAACCGGCCGTGCCTTTGCACGAGCGGGTTTTCCATCCCACAATAATAGAGCAGGAGCATTACTCCAGTGGGCATAAGGGAACCACTCATGGCCGCTAAACCACGTTCTGTTGAACCCAATTTCGTTGCTGTCGATGTGGGAGGCACGAAAATTCTCGGCGCGCTTGCCGATCGACGCGGGGTCGTCCATGCGCGGGAGCGGCTTCCCACACCGCGGACGGATAATCCGGCCGAAATTGTCGAAGTGATCGAAGGCGTCATCGCGGCGGTACTCAAAGAGGAGGGGCTGAGCCACCGCGACGTGGCGGCCATTGGGGTCGCGGTACCGGGCGTCGTGGACCCCAAAAAAGGAATAGTTGTCCGTACACCCAACAGTTGCCTTTCCGGCGTCCAGCTCGTCTCTCACCTGGAATCCCGCTTTGGGTGCCGAGTCATTCTGGGAAACGACTGCAATCTTGGTACACTGGGTGAAGTGTGGCTAGGCGCTGCTCGCGGGGCCAAAAGCGCGATGGGAATTTTTGTCGGTACTGGGATCGGGGCAGGGTTTTCGCAAAAGAAGAAAATCTGGCGAGGTGCCCGGGAAGTGGCCGGCGAAATCGGTCACATTGTTATGGAAATTGGGGGACCACTCTGTGGATGCGGAAACCGCGGATGCTTTGAAGCTCTCGCCGGTCGGGCAGCCATCGAGCGCGACATCCGAGAGGCGGTGGCCAAAGGCGAGTCAACGTTGCTTACCGAGATCCTCGATGGAGACCTGAGTGTTATTCGGAGCAAAGCCCTCAAGGAGGCTCTCGAAAGAAGCGACCCACTCGTTGAACGGATCATGCGGCGCGCAGCCGAGATTATCGGTTACGCCTGTCTCACCGTGCGGCACCTCCTTGATCCGGAGTGGATCGTGCTCGGAGGTGGCGTCATGGAGGCATGCGGGGACACTCTTTGGCCGACAATTCAGGCCATCGTCAACTCCGACCAGCTCCCTGGCGCCTGTGAGCGTGGTGGCCTCTGCTTGTCTGCGCTCGGAGATGATGCGGTCGTCCTGGGAGCAGTTGCCGCGGCCGCCAGAAAAGTGGGGATCAATGTGTTCAAATCTCTGCGTGACATCAAGTATCCCCCTGTGGAGGATTGCCGCCCTGGCACTATCATCGTTAATGGCCAACAGTACGAGGAAGACGTGGTCGTCTTGAGCCACGGCCGGGTTAAAAAGGCAGGCTCGAAACTCGCGAATGACAGCGAAGCATGGTTGTCTGAGGAACTCCTCGCAATGCTGACGCGGGGTGGGGTGGAGACCGCTATTCTTGGGCTGGGGTTTGAAGTGAGGAACGCCGACATCAGTAAAGCCTATGAATTCTTCGCTCGAAGACGAGTCAGTCTGCTTGCTTTACCCACCCCACAGGCCGTGCTAGCATACGAGCGATCGAACGCGCGTCGGTCGGCCTATTTCTGCATTTCCCGATAGCCGTAACATTCTGCGCGAAGCGACACGGTGGGTTGGCCAAGGCCGTATTGCAGGACAGCCACGACAAGAGAATAAAAATGAGTCCACGACCTCCGCAATCAATGTGCAACAGGGTCTGTTTTCATGCCGCCATTCTAATGGCAATGTTGGTTTGTCATCCAGTTGTGGCGGGGGATTTGCAAATCACGTACTTTCAGCCTGCCTGCCCTATCTGTCGCGCCGAGCGGCCCTGCACGCTTTCCGTCACCATTCGTAGTAATGGAGGCGAACAGGACATTGAAGGCATACTCGAACTTGTTCTGCCGTCACAAGTGCGCGTGATTGAAGGAAATGTTCGTCAGCCCTTTCGTTTCAAAAACGGTGCTAGCGAAATCTCGACCTCGTGGACGGTGGAGGCATCAGAAGCCGGACGCCATAATATAGTGGTCATTGCACAATATCAGCAAGGCGCGGTCCGGCAATCTCTTTCCCTTCTATTTCTCCCGGCTCTTTCGATTCCTCAGACCAAACAAATACCGCCACCCCAGCCCGTGGTCACTGATATCCTTGTCGGCGCCCACAATTGCCCCCTATGGGAAGTGGACAATCCTGAGATCTGGCGGAATCTGCTTAAGCATCCTGAAAGGACTCCGGTGTTGGGCTTTTACGGCCAGGAGGAGCCCGAAGTGGCCGATTGGGAGACGAAATGGGCTGTTGAACATGGGATCTCGTTTTTCGTGTATTGCTGGTACCGGGCAAGACAGGGCGGACCGGTTGAGATGCGACATTCCAGCGCGCTTCACGAGGCTTTCTTTCATTCACGATTCCAGGACAAGTTGCGTTTCGCCATTATGTGGGAGAATCAGGCCCGTGGCCGTGCCGGCGTCGCTGACGAGCGGGACTTCTTGGAAAACCTTGTGCCTTTTTGGATTTAAACCTACTTCAAACGCCCCAATTACCTGGTGATAGACGGCAAGCCTCTTCTTTTTGTATATCGACCCGAGTTTCTTGTGGACGACTTAGGCGGGGTGGACAAAGTGGCCTCGGCCTTCGAAAAAGCGCGGCAATTGTGCCGAGAAGCTGGTTTTGCGGGGCTGTATCTTTTGGGAGAATACCGAGGCACCGATCCTCGCCATCTTCAACTCATGAAAGACCTCGGACTGGACTACACCTTTGCCTATGTGTGGCCAGTGCGCGATAATCCCACACCCCAGCAGGCGGTCGAAGCACAACTCTCTTACATCAAGCGTACGCAGGAGCTTGGGATCATCCCCCAGGTGATCACCGTATCGCAAGGATGGAGCGGATGGCAAGACGAGGGCTCAATCTGGAAACTGCCGCCGCCGGATTTCGAGGAACTCCTCCGGCGTGCCAAGGCCATCGCTGCTTCTTTTCCCAAGGACCAGTTAGGAAGCCGCTTGATTCTTCTGGATAACTGGAATGAATGGGGCGAAGGGCACTATATCGCGCCTCACCGTGAGTTCGGATTCGAATACCTCGATGCAGTTCGCCGTGTTTTTTCCACCGCACCCTTTCAACACACCGACTTGATTCCTGAGGACGTGGGCCTGGGACCGTACGATACGCCCGTCCAGCAATACTACGAGAAGCAACGTACACTCATTTCGCAAGCGCGACGCCGGGTCATCGTTCCAAAGGCAGACCCAGCGCTCGTGGCATGGTGGACATTCGACGAACCTCCGCAGGAAGAAGTGGCTTTCGATTATTCCGGGCACCGGCTCGGAGGAATTCTCCACATGATTTCCCGTGTCAAAGGGCACCGAGGCTGGGCTATTGATTGTCAGGGAGGGTGTGTCATTGTGCCCCTCGACAAGCCACTCACTGGGTGCACGCAGTTCACCGTGGAGTGCTGGGTGCGCACAGAGACCCCAGGGCAGGATAACAGGTGGATTATCAACTGTGTCTTCGGAGGATTGGAAACCACAGGATTTAGGCTGGGTTTGATAAAAGGAAAGCCTTGCTTCCAGATTCCTGTGACGCCGTGGAGTCACCACCTGGTTGGACAAACAGCCTTAAATGTTGGCACATGGGTTCATCTTGCGGCCACCTTTGACGGCGATTTCATGAAGCTGTACATGGACGGCCGTCACATTGGCAGCCTGGAGCGCCGCGCAGCGATCACTTTCAATAACCGTTACCTCGTGCTGGGCAACTACGAGAAGGATCACCCTGCCCACTTTATCGGGGCGCTTGACGACGTCCGCATTTACTCGCGTGTTCTTTCACCAGACGAAATTTCTGCTCATGCTCAAGCTGACTCGCCGTGAGTCTTTAAAGTCCTGCTGCCATTCTCCTTGTATAGAAACGCAAATCACTTGGGGAAAGTTGAACGGTCACAACCAGGTGAGACGGCCCCAATAAAGGCACTTTTCAAATGTATTATTGCCTAGCATAATTGCCTATTTTAGGAAATGCGGCATTGTTGCTCCAGCCTACCATGAAACACATTGAGCCCCAACTATGACTGTCTCGCTGCTCCTCGCAGGGTTATTTTTGGTCGCCTGCTTATACTCTTCCGTAGGCCATGCGGGAGCGTCCGGCTATTTGGCCTGGATGGCTCTTCTTGGATTCGCGCCGGAAGAGATGCGGCCAACGGCTCTTCTGCTCAATGTCTTTGTAGCAACCATCGCTACTCTTCGTTTCAGCAGCGTGCGCCCTCGCTGGCGGTTCCTGTTGTTTTTGCTTGCTGGCTCCGCTCCCCTTGCATTCATCGGGGGATTTGTGCCGGTAGCCCCAGTAGTCTACCGCCCCCTTGTGGCGATCGTCCTCTTCACTGCCGCTGTGCGAATGCTCGTGGGCCAATCGTGGGAAAAAAGCTCGGTCAGGCCGTCACCCCCAGCATTTCTGCTTCTGCTAACAGGAGCTTTGCTCGGACTTCTTGCCGGGCTTACTGGCACGGGCGGGGGAATATTTTTGACGCCTATCCTCATTTTGACGCGATGGACGTCAGCACGAGAGGCCGCAGCCATCACAGCCCCATTTGTCCTAATCAACTCAGTTTCTGGGCTCCTGGGAGTTGTGGCGGGCCTTCAATCGATGCCACCCTATTTGTTGCCTGCGGTAGGAACGGTGGCACTGGGTGGACTTCTCGGGTCAACACTCGGCTCGACCTGGTTCAGTGATCTCTGGCTGCGCCGGGCTCTCGGCGTGGTGCTGGTGATCGCAGCTTTGAAACTTCTTTTTGTTCGGTAACGTGTATCGCGTTTGGGTGCCAGTCGTTTGCCCCTCGACGCGCCTTGACGCCCCATGTGGGTGAAGTTAGAATTCTTTGTACATTTAGCCAATCACGTAAATGTTGCCAGCTTAGGTGCCACCATTAGAGAGGTTCCATGTCGCGCCCGATCAACACGGTATCCCGAATATTGAAAAGCCTAGCCGAGCCCACTCGGTTGCGGATTTTGGTGCTCCTCCACCATGGGGAGCTGTGCCTGTGCGAAATCGCCGAAGCCCTTGACTTGACGGGAGCCACCGTATCCCGTCACTTAACCATCCTCGAAAGAGCGCAACTAGTCCGTAAACAAATCCGGCACCGCTGGCATTTCTTTAGCCTCGAGTTGGACCAATTGCCGCCAGGATGGCAAAAAACCGTGCAGACTATTCTCGACACGGTGGAAACAGATGCACAAATCGCGATCGATCGCGAGCGTCTGAAAATCTGTCTGTCACGAAACAGGAAGTATGCTGCCTGCCGTTCCCCGGAAGTGCCCCAACCGCTCGTGTCGCTGACATGCAATGAAAAAGTCTAGCTGATCGGGGCCCAACCTTTCGAGACCGGGCCGTTTTACCAACCCGTACGGCTCTCCTTCAAACGTAATCGCCACTCCCGAGGAACTTTAAGGAGGGACTGTCGATGAACCGTGATATTTCTTCCCGTGTACCGGAGTACCCAGAAGAACTCACCAATAATGCTCACAGTTCTTCAGATTCGCTGACCGGCGGCCGAACCATCAAACCGGATTCAACTGAGACCACCTGCCGGGCAGATGTGAAACGGCTGAACTTTTTTGAGCGATATCTGACCGTGTGGGTCGGCTTGTGTATGATAGCGGGCGTTCTGCTCGGCAAAGCTCTTCCAGATTTTATCAACGTCTGCCGCGAATGGGAATTTGTGAAAGGCAGCCAAATCAATGTCCCGATCGCCGTCCTCATCTGGCTCATGATCATCCCCATGATGATGAAGGTAGACTTTGCCGCCATCAAGAATGTGGGACGGCGTCCAAAAGGGTTGCTCATCACACTGTTTATCAATTGGGTGGTGAAACCCTTTTCGATGGCCCTTTGGGCCTGGCTGTTTTTCCGCTATGTGTTTGGATACTGGATTAATCCTGATGATGCCAACCAGTATATCGCGGGGACTATTATTCTTGCGGCGGCTCCCTGCACGGCCATGGTGTTTGTGTGGAGCTATCTCACCGAGGGCGACCCGGCGTATACGCTTGTCCAAGTGTCACTGAACGATCTGATCATGCTCGTCCTGTTTGCCCCAATTGTGCGATTTCTCGTCAGTGGTGCCTCCTCTCTCCAGGTACCATTCCAGGTGCTGTTCTATTCGGTCGTTGTATTCATTGTGATTCCCCTCACGGCAGGCATCATCCTGCGACGGGTGTTCATCACCTCCCGGGGACAAGAATGGTTTGAGAAAGTCCTGCTCCCGCAGTTGGCTCCCGTCAGCATGGTCGCCCTTTTGGTCACTCTGGTCCTCATTTTTGCTTTCCAGGCGGACAACATCACAAACAAGTTCTGGCACGTGGTCCTGATCGCCATTCCCATCTTGGTGCAGGTGTACTTCAACTCGTCGCTCACCTATGCCCTTATGTGGCTTTTCCGCGTACCGCATAACGTGGCGGCTCCCGGTGCACTTATCGGAGCCAGTAACTTTTTTGAGCTGGCCGTCGCAACCGCTATTGCGCTCTTCGGGCCAGGATCGGGTGCTGCTCTCGCCACAGTGGTGGGTGTCCTCATTGAAGTACCCGTCATGCTTTCCGTGTGCAGCTTTTGCAATCGGACGCGTCATTGGTTCGCAGCCTACCGCTGATTTAACGTTCAAATTCATGTCTGTTCCGAGGATTACCCTATGGCCGCCCTGCGGATCATTTGGCAACGCCTCGTGGACGACCACGGAAATACCTGTGACCGCTGCGGCGCCACAGAATTGGCCGTCGAGGAAGCGGTCCGCGCACTGAGCCAAACTCTGAAAGCCCTGGGAATAAACGTGGTCCTGGAAAAGAAGGCACTTACTTCCGCAGAGTTCGATCGCGATCCTCTACAATCCAACCGCGTTTATATCCAGGAAAAGCCCCTGGAAGATTGGCTCGGGGCTACCGTGGGAAAGAGTCCATGTTGCTCCGTTTGCGGCGACGCCGAGTGCCGGACACTCGTTGTCGAGGGCACCCCTTACGAATCAATCCCTGCCGAACTGATTATCAAAGCCGGTTTGCTCGCGGCAGCCGAAATAGTTCAGCGTACAAGAGCCCAGTCGGCCTGTTGCCAAGCCGGTTCAGATGGGAGCTCTCACTCCTGCTGTAACTGACCAACCCTACCAGGGTTCATATGCTGTCAAGCTGCACAACGCTTGATGCAAAGGAACCACCGCACGTGCGCCAGGGAGAACGGATGCCGGCCAGAGGCGAATTGCCAGTCCCCTTCCTCGATACTCGGTGCACCTTGAACGCTTTGCCAAAAATTAGGGAGCGAAATTTACCGAGACTGAGAAAGTGATGAAACAAAAACGTCCTGAGCAATTTTAATAAGGTAGACAATCTATAAAAAATACCGACTTGTAGTTTGCGCGACGGTGTACTGTTCGTTAAAAGCTCGTCTTCCGTGAGGCCGGTACATTGTGCAAAGAACCAGAATACACAAGCTTGGCAATTTGTCTACCTGGACGAGTCGAAGTTTTCGTTACCTTTCTCACGTCAAAAGCGTGACGATGCCGATGACAGTGCCAGACTTTTTACCGCGTCATGCTCGCTGCGTGAATCACAAACTTTGGAGACCTGATCGATAAAATAGCTTACGAGAGATGCTACAGTGGGAGAGCCGGTGCCCGGGATGAAGCGCCTCCTCATCATCACCGAATCTTTTCCACCCCGGCGAACGAGCGGCAGCTTTCGGATCGAGGGTTTCTTCAAGTATCTGCCCCAATGCGGAATTCTGCCCGCCGTCTTCACAGCGAGTTCCCCGACACTTGCCCCTTACCCCGACAACGACTTCACTCCGCCTTCCCACACAGTCTTTAGTGTGCCATGGTATCCGCCCAACAAGCGATGGAAGTCCTTTCCGCTCAAGGCGTTCCTGCGTGTATTCCCGGTTGGGTGGTGGCTGGTACGGCACCTGGAGCGGCTGGAAATTGTTCAGCGTTTGAGGCGTTCCCTCCTCGCTGTGGCATCGCAATTTCGGCCTGATGCAGTGCTGGCCTCGGGGCCTCCCCCCATTGCCTATCTACTCGGAGAAGTGGTTCACGACGCCTTGCGCATTCCACTCATCCTGGATTTCCGTGACCCGTGGAGCGCCTTTCACAACACGTATTATCGACATTGGATCGATTATCTTTTCGAACGTTCATATGAGGCGAGGCTGCTCCGGAAAGCGGCGCTCGTTCTCGTGAACACAGCCACTTCGGCGAGGCTATTCCAAACTCTTTTGCGCGTTCCCAGAAGTAAGGTGGCCGTTTTGACCAATGGCTACGATGAGGACATCTTTGCATCTGCTGAGTCAATCCCTCGTGTTTTCCCGCCCAATCAGTTCACCATTCTGTATTCTGGGGCTTTCACCAGACCAGACCGTCACCCGAGACTGCAACCATTTTTTCGGTTTTTTGGGTTCCAGTATCAGCCCCTGCAGACGTGCAACGGGTTCCGCTGGCCCGGCTACTTTCTAGAAGCCCTCAAGCAGGTTCTCAGCAACCATCCGCAGTGGGCCAAGACTTTACGTGCGGTTTTTGTTGGGCACTTCTCGCGAGAGATTCTCCAGTTGCTGAAAAGCTTTCCTGTACCGTCAGTAGTGACAGTTCGCCCCCCAGTGTCGGAGACGCTCTCTGTGCGGATGATGCTCGACGCGAATCTCCTCCTCTTGCTCCAGGTGGGTCAATGGTACCGCGGTCAAGATTTTCTTCCCATGATCCCCGGCAAGCTCTACAGTTATCTTCGCTCCGGTACACCGATCCTCGCGCCTGTCCAGAAAAGCGATATATGGGATCTTATCCGGGACCTAGGGGCTGGCGAAGTGATGGAACCCGCCGACGTGCCCGCGATCGCCGGGGCGATCACACGTCACTTTTTAGCGTGGCAACAACGAGGAGCAGTCCGCCATCTCCCTCCGCCTGGCATCCACAGATTTGAGCGTCGTGAGCTCACCCGTCGGCTCAGTGAGCTATTGCATCGGCTTTGGGAATTTCAGCAGTCGTTACCAGCTGCGAACGCCGATCTCACCAGTTCACCTGCGCCGGATCTGATTTTCGGAAACCTATCCACCAGAATTGGGCCGGTTTCACCAATGGAAATGCCGAGGAGCTGATATTGGACAAAAGGCAGAAGCGTGGCAAAGGACTCAAACTGCTCTTGCCGGTTCGAAAAATGGTGGATAGGATTGGCCCCCAAACGGCTAAAACGCGAAGCAGCTTGCAACGGTTTCGACATTGAAGAGAGCAGGTCCGAATGAGGAACTTTGCGGAGACTACGGGGGCACGCTTTTCAGGTTAGGATCCTCGGGCATGGTACGATTCTTTAGTCAACTATCGCATAAACTTCGCACCACCGTACTCAAGAAAAGCGCCGCATTTTACCATCGGGAACGGGTGCGCCAGTTATGTGCGGAGTCAGGCATACCGCCCGATCGCTATCCTCTCGAACTCTTGGAAACACTTCTCTCCATACGCGCGCTGGTCACGAATGTTCCACCGGTGCTCCTCGACGTGGGCGCCCACCGGGGCATTTTTGCACAACTCGCCCACCGTCTCATTGGTTTCCGACGGATCATCTGTATCGAAGCAGACAAAGACCTTGTGGCGGAAATTCGCCATCGCAATCCGTCCAGCAATGTGACGATTATCTGTGCCGCACTCGATGAACGTGAGTCAGCGGTACCGTTTTACGTGCATCATGACCGAACCATGAGTTCGCTGGTTCCCGCCGATCAGACCATTCTCAAAGAAAAGTTCCCCAACGACGCTCCCGAACCCATCGCGGTGCGAATGGTGCACACGAAAACACTCGATCAAATTGTTGAGCAGATTCCAGACCTGCACGGTTCTTTTTTCCTTAAGCTGGACACCCAGGGCAATGAATTGCGAATCCTTCGAGGAGCACCAGACACTCTCATGCGAACCGAGGTCATACTCACTGAGTTTATGTTTTATTCACCTTACCGAACGGACTATTCTTTTCGAGACCTCGTGGACTTTCTATCGGACCACGGATTCGAATGTGCGGGAGCCCTTTCTCTGACCAGGCGCCCCAGCCACGAAATATCGGCCGTCGATTTCCTTTTCAAGCGGCGCGAGGTTGCAACACACTCCGAGCCTGCTGCAGCCGCATAATTACCCCCAAGCGGCGACCGCACTAGGCGGAAAATGGAGCGCCACGCATATTGTGACCGAGCCGGGCGGGTCGGCTGTCGAAAAACTACGGGAATTAAGCGCTGGGCGGGGACCCGTACGGGGGGCGAATGTATGCGTGCGGAGTCCCCCCATGAAAACCGCTATTGAATTTGCCCCGCAGGCGGCGCCATCGGCTGAGTGGGCGTCCCTCACATTGACGAGATTTCTCTCCGGGCCCCCCGTTTTTCAAGAATCAGACAATAGGCGGCGGTCCGGCCCCGCCGCGGGCTTACACGCTGGTTCTCATCCCCGATGTCCTCGACAGGAGAATCCAGCCTGGAAAGGTATTGGATCTCGTATTGCCGCCGATAAAGTCGCCCAACGGGTATCGAGCGATGGAAAAACGATCGGCTATTAAGGTGCTTCTTCGCCATTAAGGTTGAACCGATGCACAACTAGTAAAATTGCACCGGTTGATGACGCACAGGCGTCCCAAAAACACATCAGCCCCCGTGCCACATCGGTGGCACATGGACTCTTGTTTCCTCGTAATGGGCTTGATAACTTGATTGAAGTTTTCCCAATTTGGATGACTCAGCTTTTAAAAAAAGGAGGAAGGCCTCTATGACGCGTTCACAACAAGAATCCGGCAGGCTGAACCGACGGTCATTCCTTGTGAAAACCGGTGCCATGGGGCTGGCCACAGCCGCAGTGGTGCAACGTTTCGCCCACGGCGCGTTAACACAGGACATGGAGGTCAATATTGGGCTGATCGGTTGTGGAGGCCGGGGTACGGGTGCGGTGCTTAACGCGCTGGGAGCCGCGACAAAGGTCATTTATCCGGCCACGGGTTACCACACCGAAGACGTGGCCGAAAACGCAACGGTTGTTCGTAAGAATATCAAAGTGGTCGCCCTGGCCGATCTGTTTCCGGATCGTCTTGAGGCCTGTCGTGCCAACCTCCAGAAATTAGGCCGAGACGTGCCGCCCGAGCGATGCTTCGTCGGGTTTGACGCGTACAAGCAACTTCTAGCGGTCCCGGAGGTCAATTATGTGATTCTGGCCACCCCGCCACACTTTCGACCCGTGCATCTCATGGCGGCAGTTGAGGCAGGTAAACACGTTTTTATGGAAAAACCGGTGGCCGTCGACGTTCCAGGGGTCAAATTAGTTCTCAAGGCCGGTGAGTTGGCCAAGCAAAAGAACCTCGGAATCGCGGCAGGCACTCAGCGCCGTCACGAAAAAAGCTATCAGGAAACGATTCGCCGCATCCACGACGGGGCAATCGGTGAGATTATCTATGCCAAGTGCTACTGGAATGGCGGAGAAATCTGGGTGGTGGACCGGCAGCCGGGTTGGTCCGACATGGAGTGGCAATTGCGTAACTGGAACTACTTCACATGGCTTTCCGGAGACCATATCGTGGAGCAGCATGTCCACAATCTCGACGTGATCAATTGGGTACTTGGAACTCATCCCATTCGTGCGGTCTCCGGGTTGGGCGGCCGACAAGTCCGCACCGATCCCAAATATGGAAACATCTATGATCATTTCGCCGTGGAATTTGAGTATCCAAACGGGGTCACTGTATTCAGCCAGTGCCGGCAGATAAACGGATGTCAAAACATCGTCAGCGAATTTGTTAAGGGTTCGCTCGGCGAAAGTGACTGCCGCCAAGTGATCCAAACGAAGAATGAACGGTGGCGTTACCGCGGTCCGAACCCCAATCCTTACGAACAGGAACACGAAGACCTCATCGCAAGCATTCGCGAGGGAAAACCCATAAACGAGGCCGAAAACGTTGCCATCAGCACCATGACCGGCATCCTCGGGCGAGAAGCCGTGTACAGTGGCCAGTCCATCACGTGGGACGATGCAATGCAGTCCACCACGAGATTAGGTCCGGAAAAGTACGAGTTCGGGCCATATCCGGTCGCGCCCGTCCCTATGCCCGGGCGGTACCGCTTCGTGTGATTGTTGGATGGCCCATCGAACAAGCGGCTCATAATCGGTGGCGTTGTGCCCGACTGCACGGCGCGATCCGAGAGAAATTCCCATTGACGTTGGCCAGTGACTCTGAAGTTATTCACGCCGTAATCCCATAGCTGGCTGTTGGCGGGCAATCCAGCGGCCAGCCACGTGGCCTGTTGCAAAGCCGATCAGCAGCATGAGCGCCCCGACAGTAATGGCAGCCTGCCATGGCACATGGCCGCGTCCTGACAAGAGTTGCGGGGCCACCGCCAGCAGCGAAGAAATTACACCGATTCCGAGCCCCAGGAGAAGTACGATCATATTTTCAACTAACACCAATAAATGTACCCGATTGGCTGAAAACCCTACCGCACGAAGTAGGGCAATTTCCGTCTGTCTTTCGACAACCCCGCGAAAAACGACGGCCCCCAGGCCGATCGTGCCCAGCAAAAGTCCCAATCCGCCCAGGGACTGGAATGTGGATAGATAGGTGTTTTGTACAGCATAGAGAGCTCGCAATTTCTCTCGGGTGGAAACTAATTGCAGGCCCTCGGCGGCAAAGTTTTTTTCCAAAAATTGTTGAACTTTTGTCACCAGAGTTTTGTCTAACGGGCGCACGTCATCGGATGACCGAATTTCTATGAGAAAGTACCGGTAGCCGGCAACATCCGGGAACAACTCGCGGAACGTTCTTTCCCAAATGAGAATCCGTCCTTGAAAGATGCTATTATCTAAAAGCCCAACAAATTGAAAGGCGACTCGCTTACCCGTGGGTAGGACCATCTCGAAGTTTTCCCCAACGCCTCGCCATTTTTGAAACGCGTACTTGGCCGTCGCATCATCCACGATGGCTGGCACATGGACAACACCCTCTGCATCGATGACGGGTGGTCGTTTGAGCAACTCCCAAGGATTGCTGTCCGCTCTGTTTTCCGCAGATTTCATCACCGACGTGAATCGGAAACCGCCTCGCGCGATGACGTCGTCGTCAATCCCCAGGACAATCGGTTCCCGCGTCCGATAGAGGTTCAAACAACTTGCATCCTCTCCGGCACGACGACGCAGCGCATAGATGCGAACATTCTTCCACTCCACCAAATCAGCGTCACTTAAGCCCAGCGAGCGCCTAACGGCGACGCTATTCAGGTCGGAAAAAATCGGGTGATCGCTTTCACCGACAAGCCAGAACCCTCCGTCACCACTGGTGAAATCGGGCCCCCGGTCGCTGACGTCCAAATGAAAACTGCTTACTGAAATGACGAGAAATACTGCCAGGCCCATCAAAATGGTGCTCAGTGCCGATCGCGTTGGATTCCGCCCAAGATTTCTAGCAGCGAGACCGGTGATCCGACGAACAACGGCTTTCATTCGCAGCCAACCCCTGAACCATAGGACCAATATCTGCCACAGACCGAAAAGCATGAGTGCCCCCGATCCGAAAAAGGCGCCCGCCTGAGTTCGTTCGTCACTACCAAAACCGAGCCCAGCCAAAAGTATTGCCCCCACAAGTGCGATGACGGCGACCAGAATTCCAATGGCCCGACCGTACTCTCTGCCGGACTTTGTTCCGCCCATTCCCTCCGAGGCCCAAGTCCCCATCAACAGGACTTGCGGCGTGAAACGAACGAACCGCTGTGTCATGACAACCGTAACCAGGAGCGAACAGGCGATGCCCAACACAATACCGAGGATAATGGCAAACGGCGTGACAGCGAGGTGAAGAAATGGAACCCCCAGGGCGGGAAGCCATATCGTATGCAGTGCTTGGGTAAGCAGTTTCGCATATCCCACCCCGAGCAGAACTCCCCCCAAGGTTCCGACCACGGTTAAAACTGAGGACTCGCCGAGAAGCCAGAAAAGAACTCTTGTTCGAGGCCAACCGACGGCTCGTACGAGTCCCAGTTGATTGGCACGTTTTTCTACGTTGAGCACGAACAGAAGTCCAGTTAACAGTAAACTGGCTACAACAACAAACAGGTTAAAGGCCAGAAAAAGCACATCAAAGGGTGTGGTGCCCTGAGAAGCGTTGAGAGCCTGTTCTCTGACAGGCTGGAGTTGCCAGCCGAGTTCTCCCACGGATAACGTCAGCCGAGCACGAAGCGATTCTTCATCCAGCCCATTGGTCGGAAGAACGCGAATGCCTGTGGTTTTCCCATAGCGACTCGCCCAATGTTCTTCGGCAAATTCTGGGGAGACGAAAATCTTCGGTGTCGCCCGATACTGGGCCCAGTACTCTTCGTCCTCGCGCGTGACACGGGAAGGGTCAAATGGGAATGGCGGATCCCAATCGGCAATGGTCTTTTTGTCTGTCAGTCCGCGTACCTCGGGGACGAGTTCTGGATCGGCAGCGGCCCCTTGCAAACGTACAATGGCTTTCACTTTCAGCACAGCGGTTTCCCGCCGGATATCACCACCGTCTGTTTCGGGAGCAAAATAGGTAAGCGTGATCTGCTCGCCCGGTTTGACCTTCAGCCTTTGTGCCATCCATTCGTTGAGGACACATTCGTCTTCGGCTGGCGTCGTGACAGGGCGGTCCGCCGTGTCCAGGAAGGGGCCAAAAGGCGAATCAGACACAAGCGGGACCGCCGCCACAGTCGCATACCAGGCTTCGCCATTGGGACAAGTGACTCGCTCTGCCAAATAAATAAATACCCGTTGGAACTTCAGGTCTTTCACACGCTCCGTCACCGCTTTTTCAGTAGCCGGATCGAAGATCAACCTCTCCGTCGTCAGAAAGAGATAGCCCCTTCGCGTCCTGGTCACATGGAGCCCATAATCTTCGGGGGAGATAGAAAGCTGTGCTACTTCGGCAAGGGCCTTCCCCGTATCGTGTAAAAACTCAGCTTTCCTAGAAAACAAGACGACATTGGCGCCACCGGGCTGACCAATCTCTTCCGCAATCCATGCCAGATCCACGTAAGCATTGCGAGGAATTTCTTGCGACCCCGCTAGCTGGAACGCCCCTAGATTCTCATTCGTCACAATATCTACCACTACTGCGGCTGATGGCTTCACCACATCGGCGCGCCGCCCAAGGCTGCTCTCGGCTGGGATTCCGTGAAGCACCGGAAGCCACACAACAATTCGGTCACCTACCTTGGCGTGAAGTAATTCCGCGGTCTTTTCGTTGAGAACAATTTCTCGGCCCTGAGGTTGGCGAGTGGGTTTTACATGACCCAACGTCCAGAAGGCCGGGGGACAACCGATGATTTGCACTCCATTAGCACGGGCGGTTCTATCACCATTGCCTGATGGATTTTCCAGTGAAGCTGACACACGAATGACTGGCACGATCTGTGAGTACACGTGGGTCTTCTCCTGCCAGTCACGCGTGCAATCTTGACGAAGGAACCCCGCGGGAAAAAGAGCGTCGTCGACGGCACCAAGGCGATCGATAGCCTGATGACGTAAGCTGTGGCGAAGGGAATCGCCGAGTACAAGGGCTCCCACCAACACGGCGGTCGTCACGGCAACCGCCAGGACAACACCGATAAACGGCCAACAAAAATACCAGAGGGTCGCGCGAACCAACTTTCCAATCGAGAAAACCCGGCGCTTCGGATCCATGGAAGTCAGCCTCACGTGTTTTCCCACGTCAGTTGCCCGTTCTCAAGCCGACATCGTTTTCCGATCATGGCGGCTAAATGTTCGCTGTGAGTCACTACAATGAGGATGTTGTTTTGCTCCTGGTGAAGCTCAACAAGCAGCTGCGCTACGTGCTCACCTGTCGTTCGATCCAGGTTGCCTGTTGGTTCGTCAGCCAGAACGAGAGCAGGGCGCCGTATCAGAGCGCGGGCGAGGGCCACGCGCTGGCGTTCACCCCCCGACAGCTCGCCTGGCCTGTGCCAGATGCGATCCTTCAGCCCAACCCGCTCTAAAAGGGCCAGAGCCCACTCGATTTCCTCCCGCTCGGGTGCTCCCGATGCCAAACACGGTACAAGGACGTTCTCAAGGACCGTACACTGCGGCAAAAGATGATGGTCCTGAAAAACGAACCCGACGGTTCTATTTCGATAGCGGGAAAGTGCTGTTTCATCCATCTCGGAGACCACCTGGCCGTCCACCGATACACGGCCTTCTGTGGGCTGGTCCAATCCCCCGATGATGTTTAAGAGAGTACTTTTCCCAGACCCGCTCGGTCCCAGAATCGCTACGCGGTCTCCAGAGTGAAGTTCAAACTCTACATTATTCAGAACGCACACAGGCTGTCCTGGAGAAGGATACACCTTTTTCAGTCCGTGGACCGCTAACACCGTCATGTCTGCCGTCCCGTCTTAAAGAGGCTACACTTAAGCAATACCAGCTAGTGTCACTATACAGCTTTGAAATACCTCTGCAAAACCGCCC
>NZ_JBAMME010000225.1:1170-7012 GCF_039793925.1 Thermogutta sp. | reverse complement strand
AGAATCTTCCCGCAGTCACGCTTAACAATCTCCCACACACAATCGATGATTCGAAGCAAAAAACTTTACCGGAGGCGCGACAACCAGAGTCACACCGTTGAGTTGGCCACTGCCGTGGGCGGACTGCCGAGGGGCCGATACGGCGCGGTAACCGCCAAATGAAAAAGGCCCCGTAACGGGGCCTCGCGCTATACCGTAAATTTGGACATTTTTCGAGTGCGCTACAGAGTTGGCATTCCGCCCGACCGTGTCAACCGGTCAATGGAACAGGTGGGAAAAAGGACGTTTCCCACGAAGCCAACGAAAACACCGGCATCGCCGAACTGTTAAACACCACCCCACCCTCAGGATACGGCGGACTACCGTAATCGGCTACTTCCAGGTACAGGAAGACACAGCCGATTATCACAGCCACCAGCGCGATCGCCAGCAGCACCGTATAGATATCTACCCGAGGGGGCCGATATTGTACTGGACTACTGGAGGCTGCTTGCAACGCGATCTCCTTGCTGAATAGGGCCTTTCTGGTATTCAGGAATCACCTGACACACAGCCCGGTCGGGTTCAGTTCTGATAACCACCACTCGACCGAGATACTTATTCTCCCCATTACCCAGCCGGAATACGTCCAGCTTGTGTCCCTTCATGAGCCCATCGTCCGAGCCAATCGAGATCTCCAGGAGCCCATTGCCAGGTACTGCCAGAACTACCCCTTCCACCTTTGGGGCGCGGTCCTGATACAGCTCCGGCTCCGGCTTGAGATCAAATTTCGCCAACACCTCGCGGGCCTTGGCCAGATCATCGGCAAGAGTCACCGACCGATCTTTCAACACCCGCAACTCGTTGGCCACCTGGTGGAGTTCATCAGTTCTTTGAACCAAACGGAGGAGTGCATCATGTCGCGCCTGTTCGGCTTGTCGCAAAAGGTTTCGCAGATCGTCTACCTCAGCCGTTCTTTTGGCCAGGGTTTGATGAGCCGCCTCCATGGCGGCAACCGCGTCGCGGGCCTGTTGCGTCAGCTGCGCCACCTGCTGCATAAGCTGGTCCCGCTCCCGCTGAAGATCGTCCCGTTCCTGTTCCAGCTTGGCCACCTGGGCTCGCTTGTCAGCGATTTCCGCATCGAGCCTCTTGGTCAGCTCATCAATCTGGGCACGAAGCGCGTCGTTTTCCTTTCGAAGGTTTTGCACCTGGAGTCGCAATCCCAAGGGCTTGCCTGGAGCTTCCTTCGGATTTTCCACCACCTCGCGCCAGTTAACGTGGGCCGAATAGACCATGAGCGCAAAGCTCATGAATACAATACTCATCACAAAGATAAGAACCACGAAGATCTTGCCGATGAGATTCATAAGCTTAACCTTCCTTCAAATCCCCTGGCTGCAAACCAACGCTGGCTGGCAACGGCTTCACCCCTCACCGGGAGGTCTTCCCGACACAGCTTTATTCGAATCATTCTGAGTCTACGAACCGAGTATAATCACACCCCGGTCAGGATGTCAAACAATCGCCTTACCACGCTCGGGAAGACCGTCTGATTGCACCGCGACCGGGGTGTTTGTGCGGGCCTGCCCATGTCGCTGCATCACGGGCGGATTACTCTGCACCTTTCTCTTTTGGCTGGGGTGCCTGCTCCAATTTCTTCTCGAGTGCCTTCAGCCGGTTTTCGAGACTCTTGAGCTTTTCCTCCAGTTTATTGACCCGACTTTCGGCTTCTGGGACAGATTCCCACCAGGGGCGGATCAAAGTCCGCGGCACACCCCCCTGAGGCACCATCGGCTTTACCTCAACACCCCCGGGCCGGCCGCTGCCGCGAAGCATTTTCTCCACGTGGGGCCTCACATCCGGGGGGAGCTTGTCGAGCTCATTCTCGGTCACCTCCCACTTTTGGCCATCTTTCTGGACCACGATCTTGGCCGGCTTATCGCCCTCTTTGGTGATCACGATGGTCATGTTTTTGGGGATTTTGAGAGACTCGCCCGGCGGAACAATCACGCCAGGATGATAAAATCGGAAGACGAGTGGCGGCTGCCCGGGAAGACGTTCTCGGAACGACTCCAGCCATTTCTCCCAGGCTTTGGGATCCGCAAAGGTGCCGGGGAAGGGCGGGGGAAACTCCCACGCTCCGGAGGGGCGCGGCGCCGGAGTGACCTTCACCGTTTCTGTTTTTCCCTTCCGAAACAGCTTGATTTCGATCGGTTGATCCTTTTTTTCCTGGACTACACTAACCAAATCATTCGGTGTGGCCAACGGTTTCCCCGAAGCTTCCAACAGGATATCATGGAGTTTAATCCCGGCTTTTTCAGCGGGGCTGTCCTTAGCCACACTCGTAACCAACAACCCCTGCTCTTTCGGGAGATCTAAGTGGGCCCGCAGGGCCTCAGGGACTTCTTCCACCACAACACCAATCCATACTTCAGACGGTGCCACCACTAACTGGGGCGCCGGAACTCCTGCGGACGGTTCCGCTGACTGTGCGACACTGCCCGCTAAAATTAGCCCTGAGATGCCTGACAAAGCAAAAAACCAAGCCATGAATCTTGTCGTACTCAATCTTGCCTGCCGCATGGTGGTTCCTCCTTTCTCACATGCCACAAAAAACCTCATTGAATCTGGTGGTCCGGAAACTGAATCTCCACCTGGTCAACGGGAACGATTGTTTGCCGCCCATCCGGAAGGAACACCGGCACTAACTGACGTTTCTGCCGGATGACATGTCCGCTCTTTCCGAGGACATCCAGCACTTCGGTCGGAACCGCACTTTCCGGCCAGAGATTCAACTGTTCTCCATCGGCAACTGGAATAACCGGAACATCGACTGTGGTGAGCGTCCCATCATTGGCGATCGCCACCGGTACAGCCACCATCTGGAATGGCGCAGTCGCAGGCTGTTTCCCGCTAGCGGCCTGCCCATGGTTCCCTGTGTTCTCGGCCATTAAACCTCCGCCTGAACCAAGGGCGGGCCCCGCCGCTCCTGGGGCGGTTCCGCGTTGGGTCACAACTGTTCTTTCGTGACTCGGCTGCATAAACCACCAGACGGCCGCAAACATGACGGCAAAGCTGCACGCCATCGCGAGGGCGGTCCCAACATACCGAACCCCAAGATACGGCGCCCGGCGCTGTGCCACATCGTTTTGTCCCACCTTCCCAGAGCTCAGCACTGCAACTGACAATGCCGTCCGCGGAGAATCCGTCGCCCTGTCAGACCGCGAGGACAAACTACCGGCCGCCGCGCCAAAGAATCGGTGCCAGTCCTGACTTTCTAAAAAGGCCAGTGCCACCCGCCGGCAAAGCTCCGAGTCGTGAGCCAGCGCGGACACAATGCGGCGCCGCTCGTCTTCATTTGCCTCACCATCAACCAACCTGTCAATGAGATCTTGATCTATCTTCATAGGAGTCATCCCGAAGCAATTCGTCACACTTCTGATTGTCGCGATGTTCCAGATATTCGCTTCCGCGCCTTTGCCCAAGCATCGATCCGGTGCCAAGCACCCACCACAACAGCCCAGGTCAACAAGGATCATCGGCGACGTTGGCCGGGCCGGACGTTCCATCGCCGAATGCACTCTGGGAAAGTCTGCGGAGTTCTTCGCGGAGCCGGTGCCTCGCCCGATGAAGCCTTGTCTGCACTGCGGAGAAACTTATCCCCAGGTGATCGGAGATTTCTTGGTAGCTCCAGTCCTGGCCATATTTAAGCAAAAGGATCTCGGCATCCTTTGCAGGGAGAGCCCGCAGTGCGGTGTGAAGAATCTCATCGCGTTCCGCCGCCAGGAGCCAATCCAGGGGATTTGGCTCGGCAGGGGCGTCATTCCGCTTCTGGTCGCCGTATCGCTTGAGCCATTTGCGCCGTCGCCCCAGCTTGCGGCGATACATCAGAGCGCTGAGCACTGCAAGACGATACAGCCAGGGCGCGACCTTGCCAGGATCCTGCAAAGGTGCTTTCTGACGGACGGCACTCAGGGCAACTTCCTGCATGACTTCGTCCACCGCATGAGGCTCCCTGACCCGCGCAAAAATGACCGCCCGCAACCAGCGCTCATGCTGTGCCAGTGCGGCCTCCCAGTCGACAGGTGCCAAACCGGGGGAATTTCTCCCCTCGGGTAATCGATGATCAAGCTCGCTGTCCATCGTCGTCTTCCATATAAGTTGGTTGCCGAACGTGCCCGCCGTGTTTCACAGCCTTGTTCGGTACAATCAAGGTCCTCCCAGGGAGCATAACCGACGATAAAAAGTGCACCGCCCTTGGCTGGTAGCCACCGCGTGCCCGGTAGAAAGGAACTGATGTGTAGCTGGAAAGACTTCCGAGGGTGACGACACAGGCGGGGAAGCACACAAATAATACACCTGCTCAAAATTTATCGCATTCAGACGCGCTCAAATGATGTGCGCAATGGGAATTGCAAAGTTGCGAATGTTCGCACATAATTGAATCTGGGCACGTAATAGATATAACGGAGGAGCGCAACCCATGCTTCCCAGCGATGAATGCCAGGTCCTTGCTGATTTCTTCGACCTATTGTCGCATCCCACCCGGCTCCAGTTCTTTTGCCTGCTCCGGGAAGGCGAGAAAACTGTGGGCGAACTGGCCGACGCAGCGGGAATCGCTTCCCAGAATGCCTCGCAACATTTGCGATTGATGCGGGAGGCAGGCGTCGTGAAGACCACACGCCGTGGGCAGCAGATCTTTTACCGTCTTGCCGATCCTCACCTGGTGGAAGCGATTGATCTGCTGCGGCAGATCGTTCTCAATATGCTCCAGCAATCGCTCCCCCGCATTATCCAAGAGCGATTGAAGTTGCGTGCGGAAAATGGCCAATCCGGGAGGGTGCTCCCATCACCATTCGAAAGCAGTTTTTAAAATAAAGACACCGAGCACAGTCCAAGGAGCGGTGCTTTGAAACACCGTGAAAAACCGAAAGGAGAGCAAGGGTCATGCGGGGTGCCGTCTTTGTGGGAGTTTGTATAGCTGTGTTCGTGTCCGGGCTGGCAATAGCAGCCTGGCAATTTGCCCGACAAGAAAGGCGGAAGCGTCCTGACAATCCCTGGCGACATGTTCCGCCTCCACCCCGTCACGTGGACCACACCCCCTTCATACCGGCGGGTTTAAAAACGGGTCCCGAGGTCACAAAGCTATGTCTCTCTTGTCATCCCAACGCAGCAAAGGAGGTCATGGCCACGGACCACTGGACGTGGGCCGGTCAAAAGGTTAAAGACCCAACAACCGGAAAGACAATCTACGTCGGGAAACTGAACCTCATCAACAACTTTTGCATCGCGGCCCTCCCCAATATTCAGGCCTGCTCGGCTTGCCATGCAGGGTACGGCTGGAAAGATCCGCACTTCGACTTCACCCGGGAAGAAAACGTCGATTGCCTGGTTTGCCACGATCAGACCAACACCTATCAAAAAGGACTCGCAGGCCTACCCAAGCCAGACGTGGACCTTACGGCGGTGGCGCGGAGTGTGGGACGTCCCACTCGGCTCACCTGCGGCCAGTGCCACTTCAAAGGAGGCGGTGCCGACGCCGTGAAGCACGGTGATCTCGATGGAACGATGTACTATCCTTCCGAGCGGATCGACGTGCACATGGGACGTTTGGAATTTCAGTGTGTGGATTGCCATCGCACGCAAAAACATCAGATCCCCGGTTGTGCCATGTCTGTATGTACCGAGAGACCTGCACGAGTTCTCTGCACGGATTGCCACAGCGAAAAGCCACATGGCAACGAAAGGCTTGATTTTCACACGGCCACGGTAGCATGTCAGACATGCCACATCCCCAAGATGGCCATCGATGCGCCGACGAAGATGTACTGGGACTGGTCAGCTGCCGGGCGCGACGACATTC
>NZ_JBAMME010000225.1:0-1160 GCF_039793925.1 Thermogutta sp. | reverse complement strand
AAGCAAAAGGGAAGGTTTGTTTACGCCCAGAATATCAATCCGGAATATTACTGGTACAACGGTCGCGGGGAGCGATATCTAACCGGGCAGAAAATCGATCCTACCCACGTGGTCCAGATCAATCGGCCTCTCGGTGGTCCCGGGGACCCCGAAGCCAAAATCTGGCCTTTCAAAGTACACCGGGGCAGGCAGATTTACGACAAACAGTATCTTTATCTTCTGACACCGCGCACCTGGGGACCCGGCGGTTACTGGACAGAATTTAACTGGGACCTGGCCTGCCGCCTTGGGAGCCAGGACACCGGCTTGCCCTACAGTGGTCAGTACGGATTCGTGGACACTGAAATGTATTGGCCGCTCTCTCATATGGTTCAGCCCAAAGAACATGCCCTCCAATGTGCCGATTGCCATGGACCAGGTGGGCGACTCAATTGGAAAGCTCTGGGATACGATGGTGACCCGATGTTTCGGGGCGATCGACAAATGACGGGACTTGTGGAACGGTAAGATCGAGGGGAACGTGCGAAAACTTCGCTATCATTCCTTCGACCAAAGAAGGATCTGCCAACATGGGCATGAGAAAAACAAATCGTGTCTGGCGAGCGTGGCGTAACACCGTTGTCGTCGCAGCGCTGTTGTGGATGGGGCGCCCTCCAGGACCGGGCGTACTCGCCAGTGAGCCGCCGCAATCAAAAGCGCTACAAAATCTCACTGAGGTAACACACCGACCCGTTCCACTTCTCGATGCGAATGGTCGTAACGTGATCGCCAGCGGACAACCCGTCTCTGCGGAGCGCACATGCGGGGCGTGTCACGACACCCGGTACATCAGCGATCATTGTTACCATGCCGATCTGGGAATCAGGCGGTGGTTTCGTCCGGGCCAGTCGGAACACGCCGCTCACGCCTGGGATTACACAAGCGGCGGAGTAGGGGGGTGGAACCCGTTTTTCTATCAACGCCTCTCACCACCTGGTGAGAGCAAGCCTGATCTGGGGCTTGCAGACTGGCTCCGGACTTATGGTTTCCGATATGTGGGAGGCCGGCTGGGCCAATTCGGCTTCGGCGACGAACCGCTGACGAAGCGGGGCAAAACTTCCGAAGATCAGGCGCTCACAGCAAACGCCATCCCCGTTGGCGGTACTCAGGTAGAAAAGTCT
>NZ_JBAMME010000224.1:0-5909 GCF_039793925.1 Thermogutta sp. | reverse complement strand
AATAATGCCCACGCGAATCCCATGATTGCCTGCTTATAGCGAATCCGAATATCGCGCAAGACGAGTTGTCCGAGAAGTTCGCGATAGCTGTAGATTTCGGATATCATTTCCCTCCAGACGGCAAACCCACCCAAGTGCTCGTCGGCCGACCATGTCCATACTTGATCGCCTCTATTCGCACTCACAGCTTGTGTGCCGTCCGGCTGGTGAACCTCCAGATGATCGCTGACTGCCTGCCCCTGGCTGTGCTGAATTACAGCGATCTCCGATTTATTCAATGGCTTGTTGTCATATGCTTGCATATTCATTCACATGTGTCCGGAAGTCAACGGTAGTTGGTTCAAAGCGATACTCCCAATCCTGCGTGTGCACACGGAGCAATGCGGCCCCCAGCAACACGGTATAGTAGGGAATCTCCAGCCACACCACGCTGATAAAACTGACCGCGACGGAGAAGCCCAGAAGCGAGGCAATCACCCCTCGCGCCATATACTGGGACCAGACGTCGAGATTCTGACATTCCTTTATTAATCTCCTCAGCCGGTACATAGTCAGCCCATAGAAGCCGCCGAGAAGTAACAATCCTGGCACACCCATTTCCGCCGCTGTTTCCAGCCACAACGAATGCGCGTGCATACGTGGGAGTCCCATTTGCTGCGATCGAAGCGGCCAGTGGTTGGCTCCGACCCCTAAAAACGGGTTTTCGCGTATACTTCGAAGACAGGCTCCCCACTGTTCCACCCGGCTGCGAGCGGAACGATCGCGCTGTTCTGGATCGACAAACGTGGTCATGAAACGCTGTCGAACTTCGGGCCCTGCCAGGCGCAGCGCAAGTAGGACTGCGAGAATTGAAAGCGCGGTCGTTTTAAAACTTTTGGGAATGAGTATAAATGCTGCTATTCCTCCGGCAATTAACCCGAGTATCCCACCCCGAGAAAACGAAAACATAATCGTGTGGACCATCAGTGCGGAAGCTGCAAAAGCAATGACCTTGAGAGGCCACCGAGTCTCAGCCAGCCCGAGGAAGAAGGCGAGGAGTGCTCCCACAACCATGGCGGCCGCAATACAATTATTATCGAAACCGCCATACGCTTCCAGGACAATGCGGTTTACTCCCTGATAATAGCTGCGGTTAAAATCCAGGGCCAAATATCCCTGTGTGGCAACAATCACCCAGGCCAGCCATCGCACATGCTCCTTTTTCTCCATCAATGTGATCCCGACCAGAAATGGCAGGGCTATTTTGAGCAGGGATACCAGGAAGTTCCTGACAAGGATCGGCTCCTGGGCAAAGAAATAGCCCACGCCAACCCACGTGACGAAAGCCAGCAACATCGCGACAACGATACTTGATCGCCCCAGGCGCCAGTCGCCGAGCCCTCGAATGCCCCAGCCCACAAGCATTCCTATGCCCACGATAAAACTATACCGTCCCGGTCCCCGTGCCCCAACTGACCAGTACCACAGGGATTCAGGCTTTAAAATCGCGTAGTGAATGTATATGAACAAACCAATCAATGGATAGAATAGTGATAGTATTGCCCCAAGATACGTTAGTAAGTAGACATAGACCAGTCCGCGCATCAGCTACCGCTATTTGTGGGTGTGAGAAGCTGTGACAGCAAACGCTCCGGTCTTAGTCTTTGAGCCAATACCGGAATATGCACCAGATTGCCCGAATCGCATCGCGAAGACCAATCTTTTTTCCCTGTTGATAGGTACGTCCGTAATAACTGATCCCCGTCTCATAGATACGATATCCCCGCCGGGCTACTTTTGCCGTGAGTTCAATTTCAATTCCGAATCGATTTTCCTTAAGCGTGGGCCTGATTGCCTCAACAACCTCGCGACGAAAAGCTTTGTGGCAGGTTTCGACATCGGTGAGATTGAGATCGGTGAACATATTGGAAAGGGTTGTAATTGTGCGGTTGGCAACGTAATGCCAGAAGTACAAGACGCGATGGGGGCCCTCAGAAATAAATCGAGAGCCATACACCACGTCCGCAACACCTTCCACGATAGGTTGAATCAAACGGAGGTGCTCAGCCGGATCGTACTCCAAATCGGCATCCTGTATGACCACAATGTCACCGGTGACGTGAGCGAAACCGGTCCTTAAAGCCGCGCCTTTGCCCCGATTATGCGGGTGCCGGAGTATCCGCACAATGTTGTTTCCCTCCCATTGTTTCAGTTTTAGGGCAGTATTATCAGTACTCCCATCGTCTACGACGATGATTTCTTTGGTGACAGGGACCTGGCAAACTCGGCGGAGTATCTCATCGATAGTGTTTTCCTCATTATAGACGGGTACGACAACCGAAAGCTTTACATGGGAAGGAACCTCATAGACACCAAAACGCCTGCCCAACGCCTGCCATAACAGCCACCGGCGATCATTCTCTATTTTCTGACTGATCTCGCGTCCGCAACATGGACACAGATTCTCAGAGTCCATTTTCGGAGTAATCATTCTCTACTACATATGCCGAATACACCACTACACGTCTATGTCATGTTACAATTGTAACAACTCGTCGAGGGCCTTGAGTTTTTGTGGCCACGTATGGTGCTGCACAATATAGTCACGGGCTGCATGTCCAATTGCTTTGCGTAGGGATGGGTTTTTGATAACACCGGCGACCGCGTTTATCCACTCCTCTGGCGTGTCAGCTTTGAGAACGTGGCGCCCTGGCACAGCGGAAATGCCCTCCAAAGCGGGAGAACTTGCGATGGTCGCGCAGCCCATTGCCATCGCTTCGAGAACCTTGTTCTGAACCCCTCGGGCAAGTTGCAAAGGAACAATAGCGACGGCTCCTGCCAGAAATGGCCGAACATCCGGTACGTCGCCGGTGAGGAACACGCGTGGAACATGTGTAACGGCAGCTTTCAGTTTCCCGTCAGCCCCAGCGCCGACGATGTACAACTCCAAATTTGAAAATCGCTGAACCAAAATCGGCCACACTTTGTTTATGAACCAGATGACACCCGTACGGTTGGGCGAGTAATCCAGCGCGCCCACAAACGTCAAGCGATGATGCGAAAGTTCTTCGCCGTTCAAACTCGGAGAAAAATAATCGATATTCACGCCGTTTTCCACAACAGCGGTGCGTGCATTCGGGCAAAAGGATTTGTAAAGGTCACATTCCGGAACGGTCGCCAAGGTGATCCAAGAGGCGAGCGTAGGCAGACGACGCTCCACATGGCGTAGTCTCACACCCTCCACGCGATACAGCCATTTGAGAGGTAACGAACTTGTTCGCGAGTAGTCCAGCCATTTTTGACTATCAACATCCACAAGATCGACGATCACCCCATCTTTTCTAAAGCCTGCTGGCACGTACTGCACCATGCTCGAGCAATAGACGAGTATCGCATCATAACTATTTCGGCGACACAAGGAGGCGATTTGTCGGGCTAACTTGTTTGACCAAAAAGCCCCTTTGGTTGCGGTGGCGCCGACTGAGAGGGACAGGATGGCCTGAATCCGGCGCTGCCAGGGTAGAATGAGCGACCATATCACGTTGCGGCAGCGTACCCGGAGGGCCTGCTCTGTCTCCCCGGTGAGGGGCTCGTCGGCCAGGAAGGCTACGTCCAGATCGCATCGCTGAGCCAAATAGTCCAGCCAGTGAAAGGATCGGATCCTGTGTCCCCGATTGGGAGGATAAGGTGTACGATGAACCAAGTAAAGCAGCCTTTTCCTGGTGTTCATTCGGCGTGGCTGCGGCCAGGTGTGAGAGTCTGCAGCTCGGAGTGCTGAGTTAGCCACTGGTTCAAAGCGGTTTCCAGCGTGCCCCAGTTAAAATGGCCGAGCAATCGGGACAGCTTATGCTCAGTTTTCGCAAGGTTCACGTAATGGCGAAACCGTGTAGGCCAGGGTAGGCGCGGAAGCCGCGGTTGCTCCGGGTCCAATTCCCACGGGTGGATATATGTCACCACCGGTCGGCCTTCGCGATGAATCTTTCGACAAAGTGCGTATGTGAGCCAGTATGGATAAAGGCGAAAATATCCCCCACCAGCCACCGGAAGATTGATGCCTGAAATTCGCACAACACTCGCCGGAACTTCCCAAATCGGCCCGGACTGAGTTGGGATCTGAAAGGGCGTTACTGGGGCTCTCGGTAGTCCATAACGGTCGTGAAATATCGGGAACACACTGGAATCATAACGAATTCCTTCTTCAGCCAAGATCTCAAATGCCCAAAGTGATTTTTCGGTGATAGAGAAACTCGGCGCGCGGTAAGCGGTGACCGCTGTGCCAGTGATGTCGCTCAAAATCTCCATCGATTCCTTGAGGTCACTTCGAAACTCCTGCGGGGATTGATCATAAATGAGCTTGTGCCAGGAGCTGTGCGATCCAATTTGATGGCCAGCGTCGTGAATCTCGCGAATCAATCGAGGCTGCCGTCGAGCCAACCATCCGAGGACGAAAAATGTCGCCTTCACCTTCCGGTCTGCAAACATCTCGAGAAGTTTTTGAATGGGAGGAGCGACTCGGGACGCAAAAGAATCCCACTCTTCGCGAGAAATCACCTTTTCAAAATTAGATACCTGGAAATACTCCTCGACATCGACCGTAAGAATGTTCAGGACATCCGCCATACCAACAAGCCACTAACGGGGTTTTCTGACGGGAGTCCAGCGCATGGGAAATGGGCGGCGATGTCCATTGTGTGGGCCGGAAACTGAGTGAGACACGGCGTCAGTGTAGGTCTTGGGAATGTTCGTGTCAGATATCGCCCCATGTCGCATCCAATCGGGAACTCGGACTGTGCGGGTCAATCCAAGCCATCGTGCGATTCTCAATCCCGGGAGGCCCACCAGTTTCAGCGCAGTACAGAGGAAAATTCGTGCATCCAGCCAGAAATTTCCCCGTTCGATGTATTCCAGGTCGAGCACTAGCTTCCGTCGCACGGAGTCCAGATCGGAGTCCGGCGGCAAATTGATTTGCGCCAATCCCGTGATGCCGGGTAGCACGGCGCAGCGCTGTAAGTACCCTGGGATTGCTTTGGCAAGCACCTGGGCAAATTCCGGCCGTTCCGGTCGCGGCCCGATGAGTGTCATCTCTCCCTTGAGAACGTTCAGGAGCTGTGGCAATTCGTCCAGATGAAATCGCCGGAGCATTCGGCCAACAGGAGTGATTCGCGGATCGTTTTCCGCCGTCCAAACCGGTCCGGTTTCCTTTTCCGCATCGCAGTACATTGTGCGGATTTTGTAAATCCAGAAGAGCTTGCCGTTTTTTCCCACCCGCAGTTGGCGGTACAGGCCTGGCCCGGGGCTCGTTAAGCGGACGAGAAGAACGAGAAACACCGTAAGTGGTAACACAATTGGGCTCATAATCACTGCAAGACACCAGGCCATGGCGGGTTGCCACCTGAAATAGGCAGCGGGGCGAACAAGGGGAACGTCTGGGTGGGTTAAGACTTCTGGCAGCGAACCGGTTTCGGTGTCAGCAAGAAAATTTGAATTGGGAAATGCGGTGGTACGCCGGGGCAAAACGCTCATCGTTGCAGAACTCCCTGCCGCCTCAGTTTTCACCGGCCAAGACGCAAGAGTATTAGGTGTATCTGCCCCAACGTTTTGTTCGGCAAGCTACTCACTTTCCGCTCAACCACTTTAAATGGTGGACTCACCCAAGTCAACCACTTCGTGACAATCATCCCCTTTTTCCACTATCCAGTTCGTGGCACTGTGACCCAGAGTTTTTGCCGAGGTTCTGACAGATCACGAGCACGAGTGCCGAAGAGTTATTCCAATGCCAGCATCATCGCTGTGCCAGAGTGTCTATGCAGATCGGCTTCGGATGAAGCCATCGGAAAGAGCCGCGCACCGCTCAGCCCTCGTTGGCAATTGGTTCTAACTCGACAAGGTCAGCTAACAAGGAGGCCCCCTGCTGGATGAAGGAAACCATG
>NZ_JBAMME010000223.1:4240-5949 GCF_039793925.1 Thermogutta sp. | reverse complement strand
GCCAAAGAAGCCGTTGACGGCGGCACACCCGACCTTGTACAGTGGACCTTGACGGACCACCTGAACACGGTCCGGGACATCGCGAAGTATAATCCGGGCAGCGACATGACCACCGTGGTCAACCATCTCATCTATGACGCTTTTGGCCGAGTCACGTCGGAGACTAATCCGACGATTGATAGTCTCTTTTTATTCACCGGTAGACCATTCGATAGTGACACTCAACTTCAAAACAACCTCCACCGCTGGTACGACGCTACGGTCGGCCGCTGGCTGAGCGAAGACCCAATCGGCTTTGCCGGTGGCGACGGGAATTTGTATCGGTATGTGGGGAATGGATCGCAAACGCAAGCGGATCCGGAAGGGTACTTTAAGATCAGCGTAAGTGTGTGTCGGAAATGGGTGATCGAAGGCGTGAGAATTACTTGGCCGTTCGGCGAAAATAGCATTGAGGTGACCTTAGCTGGTCAATCGAGAGATGGGTGCAGATTCTCTGAGGCTCCGCACGGTTCAGTAACAGTCAGAAATAGATTTCTGTGGACGGTGATTTCAACTAGTGTCGGTCCGCGCCGAACATTTCATCCTGATTCGTCCTGTGGTTGTGTTGAGTGTTACTCTTACATTGTGAGCGCGACATGGCAGGCGCGAAAATTTGGCGTGTTGCCGCTCAAATATGCTATTCAAACCACCATCTGGGTGCACACTTGCGCAGATGGCCAGACGTGGTCGGATTTCGCTTCCGCGATCAAGACGCCTATGGGCTGGTGGGATAAGTACTTTCGAAACGAGCCTTGCAGCGGTTAAATCCCCATTGGACCTACTTATGATCGGCGCAGTAGGACATAACTCATGCGTAACATTATAATTTGTGTTACTATGCTGATCGTTGTCAAAACGATTACAAGTGTTTTGACGCCCCCTGATCCAGCAACCGACCTTTTACTATGGGGTGGCCTATGTTTGCTCGGCCTCGCAGGCTACCGAGTCTTGAAAAGGCGGTAACTCGGCCGAAGCGAGACACAAATCCGCCGAGGTGATCGCGATGTGTAATACATGTGCGGAAACGAATACGGGCAATCCGGCGGTGTACTCCTTGTTCCTCTTCACCGCCCGACCGTTCGATGCCGACACCGGCCTGCAGAACAACCTCAACCGCTGGTACGATGCCCGCGTCGGCCGCTGGCTGAGCGAAGACCCGATCGGGTTTGCCGGCGGGGATGGGAATTTGTATCGGTATGTCTTCAACGGGGTGTTGCGATACCCAGATCCGGTTGGTCATTTCTGCGGTGAGTGTCAGCCGCCAATACCGAAGTATGCGAACCAATATAATAAACGGGTTGTGGATATTGCCGTTACCGCGGGCCAGAGCCCCTCACAAGAGAGAGCCGCAGAATCCATAGAGCGGAATCTCGAGGCACTGGGGTATATTCAGGCATTCGGCGATGTAGCAACGGCTGCTCTCCTCGGAACCAAGGAGGCATTAGAAGCATTGGTAAACGCTATTGCAGAGACAGCTTCGTCTGCGTATTCCGGTGTAACGGGCGCTCCTAACCATGCGTACATAAAGCGCGGTTATATCGTTTGGCTCATTGTGGAGTTTGAATCTTGCGAACCTTGCTGCGTTTGGCCCATAGTCAAGGGCTATGAGTTCGTCACGCATCGGAGGGAAGTACCCATTCGCGCACCGGAGGGAGCAAACGATATTCCGG
>NZ_JBAMME010000223.1:0-4230 GCF_039793925.1 Thermogutta sp. | reverse complement strand
ATTCCGGGATTCTACGGCTATCCCCCTTATGGCAGAGGACCAACATGGGAGGAGCTTCGTGATGCGATTGAGCGTGTGCTGGGCCCTGGTCCCATTGACGAGTCTCGTGATTGGATGCGACCTTGGTAGGCGTGATCATGCAAAAGTGGAGCATACAGTGAGCATTTTGGACGGTATCCTTCGGGGTGAGTCCGTCTTTGATCCAGAGGTACTACCTGCGTGTTTCAGGGCTCGTGAGTCTCTTAAGGCCGGTGGCTCACAAGCCCTTCGACAGCCCATTGTTTTATGGGCAATCATGCGTCCCTCACGCGTTCTAAACTCCGATGATGTATTTTCCTTAGATATTGCATGGCTGACACTTGATGATGCGAGTATCGCAGGCGTTTATTTTGTCTCTCGCTCTGAGTTAGATCCCAAAGTGGTGAAGAGTAGCATGCGGTTGGAGTGGGTGGATGCAGGCACGGCTTACTCGGTGAGATTTCACGAGAAGGGATCTTTTCGGGTAATCAAGGACCTCAGTGTTGAATCAGCCATGCGTCTGGGAGTCCTCTCGATCACTTTTGATGAGGAGGTCGCTAAACAGCTTCCTGAGGAACGGAGGGCAGCGACGGTTGTACTACCTCGCCAGTTCGAGCTCGATCAAAACCTCTATTTCGGCCTCTTGCTCAGCGATGATAGCCTTTCGGAGCCAATACGAATTCTGCGCCGCGATGTGCGTGACAAGAAACTTGCGCAATAGTGGCATGGCGACAGAGACAGATTTGCCTGACTGTCTGAAAGCGACCATGCACTTGATGTGACCAACTTTGGCCGAAAAGGCCGTTGACGGCGGCACACCCGACCTTGTACAGTGGACCCTCACGGACCACTTGAACACGGTTCGGGACATTGCCAAGTACGATTCGGGCAGCGACATGACCACCGTGGTCAACCACCTCATCTACGACGCCTTCGGCAAGGTGACGTCGGAGAGTAATGCGGCGGTGGACTCATTGTTCCTCTTCACCGCGCGACCCTTCGACACCGACACCGGATTGCAGAACAACCTCAACCGCTGGTATGATGCCCACGTCGGCCGCTGGCTGAGCGAGGACCCGATTGGCTTTGCCAGTGGGGACGCGAATTTGTATCGGTATGGGGGGAACGTGCCCCAAAGGCTGGCCGACCCGGATGGTCTTAAAGCGATCCCCTCCGGCGTGAAATATTGCACGGGGTTCATTAAGGGTGATCCCCTCTGGGGGCGTGTTCCAAGCCATTGGTTCATTACAATCGATGGCCAAGGGTGGGGATTCTTCGAAGAGCGGCTGAATGTTGTCGGCCAGGGAGACATACGTGACAATGACCTGGAAGTTTATCCGGAGGCAGACCCAGCAACCATCGCCCACGGGCATGGCTATTCGGTGTGTGTGGAGGTTATGATCTTTGACGAGTGTTATGACAAGGCAGCGTTTCAGCAAGGGGTCAGAGAGTTTGTTAGCCAAACCAAGAGTACTCCAGGCAGATATATCGCCGGGGTGCGCGATTGCAGGTGGTTCGCAAGGTCGGCGATCACCGCCGGCCTTCTGAAGGGGAGGCGGAAGGACCTCTCCTTTTGGAATTGCATAAAGTGTTCCTTCGTATACCAAGCCGACCTTGAGCTATGGGCAGGCATACGGTCAGGCCGACGAGGAGACTGAACAAAACCTTTGTAAGGCCCATCGCGTCGTGTTATCGTGGCCATAGCGCAATGCATCAGAGCGCGATTCATGAGCAGCAGTCGCCTTCGACGCGGACTTACGCTGGTCCCCTGGGCCACGCCAGGTCGGGGAGCTTAGCGTGTGTAAACCACGCCCCCGGTAAGCGGTGAAACGGCCAATTGACGGAGGTGTCTGTATTCATTTAGGCGTGTTGTGGATGGCGAGTTCTTCTTGACAAGGCGCGAGGGAGAAATGCCATGGCGCATATGTCGCGGGTGATTTGTGCACTCTGCATCATTTGGTTGGTCGTGGTTAGCTTCATCGCGTATAGCGAGTCTCTCTCTCGTGCGCAGCTACAGGCCAGGTATGCCGCGTCGGCCGAGATTTGCGGGAAAGAGCTTGACCAAATCGCCAAATTCCACATCCGATACCTTTCTGCAAATGGGATTGCTGCCATTGACTATCTTGAGGCTGTTGAGGTCGCCTCTCGTGAAACGGGACACTTGCGCGACTACTTGGAACATTGTCGGAAAGCGGTCCGGCAACAGTGGGATACCGGAGCCTTTCAGGGCGATCAGCAAGGGGGACAAAAGTAGCCCCCGTAGGGTAGATTGAGCCGGAGGCGAAAACCCGCCCGTTTGGTCAGGTGATGGTTTGATGATGGTTGGTCTTCGGTGCGCTCGACCCGCCAGGCTGGGCCTCTGGGGCCCGGCGGTGGACCAGATTTTGGCCGAGGAGGCGGTTGACGGCGGCACGGCAGACCTCGTACCGTGGACCCTGACGGACCACCTGAACACGGTCCGGGACATCGCGAAGTACGATCCGGGCAGCGACATGACCACCGTGGTCAATCACCTCATCTACGACGCCTTCGGCAGAGTGACGGCCGAGAGCAACCCGGCGGTGGATTCTCTGTTTCTCTTCACCGCCCGACCCTTCGACCCCGACACCGTATTGCAGAACAACCTCAACCGCTGGTACGATTTTCGTGTCGGCCGCTGGCTGAGCGAGGACCCCATCGGTTTTGACGGCGGCGACGCGAATTTGTATCGGTATGTGGGGAATAAACCTACAGGCTTTCAAGACCCAACCGGTTTGAAGCAAAGTCCGTGTCCATGCGGTGAAGGATGGGCGCAGATTCGGGCTGTCGGTCCCATCAATGCGTGGATCGCCAACAGGCTTTCGCACCAAGCGATTCGGGAAACGCAGCGAGTCGCCGAGCGCCTACCAGGTGGACCGGACGGACTGCATAATGGCCCAGCAGATGCATTTCGGCACTGCTATTGGTCGTGCCTCATGTGTAGACGGCTTGGCCAGGACGTGGCGAAACGAATTGCAGACGTCCATGAATACTGCGCGCGAGATGATCAGCCAGCTGCCGAAGAGGCGATGGATCAGTTCAACAATGCTGTGGGAAGGAAGATTGGTAAATCTGCAAGATCGGACGAAGACTGCTCGCGCGGGTGCGAAAGCGCAGTTCATGAAGGCCGCCTTCAGTTATCGCCTGGAGGGACACCACCCGCGAACAGCTACGAACGCTATTGATCGGAGCAGATGGCGATGTGGCCGAAAGGCTTGTATCTTAGGGTAACTGGTCCACTGACATGGAAAGGCGTTGTCTGCGCTGTTGTGCTCTTTGCAGTCATCGCGTTTGCTGTGTTGTTGTTCCTCAAGTGGCAATACGCGAGCGGCGTTTCCGTGACCCTTCAAAACGACTCGGGAAAACCGATCCAGGATGTGGTGCTTTCCTACACCGGAGGTCGCACCTGTTTGCCATATCTGGCCGAAGGGTCGCGCGTAACGACACGTATTAACCCTTCGGGTGAATCACATCTGGAGGTCGATTGGGTCGACCCGGGAGGAAACGCATACCATCGGGTAGTTGACTGCTACTTCGAGCGAAACTATAGCGGAACCTTGGACATAACTATTGGTCCGGCAGGTCGCATAACTTACGTAGATAGCATTGAAGGCCCCTACGAAAAGCCGTTTCAACTTGTGGAGGACGTCATCAACACCCTCTCGCTTCCACCGTTCCTAGTTTGTTGGTGATCTGGAAAGGGATAATAGGCAGCCCAACGGCAACCGCGTTACCGCCAACGGCAGCACCTACACCACCGGCACGAACAACCAGCTTCTCTCCGACGGCACCTACCGTTACCTCTACGATGCCGAGGGGAACCGCACGCACCGCTTCATCGACGCCAATCAGAACGGCCAGCTCGACGCGGGTGACACCGACATCACCCAGTACACCTGGGACCACCGGAACCGGCTGACGAAGGTGTCGCATCGGCCCAGCTATGGGGCGGCCGTGGATTGGGTGATCCGGTACTGGTACGATTATCAGAACCGTATGGTCCGGAAACTGGGCGACCTTAACGGGGACGGCGACTACGAACAGAAACAGAACCTGGTCTATGATGGCAACCAGGTGGTGATGGACTTTCGGCGGACGGGCTCCGGGCTAGTTCAAACAGGTGATCTGGAGTGGCGTTACCTCTGGGGCCCGGCGGTGGACCAGATTTTGGCCGAGGAGGCGGTTGACGGCGGC
>NZ_JBAMME010000222.1:0-5968 GCF_039793925.1 Thermogutta sp. | reverse complement strand
AAGTTGTGATGCTACCAGTCTACCCTCAGGGTATGTAAAATGTGCGGATGAAAACGGCTACTGCAGTTTCAGCGGCACACAGCAAGTCTACTATGGAGCAAATTCTTGCTATAAGGTCAGGACCTTTACCAACGGCGTTGGCTGTAATAACGGCAATTTTGGTGACCCACTCCCCGGCGTATCTAAGTCATGCTATGTGCCACCCTCATGCACCCCCAACGCTGATCAGGTAGCCCTGTACGCGGATACTGGCTACGGCGGCAGTTGTGTCACCCTGGGCGTCGGAGATTACCCCAATCCTGGCTACCTGGGCAGCCTGGGCAACGACAACGCCGAGTCCATCAAGGTGGGTAGCAACGTCCAGGCGATTCTATACGAGCACGACAACTACCAGGGACGCTCCGAGACCTTCACCGGCGATGATTCCAACCTGGGCGATAATTATATCGGCGCAAACTCGGTTTCCTCGGTCAAAGTGCAACTGCGCGCTCAGCCTCCTGCCCCACCTCAACCACAGGCACCTGCAAACGGTTCATCTTTCATTGAAGGCACTCCCATTAACCTGGCTTGGTCATCCACCGGCAACGAATACTATGGCGAAGTCTGGGGAGGCCCTGGTGGCACCCTGACTTTTGGCTGGCAAAGCGAGCCGTACAAGAGTCTGGGGCCTCAATGGGCTGGTTACACCTACTCCTGGCACGTGAAGGCTCGAAACGGCGCCGGCGAGAGCGGCTGGAGCAGTACCTGGACGTTCACCGTAAAGCCGGCCGCGCCCTCTAACCTGAGCGCGCAGACTGCCTCTTGCAGTCAGGTTGACCTTTACTGGGTGGATAATTCTGGGAACGAAGAGGGCTACCGAATTTTTCGGAACGGGTCCTATGTGGGCCAGGTAGGGATGAACAGTACCAGTTACCAGGATGCGGGTCTGAGCGGTAATACCTCATATTCTTACTATGTAAAAGCATTTCGCGATGGCATAGAATCCGACCCCAGCAATACGGTTAACGTCACTACGCCACCGTGCCCTCCGCCCCAACCTGACTTGAGGCCCTATGCTCCCTCTGGTTACCCATACCCGGTAGTGCCCTCGTCCATCCAGGGCACCCAGGCGGTCAACACGTTATATGCCGGACAGACCACCTATTTTGACTGGCACTTTATCAATAGCGGTGGCAGTGTTGCCCCTGGTACATTTTATGTCGAACTCTGGGTGGATAGTATTCGCTATGTACGTTACCCTCAACCCGATTTTTATCCCGGATGGGTCGGTGGATTTGATGACTGGGCAGAGACGATTACAATGCCTGGGTGGCACACAGTACGCCTTGTGGTTGACCCAGATAATACAGTTGCAGAGTCGGATGAAACTAACAATGTGTGGCAGCAAACTTTCTTCTGGATTCCCACCGCTCCATTTACCGATGACATGGAAAACGGCTCTTCCATGTGGACTGCTACAGGGCTGTGGCATTTGGTGGAGTCTCCCTATATTGGTCATAACGGCTCTTCACATGCATACTGGTACGGTCAAGACGCGACCGGGGATTATGACACCGGCGCAGCTAATTCTGGTGGATTAACTTCACCCCCCATCTATATTCCATCAACTGGTTATTACCTGCGCTTCTGGTATCGTTATGAAACTGAAACGCAAGGGCCGGATTGGGATCAACGGTGGGTGCAGATCTCAGTTGACGGCGGAGAGTTTACCAACGTGCTACAGCTCTCAGATGATCCAATGATGTGGTGGCTGCAAAGCCCGGTTATTGATTTATCGGAATATGCAGGCCATACTATCCAGGTGCGCTTTCATTTTGACACGATTGACGCCTTGTGGAACGCCTATGGTGGATGGTATATAGATGACTTTGATATCTCCAGCACACCGCCACCCTCATGCGCCGACATTCACGAGCCTAACAATAACCCAGCCCAAGCCACGACCATCGCCTATGGTCAGGCTATCAGCGGCGATATCTGCCCTGGAGGAGATTACGATTTCTACCAATTCACCGGTTTGGCAGGTGACAAGGTCGTCATAAACATAGATGCTGCCATTTATGATTCATGGCTTGATCCCTACATCTTCCTGATAGACACTGATGGGACTAGCGTTTTGAGCCAAAATGATGATGAAATCTTGGGCGAGGTAACCGATTCGCATCTCGGTTATCAGCTGCCTCATGATGGGACCTATTACATCAGAGTTAAAGCATTGAACCACCCGTCAGTAGGCGGCACCAATTATTTCTATACTGTTCGTTTGTTGAGCGACGACTCCAACCCCTCCGCTGAGATTACATCGCCCAGCAACGGTGAGTGGATGAACCCTGTTACAGAGGCGATTAGTGTGGACGCAACCGATAATGATGGGATCAACCGCGTGGAGTTTCTGTGGCATAGTGCGGATTGGGAGAATTCTGATTGGATATGGCTGGGTGCAGACAACGACGGTCGGGATGGCTGGAGTTGGAATTTTGAAACCGGCGCTCTTCCTGAGCAGAGCGGCGGCGCTTTCTACATCTGGGCCTTTGACTGGGTTGGTAACTGGACGGGAGCAGGCACATGGGACCTTGGCATTGATCGCACAGCACCCACTACTGAAGTCGGTGTGAGTTCAATGTACGGTGACGCTCCCTTCCGCGATTTTCACGTGTGGTGGTGGGGCTCAGACAGCCTGTCTGGTGTTGCCAGTTACGACATTCAGTATCGGGATGGTGCGAGTGGTGCCTGGATAGACCTGATAACAGGTACAACGGACACGTACTACCGCTTTGTTGGTCAGAATGGGCATACCTATCATTTCCGGGCGCGGGCTTACGACCATGCTGGAAATATAGGAAACTACAGTAACGAAATCTCATATACTGTGCAAACATGCACAGTAGCGGCTGATTCTTACGAAGCGGATAATGTGCCTGCTAACGCACGTCCGATAGAAACCGATGGAACATGGCAAATGCATAACTTCCACATTGAGCGCGATCAAGATTGGATGAAGTTCATCGCTCTGCCAGGAATCACTTACACACTGGTAACCACTAATACTGGCGGTCACGCTGATACGGTCCTCTATCTTTACGATCGCAACGGTACCACACTAATAGATAGTAACGATGACGATCCCAACAACTGGCCAGCATCGCGTTTGATCTGGCAAGCACCAATGGCGGGTATGTATTACATCAAGGTGGAGCACTGGGACCCGTATGCCTATGGTTGCACCACAGCGTACGGGCTATCCATCACGCCAGATCGACCCATTTATCACTCCTACCTACCTGTTGTACTTAGGGGCAGATAAACAAGATGGGCATGCCGCCCAACCTCTCGCTGCAGCCGACTGCTCCCTCGGCGGCTTCGCCGCGGCTGAGCTCGGTGCCGTTAGGCCCTTGCCCCAGGGTTTGGTGAGCAGGTGAACAGGCGGGCGGGTCTCTGTCTTGGTGATGGGGTTGGTCGGGCCGGTGGGGCCGATTGGGGGGCAGGGTCGCCCGCAGCGGGTGAGGCCCGTGGCGCAGGTGGGAGCGCGCGGAGAGAAGGCGGCGGGGGGGCGTCGCGGTCTGGGTAGGTGATGGAGCCGGGGAGCGAGAGCCGCGGTCGGGAGCGCGGTGGTCTCCTGCGGCGAGGGAGAGGGTGGTTGAGGTTGAGGCTGGTAGGCGATGGGGTAGCGGGTACGAGGTGAGCGGTAGGGTGAGCGGGTTGGTGCTGATGGGGGTGACGGGTTGAGGGCGAGGGGCTGGTTGTCGGTGGGGTGGTGAAGGCGGCGTGGTGGTTGGGGGATGGGAGGTTGGGTGCAGAGGGGTAGGCGGTCGGCGAGTGGGGGCGCGTCCGTCCTGGGTGGGGGTGCGTGCTCAGGAGAACCGGGCCTAACAAGCGCCTCAAGCCGACGCCGCTCCGCTGCGCTCCGCGGCGCGGCTTAGGCGCAACTCGTTGGGCGGAACCAGTTCACAAAGGAGGTGGAGAAATGGTACCCAAAAGTCGCACATTTACTTACCTATTTACGCTTTTTATTCTGTTGTCGCCAACCCTTACTTTACCAACCTCTATTTCTGCTCCAGCTTACGTATCAAACACACCAAATATCATTTGTGGACAATTGTTAATTGGGAGCGATGGAGTACATTACTACATCACGTTTATGCCCTCAACAGAATCTCAATCTTGGTGGATAGACCCACTCGCCTTTCCTGATTGGTGGAACTTGGATTTTGACTCTCTTAATGGCAGTTTCATCAGGATTTATGATCCGCAGTTTGACCCTAATGGAGCTGCAACGTATGGTTATCCTGACCAGAAATTACTGGTCGGGTTCTCTCGGATCGGATTAGTTGACAGTTGCACGACCACAACAGTTTGCGGCGAATGGAGCTATGGAAGTGATGTTGCTTGGGGATTTAGACCTTGGGATCAATCAGACATTTGGTTGGTAGACATTGTTAGTGTGCCCAATTCAGACTTGGGAGCTCTCGTGGGGCAGTCTGTCATGCTTTATGATCCCTCCTTCTCGCTTGATCCCGCTTATCCTCTTGTAATCGCTACCCGTATGGAGGTTGTTGAAAGCTGCGTGCCCATCACTTCAGCTACGCCTACTTCTGTGCCCACACCAATACTTCCAACCATCCCTCCTATTTCCACTTCTCTTCCCACTCCTACCGCTTTCTCTGCCCCCGTGCTGGAAGTGTCCGACATTCAGATAGGACCATCTCAAGTCTCTGTATCCGAAATGGTAAGAATAACGATGGTTATTGAGAACAGAGGAGCACCACTTAATCAGCCGTTTTGGCAGTACACGGGGGAAGTCATCCTGGAAAATGAGAGCGGAGAAGTTATAGACAGGCATTCTTTCTCCAAAGGAGATGCTTCGTTCATTTCTCCAGTAGTAGAAGGCGAACAGGTTAATTTTGAGAAATGGCTGTTAACAGTGAAAGTTCGGTTTAAAACAGCTGTGTCAAACGGCGTGGTCGTAGTGAGCCTTCAACCTGACATACAGCAGCAATCCGAACTTAGGGGGGAGGGGAGATTAACTATCAACCCTGGGTTGAGCGGATTGAGTTGTACTTCTGTGATAGTAAATAAGTTGATAGGTCCTTTTTCCTCAGATATCGGCAAAGATTTGCTGGACGCTGTTACCGCTGGGTTGCAGGTTGCAAGATGCGAAGATGGTGATATTGCATGTGCAGTTCCTCCGCTGGCAAAAGGATTTGTAAAGATACTTGGCCGGGCCATTTTGGGTTCGATAGGGAAAATCATTACTGGGATTTGGGGAGTCTTCGATACGGATGCATTACAAGTTTGCGAGGATCCTGTAAATTGGATGTGGCAATTGGTTAGAGAGTTTAACAGGCAAGGAGTGCCTATCAGCGTTAGTGGTGTACATTCCCCCATGACAATTCTGGTTACAAATGCTGCTGGTCAGCGCGCGGGTTTTGTTTCTGATGATGAAGTGGTTACCGAAATACCCGACTCACGGGTGATTGAATGGGAAGGGGATAAGTATGTGATCTACCCTGCCGATCCGAACATTACCATTTCGTTACAAGCCACGGGAGATGGATCTGTAGGGGTGACTCTCATTGAGGGTCAATCAGGACGAGAGTTTACTTATTCCAATGTTTCTGTTTCTGACGGAGACAGGGCTCAGGTCGATCTAAAAGAGCCTCAACCCCAGCTTGTCATTGACACGAATAATGATGGAAACCCTGACGAGGTGTATTCTGGCACGGCTGAAATGTTGCGTGCATTGGAAACGCCCACAGCATCCCCACCAACCACTAGCCGACCAACTGGTGTATGCGGCGTATCACTCGGTTTGATAATGCTACCGCTTTTTGTATTGGCTGTGAGGCGTTTCCGCAAATTTGTGGAGTGATTCACAGGCCGCCCAACATCTCGCTCCAGCCGACTGCTCCCTCGGCGGCTTGCGCCGCCTCGGTCGCAGCGGCTGAGCTCGGTGCCGTTGGGCGGCATA